>JAYUVY010000068.1:0-83967 GCA_043753835.1 Lysobacterales bacterium | reverse complement strand
TCGCGCGCAAGCGCGCTCCTACGAAAGATTTGAAGATGAGAGTGATGTTTTGTGAGCGATGAAATCGAGAATCCCGACGACAGCTTTGCCGCCGAAGTCCGTGCCGCAACTGCGGTGCTCGAGCGCATCGCCGGCAACAACCAGTTGCTGGAGCGCTTGCCGGTCGAAGAACGCATGCGTCTGCACCAGTGCATCGGACGGATCTACCTGCCTGATGCCAAGGCGCGACGGCAGCAGCGCAAGGCGGCGCTGAAGCAGCGCGGCCGCGTCGAGATTCAGCGCGACGACGAAGTGCTGCATGCGACCGGCATTCGCGAGCTGCGCCGCAAACCGGTGTTCACAACACCAAACTACTTTCCGCCTGAAGATTTTTCCACGCAGAACGACGTGCTCGGCGAGATCGAGCAGCGCGAATCGATCACGCCGCAGCATTGCTATGTGTGCAAAGAGAAGTACACGCTGATCCATCACTTCTACGACCAGTTGTGTCCGGTCTGCGCCGAGTTCAATTTCGGAAAGCGCACCGAATCGGCCGATCTGCGCGGTCGCGTTGCACTGCTGACCGGCGGCCGCGTCAAGATCGGCTATCAGGCCGGCATCAAGCTGCTGCGCGCGGGGGTGCATCTGATCGTCACCACGCGCTTCCCGCGCGATTCGGCGACGCGCTACGCCGAAGAACCGGATTTCGCCGACTGGGCGCATCGCATCGAAATCCATGGGCTGGACTTGCGCCATACCCCGAGCGTCGAAGCCTTCTGCACACAGATGCTGGCGACCCAGGAACGGCTCGACTTCATCATCAACAATGCCTGCCAGACGGTACGCCGACCGCCGGCCTTCTATGCACACATGATGGCTGCGGAAACCCGTGCGGCCGGGCAGATGCCGGAACATGTGCGGCGTCTGCTGGGCGTCGAGGATGAGGCGCATCACGGCGAATTCCGCTCTGCCGGGCAAACGCTTGCTGCCGGTCGTGAGGCCATAGCGCTGTCGTCGGCAACGATGTCGCAGGTGAAGCTGTTGCCGGAAGAATTCCTTGCGCAGTCGCATCTGTTCCCGGAGGGCAAACTGGATCAGGACCTGCAGCAGATCGATCTGCGTGGCCGCAATTCATGGCGGCTGCAGATGGCCGAGGTGCCGTCGGTGGAATTGCTGGAAGTGCAGCTGGTCAATGCGATCGCGCCCTTCATCATCAATGCGCGCCTGAAGCCGCTGATGCTGTGCACGCCCGAGCGCGACAAGCACATCGTCAATGTCTCGGCGGTCGAAGGGCAGTTCTATCGCAACTTCAAGACCACCCGCCATCCGCATACGAACATGGCCAAGGCGGCGCTGAACATGATGACGCGCACTTCGGCGACCGACTATTTCAACGACGGCATCCACATGAACAGTGTCGACACCGGCTGGGTGACGGACGAAGATCCGGCCGAGATTGCGGCGCGCAAGGTGATCGAGGAACGCTTCCATCCGCCGCTCGATATCGTTGACGGCGCCGCGCGCATCGTCGATCCGATCATCCACGGCATCAAGACCGGCGAACACGTCTGGGGGCAGTTTCTGAAGGACTACAAGCCGACGGATTGGTGACGTTACCTATTGGCTCAACCGCCGCACAAACGCCACCACATCCGCACGTGTCGGTGCATCGTCGGTGCGATCACGGGCGATGGCCGTCAGAATCTCGGCGTGACCGACGCGCGGATAGGTATGGACCTCCGCCGCGATGTCGAACGCCGCAAGTTTCGCCACCATATTGTCGTTGTGGCGCGCGAAGATGACTGGATCGATCGCGCCGCGCAGCAGCAGCATCGGCGGTTCGTCGCCGTCGACGAAATTGATCGGCTGGGTGTCGGCGTGATGCGACTTGTCAGGGAACACCTGCAACATGCGCGGGTTCCAGATCGGCAGGAAATCGTAAGGGCCGGCGACGCCGATGAAGCCGAGAAAGTCGCGTGGCTTCATGCCCACTTCGGCCAGCCAGTGTTGGTCGGTGGCGAGCAAACCAGCAATGTGACCACCGGCCGAGTGACCCATCAGGAACATCTTGTGGGCATCGGCGCCGTAGCGCGTGGCGTTGCGTTGCGCGAAAGCGGCAGCGCGCGCAGCGTCTTCGACGAACGCCGGGAACGCGATGTCGGGAGCAGTGCGGTAGTCGGGAATCATCACCACGAAGCCGGCATCTGCCAGCGATTCGCCAACGAAGCGGTACCACTCTTTCTGGCCGTAGCGCCAGGTGCCGCCGTAGAAGAACAGGATCAGCGGTGCATTTGCCGGGGCATCCGTTGCGCGATAGATGTCGATGGCCAGATCGTGTTCGGCATCGAATTCGACCGAGCGCGATTCAACGAGCGGCGCGTCGGCACCGACATTGATCGCGCCGAAATAGGCGTGATGGCAACCCGCGAGCAGGCACAGCGGGGCAATCGACAACAAACGCAGCATGCGAATTCCGGGGTAGCGCGCAAAAGGGACGCCTATGCTACAAAACCGGCCATGAAACCGGTGTACAGATATGCCTGATCCGACGACCGAGCAGTTCTCCGAAATTCCCGAACGCAATACCGGCGACAACGTGCTGCGTACGGCGCAGCAGCACCATGTGCAGATGAGCATGATGGCCGACACCAAGGCGAACATCATCATCACCGTGTCCTCGATCGTGTTGACGATGGTGCTTGGTCGCTCGCGCGATGCCCTGCACGGCCCGAGCGCGTTGGTGTTGGCGGTGTTCACGATGTTGGCGCTGATCCTCGCGATCCTCGCCGTGCTGCCCAAGTTCAAGGCGATGAAGGCGCGTGGCGAGCAGTTGCCGGCCGACTTCAACATCCTGTTCTTCGGCCATTTCGCGCAGATTCCGCGCCAGCGATTCCTCGATGAGGTGGCGCAGCGGATGAAAGCCGACGGTTCTGCATACCAGTTGATGGCGAATGATTTGTACAGCCTTGGCTACTACCTCGCGCACTACAAGTATCCGTATCTGCGTTGGGCGTATATTTTTCTGTTGACTGGCTTCGTGGTCGCGGGCGCGACCGAGTCGGTGATGGTGATGCGGCACTGAGGTGCAGCGCCAACCCCGAATCCGTCGCGTTCGCGTTGTACCCGCACTGACACTTTGGAGATCGACGATGCGTAACCTGATAAGCCGCTGTGCGCTGGTCTGGTCGATGTTGCTCGGCGGCGCGTTCGCGGCACCTGCGCCGGCAATACCGGAAGTCCTGCGCGACTGGGTGCCTTGGGCGTTGAATGGCAGCGAGTCGCTGCGCTGTCCGCGCCTTGCCGGTGTCGAAGAAGACAGCGCGCGTACCTGCATCTGGCCTGGTGAACTGCGCATCGACGTGACCGCCGATGGGGCAACGTTTTCGTTACCGGTCACTGTTTACGCGCGCTCGGCGATTGCCTTGCCCGGTGACGAAGATCACTGGCCGCTCGATGTCAGCGTCGATGGGGGCGCACTCGCCGTGACGGCGCATGACGGCGTCCCGGCAGTCTGGCTGCCGGAAGGACGCTATCGCATCGAGGGCCGCTTCGACTGGGACGAACGACCGGAGTCGATCGCGCTGCCGGCGAGCATCGCGCGCGTCGCCCTGACCATCGCCGGACGCACGCAGACGCTGGTGCAGCGCGACGATGATGCGCTCTGGCTCGGTCGTGTCGAAGCAACCGTCGCCGAGCGCGACAGCATCAGCACCGAAGTGTTCCGTCTGCTCGAAGACCGCATTCCGGCGCGTCTGGAAACGCGATTCAAGGTCACCGTGTCCGGCAAGGGACGCGAGGAAAAACTGGCGCAGGTGTTGCCGGAAGGCTTCGTTGCGGTGTCGCTGAACGGTGATTTGAATGCGCGCCTGGAACCCGATGGCAGCCTGAATTTGCAAGTGCGTTCTGGCGAACACTGGTTGACCCTGGTCGCGCGTGCGGTTGCGCCCTTGGGCAAAGTCAGCACGCGCAAGTTGGAAGCGCCCTGGGCCGAAGCGGAAATCTGGAGCTATCGCGCTGATGCGCAATTGCGGGTGTCCGAAGCGACCGGTGCTGAACAGATCGACCCCGCGCTCGCCGAAGTCCCCGCGGATTGGCGCGACCTGCCGGCCTTTGCCCTGGAACCGGGTGCCGGCCTGCAAATCGAGGAACGATCGCGCGGGCTGTCCGATCAGGACCAGAATCGTTTGAATCTCAATCGCACCCTGTGGCTCGATCATGACGGTGGCGGCTACACCGCGCGCGACCAGATCAACGGGCGCATGCTGCGTGATTGGCGTCTGGACATGGCGCCGCCGTACAAGGCCATGCGTGCCAGTGAAAATGGCGAACCGGTGCTGATCACCGAGGGCGCGCATCCCGGGTTCAGCGGGGTCGAATTGCGTTCGCGCAATCTCAATCTCAGCGCAACCGCGCGCCTCGAACCGAACACCAGCACGCTGCCGGCAACCGGTTGGCAGCATCCGTTCGAGTCGGTGCAGACGACGCTGAATGTGCCCCCGGGTTATGAATTGATCGCCGCGACTGGTGCCGATCGCGCGCCGGCAGCGTGGCTCGATCGCTGGAACCTGATGGACGTGTTCGTCGCGGCGCTGATCGTGTTCCTGTTCGTGGTCGGGTTCGGCAAACTCGTTGCGTTGATTCCCGCGGCCTTCCTGCTGCTCGCCTGGCATGAGCCGGATGCGCCGCAGTGGTCGCTGATGCTGGCCACGGTCAGCGCCATGCTGCTCGCACCGCGCTGGCGCGAGAAGTTGCCGTGGTGGGCGAAGCGCATCGCGCAAGTCACTTTGCTCGTGCCGATCCTGGTCGCCGTGCCCTTCGTCGCGACGCAGCTGCGTCTCGGTCTGCATCCGCAGCTCGAAGCCGAATTCGGGCGTGTGCCGTACTCCGGCTACTACGAAGGCAATGCCTATCAGGCCGGTGCCAATGTGCAGGAGGTGCGGGTCAACGATCCCGCGGTATTCGACGAACCGTCGCAGATGCCGATGGCACCGCCCCCGCCGCCGCCGCCCGCCGCTGAACAGATGTTGGAGTCTGTCGAGGTCTCGGGGTCGTCGATGGACGCTGACTCGAACCGGGCACGCTCGAAGGCCGACTACAATCAACAGAATATGCCCGCCCGCAAACTCCGCCGCTATGCGAGCAACACCATGATCCAGGCCGGTGGTGGCGAGCCGTCGTGGAACTGGCGCAGTTATGGCATCGAGATCGCCGGGCCGGTGTTGGCGACGCAGGAAGTGCGCCTGTGGATGTCGCCACCGTGGCTGACGCGACTCGCGCGCTTCGTCATCGCCGGCTTGTTTGCGCTGGTCGCGATCCGTCTATGCCAGGCCGGGTTCGGTTGGAGGCCACGGTTGCCGACGCGTAGTGCGGCGGCCGTCCTGCTGCTGTCGATCAGCCTGATCGGCAACGTTTCTGCGCAACCGTTGCCCGATGTCGAGATGTTGAAAGAGTTGCGCGAGCGTCTGCTGAAAGCGCCGGAATGCACGCCGGAATGTGGCGCCATCGCGCGCGCTGAAGTGAGCGCAAGCGGCCAGCGCATCAGTGTCGCGTTGACCTTGCATGCTGCCGATCGCGTCGGCCTGCCGCTGCCGGGCAATGCCGGTTTGCTCGCGATCGAGTCGATGCAACTCGATGGCGAAGCGGTGACCGCGCTGTATCGCGATGACGACGGCACCGTCTGGATCGATGTCGCGCGCGGTGTGCATCGACTGACGCTGAACTTCACGGCGGCCAAGGCCGACCAGATCTCGCTCGTATTTCCGATGTCGCCAGCGAGTGTGCGTTTCAGCGGCGACGGCTGGGAAGCGGCTGGCATCGAAGCCGGACGCCTGCCGAATGCGACGCTCGAACTGACGCGTCTGCTCGCCGCCGGTGCCGTCGATGGCGGCGAAGCGGAAGGCGCCAGCAATGTCGCGCAACGATTCGATCCCTATGTCGTGGTGACGCGCGAATTGCAGTTCGACCTCGACTGGGATGTGGTCACGACGGTGCTGCGCATCGCGCCCGAATCCGACGCATTCTCGATCGCCGTGCCCTTGATTCCCGGCGAACGCGTGACCAGCGATGGCTTTGAGGTCGTCAACGGTGCCGTGCAGTTGCGCTTTGGCGAAGGTGATGGCGCGCTGAGCTGGACCTCGCGCCTGAACCCGGAATCCGCATTGAAGCTGACCGCGCCCGGACTCGAACAGCGCGCAGAGATCTGGCGTCTGGTCGCGAGCCCGACCTGGAACGTGCGCGCAAGCGGTGTCCCGGGCGTGCATCCGGTCGATGACGCGACCATGAGCGAATTCCACCCCTTGCCCGGCGAAACCCTGCAACTCGTCGTGTCGCGACCGGAAGCGGTGGCCGGACGCGTTGTCGCGATCGACCAAGTCGCCCTGACCAGTTCGTTCGGCAAACGCTCCAGCGATCACAGCCTGAGCCTCAGTCTACGTGCGACGCAGGGTGGTCCGCATGCGATCACGCTGCCGCAGAATGCCGAAGTACTGCGTGTCGTCGTGCGTGGCGAGACGGTCAATCTGCGGCCCGAGAAGGGTGTGTTGCGGTTGCCGCTGCGGCCGGGTGTGAATCCAGTCGAGATCGGTCTGCGCATCAATGAGGAACCGGGTCTGCATCCGCAGTTGCCGGCGTTCAAACTCGGCACGCATGCTTCGAACATCGAACTCACCATGAATCTGCCGGCCGATCGTTGGTTGCTGTTGACGAGCGGTCCGCGCATCGGGCCGGCGGTGCTGTACTGGGGCGAATTGCTGGTGATGCTGTTGATCGCGTTCGCGATCGCCCGCACCGGTTTGTTGCCGATCCGGATGCATGAGGCCTTCCTGCTCGGCATCGGCTTTTCGACGGTGTCGTGGTGGTCGCTGGTGATCTTCGTCGGCGTGCTCGCGGCGTTTGTGTGGCGTGCGCGCTGGGAAGCTGAGGGCCGCAACTGGCGATTCAATCTGGTGCAATTGGCCTTGGTCGCCGCTGCGATGTGGGCCGTCGGCGTCTTGCTCGCGGCCTTGAATGGCGGCTTGCTCGGCTATCCGAACCTGCACGTGATGGGCCATGGGTCGAGTGCCACGAGTCTGCGCTGGTTCGCTGATCAAACTGCCGGTGATGTACCGGCTGCGAGCGCCTGGGTGTTGCCGATGTGGGTGTATCGCGCGCTGATGCTGGCCTGGGCATTCTGGATGGCCTGGTTCCTGATGCGCATCGGACGCTTCGTGTTCGTGAGCTGGATGGCGGGTGGTGCCTGGGCGGTGTGGCGCAAACCGAAGTCGACCGAACCGCCGGAATTGCCGGTGACATCCGTTGCTGCAGCCGAGGTCTCGGCCGCAGATGCGCCGACGCGATCCGAATGATGGCGGCTGCCGCGCATGACCATTGATCAATGGCTGCGCGCGGCGGCAGCGCGCCTGAATACCGACAGCGCTCGACTCGATGTCGAGTTGCTGCTCGGGCATGTGCTTGGGCTTGCGCGCGCCGGCCTGTATGCGCGCCTGCGCGACACCATTGCCGACGACAAGTTGCCACTGGCCGATGCCTTGCTCGCGCGCCGCGAACGTGGCGAACCGATCGCCTACATCACCGGCGTCCGCGAGTTCTGGTTCATGCCCTTGAAGATCACCCCGGCGGTGCTGGTGCCGCGTCCGGAAACCGAATGTCTGGTTGAGTTCGCGTTGGCGCGCCTGCCGGAAGATCAGGCGCTGACCGTCCTCGATCTCGGCACCGGCAGTGGCGCGATTGCACTCGCACTCGCACGCGAACGGCCACGCGCGATCGTGCATGCGCTCGATGCGAGCAGCGCGGCACTCGCACTCGCCGAGGAAAACGCCGCGAGGCTCGGCTTTCGCAATCTGCGCTTCACGCTGAGTGACTGGTTCACCGCGCTTGATCCCGCGCTCAAGTTTGATCTGATCGCATCGAACCCACCGTATGTCTCGGGCAATGACCCGCACCTGCTGCAAGGCGATCTGCGCTTCGAACCGCGCGTCGCGTTGACCCCGGAGGGTGACGGGCTCTCGGCTATCCGCGCGATCAGCGCCGGTGCCCGCACGCGGCTCGTCGATGGCGGCTGGCTGCTGGTCGAACACGGCATGGATCAGGGCTTAGCGGTGCGCAGGATTTTCGAAGGCGACGGCTACACAGGCATCAGCACCGAACGCGACATGGAAGACCGCGATCGGGTGACGCTGGGGCGGTGGCGGGCTACGTCATGACGATACTGGCACATGTATTTGTCATGGTTGCGGTTGCTTTGCCGTCTTGAACGTGATCTGGGTTGTTCAAGGAGTGGCCTCGCGCAAGGCCAAATCGCAAGTCGTCGTGGTTCCGTGCCTGCTGTGGTACGTCGCGCTCGCCATTCGGGGTGAGTGCTATTTTGCTTCATCACGGGCGATCGAGATCGCAGTTGTCGTGCTTGTCCATGTGGTCCTCACTGCGACGTTGGCGGCGATCTCATCCCGATACAGGTGAGTGTGCGTCCAACACGAGAATGATCGTGACCGGGTTACGCTGGGGCGATGGTCGGCCTGACTTTGCGCGCCGCCAGCACCGCCGGCGTCAGCACCGTGACGACGATTACGCCGACGCCGAGGTAGAACATCGGGGTCAGTTCGCGTTGTTCGCCGAGCAGCACGATCGCGAGGATGATGGTGTAGACCGGTTCCAGATTGATTGCGAGCTGGGCGTTGAAGGCGCTCATGTGGCGCAGCGCGAACAGCGACAGCACGAATGGCAGCAGCGTGCAGGCGATCGCGAGCAGCAGCAGATAGACGATGTCGCGCGGGCTCGGCAGCGCCAGCAACTCGCCGTCAAAGGCCGGCATGACGATCGCGATCAGCGGCGCGAGCAGCGCCAGCGATACTGCACCAGCACCTAGCTCCAATGCGGTAATCGTGAACGGATCGGCGGCGTCGATCATGCGCTTGTTCAACGATGCGAACACCGCGACGAACAGCGCCGAGAGGATGCCGACGACGATGCCGAGATGCATCGCGTCCGGCACACCGCCGACGACCAGCATCACCCCGGGCACGACGCCGATGCCGAGCAGGACATCGCGCCACAGAAAACGCCGGCGCGCGATCAGCGGCTCGATCAACGCAGTGAATACCGCCGAGAGCGCGACGCAGGTCGTGGCGACCGATGCATTCGCGAGTTTGATCGCGCCGTAGAACGTCAGCCAATGCAGCGCGACCAACACGCCGATGCCGGCATAGACCAGAAACTGCTTGCGTGTCAGTGCGCGCAGACCACGCCAGACGCGCGGCAACAGCGCGAGGATCGCGACCACGATGAGCATGCGCAAGAACACCAGCGGCAACGCCGGCAGGCTGATCAGCTTGCCGAGAATCGCAGTAAATCCCCACAGCAACACGCAGAAATGGATCTGCCACTGCGCCCGTACCGCATCGGACATCGGCATCGTGAGCGTCCGCTCAGTGGATCGCGTCGAGTACAGCGAGCGTCGTCTTGGCGCGATTCAAGGTGTAGAAATGCAGGCCCGGAGCGCCGCCAGCGAGCAATTGGCGACAGAGTTTCGCGACGATCTCGACGCCGAATTCGCGGATCGACTCGGCATCATCGCCATAGGCCTGCATGCGCTTGCTGATCCAGCGCGGGATCTCGGCGCCGCACATGTCGGAGAAGCGTTTGAGCTGTGAGAAATTACCGATCGGCATGATGCCCGGCACGATCGGCGCGGCGATGCCGATGCGGCGCGCGTCGTCGACGAAGCGGAAATACGCGTCGGCGTTGTAGAAATACTGGGTGATCGCGCCATTGGCACCGGCATCGAATTTGCGCTTCAGGTTCGCGAGATCGTTGAAGGCGTCATCGGCCTGCGGATGCGTTTCCGGATAACAAGCGACTTCGATATGGAACCAGTCGCCGGTTTCCACACGGATGAATTCGACGAGTTCATTGGCATAGCGCAGGTCGCCGAACGTCGCCATGCCCGAGGGCATGTCACCGCGCAATGCAACGATGCGCTTGCAGCCCAGCGCCCGATACAACTGCAGCAGATGCGCGATCTCGGCACGCGTGCCACCGACGCAGGACAGATGCGGCGCGACATCCAGTTCGAGCTCCTGACGCAGCCTTTGCACCGTCTCCGGCGTGTACGACAGCGTCGAGCCACCGGCACCGAAAGTCACCGACACATATTCAGGTGAGCGCGCTTTCAGTTTCTGGGCGCTGCGCGTCAGCTGCTCGCGTTGTTCGTCGGTTTTGGGCGGGAAAAATTCGAAACTGATCGCAGTCATCGGTATGGTCCGGGAGGGTCTGGCCGAAGTATATCTTTCTGTCCGGATGAAGCGATGGATTACTGCAGTGAGTGGCGACCTTCGTGAGCGTCCGATCAACGCTTGCGCGCCGTCACCCACATGGTGATATCGGCTTCGAACACTTTCACACCGTCGGGATCGGTGGCAACGACGGGAATCACACAGTCGTAGCCGGCGCCGATGTCGTCGGGGAGTTTGATCGTGGATTCGAGGCGCGCCTCACGCGTGGCTTTGGCCAGATAGCGCACGGTCATCGTTTTCGGAATCCAGCGCCATTCTGGTCGGATCGTCGCTTCGATGCCGACGCCGGCGGCGAGTTCGGCACCATTGCACAGTGCGATCGCATGAATCGTCTGGATATGGTTCTGGACACTGCGCCGCTGTTTGATACGCACCACCATGCGACCGGCTTCGATCGACTCGATGCGCGGATGGATCGAACCGAAATAGGGTGCCTGCCAACAAACAATCCGCGTGAACAGCCAGCGACCGAAGGGTTTGTCCTTCAGTCGCTGCCATTGCTTCAGGACCGAGCTCATTACGCGACCGCGCGCAGAGTCGTGGTTTTCACCTGGGCCGCCGATTCGAGTTCGGACGAGTCGAAATCATCGACGGCGATGAACTCGTTGGTGAGCGTGCGCACTTCATTGAGCAGGTCGCGCTCGGCACTGGTGATCACGTTCAGACGCACTGCTTCTTCAAGTTGTGCGGCGGCTTCATACGCGGTGATCTGGCCGGCCTTCATCGCCTTCATGAACTTGCGTTCGATGGGTTCTGCCGCGATGACTTTCTCCAGTGCATGATGCATGCGACCGACCTGATTGTTCGCGTTCGGCGTCAGGTACACGCCTTCGACGAGACGATTGCGGCTTTCGCTCGGCGCCAGCAGCAAGGTGCAGACGCGATGGCCGAGGCGATCGGATGGTGCGCGTTCGCGCAGGCCGATCGGAAACACCAGCGCGCGCAGCAGCCACGCCACCGGGCGGATCGGGAAGTTGCGCAGCACGCCATCGAGCGCGTTCTGCATCTTGTACACGGCATCGTGCATGGCCCAGGCCAGCAGCGGATGGTCCGCGACCGGTCGGCCCTGGTCTTCATAACGCTTCAGCATCGAGCTCATGATGTAGAGCTGGCTGAGCACGTCACCGAGCCGCCCCGACAGCTTCTCCTTCACCTTCAACTTGCCGCCGAGCGTCGCCATCGCCGTATCGGCGACCAAGGCCAGATTCGCGGAATAGCGGGTGATCTTCTTGTAGAACTTCGCGGTGCTGGCATCGCCGATCGGCGCCGTCGCGAGACGCGAATGGGTGAGCCCGAGCAGCAGCGAACGCACACCATTGCTGATCGCGAAACCGATGTGCCCCATCAGTGTCTTGTCGAATTCGGCCAGACGCTGCTTGCGATCCGGCAACTGCGCAGCCTGCATTTCCTTCAGCACGTACGGATGGCAGCGGATCGCGCCCTGACCGAAGATGATCATGCTGCGCGTCAAAATATTTGCGCCTTCGACGGTGATCGAGATCGGTGCCGCCTGCCAGGCGCGACCGACATAATTGCGCGGGCCGAGGATGATGCCCTTGCCGCCGTGGATGTCCATCACGTCCTTGACGATTGACGCACCGGCTTCGGTGGCGTGGTACTTCGCGATCGCCGAGGGCACGGCGGGCTTCTCGCCCATGTCGACGGCGGCTGCGGTCATGCGCGAGAGCGCAGTGATCGCATAGGTCAGTCCGCCGATGCGTGCGAGCGCCTCCTCTACGCCTTCAAAGCGGCCGATCGGCATCTGGAACTGCTTGCGGATGCGCGCATACGCACCGGTGGCTGCGACACCCATTTTGCAACCACCTGCAGCGGTTGACGGCAACGAAATGGCGCGGCCGACCGAGAGGCATTCGACCAGCATGCGCCAGCCCTGGCCGATCATTGGCTCGCCGCCGATCAGGAACGACATCGGGACGAACACGCCATTGCCGCGCACCGGGCCGTTCTGGAACGGCACATTCAGCGGCATGTGGCGACGGCCGATTTCAAGCCCGGGTGTGTTGCGTGGGATCAGTGCCAGGGTGATGCCGCGATCGCGCTCGGGGCTCAATAGCGCATCCGGATCATGCAGGCGGAAGGCGAGCCCGACCACGGTCGCGACCGGGGCCAGGGTGATGTATCGCTTGTCGAAGGTGAGCTTGATGCCGAGCACTTCCTCGCCATTGTGCATGCCCTTGCAGACGATGCCGAAGTCGGGAATCGACGTGGCATCGGAACCGGCATGCGGATTGGTCAGCGCGAAGCAGGGGATGTCTTCGCCACGGGCCAGTCGCGGCAGGTAGAAGTTCTTCTGCTCGTCGGTGCCGTAATGCAGCAGCAATTCGGCCGGGCCGAGCGAGTTCGGCACGCATACGGTGGACGACAAGGTGCCCGACACGCTCGCGCACTTGCCGACCACGGCGCTGTGCGCCAGCGCCGAGAAACCGAGGCCACCGTAACTCTTCGGAATGATCATGCCGAAGAATTTCTGTTTCTTCAGGTAGTCCCACACCTGCGGGCTGAGGTCGGCGCGCACGTGTGTCGCTTCCCATTCGTCGTGCAGTTTGCACAGTTCATCGCAGGGGCCATCGAGAAAGGCCTGTTCCTCGTCGCTCAGTTGCGGCTTCGGTTGCGCCGCCAGCTTGCGCCAGTCCGGGCGGCCCGAAAACAGCTCGCCTTCCCAGCCGACGGTGCCGGCCTCGAGCGCGACTTTTTCGGTTTCCGACAGTTGCGGCGTGATGGTCTGGTACAACTTCAGGAACGGCCCGGAAAAGATCATCTTGCGCAGCGGTGTGATGTTGAACGGAATTGCGACGAGGGCGAACAGCACCCAGGCGATACCGAGTGCAATCGGATGTGCGCCGGAGTAAGCATGGACGACGCCGAGCAGGGCCGCGCAGAGCAGGGTCCAGACGATCAGTCCGAGGCGTCTGTGCGCCACGATGATCGTGCCGAGCAACAAGGCGAGAAAGGGCAGGGTACTGATCATCGGAGACTCCTGAAATTCAAGAAGGACGCGCAGCGATCTGCTGCAGGTAGTTTGAAATGGTGTGGACGAACAAATCGTTGGCGTCACCGACGACCATGTGCGTGGCGTGTTCGATGCGCTCGTGCGAGGCATGCGGCACCAGGCGCTGGAACTCGGCGATGGTGTGGTCGGAAACGACATCGCTGCGCCCGCCCGAGATGAGCAGCACAGGCAGACGAAGCTTGGCCGCGGCGTCGCCGAGTCGGGCCATGTAGCGCGCGCCGTTGTCGGCGAGCGAATCGAGCAGGCGCGGGTCCCAGTGCCAGCGCAGGCGGCCGTTGTCCATGCGCACCAGCATTTTCTCAAGGCGTTGCGGATCATTGCGTTGCGCGCGATGCGGCAGATAACTGGCAACGGCAGCACTCGCATCGTCGACCGAGGCGAAACCGTCAGGATGCGCGCGCATGAATTCGAGGATGCGGTTGACGCCAGCGGTTTCCCAGCGCGGCGTGACATCGACGAGGATCAGCGCTTCGAACAAGCCTCCCGGGTTCGCCGCTTCCGCGAGCATGCCGATCAGGCCGCCCATCGATGCGCCGACCCAGACCGGTTTGCGCGGCATCGACCGCGCCAGATCGATCGCGTCGTCGACAAAAGGGTCGAGTTCGTAACCGCGGCCGTTGTCCCAGTCGCTTTCGCCATGGCCGCGGCCATCCAACGCATGGCAGTGGTAACCAAGTTCTGCGAGTTGCCCGGCGGCATTTGTCCATGCAAGGCGCGACTGTCCGAAGCCGTGCGCGAAGACCACCGGTGTCGAACTGGCGCGCCCGAATTGTTCGACGGCCAGGGTCAGGCCGTCGCGGGTCGGAAAGCGCACAACACCTCGTGTGACCAAGGTCGTGGCAACAGCAGCGGCGGCAGGAACATTGACCATACGGCGCAGTATGGATGGGCATTGCGGCGCTTGTCAATACGCCACCGTATGGTGCTAGGCTAGCGACACCAATCCTCGCTCGGCCGGTCGCTCATGCCCGCAACCCACACAGTCGATGTCCGCAACGATCGCGCCCGCCTGAACAGCGCCGACTGGGAAGCCGGCGCGCTGGATCTGTTGGCCGAGCAGGGCGTCGCTGCTGTTGCGGTCGAACCGCTGGCGCGTCGACTCGGTGTCACCAAGGGCAGCTTCTACTGGCATTTCCCGTCGCGCGATGCACTGCTCAAAGCCGCACTCGAGCGTTGGGAAAAACAGGACGAGTTGAACATGTTCGAACCACTCGCCGACATCGCCGATGCCCGCGACCGTCTGCGTGAGTTGTTCGTTCGCACAAGCCGTGAGATGCGCACGCACGTGCTTTACAGCGAATTGCTCAAGGCGCTCGATCATCCGGTGGTACAGCCGGTGATGGCACGCGTTTCGCAAGGACGTATCCATTTCCTGATGCAGGCCTATCGCGCGATGAATTTCTCACGGCGCGATGCCATGAACCGCGCGCGTCTGGTGTATGCCGCCTACGTCGGCTTTCTGCAGTTGATGATGCAGTTGAAGCTGACGCGCATGGACCAGGAAGAATTCGACGGCTACGTGTCGCACGTGGTCGACACGTTCATTCCGGCGCGTTGATGTTCACCCGCGCCGGAGCGGTGCGCGATTAAAGCGAGACTTCGATGCCGAAATAAGCGTGACGTTCGGCCGCGGGTTCGCTGCCGTCGTTGCGCACACGCGAGGCGTAGGTCTCGTCGGTGACGTTGTTCACGCCGCCGAGCAGGCTGAGGCGATCATGCAGCTTCCACTCGCCAGTCAGGTCCAGCACCTGGTACGACGGTACTTCGGCGGCGACAAAGGTGACGACATTGCCGGCACCGGTGTTGGCATCGCGCCAAAAATGCTCGTCGACCATGGTGCCGGTGAGGCCGAGCTTGAGCTTGTCGTCCAGACCGCGCCAGATCAACCCAAGCTTGGCGACGTGATCCGGTGCATAGGCCGGGGTGTTGCCGATCAGACTGGTAGTGACCGATTCGGTGATCTCGGCATCGAGGAAAGACACCGACGCGAAAGCCGTCAGATGCTGGTCGGCGCTGCCGGCGAAGAAGTCGTATTCGCCTGACAACTCGATACCTTGATGGCGCGCATCACCACTGTTGACGCGCTCGACCTCGGTGGTGGTGACCTGGATCTGTTCGATCTTGTCGCTGAAGTCGATGCGGAACACGCTGACGTCGAAGAACAGGCCGTCGACCGGCGAACCGCGCAGGCCGAGTTCGGCGCTCAGCGTCTTCGACGGATCCGGGTCATTGCCGAGCGACAGGTTCGAAGTCGGGTTGCCGACGTCGTCGTAGCGCATCGGACGATAGCCCTGCGACACATTGCCGTATGCCTGCAGGCGCTGGTCGACAAAGTCGTAATTCGCGCCGAGGCCAGCGAGCGGCACGGTGTGGCTGAAGCTGTCGTCGATTGCAGCGCGCGACACGCTCGCGGAAGCCAGGGTTTCGTCGATATCGAGACGCAGCGATTCGAGGCGCAAGGCCGGGATCAGGCTGAACGCGTCGAAGCGGAAAATGGATTCGGCGAACACTGCGGCGTACTTGGTGCCGCGTTCCTGCGCATAGCGCAACACATTGCCGACTTCTGCATCGAGCACGTCATTGCTGCGCTGCCAGCGCGGGCTGTTTTCGTCGTAGGCGGTGACGCCGAAGGTGAGCGTGTGGTTCGCGCCGAAGTCATGAACGATGCGTGCATCGATGCCCGTACTGCTGAAATCCTGATGATCGAAATTGGCGCGCAGGTTCGGTTGCAGTTGTCCGGGCAGCAGTTGCGCGGTGCGTCGGCTGTCGCGGTCGAGCTGGGCATGCCAGAGCTTGGCATTGAGCGTGAAGCCATCGGTCAGTTCGCGCTCGGTGCTGAGCACGGCGGCATCGCGTTCGATCTCGATACGATTGAACGGCGTGGTGACGAGATCGGGCTGTGTGTTCAGGAACAGGTCCGGCAGACGACCGGCTTCGCCGCTCTCGGTCGCGTAGTGGTTGAGATCAAGACGCCAGTTCGCGACATCGCTCTCGCGCCAGAACAGCGACACCGAAGCGCCATCGACATTGGCGTCGGCATTGCCGCGTTCGCCATCGTATTCGCGATGATCAAGTTCGATGCTGTAGCCAATATCGCCAATGCTGCCGCTGATCTCGTTGTAGGTCGCATAGAGTCCGTTGGCACCGCCGACGTGGCGCGAGCGTGCGCCGAATTCGGCATCCGGCTGCGGCGTGCGCGTGATCATGTTGACCACTGGGCCCGGCTGCGGTCCGTACAACAGGGACGATCCGCCGCGGATGAACTGCACGCGGTCCAGGCGTTCAACCGCCGGCAGGTAGTACATCGTTGGATAACCGAACCAGCCGCTGGCGAGTGGCACGCCGTTTTCGAAGAACATCACGAATTCGGATTCATGCGGATCGCCGAGGCCGCGATAGTTGACATTGAAGTGACTCGGCACCTGTTGCTCGGACAGCAGCAGGCCCGGCAATTTGGCAAAGGTCTGACGCAGTTCGTTGTTCGCGATGGCGGGCTGTTCATCGAGTTTGATGTCGGTGGTCTTCTTGCCGGCGAGAATCTGGCCATCGGCGATGTCCTTGCTGACCTGCGGAAAACGCGGATCCGGCTGCGCCGCCGCAATGACATCGGTGCGATCGAGTCGCGTCGGTTTGCCGTCGGCGGAGTTAGCCAACGCGAACTGGGGCAGGGCGAAAACGATGGCGCTGCAGAGTAGGGCTGGTCTCAGGCAAGTCATTGAAATTCCTTCGTGGCAATCAAGTTGAGCGCACTTTATTGCGAATGAATCGCATTTACAAGAGGGAATGACTCTCATTGCCTTGCTCTGTCTTGGATGGGCCGTTAGCCTGCGCACATCCCCTAGTTTTTCTGGCCCGATTGGGCACGGAGCATGCATGACGTCGACACTCGAGGCCCTGAATCACTGGGTCGGCAGCACCGCTGCTCTGACCAAGCCCGACCGCATTCACTGGTGCGACGGCTCCGACGCCGAAAACGCCGCACTGGTCGAGCTGATGCTGGCGAGCGGCGATCTGATCGCGCTGAATCCCGAAACCCATCCGGACTGCTATCTGCATCGTTCGCACGCGTCCGACGTCGCCCGCGTCGAACATCTGACCTTCGTCTGCACGAGCGATCAGATCGATGCTGGCCCAAACAACCACTGGAAGGCACCCGCCCAAGCGCATGCCGAGATCGACGCCTTGTTCGACGGCTGCATGCGCGGCCGCACCATGTATGTCATTCCCTATTGCATGGGCCCGATCGATTCGCCGATCGCGCGCTGCGGCGTCGAGATCACCGACTCGCCCTACGTGGTCGCGAACATGCGCCTGATGACGCGCATGGGGGCACCGGCGCTGGCGCGCATCGAGCGCGAAGAGCGCTTCGTCAAAGGCCTGCACTCGATCGGCGATCTGGATCCGAATCGTCGCTTCATCATGCATTTCCCGGAAGAACTGACGATCAAGTCGATCGGTTCGGGCTATGGCGGCAACGCCCTGCTCGGCAAGAAATGCCATGCGCTGCGCATCGGTTCGTATCAGGCGCGCGCCGAAGGTTGGCTCGCCGAACACATGCTGATCGTCGGAATCGAAAATCCACAGGGCGAGACGCATTACATCGCGGCCGCGTTTCCATCCGCCTGCGGCAAGACCAATCTGGCGATGCTGATTCCGCCGGCCGCGTATCGCGAAGCCGGTTGGAAAGTGTGGACGGTCGGTGACGACATCTGCTGGATGCAGCCGGGTGATGACGGTCGTCTGTGGGCGATCAACCCGGAGGCCGGATTCTTCGGCGTCGCGCCAGGCACCGGTGCGAAGACCAATGCCAACGCACTCGCCATGCTCGACCGCGAAGCAATCTTCACCAATGTCGCAGTGACCGCAGACAATCAGCCGTGGTGGGAAGGACTCGACGAGCGCGTCCCCGCGAAAGACTGGAAGGGACAGGATTTTAACGTTGCGAACGGTCCGGCGGCGCATCCGAATTCGCGTTTCACCGTCTCGGCCAAGCGTTGCCCGAGCTATACACCGATGGCCGAAGCCGCGCATGGTGTGCCGATTTCGGCGATCGTGTTTGGTGGTCGTCGTGAATCGCTGGTGCCACTGGTGTTCGAAGCGCGCGACTGGACGCACGGTGTGCTGGTGGGCGCATCGATGGCCTCGGAAACCACGGCGGCAGCGACCGGCGCGGTCGGTGTCGTGCGGCGTGACTCGATGGCGATGAAGCCGTTCTGTGGTTACAACTTCGGCGACTATTTCGCGCATTGGCTGAGTTTCGACCAACCTGGTGCGCGCCTTCCGAAAATCTTCCACGTCAACTGGTTCCGCAAGGGCAACGATGGCAAGTTCCTGTGGCCGGGTTTCGGCGACAACCTGCGCGTGCTCGAATGGATCATCGGTCGTTGCGCCGGCAAGATCGCCGCGGTGGATACCGCAATCGGCCAAGTGCCGCACAAGTCCGACCTGAATCTGGACGGGCTGAAACTCGGCGATCACGCCCTCCAGCAACTGCTGCACATCGACGAAGCCGGCTGGGCGCGAGAGTTCGATGAGATTGACGCCTATCTCGGCGAATTCGGCGAACGCACGCCGGCGAAGCTCAAGGACGAGGCGGCCCGCATTTTGGCGCGGCTGCCGACGGTGGCACAGAAAGTAGCTTAGACGCCGGTTGCGCACACGCAGCAGTTGCCTTACTTTCACGTAAGGCAACTGGAGCTCGGCATGTCCACCGCGACCGTCACATCGAAAGGTCAGATCACCATTCCCGCGGGTGTACGCGCGACGCTTGGCGTCGATGCTGGTGATCGGGTGGAGTTCGTCGAGATCGTCAAAGGCAGGTTCGAAATAGTCGCGGCGACCGAATCGGTCAAGTCGCTCAAGGGCATGATCGCCAAACCGTTGCTTCCGGTGAGCATCGAGTCGATGAATGCAGCGATCCGTTCACGTGGCGCGAAGACTCAATGATCGGCCTGGATACGAATGTTCTGGTTCGCTACATCGCACAGGACGATGCGAAGCAGTCGCCCAAGGCGACCCGGATCATCGAGAACCTCAGTGCCGACGCGCCAGGATTCGTGGCGATCGTGACCGTGGTGGAATTGGTCTGGGTGTTGGAATACAGCTACCAGACCAAGCGCGCTGACATTGTGGCGGTGCTGGAGCGGCTGCTGCGCATCAAGGAAGTTGTCACCGAGCGTGCCGACCTCGTCTGGAAGTCAGTGCGCAGTTATCGGGAAAGCAAGGCCGATTTCGCGGACTGCCTGATCGCATTTTGCAGCGTCGATACCGGTTGCTCGGAAATTTTGACGTTCGACAAACTGGCCGCAGCGGCAGGTGGCATGACGCTGATCGATTGAATTCTGGATGCGCCGGCCAGTTTATGGCTTGGCGCGATTGATTGCGTCTCGGGTGTCAATCGCCACGCGGCGCGCCGCCTCTGCAAAATCCTCGCCGTCGCTGGCATACAGAATCGCGCGTGAGGAATTGATCATCAGACCGCCGCTCGGGGTTTGACCTGCACGCACGGTCGCGTCGATGTCACCCCCCTGCGCGCCGATGCCGGGCACCAGCAGCGGCAGGTCACCGACGAGGGCGCGCACGCATGCGAGTTCGTCCGGAAATGTCGCGCCGACGACGAGCGCGTTCTGACCGTGCCGATTCCATGGCCCGGCGACCAGTTCGGCGACGTGTTCGTAAAGTTTGCGGCCATTCGCGAGCGCGAGATTTTGCAAGTCCGAACCGCCGGGATTGCTGGTCCGGCACAGCACGATCAGGCCGCGACCGGGAAACGCGAGATAGGGCTCGATCGAGTCGAAACCCATGTACGGATTCACCGTCAGCGCGTCGGCCTGGTAGCGCGTGAACGCCTCGACGGCGTATTGCTCGGCGGTGGCACCGATATCGCCGCGTTTGGCATCGAGAATCACCGGAATGCCGGGATGCGCAGCGTGGATATGGGCGATCAATCGTTCCAGCTGATCTTCGGCGCGTGCCGCGTGGAAGTAGGCGATTTGCGGTTTGAAGGCGCAGACCAGGTCCGCCGTGGCATCGACGATCGCGCTGCAGAATCGCAGGATGGCATCGGGCGCGGCGCGCAGATGCGCCGGGATGCGTTTCAGGTCGGGATCGAGCCCGACGCACAACTGCGACTGCTGCTGGCTCCAGCGACGTTCGATCTGGTCACGAAAATTCATCGGCGCACACCGCGGAAAAGTCGCGCATTATCCGCGTTTCTGTGGTCCGCATGGGCCGTCCACGGTTGAATCACCGGCGCATGCCACCATGTCGCCCATTCGTTTTCGTGGAGGATCAACCATGTCGCAGGCGCTCGCCCTTGCCGAATCCCGATTGTTGCAGCCGGGCGGGCTCTCCGCTGACCAGCTCGGTCGCGTGTTTTCGAAGCTGATGTCACCGGGCATCGACGCCGCCGACCTGTATTTCCAGCATTCGCGGCACGAAAGCTGGGTGCTGGAAGACGGCATCGTCAAGGAGGGTTCGCACAACATCGAGCAAGGCGTCGGTGTGCGCGCGATCAGCGGCGAGAAAACCGGCTTCGCCTATTCCGACGACATCGTGATGCCGGCCCTGCTTGAAGCCGCCGGTTCGGCGCGTGCAATCGCGCAAGCCGGCCAGAACGGCAGCGACCGCAGCCTGAAACGCGTCGAAGGCCGCAATCTGTATGCGCCGATTGATCCGATCGACTCGGTGCCGGTCGAGCGCAAGGTTTCGATGTTGCGCGAGATCGACGCGTTCACGCGTTCACTCGACCCGCGCGTGCAACAAGTGGTGGTCAGCCTGAGTGCCGTGCTCGACACCGTGCTGGTCGCGCACAGCGACGGCACGCTTGCCGCCGACGTGCGGCCACTGGTGCGTTTCAATGTGCAGGTGATCGTCGAACAGAACGGTCGCCGCGAGTCCGGCAGCGCCGGCGGTGGCGGGCGCATCAGCTATGCCGAATTGTTGAGCGGCGATTTCCCGCACGTGCAGGCGCGCGAAGCGGTACGCGGCGCGCTCGCGAATCTCGAAGCGGTCGATGCACCGGCCGGAGAAATGCCGGTCGTACTCGGGCCGGGTTGGCCAGGTGTGTTGCTGCACGAAGCGGTCGGACACGGCCTTGAGGGCGACTTCAATCGCAAGGGTCTGTCCGCATACGCCGGTCGCATGGGCGAGCTGGTTGCGTCGCCGCTGGTGACCGTGGTCGATGACGGCACGCTTCCGGGGCGCCGCGGCTCGCTCAACATCGACGATGAAGGCACGCCGACGCAGTGCACGACGCTGATCGAGAACGGCGTGCTCAAGGGTTACATCCAGGACAAATTGAACGCCGGCCTGATGGGCGTCGCGCCCACCGGCAACGGTCGCCGCGAGAGCTTCGCGCAGTTGCCGATGCCGCGCATGACCAACACCTACATGCTGGCCGGCAAGTCCGATCCTGCCGAAATTATCGCTTCGGTCGAACGCGGTCTGTACGCGCCAAATTTTGGTGGCGGCCAGGTCGACATCACTTCGGGCAAGTTCGTGTTCTCGGCGAGCGAGGCCTACCTGATCGAACACGGCAAGATCACGCGCCCGGTGAAAGGCGCGACCCTGATCGGCTCCGGCCCTGAAGTCATGCAGCGCATCTCGATGGTCGGCAACGATCTCAAACTCGACAGCGGTGTCGGCGTCTGCGGCAAGGACGGCCAGAGTGTGCCGGTCGGCGTCGGCCAACCCACACTCAAGATCGACGCGCTGACCGTGGGCGGGACGCGGGTTTGAAAGCCAGACCCCACCCCAACCCTCCCCTCCGCGCTGCGCGCGCAAGGGAGGGGGCAAGAGCGCCGCAAGTTTCGTCGCTTGTCTCCTCCCCTTTGCGCAGCAAGGGGGAGGCCGGGAGGGGGTCAACCTGGCAGCGCGTTGAATATCGCTGCAACGACGACGTCGGTCTTTTTCAGCACGTCATCGTTCCAAAAACGCAAAACACAATAACCAGCACACTCGAGGTCAGACGTGCGTCGCGCATCGGCTTCGGCCTGGGCGAGATGATGTCCACCATCCAGTTCGACAATCAATCCGGCTTCCGGGCACGCAAAATCGGCGATGTAGCGACCGACGGGATGTTGCCGACGGAAACGGAAGTTCTTCAGTTGCCGCTGCCTGAGCCGATTCCAGAGCTCGCGCTCAGCGTCGGTGGAATCAGTTCGCAATTCACGAGCGCGGAGTCGAATCGGATCCATCGTCGGCTAGTTGTCCTGCGGCACAATCGCCTCGCCATAAGCTTCCTGGATCGCGCGGAACAGGGCGCGGGCGGCGGCCGGGGGTTTGTTTTTTTCGGCTTCGATCTTCGCCTGGCGCACCAGTTGCCGCAGTTGCTGGCGATCGGCATTCGGCAGCGCGGCCAGCAATTCGTTGATCGCCTCGTCGCCTTCGTGCAGCAGACGATCACGCCATTCCTCGATGTGATGCAGCGCCGACGCGGCACGACGGCGTTCGACCTTGGGCGCGTCGAGCGCGGCACGGATCGCCGGCAATTCGTCTTCGCGTTTGCGCATTTGCTTGGCGAGAAACTGCACCTGGCGCTTGTGCGCCACGTTCGCGGTGATGCGCTGGGCTTCCAGCACCTGTTCACGCAGCGCGTCGCTCAGCGGCACGCGTTCGAGCGCGCGTTCCGGAAGCGCAACCAGTTCCTTGGCCAGCGCCAGCACGTCAAGCGCGGCGCGCTTTTCCATGCTGCGACTTGGCCCGCCGTAGTAGGCGTCCCAATCCATTTTTTCGTCGTCGATCACGATGAATCCCCTTCAATTCCTCAAGGATAGCCCGTGAGCGCCGAACTCTCGAACTTTGCATCTCCCGAACGCAGCCTCGACGCGCTCTCGAACCTGGCGACCGATGTGCTCGCACGCTGCCGTGCCAATGGCGCGACGCAGGCGGAAGTGTCCTTGAATCTCGACGCCGGACTGAACGTCAACGTGCGCATGGGTGAAGTGGAAACGGTCGAGCACACGCGTGACCGCGGTGTGTCGATCACCGTGTATTTCGGTGGACGCAAGGGCTCGGCGAGTACCGCCGATGTGCGTCCCGAGTCGATCACCACGACCATCGAACAGGCTTGCGCGATCGCGCGCTACACCGAGGAAGACCGCTGCGCCGGCTTGGCCGAAGCCGAGCGCATGGCGACGTTTTTCCCGGAGCTCGACCACTGGCACCCGTGGGCACTGGACGCCGCGCGCGCGATCGAGCTCGGCATTGCTTCCGAGGCCGCGGGACGTGCGCTCGATCCGCGACTGAACAATTCCGATGGGGCGAGCGTGTCGACCAGTTCGAGTATTGCGTTGTACGCGAACTCGCACGGCTTCATCGGTCGCGAAACCGGCACGCGCCATTCGATTTCATGTTCGCTGCTCGGCGAAGACGACAGCGGCATGCAGCGCGACTACTGGTACACCAGCGCCTGCGCCGCAGCCGATCTTGAGACAGCCGAAGCGGTCGGCATCCGTGCTGGCGAGCGCACCCTCGCACGGCTCTCACCCCGAAAAATCGCGACGCAGGAATACGCCGTGTTGTTCGCGCCGGAAGTGGCGCGAAGTTTGGTCGGGCATCTGGTCGGTGCGGTCAGCGGTGGTGCCCTGTATCGACGTGCATCGTTCCTGCTCGACTCGGTCGGCACGCGCCTGTTTCCCGAGTGGTTCAACATCATCGAACGGCCGCATCTGAAGCGCGCGCCGGGCTCGTCGGCCTTCGATGCCGAAGGCGTCGCGACCATCGACCGCGAGTTGATCAGCGACGGCGTGCTCGCGCGCTATGTGCTCGGTTCGTATTCGGCGCGCAAACTTGGTTTGACCAGTACGGCCAATGCCGGTGGCACGCACAACCTTGTCGTTGCGGCGAATGCCGGCGACTTCGCCGACATGCTGCAGCGACTCGGCACCGGTTTCCTGGTCACCGAATTGATGGGGCAGGGCGTGAACAACGTCACCGGCGACTACTCACGCGGCGCGACCGGCTTCTGGGTGGAAAATGGCGTCATCGCCTATCCGGTCGACGAAGTGACGATCGCCGGACACTTGCGCCAGATGTTCGAACGCATCGTTGCCGTCGGGAATGATGTCGATCGCCGCAGTTCGATCCTGACCGGCTCGATCCTGCTCGAAAAGATGATGGTCGCGGGTAGTTGAACGCGTAGCCGCTGGCTGCCGTCACAACAACCACAGTGCGCCCGCGAACGCGAGCAGCATGCCGACGAGTCCGGGCAGCAAATGCAGGCCGAAACTGCCGCCACCGCTGATGAATGCGAGTACCGATTTGCTCAGCGTGTTCGTGGCCAGTCCAATCAATACGCCATAGGCCGCGACCGGCAGCGTGATGCGTCCGGCGACCAATACCTGCGCGATCGAGGCGGCCGCCGCATGTGCGTCGGCGAAGCCCGCAACACCGGCGGCAGTGAGCGCGCCGGTATCCCCGAACCACTGCGCGAGTAGCGCGGACATCAACAGGATGCCCGCGACCAGCGTTGCGAACAGCAAGGCTTGCTTCGGTTCAAATGGACGGCCTTTCAATGCATTCGGTTGCGCTTGTTGGTCGCGCCATGCAGCCAGGCCGGAAAAGCTCGCAAACAGCAAGGTGACGCCACCCGCGGCGATCAGCGGCAGTGCCAGTGCGCGCAGCAGCGTCGGTGCGAGTGCGCCGAGTACGAGGGCCAGTTGAATGATGGTCGCGACGTTCGCGAGTGTGCTCGCCGCGACGCAGGCCGCCCGCGTTTCCGGTGCGAGTCTTGCGCGACTGCCCATCGCGCCGATGGTCGCGGTTGCCGAGACAAAGCCACCGGCGAACCCCGACAGCGGCAAGCCGAGGCGCGTGCCCAGCGCACGCTGTGCAATATAGCCAAGCGCGTTGATCGCCATCACCAGCACGACCAGTCGCCACAACTTGTGCGGATTGAATACCTGCCACGGGTCGACAGCGCGATCCGGCAACAGTGGCAACACGATCAGGGCCGACGCGATCAGCAGCAGTCCATCATGCAGTTCCTGCGGCGTCAGCACTTCGCGCGTGAACGCATGCAGGCGCGACTTCAAGGCCAGAATCAACGCTACACCGACACCAATGCCCGCAGCCAGTTCGCGCTGACTCATTGCCAGCACACCAAGCAGAAAGGCGACGAACATCGCGACTTCGGTGGTCAGGCCAGTGTCGGTTTCACGCGATGCGCGATAGCTGAGCAGTGCTGCCAATGCGACAAAAGCCGCACCGACCGCGGTCAGCGCCGTACCGAGCAGCGTGCATACCGCGCCCGTGAGCGAAATCAGCGCGAAAGTACGCACGCCAGCGACGATGTGCGATGCATCTTCGCCCTTGCGTTGTTCGCGCTCGATCCCGATCAGCAGCCCGGTACCGAGTGCGACGGCGAGGCCGATGAGGATGTGGGATTCGCCGGTAGCCGTGGCCATGGACAGAGCGTGCATGTTGTGATCGAGGATGGCAAGCCGATGCTTGCGGCGTTGCGGGCGGCCGCCAGCGCCGGTACCGAGCCGTCGAATGTCGTGCTTGCGCTACACTGCGCGCCCTTTTTTTCATCCCGACTCCGAGCTGCCCGCGCAGTGAGGCGGTGATGTTTGGCTGCGTGCCGATTTCATGCCAGGTGTGATCATGTTGAAAGACCCTATGCGTACAGCCGTCCTGGCCCGAGTCCATGCCGCGATCGTGCTCCTGCTCTGCGTTTCCGCGACACAGGCGTTGCCGTTCTTTTCCGGAGCGAAATCCTTGATCGAGGATGCACAGCCAGCCGGCGTCTGCGATCCCGCGTGCAGTGATTGCACTGATTTCGGTCCTCTCGAACGTGATGCTGAGAATCCGAAGCGACAAATTGCTGCTTGGAAAATGCTGACGCCGGATTATGTCAATTCTCCGGAGATGACCGGCACACCCGGTGATTATCTCGGATCAGCGATCGGTGTGGTCGGCGATCACATGATTGCGATTGCTGCCTATGACGATCTCTCGGGCGCGAGCCTTGCCGGGACGCTACATGCCTATCGTCGCATCAACGGCATGTGGGTCTTTCAGAATCGCCAGCTGACGGTGATGCCAGGCGTTCCGGCGATGTTTCGCCCGCGATCATTGGACGTCTCGGGAGAGCGTATGATCATCGGGGGGACTGGCGGGCAATACCTGATCATTCGTCAGCTGGGCGATGGCTGGCAGGTGGAGTCGATTGATGCCGCCGTGCCGATGTTGAGCGATGCTCCGTCTTTTGCCGGGGTTACGATTGATGGTGACCGTGCACTTGTCGTTTCGAGCGCCACGGGCACGGTTCTCGAATTGCGCTGGGATGGTAACAAGTGGGTGATGGGTTCGACTTTTGAAACTTCGCCGCAGTTTCAAGGCGAATTTGGTTCGAGGATATCGATCGACCTGGACGACAATCGTCTAATCATCGGCAATCCCTACCGTTCGGATATGGCGGCGGCGCGCGTGGGGCGGGTACTGGTTTACCGGCTCGATGGCAACGTCTGGACATTCGAAGCGACGTTGGCGCCAATGACGGCGTCGCCGGGTCTGCTTTTTGGAGTCCACGTGGCGATTTCAAGCGAAAACATCGCCGTTGGCGCACCGCTTGCCAATGTTGATACCCGAAACGGCGTCGGCAGTGTGACGCTGTTCCAACTCAATGGTGGCCAGTGGACGACTTCAGCAACATTCACGCCCGATTCTGCGCCGGCCGGTGCCGGCTTTGGCAATCGTGTCTTCTTTGCCGGTAGTCGTCTGTATGTCGGTGCCCCACACACGTTCTTCAACGCCAACCATGATGGTGCCATGTTCGAATATCGATTCGATGGCGTGGCACCATTACTGGTGAATCAGATCATCGAGCCGGGCTCGCGCGAGTGGCTTGGTTACGGGTTCAGTGTGCAGGGCGACGAACTGATGGCCGGCGTGCCAACACGTCAGGGCAAAGGCGGAGTCAAGGCGTTTGCGCGAAATGTGTCCGGAGGATGGGATCTCAAACAAGTCATCGAGCAGCCGCTGACCATCGGGGGGGTCGAATTCGGATCAGCCGTCGCGGTCGACGGCACGCATTTGCTGGTGCGGGAGCGTTTTGCGCCGATCGGGAATGGTCCGCCCGGTTCTGTTGTGCACGCTTACGAAAGCGATGGCACGAACTGGCGTCGAGTGCAGACAATTCAGCCGCCAGATGGGGCTTCGACGATTTGGTTCGGCAGCGACATCGAAATAAAGGGCGACACTGCAGCGCTCGGTACCAATACGCCCAATGGTGATGGCGAACTAATGGTTGATACTTATCGCTTCATTGGCGGAGTATGGACGCATGTCGATTCCGAAAACCTGTCGGCGCTGCGTACTGCATACGGCTACTCGACTGACGGAATGAATCTGGCATTCGGCGACGACTTTCTTGCGGTGTCACTGCGAAGTAGTTCTTCACGAAACGAGGGCAGTCCCGTGCAGGCTGTGCGGGTGTTTAGCATCGACGACAGCGGCCATCTTGGCAACTGGCAGGCCCTATTGGCATCGGCGCGCGGCCCATGGAATAACTTTGCTAGATCAATCGCTACGGATGGACAACGAGTTGCAGCTTATGACGCCTACGGCAGCATTTCCGCGACGCACGTGCGCGGTGTGACCAGTATTTTCGAGCGAGTCGGCGGCACGTGGGTGCGATCACAATTGGTGCCAGCGGCAGCGCAACGGCCAATCGGTGCCTGTGGCCTTGGTGCCATGGAATTGTTCGGGGAAATCGCTTTGGATAATAGCCGTCTGTTTGCAAGTAATGGTGGCGGCGAGTTGCCGGACGGCAGCGCGCGTGATGCGCGTATCGACACCTTCGATATCGCCGGCGGACAGTCGTCATTGATCGATTCGGTACCGACCGACACCCTGGCTCTGCGTCAGTTGCCCGGTCATCTGGCGACGTTTCGTTATGGTGAAGTCAAGGTGTTTGCGTCATCCGCGCCCTTGTCACAACAGTCGCCGCGGCTGATCGTGTCGCCTCGTAGCTACTACGCACCAGTATTCGATATCAGCGCAGGCAGCACGGTGTTTGGCATTCCCTGGGTCGACGACTACAGCGCGACCTACATGGGCGAAGTCTACGTCCAGGGCAATGGCTTCACGACCACGGTGACCGCGCCGGTGCCGACGAATCGATCCGCTGCGTTGTTGTTGCTCGCACTGTCGACACTGCTGCTCGCCACGTGGAAATTCCGACGCACCGCCAAGCTCGGCTAAGGCTGCTTGGCAAACGCGGCTTGCACCAAAGGCACCAACTCCGCCGTGAATTCGTTCGCGGCGGATGCCGACAGATGCGACCACTCCGGTGATTCGAAGCCCTGTAGCTGCGGGTAATCCTCGAAATGGATACCCCGCGTGCCAGTGCGTTGCAGCAACAGATCCCAGGTCTTGGCGCGCGGCTGGTCGCGTTGTTCCGCGACGTAGTAGTCGTCGATGCTGGGTGCGCGCACGAAAACCACTTTGACGCCGCGCACACGCAGTTTGTCGACCGCAGCCACGGCGCGAGCGATCTGCGCGTCAAAAATTACTTGCGCCTTTTCCGGCGTATCCATGTCCGGTGCTGGTCGACCCAGACGTGCGGCCCAAGTGTTGCGTACGATCGCGCGATATTCGGGATCATTCGGAATCTTGTCCCACATGTAGGTGTTGCGGTCTGCGTCCATCAGCGCCAGTCGGCGCACGCTCGGAAATTCGCGCAGCCCAGGGCGAGCCGGCCACGGCTGGCGTTTGATCACGGTCGCCAGCGCGAAGTCCGGTTCGTAGAACGCGAAGAACGGTTCGAGCAGGTGCTTCGACAACCAGTGGCCACTGCGTTGCGACGGCCCCCGCTTGCGGTAGTGGCTGAGCGCGTCGGCACGCAGGGTGCGCCCGCTGAAAAACAAACCCGGTGTCACGCCGACCACCAGATTGCCGATGAAATCGGGATCGTCGGCCAGATCCTCCATGAACAGCATCGGCGACGAGCCTTCGAGGGCGAGCTGGATCGGGCGTTTGCCGGTGATTTTTTCCCACACCGGCAGTTGCACGTCGAACAGCACGCGCGACGACCCAACGATGACGGTCGCATCGCCTTCGCCGCGGTCGATGCGTTCGCGCTGCTCGGCCCAGGCGCCGTCGCTGTTGCGGTAGATCGGCGTCGCACCGAATGCGCGCCATTGCCACTCCCAGGCGCCGAGCATCAGTATCGTCATGGTCGCGGCAGCGATCAGGATCGCGCCCCAGGGACGCACCGGCACATCGCGTTCCGGCACCGGTTGGGCAACGCCGGGGCGATCGGATGCAGTCAGGCGCAGGCCGGGGCGGTCGAATTTCTCAGTCGTGGGTCGCTCGGTCATGGCTCGCCTCAGAACTGGAAATAGATGAAGGCGCTGCCGGTGCCCTGCGCAGCGATGATGGCGAACAGCATCAGCGACCACACGACGGCAATCACGGCGGCGGGCACGCGCGCGAGGAAGCCTTCCAGCGTCGTGTCGCGCAGGCACCAATGGGTAAACACGATGCCGGCGATGATCAGGCTGACGAAACTCAGATGCACGACCGGCAAAATCGGCGCGGCGTCGGCATGCAGGCCGAACATGCTGCCGAGAATCGTTGCCGCCTCGCTGAAACTGTCGGCGCGGAAGAACACCCAGGTGATGTTGATCAGGGTGTAGGTCAGCAGCCCGAATACAAACAACATCGCGCGGCCAGGTCGATAGTCGCTGAAGCGCCCGCGCAGCACGCGCTCGCCGGCAAGATACAGCCCATGCAAGCCGCCCCAGGCCACGAAGGTCCAGCTCGCGCCATGCCACAGGCCGCCGAGCAGCATGGTCAGCATCAGCGCCAGATAGGTGCGTGCCGGACCATGCTGGTTGCCACCAAGCGGAATATAGAGGTAGTCGCGGAGCCAGCTCGACAGCGTGATGTGCCAGCGCCGCCAGAAGTCCGAGAAACCGACTGCGGCATAGGGAAAGCGGAAGTTGTCCGGCATCGCGAAGCCGAGGCACAGCGCGGCGCCGATCGCTGTCGTCGAATAGCCGGCAAAGTCGCAGAAGATCTGGCCGCTGAAGGCGAGTGTGCCGATCCACGCGTCGAGTATGCCCGGCACCTTGTCGCCGTCGTAGATCATCTCCGCAGCGGGCGCGAGAAACGCATCGGCGAGCACGATCTTCTGGAACAGGCCGAGGGTCATCAGTGCGAGACCGAACCGCAGCATGTCGCCGCTGGCGCGACGTGGTTCCGCGAACTGTGGCACCAACTCCGTCGGCCGCATGATCGGCCCGGCGACGAGGTGCGGGAAGAAGGTGACGAACAGCGCGTAGTCAAGGAAGTTGCGTGCTGGCGCGGCGCGGCGCAGATACACGTCGAGCGTGTAGGACAGCGTCGCAAACGTGTAGAAAGAGATGCCGACCGGCAGCACGATGTCAAAGGCCGGAGCATGATAATCGACGCCGACGCTTTGCATCAGCAGGGTGAAGTTTTCCAGCAGGAAGGTGCCGTACTTGAAGTAGGCGAGCATGCCGAGATTGACCACCACCGACAGCAGCATCCACGCCTTTCGCGCTGCCGGTGCCTCGGCTTCCACAAGTTTCTTCGCCGCCCACCAGTCGACGACGGTGGACACCCAGAGCAGGATGATGAACGGCGGATTCCACGCCGCATAAAACACGTAGCTCGCAAGCAGCAGGTTGATCTTTTTCGTCGTCCACTTCAGCGGCAAGGCGTGCATGGCAAGCACAAGCGCGAAGAACACGATGAAGGTGAGCGAGTTGAAGACCATCCCTTATCCCCGAGCCTGCGCGCCGGTCAGCGCACCCCGGTGGAAGGTAGCGCAGTTGCGAGCGTCTGCGGGTCAGGTGCACACGCCGTCGCGGTTGTTCACTTGATTTGCAGCGCGGAGTAATCTCGCAGCATGAATGCCGTCGTGCGCCCAGCGAACTATCAAGATCTGTTGAACCTGCCAGAAAACGTGACCGGCGAAATTCTTGCGGGTGAGTTGCACACGCAGCCGCGTCCGAGTTCGCGCCATGCGCGCGTGGAGACAGGTATCGCGCGTGAAGTGTCAGGCCCGTTCGATAAAGGGCACGGGGGGCCGGGTGGATGGCTGATCTTGGCTGAGCCGGAACTGCATCTCGGCCCACACGTGCTGGTACCTGATCTTGCCGGCTGGCGCCGTGAGCGTCTGCCCGTAACACCAGACGGCCCGATCGAAATCGTGCCCGAATGGGTGTGTGAAATCCTGTCGCCGAGCACTGCCGTCAAGGATCGCGAACTCAAGTTGCCAATCTATGCGGCCCTCGGCGTTGGCCATGCCTGGCTGGTCGACCCGCAGTCCAAGACCGTCGAGATTTTCCGCAACGATGGCCAGCACTGGGTGCTGCTCGCCACCCATGCCGATCAGGACGAGATGCGCGCCGAACCTTTCGACGCCGTGCCGCTGCAACTCGCGTCCTTGTGGGACTGGTAGTTCAGTGCTCGACTGTTTCAGAGTTCGACTATGGTCTTGAATCCGCCAAAGAACATGCGCTTGCCATCGAAAGGCATCGACTTCGGGTCCATCATCGCGGCGAGGCGCGGGTCGGCCATCACCAGCTTGTTGATGCGGTCGCGGTCCTTGCGCGACTTGTAGACGATCCACGAGAACACCACGACTTCGTCAGGCTTCAGTTTCACCGCCTGCGGGAATGAGGTGAGCTTGCCGGGTTTGACGTCGTCGGCGACGCATTCAATGTATTCGAGTGCGCCGTGTTCGCGCCAAACTTTGCTTGCCTTTTGCGCCATGCGGCGATAGGCCGCGAGATTCGCACTCGGTACCGGCAACACGAAACCATCAACATATCGGGCCATGGGATGCTCCAGGTTCAGGGGTGGGCGTTCAGATCTTCAGCTTTGCGCAGGTATTTCACGTCAGCCGCCATCGGCCCTCGGGAAGGCGCTGATGTCCATGTAGAACGGCTCCCAGGCGTGGCCGTCAAGATCGGTGAAGGGGCGCGTGTACATGAATCCGAGGTCCTCGGTCGGGCGGAACGCCTTGCCACCGTTTGCGAGCACGGCATCGACGAGGCGATCGACTTCGGCGCGACTACCGAGCGACAGTGCGACCAGTACCTGCGTCTGCTTGAACGCGTCGGTCAATGGCAGTGACGTGAACATGCGGAATTTCTCGTGCGTCAGCAACATCGCGCACATGTTCTCGCCGAGGATCAGGCAGGTCGCGGTCTCATCGGAGAATTGCGGGTTGAATTCGAATCCGAGCGCGCCGAAAAACGCGATCGACTTCTGCAGATCCTTGACCGGCAGGTTGATGTAGACACCGCCGACGGTGGTGGGTTTGTTCGTGGTCATGGGCATGCTCCAGGGGGACGATATCGAAGTTGTACTTCGCGATGCGGTCGATCAGTTGGGTTAGACATCGCCGCCCATGCCGATCTCGCGGAAGGCATCGATGGCTTCGCCCTGGACGAAATCCTCCAGTTCGAACATCTGCCGCACTTCGATATGGCAGGGCGAACCGTCGTGATTCGGATTCGGAAAGCGCCGCGTCCACTCGACCGCTTCGGCGCGCGTCGCGGTGCGAATGATGGTGAAGCCGGCGATCAGTTCCTTGGTTTCGGCAAACGGTCCGTCGACGACGCTGCGCTTGCTGCCGTCATAGCCGACACGCCAGCCCATGCTCGTCGCCCGCAGCCCGGAGCCGTCGATCAGCACCCCGGCTTTGGCCAATTCCTCGTGGTACGCCGCCATTTCCGCAAGCCCCGCTTCAGTCGGCATCACGCCCGCCTCAGATGCCGCGCTGGCCTTGACGATGATCATGAAACGCATGGGTATTCTCCTAGCGAGTGTTCGAGGGTAGTGGCGGTCAAGCGCAGCGACTGTTCGGAATCGAACAAATCACAGGCCGTCAACTGCTGGTCGAATGGGACTGCGGGATTTCGACAGGTAGGCGGAAACATTTTTTCCCTGTGCGCGCGCTCGGCCAGAGATGCCGATCGAACACAACTACAGCATGTCCGCAACGACCTCGACCAATTCGTCTGGCGCGAATCCGGACGCCAGAAATTCAGCGAGTCCGATCCGGCGCCGAGCTTTGCACTCGACCACTTCATTCAAAACCGAGCTGCTGTACATGTGCGCGAACACCCGAATGCTGCCGGACTCCCTGATCGGCTCGGCAATCAATTCGCGGAACGCACGCTCGCATCCCGTTTCCTTGCTTTTTCCGATGCTTGATAACTTGGCATCGTCGCTTGCCCGCAGCGCTCGCGCGATTTTCGCCTCGCCCCATCCTTTGGCGCGATAGCGATCTGCGGCCAGTACGCGTTCGACGAAAGCGTCGCTGCCACTGCTCGGTGGCGAATAAAGATCGCATGAGCATCCGCCATGCGTGACCTCGAAGCGAACGTCATTCGGCGCAAACAACTTGGCGACGTGGGGATTCTTGGACGCAGTGAACGTCAGTCCATCGCTTCTGCATGCCAATTGCTCGCTGGTCGATCTGGTTCCTATCGTTACGAACCAACACATGCCGTTACTCCGCTACTGCTCATCTGGGACAACTACCGCTTGCCATCAGTTGCGTCGTCGTCCTGAACTTCGGCGTGAGCGCGTACCGCGCGCACGGTGGATCCGACAAATACCATCGGCACACCGATGACCATCAGGGGTAATCCCAGCGGCGTCATCATGGCGATCATCAGGAACGCCCCGACGGCGATCAGGCCCCAGCCGATGCGTGTGAGCAATTTCATGGCGTTACCCCAGAAATCGTTGCGCCCTATGGCCGATGGCGCGAACCATGGGCGGCGGCGGGCGTGAATCGCGAATCGAGATTGCGAACGCGGGCAACAACCCGATCGCCTGTTCCACCGTGTTGAGAATGTCCGGTGTGACCGGCAGCGGCTTTTCGAGCACCTGGATCGCCAGCTTCTCCAGGTGGCGCGAGAATTCGGAAAGCGCAGACGCACCGACCAGCGGTGCAGAACCCTTGAGCGTGTGAAAGCCGCGACGAATGGTCTTCAGAGCAGCCTGATCTGCAGGATTGGCGCGCCATTCGGCGCAGGCGTGCTTTAGTGACTGCGCGACATCGTTCAGCTCGGCGAGAAAGACCTCGCGAATCTCGGCATCGGGATCATCCGGCTGCGCAGATGTGCTTTCGACGCCGCCAGTCGGCCGGAGTTTGCGCAGCAGCGATTTGCACCAGGCGATCATTGGGTCGGAACTCGCGGCTCAGCGGGAACGTCCGCATGTTAAGCGGTTTCGCGATCACGTTTCGAGGAATTGTCGATGCCGGCACAAACCAGCAATCGCCCGCGCAGTGCGCCCACCTAAACGTACTGTGCCCAGTATTTGCCAAAGTAGCCAAGAAGGGCTCCGGCAAGTGCCGCGAGGACTACGCCTTCCATCGGGGCAGACAGGATGACCGCGATTGCGGCAAACGAAATCGCGCCGCAGGTTATCCGGATGCGCGAGCCAGAATCACGGAATTCCTTGTTGTCCTCAGTCACCGCAATCACGCCAACGAAGACGCCAAATATCAACAGCACGATGACGCCACGGGCAAAGCGCTGGGCATCATCGGGTATCGAAATGACGCGTCGTAAGGACATGCCAACGGCAAACAGGATTCCGATAGTCGCCGCACCGCTGACTTCGTTCTTGAAAACCCAAAGCAAAGCGCGAGACAGCAGACTCAATTCGGCCGGTGGCTTCATCGACAGTTGTTTGAGCATGCGCGATGGTCGGCGTCTTGGCATCAGGGCTTCACATCGGTCCCGGATGCCCCCGGCTTGCGCCCATGAAGCATCGCAGCGATCAGGTCTTCGTGGTGTTTCCAGGAGGCGTGCAGGACGCCGGCGACGTGGATCGGGACGAGGGCGAACAAAATCCATGTCGAGATTTCGTGGGTGCGGATGACCCAGCCGTAGCCGAACCAGCGGTCGGTCGTGAACATGTAGCCGGTGCCGACGATGACCGCGAGCGTGACCAGCAGCGCGACGATCATCCACGCACCGAGCGGGTTGTGGCCGAGGTGGCGGGCGGCGCTGCCGTGAAGCACATTCATCGCATACCGCGCGGTGGTGACGGGACCGCGGATGAAGCGGGTGAAGCGGGCGCTGGCGGAGCCGGAAAATCCCCAGAACAGGCGCAGGATCAGAGCAGCCATTACCGCGTAGCCGATCCATTCGTGCCAGGCACCGCCCGCGTGGCGGGTGAACCACGCGGCGATGACGCCAACGATGAAGCAGAGATGCGCGACGCGCACCAGCGGGTCGTAGACCTTGACCGATGGCCGCATTGACGGCGGTGTCGACTCGGTCATCGGAGTCGCCAGCTGCACACGACGTGCCGCTCATCTCTGCAACGGCGCATGCTCAGTGGTGATCGTCGTGTTCGGTCGTTACGCGATCGAAAGTCACCGGATGGAAATAGGCTTCCACCTTGTTGCCCTTGTCGTCGATTGCATACACCTCGTAGCAACCGCCGTCTTCCTTCATGTGCCGTACTTGCCAGCCTTCGGCCGTGAGTTTTTCCTTGAGCGCGTCCTGGGTTTTCCAGGTGGTCTTGTCGCCGGAATCGCAGGTGGCGAGACCCGTGGCGGCGGCCGGCAACGCGGCGACCAAAGCGAGCGCAAGCAGAACGGAACGCATCGACATGAATCTCTCCTGATTGAGGGGCGTCGAGCCTAACCACAAATGCGATTCGTTCGCAACAACTCGGGCTGAACGCGTTATGCATAGCGGCAAAGTCCGGCATCAGACACGTAGCGCTGGTGCCCGAAGGCGTGCCGGCACGACTGCTGGATTGGCTGCTCGCGCATTCGCGACTGGTGTTCTCAAGCACCACGTTTGCCGAGCTGGAAACGCGACTGTGGAAGCCGAAGTTCGACCGCTGCGTCTCGATCGAGCAACGGCAGCGGCTCCTGCACGACTTCAAGGCGAGTGCTACCTGGGTCGAACCGGATGACGAAATCTTGGTCGGGCGCTGGTCGCGAGATCCTGCTGACGACGCGTTCATCCAAGCTGCTCAAGCGGCGGAAGCACAGCGTTTGATCACCGGCGATGACGACTTGTTGGTGCTGCGCGCTGTGGCATTGCTGCGCATCCTGACGCCGCGTGCTGCGTTGAATGAACTGTCGTTGGGCTTGATCGAAGCGCATCATTCGCTGCACGAGCCGGATTTCGGACGAAGGCACTTCAGCGTCACACCAACTTCCAGCGCCAGCGCCAGTAGAGGCCAGCGACGAAGCCGGGCACAAACGCCAGCAACAGCCAATCGCCGAGCCATGTCGGGCCAAACGGCAGCAGTGACCGCGGCGGGAGAGTGAATCCGATCTGCAGGGTGCCAACACTCGCGGGCAGATAACCGGCCGGGTTGCCGATCAGTTCGTTCCACCACTTCGGCGCATGCAGCACTTGACTGCTACCCGACCAAGGCACCAAAGCGACGATCTCACTATCGATGCTGATCGGCACCGGTGCTTTTGGCCACGGCGCGACGACGCAGCCATCGGCTGCAAATTGCAGCGTGTCGAAGCGTACTCGCGTGGCAGCGGTGGCGGGATAAACACACCACTTCAGTGCGGTTCCCGGTGGCGGCGGCAGCGCACCGAACTCGTTCGACAGCCAGGGAAAGATCAACAGGAACGGCAGCATTGCCGGCAACGACGGTTTGAATGCCAACCACAAGTGCCGCATCGACAACGCAATGCTGCGTTTAGAAGCGCGTAGCAGTGCGGAGAATTCGATATCCGGATTGCGCAATTCGGCGCGCACGCGCGTCGTCATGCGCTTCACCGCACGCAGTCGATGCTGGTCGGACAGTCGCGCATAGATCAACATGCCGAGATAGCTCGCGAGCAAGCCATAGAGCACGACGCGCGGGGCATCCGGCAGCACCTGATCAATGAACGCATCGATGGTGTTCAAGACGGGTGCGGCGCGATCCAGCAGTCCCGGATGCATCAGGGTGAAACAACGGCAGACGCCGCTTGCTCGCGCACTAGTTTGCCGACATCGGCGATGGCGGAGACCGGGTGGGCGAGCGCGAACGAAGTCAGCAACACCCCCGGAACGAGTTCAGCGGCAACACAGTGGTCGCCGCTCCATAGCTGTCGGTTGTCCTCCAGCAAACCCTCGGGCACGCCACCCAGCGACGTTTGCCAAGATGCGCGGTAGCCGCGCGCGTATCCGATCACCAGGTCGGGCGCGTCCGCCGCCGCCGCGCCGCGATAGATCTCATTTGCACCAGCGACGCGCGCGATCACCGCAGTGCCGTCACCTGCATCATCACGCCAATTCAAGAGTTGCGCTGACAATTCATCGACCAGCAACTCGGCATTCGCGTCGTCGACGATGCCTTTCGCCTCGCGCCCCGAGCGATTGATAAAGATGCCGTTCAAGCCGAGTGCGTAGGCGCGCGTGCGCGACCAGTCGACACTGGCGAACAACGGTGCCGAGGTCGTTGCGCCTGCCTTCAGCGCCAGATAGCCCTGATTGAGCAGCCAGCGATTCAAGTTGGCGCTGCGTCGGTAGTCGGTGAACCCATGATCGCTGAGGATGACCAGGCGATCCTCGGGCTGCATGCGCTTGCGTGTCTCACCGACAATCCGGTCGGCTTCGCCGTAGATCCAGTCGATCGCACCGCGTGCCAACGGCGTCGCTTCGGCGTGCAACGGATGGCCCGCATCGCGACCGCGCCAGAACATGTGACTGACGCGATCCGTCTGCACAAAGGTCTTGACGATGATGTCGCTGTCGCCCACGGCGAGCGCGTCGTAGAGCATGGCCTCACCCTCGGCCAGTGTCGTACGTACACCGTCGAGCCAAGCGGCTTCATCAAGGTGCGCCTGATTCAGGGCCCAGGTTTCCTCGGGCATGCCGAGCGTGTGAAAGCGGCCGATGCGTGCTGCAAGTCGGGCGGCGTCACCGGCTGGTGCGCTGATCGGCAACACGCTGTCGGTCGGGTCGGCTTCGATGGGCGAGACATATAGCCGCATGCGCGGAAACGCCGACACCAGATTCAGACGCACCATGCCGCGCACCGTGCCAAATCCGAGGAAATGGAAATCCAGCGCGATCCACTCGGACCACGCACCCACTTTGAGATGGGTGCGAACGCCGCCGAGTTCGACATCGACGCCATCGGCGGCCGGCGAGATCATCACCGGCAGGGACATATCACTGCCATCGAGAGGATTGGCGGGGCCGCGCAGCTGCACGCGTACGCGGCCGTCTTCGTCGGATTTCTCCATCAGTACACGTCCGCCAGACTCGGCGTCGGCGACCAGGTGATTGGCGATCAGCGTATAGGTGCCCTGCGTGCCGAGCAGATCGGGAACGCCCATGCCGGCCAGCATATGCGTGATGTCGTCGACCGGATAGGTGACCGGTACGCGATACACTGAAACGCGCAGGCCGTCGTGTTCGGCCTGCACCCAGAAGGGCGTGCCTTGCCGCCGCGTCAGCAAGGCGCCCTCGCGGATCGGCAGTTGCCAGCCGAACAGGTTCAGCGTCTCGTCCGGTGCCTGCGTCGCGATCGAAAATTCGGGTGCGTAGGTGTTGGGGTTGCGATGCAGGAAGTCGAATACGCCATGGTCGCCTGGTGGTGTGCCGGTTGCAAAGCTCGACCAAGCCACAGGGGACTGTGGCGGTTCGGTCGTGGCCAGCCGTGGCACCGGCGCGCCGTTGGCCAGCGCCGCGAAGTTGGGCAGGCGGCCGGCGCGAATGCCTTCATCCAGCAGTTGCGGATCGAGTCCGTCAAAGCCGAGCACGATCACGCGATGATCGGCACCGCGTGGGCCGGGATCCGGTATTCGTCCCCAAAGGAAATGCCATGCGAGGACGAGCACAGCCGCCGCGAAGACCGCGGTTGTGATGCGGCGCGATCGCACTTCAGGAAACCGAAGATGCCTGCGCGGCGGCCTTGGCGCGTTCGCGACGACGACGCAGCATGGCGCGCACTGGCCAGAACAGGATCGCTGACAACACGACGAAGAATCCGGCGAGTACCGACCACAGTGCAGCGAGGAAGCTGACGCCTGAACCGGGGCCGTTGTAGGCTGAAACCAGCATTGAACAAGACAGCAACGCAATGAACGTGATGAGTCGAAGCAGGGCAGGCATGGTCGCAGTCGTCTTTTTCAATTGGGGACGTCGCAGTATAGCCAAGCCTCGCGACCGGTATGGAAGTGCCGCGTGAGCGAAGATCGCTGGCGCATTCCGTGGCCGGATCGTTTCGGTGCGTGGTGGCAGCGCACTTGGCCGACGCTGGGTCCGCACTTGTCGTCGCTGGAATCGCGTTTCGCAGCCGAGGTTTGCGACCTTCGTCTGGTGGATCGTCCGGTGTTCATCGGTGGACTGGCACGCAGCGGTTCGACCATGCTGCTCGAATGGCTCAGTTCGATGCCGGGCTTCACCTCGCATCGCTATTCCGACTTTCCCTTGCTGTGGACGCCTTACTGGTGGAATGCGTTGCTGGCGCGTTTGCCCAAGTCGCGTGTCGCGGCGGTCGAGCGGGCGCATGGCGATGGCATCATGGTCACGCGCGACAGTCCTGAAGCCTTCGAGGAGGTGCTCTGGGCGCATTATTTTCCGTTTGATGCACAGGCCAGGTCCGACATTCTCGGCGCCTCCGCGCAAGCACCGGCTTTCGCCCGCTTGCATCGCGAGCATGTGGCCAAACTGGTGCACGCGCGCGGCGCAAGGCGTTATGTCGCCAAGGGCAACTACAACACCCTGCGCATCGGTCTGTTGGGCAAGCTCTATCCGGACGCCCAATTCATCGTGCCGATCCGCGAACCGTTGGCCCATGTCGCGTCGTTGTTGCGTCAGGATGATCTTTATGCACAGGCGCCAGCGGCCACTTTGCGGCATATCGCGGCCCGTGGGCACCATGAATTCGGCGCGCTCAAACGAGTCATGCGGGTCGATCCGACGAGCACCGAAGCCGTCGAGCGCGACCGCCGTGAAGGGCGACTGGCGCAAGCCTGGCTGCGCCAGTGGATCGCGATTTATGCCTATGTGTTTGAACAGATGGAAGCTGACACTGATCTCGCCGCGCGCGTCACGCTGGTGCCGTTTGAGCGCCTGTGCGCGCAACCGCTGGCGCAACTCTCCGCGATCTCGAAGCGCATCGGCATCGAGGCCGATGCGAACTCGCTGGCCGCGATGGCTCATTGGAGCGCACGTTTCAGTGCTCCAGCGCATGTGCCTGATGCGGCACTGTCACAAATAGATTTGACCTTGGCAGCAAAGGCTTCTGCGATTTATTCAGGTTGCTGTCAGCGTACCGATCCGCCAGAATCGCGATTGTTTTGAATCCACCTTGGGGAAGCGTGATGAAAAAGAAGCTACTGGTTCTGATGTGCGCGATGTCGGTGTCCAGCTTGGCGCTGGCCGATGTCGTCATGCTCGCTGCCGATGCCGGCAAGGACGGACATCACGTGAAGCTGGGTGACAAGGCGCAACGCCAAGCCTTCGCCAAGGCCGGAGGCGGGCACGCGCCGAATGCGACAGGGTCGCAGACCCTCACGGATGCGTCGGGATTCGAGTTCTTCTTCAACACCAACATCACCTTTGCCACCAGCAGCTCTGCTTCCGGCGCGGCTTCCGAAGCTTCGTATACGGCTTCGGTGAATGCTTCCACGCTGAATGGTGGCGTGACGGCAAGCACGCTGAACGACGGATTTGACGGGTACAACGCGCTTTGCATATCGACCGATGGGAGTGCCGGGCCGTGCATAACGGGCGCCCCGGCGAGGTCTGCCTTGGGTGCCGGCTACACGATGTACAACCAAAATGGCGTGGCATCGCTTGACGCTGGTTGCAACAACCGCCAGGTAATTATGCCGGTGCAGAATATGGGTGCGTTGAGTGTGCAGCGAAAGATGTTCGTGCCCAGCAATGACGAATTCGCGCGCTGGTTGAATATCTTTACGAACACAACCGGTGCCCCGCTCACGTTCAAGATGATCACCAGCAACAATCTGGGTTCGGACAGCAATACCGCGCTGGTCAGTTCGAGCGACGGCGACGCGGTGGCGGAAGTTACCGATACATGGGTGTCCACCTTCCAGAACTTTTCCGGCACCACATCGACCGATCCACGATTGGGCCATGTGTTGCAGGGTGCCGGTGCGTCTTCACCCCTGACCGGAATCAATTTTGTCAACGGCGATGACAATCCTTACTGGTCTTACACGCACACGCTGGCCGCAGGTGCCACGGTGATCTTCGCGAATTTCGCGACCGGTCAGCCGAACAGAGCCGATGCGAATGCGAAGGCATCGGAATTGGCCGGTCTGCCGGCAAACGCCACAGCGTGCATGACCGCCGCGGAAATTTCGCAGGTCGCCAACTTTGCGGCGGTGCAGGCGACGCCGAGCGCGCCGATCCCGACCACCGATCGACGTGTCCTGGCGGCCCTCGCGCTGCTGATCGCGGGTCTCGGCTGGCTGGTGCTGCGAGCTCGCAATACCGCGTGATGTCCAGTGGTTTGGTTTCCGAAAAGCTCCGCTCCGGCGGAGCTTTTCTTTTGTAAGGGTGGCACGATGCCGAAGCGCGTTGTCTGGGTGTTGATCGCGGCCTTGCTGGCGATTGCTGGCGTTGCCGCTGCTTTGCTGATGATTCAGCCGCAGCCGGGTGCCAAGCCCAATGTGCTGATGATCACCATCGATACCTTGCGTGCAGATCATGTTGGGGCTTATGGCTTTGCGCCCGCGAACACGGAAACGATGGATCGACTGGCGCGGGAAGGGTTGCTGTTTGACGAAGCGTTTTCGGCTGCCCCAATCACCCTGCCATCGCACAGCACGATCATGACCGGCCTGCTGCCGCCCGCACATGGCGTACGCGACAACGGCGCCTATGCCTTGCCGGACGCGGCAGTGACCTTGGCCGAGCGCCTGCATGCGATCGGCTACGCGACGCAGGCCTTCGTCTCGGCCGTGGTGCTCGCCAAGCGCTACAACATCCAGCAGGGCTTCGATCAATACGACGACAAGCTATGGGGCGAAGACGACCCCAAGTTGTTCATGATCCGCGAGCGCCGTGCCACCGACACCGTCGACGCTGCGCTCAACTGGTTCGAGGGCTGGCGCGTCGACGCACAACGACGCCCATTCTTCACCTGGGTGCACCTGTTCGATCCGCATGAGCCGCATCAAGCGCCGGGCTGGCTCGGTGTCCGCAGTGTGTCGCCCTACGATGCCGAAATCACTTACGCCGATGAACAACTCGGCCGCCTGATCGAGCGTCTGCGCAGCGCCGGAGAACTCGAAAACACCCTGGTCGTGCTGACTTCCGATCACGGTGAAAGCCTTGGCGAGCATGACGAAAAGACGCACGCGGTGTTCGTCTATCGCGCGACCCAGCACGTGCCCTTGATCATGCGCTATCCGAAACGATTCCCACCCGGCAATCGCGTCGCGACGCCGGTGCATCACATCGACATCGTGCCGACTGTGCTTGCGAGTGTCGGGCTGTCGGCTGATCCGGCTTTGGCCGGCGTCGATTTGGCCAGTGTCGCGAGCTTGCCAACTTGGCACGAACGCGCCCTGTACTCCGAGTCGTTGTTGTCGGAAGTCGGGTTCGGCATGGCGCCGCTGTACGCGGTGCGTGAGCGCGGCTACACGTTCATCCGCGCACCCAAGCCCGAGCTCTACGACCTCACCGCTGATCCGGCAGAGACCCGGAATCTGCATGATGTGCCGGGTTATCTCGAAATCGCCAATGGACTCGACATATCGCTGCAGCACATTCTGGACGAGTCGGCGGCGACCGCGCTGGAAGCGCCACGCAATCCACTGTCCGAAGAGTCGATCGAAATGTTGCAGTCGCTCGGCTACCTGCAATCCGCATCGGCCCGCGCCGGCGTCATCGGGATGGACCCCAAGGACGGCATTCGCATCTACAACAAGCTCGATGCTGCGCGCAAAGCAGGGCAGCAAGGACATTGGCCGGTGTCGGAAAAAATTGCCCGGGAAATTCTCGCGGAAATTCCGGGGCATGCCTCGGCGCGTGGGGTGCTCGCCGTGGCGCTGATCAACCAGGATCGCAATGACGAGGCGCGTGACGAATATCTGCGGATCATTGCCGACAATCCCGGTGAGTTCCGCGTCCTTGGCATGCTCGGTGTCATGGCCATGCGCAATGATGATCTCGATGGCGCAGGTCGCCACTACCTCGATGCCTTGAAGATTGCGCCGACCTTCATCGAAGCCATGAGCGGCTTGGGCCTGATCGCGATGATTCGTGGCAATGAGACACTGGCGCAGCAATGGTTCGATCAGGTCGTCGCCATCGATCCCGGCTTTCCCGATGTACGGCGCTTGCTCGGTGATCTGTATTTCGAGCGCGAGCAGTTCGCCGAGGCGCAGGCCGCCTATGCACTCGCGATGAAATTGTCGCCTGGCGACTATCGAACGCTGATCCAGGCTGCCGCGAGCGCGCGTCGTGCCAATGCCGGGGCGGCGGCAAGAGTCTGGCTTGCGGAGGCAATCAAGCTGCGACCCGAAGGTTGGGTGGCGCATTACAACCTCGCCTGTCTGGATGCCATCGAGCAACGCGATGTGGAAGCCATCGAACATCTGCGCGCCAGCATCAAACTCGAGCCCGGAGTTATCGGGCTCGCCCGCATCGATCCGGACTGGACGGAATTGCGCGAAGACCCCCGCGTGTCACCGATGTTGACTCTGCCGAAGCGTTGATCCGGTGCGGCCGTTGCGGAATCAGTCGCAGCGGTAGTTGCCTTCACCGACGTGCTGACACAGGTCCGGCGGGCCATATTTGTCCCACAGCGCGAAGAACCCCTGCGAACGCAGAAATTCCGGGAATTGCGGCAGATCGCGTAAAGGTTTGCCGAGCGGCGTCCACATGCGGCTGAAGAGATCGGCGTTGTCCCCGGATAGTGTGTGCGACAGCAGTTCGGTCGCCCGCGCTGGCTCTCCGAGTCGGAGCAGCACGAGCGGGATCGGGCCGGGAACCTGCGGTGGGCTTGTGGCCAGGAATTCGTCGAGCGTTTGCAGCGCGCGTTTGCGTGCCGCCGCATCACCGTAGATGCCGGAAGCAAGTATTTCGGTGCTGCCGGGCGGCAGGGTGAGCAACAGGTTGCGCGACCCTTCCGGCCACAGGCGAATCGCCTCGTCGACATCACCGCGCGCATACGCAATTTCCGACAGTTCGCGGTTGGCCATGAACAGCCCACTGGACCGCGCACGCGTCAGGAATTCTTCGGCGCGGTCGAGATCGTTGTCGTACAAAAACACGATGCCACGCCAACGCACGACGTTCGGCATCATCGCGTCGATCGCCAGCGCGTGTTCAATCTGGGCGAGCCCTTTTTCACGGTAGCCCGTCATGAGCAGGCTCAGCCCGGACCAGAAATTGCTGGTGACGTCGTCCGGATCCCGTTGCACGGCGCGGTCGAGTTCTTCGCGTTGCTGGATCAGACCGCCACGCTGCTTGCCATACGACAGCCCCATCGCTGCATGCGGCTCCGCCAAGGTCGGATCCAGCGCCAGCGCATCGTTCGCATGCTGCAACACGCGCCGATGCATTTTCGCCAACTCGACGCCGCCAAAGGAGCCCATCACGACATGCAGGGCCGCGAGGCGCGAGTGCGCGCGCGCGAATTTCGGGTCGAGTGCAATCGCCTGTTCCAGCGCTGCGACTGCATCGGGGAAACTCGGGCCGTCGCGCCGATCGAAGATCGAGGTGGCGCGCAGGTACAGCGCGTAGGCCTCCGCATTCGTGGTCGCGACCGGCACCAGCCGCTGCTGCTGCGCGCCGACCAGAACCACCTTCAGTTCATCGGTGATGGCGCGGGCGATCTGTTCCTGCAGCGCGAACACGTCGACCAGATTGCCGTCGTAGGTGTCGGACCAGACATGGAAGCCGTCGTCGACGCGAATCAACTGCGCGGTGATGCGCACCTTGTCGCCCTGCTTGCGCACCGAACCTTCAAGCACGTGCGCGACGCCGAGCGTGGCGCCGATGGTCTGCAGATTCTCGTTGCGGCCCTTGAAGTGAAAGGACGAGGTACGACCCGCCACCTTCAGATCATCGATTTGCGCCAGCGCATTCAGAATCTCCTCTGCAATCCCGTCAGAGAAATACTCGTTGTCCTTGTCGGCACTCATGTTGGCGAAGGCCAGCACAGCAATTGACTTGGGATTGACAGTCGCCGCAACCAACGTGCGCGGCTTGGAGACCGCGGCTTCCGTCGCAATGACAGCCTCGGCAGGCACGTCGTGCTGCGCAAACCACACGCGCTCGATCGCCAGCAATGTGATTACCGCGATCAATCCGGCGACGATCATCCTGTCCATGCGTTTCGCCGTCTGCGGCGCGATTGACTGCTCCGGCGCGACCTCGGCATCACGCTTCAAGCCGTCTGGCGTCAACTCGAACACCCAGGCAAACACGAGCGCGACGAAGAACCCGATGGCCAGCAGCGCCACGACTGCTTTCATCACCCAGCCGGGCGCGTCGTACACCGGCAACAAGGTCGCCGCGACCTGCGTGATCAACCACGCACCGACCAGGTACAACCCGGCCATGCGGATGACGTTGCGGCGGCGCAGTTCGGCGATGAAGGTCACGGCGGAGTGATCGCTGGATTGATGTCGGTTTGCGAAAAGTCCTGCCCCTTGAACAGCAATTGTTCATCACAGACTTTTGCCAGGGCGTAGCTCATGCAATCGCCGAAATTGAGCCCTGCAGGATGGCGCCCTTTGCCGTACTGCAGGTATGCGCTTTGTGCGGCCCGCAATTGCGGAAAATCGAACGCGATGATTTCCGCGCCCGACTCGCGCACAAATGCATCCAGCGCGGTGTCGGCGGCTTCGCCAAACCATCGGGTGAGCACGATCGAGGCTTCAAGCAATGCAGGGGTGCCGATGCGGGGTGTCGGGTCTTGCTCGATCTTTTGCGCGTAGTCCGCCGCGTCTGGCTCACCGGCCAGAATCGCGATGATGGCCGATGCGTCAATGATCACTGGGGCAAACCGAATTCGTCGTAGCCCATGGCGTCGTTGGCGGTGCCGTCAAACTGCCTTTTGCCGGTTTTGGCGAGCGACAGGTTCAACAGTCGGTTGGCCACGCCGGCACGGCGGCGCGAAGATTCACGGCGCAGGCGTTGTTCAATGGCAATGCGAACCGCCACGGTGATGGACTCGCCGGTCAACGCGGCCAAATCCCGAATTTTGCTGTCGGTATCGGCGTCTTTAATGCTGACGGTCATGGATGAATCCACCTTATTGGGATGATTCATCCTAGCAGACGCGGCAAAAGGCGCGCGAAGCGCCCGGCACGGCGATGACGTCGAGGCCGGCTTTGTTCAGCCGTCGCAAGTCACCTGGATCCTAGTGATGCGCGTCGAGTTTCGAGATGACGTTGCGGCGGCGTAGCTTGGCGAGAAAACTCATGGCTTCGCTCCGGCGATCTTGGCCATATACGCGCGATAGCTCGGCGACTGACCGTAGAGTTTGTCGTAGTAGGCCTTGAAGGCCAACAGTTGGCCACGGCGCGTGCCAGTGAACGCATCGATGGTCTTGGCCTTGCTGCGCCAAGCCGCTTCCGGCTCTCCCAGGAATCGCTGCAAGTCCGCCATGTGCTCGGCCAGCAATGTTTGATCTTCTAGACCGGAAACAGGGGTGGCGCTGGCCCTTTGCTCCCACGCGGCGGCCTTGTCCAGATCGCCGGCTTGCGCGGCAATGACCGCCGACTTGGCGAACCAGACGGCCACTAGGCCGCGCGGTGCCGGTCGGTCTTCGGCGATGGCCGCGCCGACCACGGCCAGAGCGCGTGCCGCCAGTGCCTGCGCCTCCTGGCTGCGTCCGATCAATTGCAGCAAGTCGGCTTGCTCGGCGTCGAGCTCGGCATTCATGATCGGATTGTCGATCGGACGCTCGGCGCGCACGGCAAGCGCGCCGTCGATATCACCGCTGACGAATCGCGCCATGCTGATTATTTTCGCGGCTTCGGGGTCGGAGCGCGCCTTGAAGCGGCGCCCGAAGTCCAACATCGCGGCGATGTCACCACGATGCTTCAACTTCGCCGATGCCAGCCAGAACGCATTGGACTCGTCTTCCGGGAACTTGCGTACTGCCTCTTCACCAACGGCGATCTCCTCGTCGAATCGATCCAGCGCATCGAGCGCGAACATGACTTCGGTGTAGGTGACGGCGGTTTCAGGATCCAGAGCCTGCCAGCGGCGGGCGGCCGCCAGGAACTCATCGGCGCGACCGAGCCGTTTCAAGCTGCTCGAAATGCCGCGCAGCACATCCGGGTTGCCGGGCAACTCTATTTCGGCGGCACGGAATTTCTGCAGCGCCGCCGTGTAATTCCGGTCGACGTTGTACAGCAGTTGCGCTTGAGCCAGCAGGCTTTCGGGGCGACCTGGCCAGCGGCTCTCGATGTCGGCGACCAGGTTTCGCGCCTTGGCAACGTAGTGGTTGTCCGGATCTTCGCCAAACCAGTACATGCGGCCATAGGCATCGGCCAGCAACGCGCGCGCCTGCAGGAAATCCGGGTCCGCCGCGATCGCGGGTTCGAGGAAGTCAATCATGGCCCGGAAACTGGGCGCGCCGCGCCAAACCCGGCGTTCTGCCATCGCGCGCAAATACAGATCGTAGGCGGCCTGGTTCCGGGTCGGTCGGTCGTCCAGGTTCGATTGCAAGGTGGGACTCAGCGTGATCTCGAGCTGCCGCGCAATCGCCAGTGCGATCTCGCTCTGAATCGCGAACACATCGTCGAGTTTTCGGTCGTAGTTCTCGGCCCAGACATGGTTGTCGCTGCTGGCTTCGATCAACTGCACGGTGACCCGGATTTGCTCACCCGCGCGGCGCACGCTGCCTTCCATCACATGGCTGACACCGAGGCGCTGGCCGATGGCCTTCATGTCGAGTTTCTGTTCGGCAATGCGCTCCATGGACGTGCGCGAAATCACCCGCAGCTCGGCGATGCGCGAGAGTTTGGTCAGCACTTCTTCGTGTATGCCACCGGCGAAATAGGCGTTGTCCGGATCGGGGCTCAGGTTGTCGAACGGCAAAACGGCGATGCCGCGGACGATGTCCTTGTCGGCTGCGGTTGTCGCGCCGGGCAGGGCGGGGTCGGCAGCTGTGGCAGCGGGTGCTTCCTGTTTTGAGGACAACACAAACTTGTCGAACGCGAAGTAGCCGAGCGCCAGCGTCATCACCATCAGCAACATGCGATTCATGCGCTGGGCCGTCTGCGGCGCGATGGATGCGTCAGGCGCGACCTCGGCATCACGCTTCAAGCCGTCCGGGGTCAATTCGAACACCCAGGCGATGATCAGCGCCGGTATGAAGCCGATGGCGAGCAGCAACACCACGCTGCGCGGCAACCATGGCGGTGCATCGAACATCGGCAACACCGTGCCCGCGACCTGCGTGATCAACCACGCCCCGACCAGGTACAACCCGGCCATACGAATGACGTTGCGGCGGCGCAGTTCGGCGAGAAAATTCATGCGCTGAGCACTCGCAGTGCGGCCCGTTCGCTCGCATCGGACGGGCGAATGCCAGCGTCGAGCGTCAGCAGTTGGCCCTGATGATGCAACGCCAGGCGCAATAAATAGCGATCCGTGGTGTCGCGATGCGATTTGAATGGATGCGCGGTAAACACCGCATCGGCAAGCGACAGCGATTCAGCCCAAAAACGATGCCGCGTATTTTTGTGCAAAGCGCCTAGCAGCGACAAAGCCTGTTCGGGCGCCTCCATGGGATTCGGATAGCGCGGGTGGCAACTGATACGCACAAAGCCGAGTTCAGTCAACGCGCAGGTGGCCACCGGTGCCTTGTTCGCCTGGTACCACGCGCGTATCAGCTCATGCTGCTGGTGCAGTGGATCAAACAAGGCCAACAGGACATTGACGTCCAGCAAGGCGGCAGGCGATGCCGCTCGCGCGGCGCTCACGGCATTTCATCGCGCAGGGCATTGACGATTTCAAGGTTGGCCTGGCCAGCACCGGGTTGCACGGGCATGGTCGGCAAGCCGGTGCGATCAACGCTCACTGCTTTGGGTGTCAGAGCGTCGCGCAACAGGGCCGTCACCACGGCGCCGATGCTTTGCCGGCGGCGGTCGGCGACTTTGCGCACGCTGTCGAGAACGTCATCTTCAATGCTGAGGGTGGTGCGCATCGCGGTGCTCCTTGGCATCAAATGTCGTCAGCGCATCATCCTTCAAGTTGATGCAAATCGCAATGCGCTGATGACCTGGGGAACCTCAGTAACCGGCCATGCGGATCACGTTGCGGCGTTTGAGTTCGGCGAGGAAGTTCATGGGCAACCAACCAGACACATCAATCAGAGCTGACTTTGCCAGCAACCATTCACAGCGGTCCTTCAAATCCATCGAGCAACAACGCGTCGAACGCCGGAGCGGTCTGCGCCTCGAATGCGCCGATATCGCTGCCATTGCCGCCCGCTGCGTTGGTAATGCCCGACAGATCGACCGGACGCAGCAGGCCGCGCTGGTCGGTGCTTGATCCGGAACTGCTGCCGCCGTCGAGCGCGGGGCTGCCGAACAGTGGCGCATGTGTTGGTGTTCGCCCGAGGTTGTCTCGCAGTGGGCCGAGCAGCGCATTGGCGGTGACGTCCGATGCCAGAACGACAAAGACGCCGTTGTAATCGTTGCTCAGGTTGAAGCCGAGCGTTTGGAATGTGGCCGGGCCGCCGTCGAGGGTTGCGGTGGCCAGGTTGGTTGGCGTATTGCCGGCCACGATTGAGTTGTGTAGCGTCGTGTTCGCGGTTCCGCCGTTTTGCGTAAAGGTGCGGATGCCGCCGGCATTGACCGCAGTGTTGTTCACGATCGTGCTGTTGACGATCTCCAGCGTGGTGCCGACGGCGACACTGAAATGGCTGATGCCGGCGGCGCTGCCCGCGTTGTTGCCGCTGATCGTGCTGTTGACGACACGCATGATGTTTCCACCACCGCCGAGGAAAAAGATCCCGCCGCCGGAAGCATCGGGATTGCTTGACGTGTTGTTGCTGAACGTGCAGTTCGTGAATTGGCTGTTGGCGAACCCAACTTGCACGCCGCCGCCCACGCCCGCCGTATTGCCGGTGACGTGGACATCGTTCAGCATGAGCTGGATCAAGGCATTGATCCCGCCTCCGGACTCACCCGTGCCGACCATGCCGCCGCTGATGGTCATGCCGCTGACGGTCACGCTGACGAAAGGACCGCCGCCCATCGTGAATACACGAAAGTTCATCGCCGCAGCCGGATCTCGCCGCACCGTCAGCAGATGCGCGCCGGTGCCTTGAATCGTGATGCTGCTCTGGATGTTGGGCAGCGCGGTTTGCAGGCTGATGGTTTGCGGCGTATTGAACAGCGACGAGAAATTGATCACATCACTGGTTTGTGCCGCGGTGACGGCCTCGCGCAGCGTGCAGTTCGCGACATTGCAGTTGCCGTCGTTGCTGTCCGCAGTGGCATTGACGGTGTAAATGTCGGCCTGTGCGTTCAAGGCAGTGCCGAGTATGGCCACGCTGAGCGCGGTTCGAAGGGCTTTTGACATGGGGGTCCTTGAGGGCGAGGAAATTTGGTCGAGCGGTTGTTGCGGGTAGGGCTGAATCAGGAAAGCGGCATCTACCAGCCCGCGCGTCGTTTGATGTCCTTGAAGCGGCGATCTTGCCGCATCGCTTTCCAGACCGGGTCATGGTTGAGCCACAGCATCCAGGAATAGAGGCCGCCGCGGTCATCGATCTCCTTGTCCAACCACTGCAGCGCGAAGTCGCGCTCGCCGAGCACCTCAAACACCGCCGCGATGCGGTATTCGACGACATGTTCGCCGCGCGCGTCCCGATCCAGCAACTCCTGCAGCAGTGCACGCGCATTGTCTTGCTGGCCTGCGTTCGCGTAGGCCAGCGCCAGCATGCCGATGCCGCCCGCGTCGCCTTTCGGCGCATCGGGCTGCGTTTTCCTCGCTTCGGCCAGGGCTTCTTCGAATTCGCCCTTCGCACCGTACGCAAGACTTCGATAGAAATGCGCCAGCGAGAAATTCGGCTTGGCCTTCAGGTAATTCTCGTAATGCGCGAGGACCCAGTCGTACTGTCCCGCCATGTAGCGTTGCCGACCGATGTTTCGCATCACGTAGTCGCGTGTGTCGACATCGGCCAGTGACAGGGCCTTGGCCGAGTGTTCGAAGGCGAGATCGAACTTGCCGATCCCGGCGAGCAATTCCGAGTACCAGTAGTGGGTCAGTGCGTTCTTCGGTTCGAGGCGCAGCGCTGTCTCGAAGATCCGTTTCGCACAACCGTAATTGTTGTTCGCCAGGAAGACCTGATCGGCCAGCAGGTACAAGCCATCGATATTGCCCGGCTCGAGCGCTCGGCCCTTCGACATATTTTCCCAGGCGCGGGCGTGAGCGATCGGCTTTTTCACGCTCAGGTAGCGCTGTGAGGACAGGTGCGCGCGCGCGAGGAGGATATGAGCGGAAGCGTTTTGCGGATCGGTCCGGATCGCCTGTTCGTACAGCGCGATCGCTTTCGTGAGGTTCACGTCCGACATCGTGCGCGTAATCGTTTGCGCCTCGGCGACGAGCTTGTCCGCGGCGATCCGTTCCGGACTCGGGTCGCTGGTGACGACAAGGGTGGCCTGCAGCGACGAGAGATCGGGGCAGTCCTGCGGGCCCGTTTGCCTGGCCGCTGCGACGCCGATCAGAAAGAACAGCAGGAGCGCGGCACATTGTTGGTGAACGACTTTCATTCGTTGGTACTCCCGGCAATTCGGATGGATCTAATCGCAGGCATAGTCGCCCTTGGCGTCCTTGCGGCACTGATCCGGCGGGCCGAATTCGTCCCAGTACGCCGCCAGGCCCATCCTGCGCAGGAACTCGGCGAACTCGGGCGTGTGACGGGCCTCGGCCAGTGTCGTGCTGAACAGTTCGCCCATGACCAGACCGTCGTTGGTGCTAGGCCGGTCCTGCAGCAGCGCGAACGCACGCGCGGGTTCGCCGACGTGAACCAGGACATAGAACACGACGCCGCTGAGATGCGGCGGCTTAGTCGCGAGGTGGGCGTCGATCAGGACCAGCGCGCGGGTCTTGGCCGTTGCATCGCCGAAGCAGGCGCGGGCGAACACATCCGTCGCTTCCGCAGGGAACGCGGCGGCGAAATAGTTGAGGCCGGCGGCCAACTGCGAAATGCCCGCGTCCCGGTTTCCGCGTGCCCGTTCCAGCTTCCACAGCCCGAGGCCGACAAAAGCGTGGCCGCTCTCCGCCGCGCGGTGCAGCAGTCGTTCGCCTTGCTCGAGTTCGCCGTCGGCCACATGCTCGCGCCCCCGCCATACCAGCGCATTGGGCAGCAGCGGATCGAGCTGCAAAGTCTGGTCCAGCGCGGCGATGCCCTGGCGCCGATAACCGGCCTGGAGCAGCTCCAGCGCGTACCAGAAATTCGCAGTCACATCGTCCGGCTCCAGCGCCAGCGCACGCGCGAGGGCTGCACTGGCTTCGCGATATTTCCGCTGGTAGCGGAACTTCAGGCCGAGCACCGCGTGCGGCTCCGCGAGCGACGGGTCGAGTTGCGACGCGCGTTCGGCGAACTTCTCGGCGGCGGCCAGGGCCGTGTCGTAATCCACGGTGTCGGCATTGAGCGCAACCCCGTACAAGGCCGCCAGTCGCGCATAGGCGCGGGCAAACGTGGGATCGAGCGTGGTGGCTTGTTCCAGCTGCGCCATGGCCTCGCCAAAACGCGCTGAATCGCGCCGGTTGAAGGTGGCGCTGGCCTGCAGATACAGCGCGTAGGCATCGGCGTTGTCGGTGCCGACATCGACCAGGCGATCTTGCTGGCCCGCGTTCAACGCAACCTTGAGCTCGCCGGTCACGCGTCGCGCGATGCTTTCCTGCAACGCGAAGATGTCGGCATCGTTGCCATCGAACGTTTCCGACCACAGGTGGAATCCGTCGCTGACGCGGATCAACTGCGCGGTGATGCGCAGGCGCTGGCCCTGCTTGCGCACCGAACCTTCGAGCACATGTGCGACCCCGAGCGCGCTGCCGATGGTCGACAGCGGTTCATTACGACCCTTGTAGTAGAACGACGACGTGCGGCCGGCAACTTTGAGATCGCGCACCTGCGCCAATGCATTGAGGATCTCCTCGGAGACGCCGTCGGAGAAATACTCGTTGTCCTTGTCCGCGCTCATGTTCGCGAACGCGAGCACGGCGATCGATTTCGGATTCACCGTGGCTTCGACTTGCGCGGGCGCAACAGTGACTGCCGATGTCGCCGCCACAGCGATTTCGGCCGGCGCATCCGGCTGTGCGAACCACAGTCGCTCGATCGCCATCAGCGCGATCACCGCGATCAGACCGACAACGATCATCCGATCCATTCGCTTGCCGGTCTGCGGCGCGATCGATTGCGCAGGGAGCACGTCGGCGTCCCGCTTCAAGCCTTCGGGCGTCAACTCGAACACCCACGCGATCACCAGCGCCGGCACGAATCCGATTGCGAGCAACAAGACCACGCTGCGTGCCATCCAGTTCGGCGCCTCGAACATCGGCAACACCGTGCCCGCGACTTGCGTGATCAACCACGCGCCGACCAGATACAAGCCGGCCATGCGGATGACATTGCGGCGGCGCAGTTCGGCGAGGAAGGTCATGGCTCAGTCGCAGGAATAGTCGCCGAGGCCAATTTTTCTGCACATGTCCGGCGCACCGTATTTTTCCCACACGTCAATGAATCCGAAGTCGCGAATGAATGCGTCAAACCCCGGAACGACGCGCATCGCCACGCCCTTCGGACTCCACAGCAAGGCGAACGGCTCGCCGGTATCGGTGATTTGCTGCGTGTGCAACACCGCCAGTGCACGCTCGGGCTGTTTTAGTCGGAACAGGGCTTCCGGGACCACTTGCGAAACGTCGTCATGCGGTTGTGCAAGGTAGGTATCAATTAGCGCCAAGGCGCGCTGTTGCGCGGCCGAATCGCCATAGATTCCCTCGGCGATCCGTTTGCGATCCTCGTCGGAGAAGGCACGCATCGTGGCTTTCGTGCCCGAGACCCATAGCCGGACAGCCTCTTCCCGATCTCCTTTCGCGCCGACCAACTTCGAGAGGTTTCCATCCGCAGTCTGCATGCCGAGGTCGCGCGCGCGTCGAGTCACCTGCTCGGCGCGAGCCAGGTCCCCGGCATGGATGTACATGGACCCGCGCCAGCGCAACGCATTGGGCAACAAGGGATCAAGCGACAGGGTGCGTTCAAGTCGTTGGGTGCCGCGCGTGAAATAGCCTGCCTTGATCAGCGCGAGCCCATACCAAAAGTTGCTGGTGACGTCGTCGGGCTCTCGTTCCAAGGCGCGCTCCATCGCCTCGAACTGTTCAAGCAGCTTTCCAGCAAACGTCCCATAGTTGAGACCCAGCGCGGCATAAGGCTCGGCCAAGGTCGGATCAAGTGCGCTGGCTGCCTGCGCGTATTGCAATACCTTTGCGTGCACCGTGCGCACGCTCGCATCCGAGTAGCTCGGCAGCACAGCGTAAAGGGCGGTCAGCCGTGCATAAGCGCGGGCATAGTCCGGATCAAGCCGGATAGCTTCCTCCAGGGCGGCAATCGCCTCGGTAAAATGATCGCCATCGCGCCGATTGAAAATGCTCGTCGCCTGCAGGTACAGCGCATAGGCTTCTGCGTTCGTCGTGCCAGTGTTGACCAGTTGCGTGGCTTGCTGGCCGTTCAGCACGATGTCGAGTTCGGTGGTGATCGCGCGCGCGATGCTTTCCTGCAACGCGAATACGTCTTGCAAGTTACCGTCGTAGGTTTCCGACCAAAGATGGATGCCGTCGCCGCTGCGGATCAACTGCGCGGTGACGCGCACCTTGTCACCTTGTTTGCGTACCGAGCCTTCCAGGATGTGCGCGACGCCGAGCGTCTTGCCGATGCTGCGCAGGTCCTCATGTTTGCCCTTGAACGAAAACGACGAGGTGCGTCCGGCCACTTTCAATGTCTTGATCTTCGACAACGAATTCAGGATTTCTTCGGCGATGCCGTCGGAGAAATACTCGTTCTCCTTGTCGGCACTCATGTTCTCGAACGCCAACACCGCGATGGACTTGCTGTCGGTGACGGCTTCCTGCGGCGCGGTTCTCTCGATGACGGCTTGCGTGGCAAGGGCGACAAGGCTTGCCTCGCGCTTTGGTGCGAGCACGAACTTGTCGAACGCGAACAACGCCAAGGCAACAGTGAACAGCAAAATGATCATGCGTTCCATCTTGCGTGCAGTCTGCGGCGCAATAGACACGGCGGGATCAACCTCGGCATCGCGCTTCAGTCCCTCAGGTGTGAGTTCAAACACCCACGCGAAGATCATCGCCGGAATGAAACCGATCACGAGCAGCAGAATCACGCCACGCAAGGCCCACGCCGGCAACTCGAAGGCCGGGAATACGGTGCTGGCGACCTGCGTGATCAACCACGCCCCGACCAGATACAGCCCGGCCATGCGGATGACGTTGCGGCGGCGCAGTTCGGCGATCAGGGTCATGTCAAAGCTTGCCGGCGCATACTTTTGCCGCGTGCGGATCCGTGGTCTTCAAGCGCTCGACGACGGCGATGAAGCGCGGCTCGCAGCGAATCGGGTCCAGCGCTGGACTCATGATCGCCCAATCCATCTCGTTGCCCAACTCCCGTGATAGTCGGTCCACATAGTCAAGGGCGAGCTTGCCCTCACCAAGCAGCATCAACACGGTAACGATCTGGTAGTCCTGCAGCGCATTGCCGCTGGATGGGTCCAGTCGACTGCGGAGAGGCAAGGTCGACATTCGCTCGGCCAGGGCATGGCGATCGCCGTGGCCACTGAGCGCAGAGACAATTTCACGGCCCTGCCCACTGGCACCGGGATTGTATGCGGCGGCCAGGCGATCAAGCATTGCCTGCGCTTCGTCGAAGTCACCCGACAGCAGATCAGCCATTGCCACTTCGGCGAGGCAGCCCTGGTAGGTGGGCGCGAACTGCAATACGCGCAGGCAGGCCGTCCGGGCATCGGCGTTGTGGCCGAGGGCCAGCAATATCCAGGCATGGTTCTCTGCTACTACCAGCGAGCGCGGATCAAGGACGCTAGCCCGCTCAATCGACGCGAGGCCGCCCGCGAGGTCCCCGTTTGACATCAGGCTACTGCCCAGCCATTGGTGTGCGGTCGCGAACGAAGGCCGCAAGGCAATGGCACGCTGCAGCAGGGAAACCGCCGTCGCGCGCTGCTGATTGGCCATGGAAATATTGGACAGGGCGGCGTACGGCTCAGGTATGGCCGGGTCCAGAGCCAGCGCATGCAGCGCAGAATCGGTCGACCGGGCAATCGCTTCTGTCGACGGCATCCGGTCGCTGTAGTAGGGCAGGACGGAGTACGCCAGGGCCAGCCCGGCGTAAGCTTGGGCAAATTGCGGATCCGTCACGGCCGCCTTTTCGAACAGCGACACGGCCTCCAATATTCCTTCTTCGGTGCGCGTGTGCCAAAGAGCCATGCCGCGCAAGTAGAGGTCGTAGGCGGCGACATTGCTGGTCGTTCCGGCGCGTTGGCCCGGCTCGGCAACCGCTGCGATCTTCACCTTCAGCTCGCTGCCAATCGCTCGTGCGATCTCGTCCTGGATGACGAAGATGTCCTCCAGCTTGCGGTCGTAGGTTTGCGACCAGACGTGGAAACCGGTGTGGGCATCGATCAGTTGCGCGGTGATGCGCACCTTGTCGCCCTGCTTGCGCACGCTGCCCTCAAGCACCATTCGCACCTTGAGCTGCTCGGCGATGGCGGGCACTTCCATCGGCTTGCCCTTGAACGCAAACGACGAGGTGCGCGCGGCGACCTGCAGCTCCGGTGTGCCGGCGAGAACGTTGAGGATCTCCTCGCTGATGCCGTCGGAGAAATACTCGTTGGCGGCCTCGCCGGACATGTTGACGAAGGGCAGCACGGCGATGGTGTTGCGGCCGACAACGGGCTTGGCTTTGGCGATTGCCTTGGCTTGGACAGTCTGGGTCGTGGTTGCCACCAGCGCTGCATCGCGCCGGGGTGCGAGCACAGTGCGGTCAAACCCGAAAAACGTCAGCGCAAGCAACAACACCGCGATGATCATGCGGTCCATGCGCCGAGCTGTTTGCGGCGCAATGGACTCTTCTGGCGAGACTTCCGCATCACGCTTGAGACCGGCAGGCGTCATCTCGAACACCCATGCGAACACCAGCGTCGGCACAAAGCCGATCGCCAGCAGGATCACCACGCTGCGCGGCACCCATGCTGGCGTTTCGAACATCGGCAACACGGTGCCTGCGACCTGCGTGATCAACCACGCCCCGACCAGATACAACCCGGCCGTGCGGATGACATTGCGGCGGCGCAGTTCGGCGATGAAATTCATGCGGACACTGCAGTCGCAGGCTCAATATCTGTTTCGGAAAAGTCGTTGCCCTTGTACAGGAGCGGAAGTCCGCGGACCTTGGCGAGCGCGTAGCTGAACAAGTCGCCATAGTTCAACGCGGCAGGATGGCCACTGCCTTTGCCGAAGGCGACAAACGCCGCATACGCCGCCAGCGCTTCGGCTTCGCCCGGCGGCACGAATTCAAACGGCGGCAGCCGCAACAAATCATCCAGCAGCACGACCGCGCGCTGGCCGCGTCGGCCATGCACGACCAAACGTGTTTCCACAACATTGGGCGTGCTGATCAACACGCGCTTGTGGCGTTGCAGGATGTCGATGAAGGCTTCACGCTCGGGCTCGTCGAAGACAATGGCGACAATCGCCGAGGTGTCAACGACGATCATGCGGGCAAGCCGTTGTCGTCCCATGGCAGCGGGTCGGCGGCATCGGCGCGATCTTCAATTCGATCCATCTGTGCCAGCAGCGCCCGCAGGCGCTGATCGGGCGTGACACTGCGCTTCGATTCATCCAACAACTGATCGACGGCGCGCTCGACGAGCGCGGTCTTGCTCAGTCCGGTCAATTTCGCCAGTCTTTCAACCTTGGCGACGACGCTTGGGTTGGCAATCTGCAGGGCCATGTGCCACCTCGCTTCAATATTTCAACATGGTCAGTATACATTCGCAATTCGCGCGCCGGAATTCGTGTTTGGCGATTCGTGTGCAATGCGTGCGGCCGCAGGCGATTCAAACTGGCATCAGGGGCAGAGGAGCGCAAATCAGCTTCACAAATGCGCTGTCACCCCAACCGGATGCAACCCGGCCATGCGGATGACGTTGCGGCGTGTGAGTTCGGCGATGAAGTTCATCGGTCCGCTCCCTCGGCAGCCGGCGGACAAGCAAACGGCTCTGGCTGTGGCGGTGGCCGCTGCACCTTCTCGCGATCGAGGATCTTGAGCAGCGACGGGAATGGCGCCGGATCGAACTGCGGATAGATCAGAAACCCCGCCAGCGCATAGGTGTTCCCGGTGCTCTCAAACGGCTGCAGCAATTCGGCGGCCTCAAAGGTCCGGCCCAGCAGCATCAGCAGGTGCCATCGATGCGAGAGGTCGGGTTCGTCGAGATGTCATCGAGGACCGCTGTGGCCAATTCGCGGTCGTTGACCTGCGTTGCTGCCCTCAGCAGAAGTTCCGCGGCGTCACTATCGCCCGGCCGCTCGGCCAGCAGCGCGCGGGCCAACTGGATCGCTTCGCGCAGACGCAGTTCGCGCTGGGCCTTTTGCGCCCGGTAGCCGAGGCCATCGACCGCGTTCGCCGCGTGCGCAATCGCCGGGTCAATGCGTTCGCCGAACTGCTGCGACATGCGTTGCGGCGTTTCCTCGGTGAGGCCCGCCAATCCAGTGGGACTGAGCTGTTGCAGCCAGAAGTTGGCGGCTTTGGCGTGCGCGGCGGCGAAGTTCGGATCGAGCGTTCGTGCCTGTTCGAAGTACTCGTACGCTTCTTTGAAGTCGGGTGCTTGCAGCGTCAGCACCTTGGCGACGCCGAGTTCCTTCGCGATCTGCGGGATCGCCAGTTCGCTGCCCTTGTAGCGGAACGACGAGGTGCGCGCGCTGACCAGCAGGTCGGGCGTACGCGCCAGCGCGTTCAGGATTTCCTCGGCAAGGCCATCGGCAAACCAGCCCTGGTCGCCGCCGGCGCTGAAATCGGCGAACGGCAGCACGGCGATGCTCTTGTCGGTGACCGCTTGGCCAGCCACTGCTGCAGCCGAGCCACCGGCCTGCACGGAGGCGACGCGCCCCGGCGTCAGCACAAACTTGTCAAGCGCGAAGTAGCCGAGCGCCAGCGTCATCACCATCAGCAACATGCGATTCATGCGCTGGGCCGTCTGCGGCGCGGTAGATGCGTCAGGCGCGACCTCGGCATCGCGCTTCAGTCCGTCCGGCGTCAACTCGAACACCCAGGCGAATACGAGCGCGGCGACGAACCCAACGGCGAGCAGCGCAACGAGTGCCTTCATCACCCACGTCGGCGCATCGAACACCGGCAACAAGGTCGCGGCCACTTGCGTGATCAACCACGCCCCGACCAGATACAACCCGGCCATGCGAATGACGTTGCGGCGGCGCAGTTCGGCGAGGAAATTCACGGTGCGGCTCGATCCGCCGGCCGCGACAACATTGCTCTCAGCAAGGCCTTGTAGTTCGAAATCACATTGATGGCGACGCCCTGGTTGGCGACCCAGAAGCGCAATTCCGGCAGCAGTTTCGGATCGGCGAGATAGCCGGCCAGCACTGCTTGCGCTTCGGCTTCTGAAAACGGCGAGTCGCAATCGGGCAGACGCTGTTCGAGCGCGTTCGGCTGCTCCCAGCACTTGGCCCAGATATGGTCGGCGGCGACCGACGGCGTCAGCCCGCGCACGATCTTGCGGTACTCCGGTTGCAGGTCGAACAGGTAAGCGGTGCCGGAACCGTTTTCGAGGTAGTACTGGGACAGCGCATCGCGCTGCGTCTGGTCGCGGATCAGGCCCAGTTCGCCGGCACTGCGCATCTCCTGATAGGTGGCGTCGGATGTCACCCACTGCCAGAGCTGACTGGCCTGGTAGAACGCCAACAGCGTTTTCCAGGCGGAGCCGTCCACGAGTTCGCCGGTCTCTGCGTAGCGGATGGCCGCCTTGCCGTAATCGATCACCTGACGCCAGAACATCACGCGGCGCTCGATCGACAGGAGATCGCTCTCCAGATTGCCGTGGATGCGCGCCAGGTAGGCTTGGGCGCGGACATCTTCGGCGCGTTGTCCGTTCCAGTTGGCGGCCTGGATGCCGAGGAACACGCCGACAACGAGCAAGATGAACTCGATGACGATGGTCGTCCAGTTCTGTTCCCTGAGCGATTGCGAGAAGCGGCGCAGGATCATGGTGCGTTCGCCTTTTCGATTCTTTGCGCGAGTGCATCGGCGTCACGGCGCAAGTCACGCATCAACTTCAGGTGGCGGTTCGTGTACAGCCAATAGTTCTTCGCGGCCGCGAGCAGGCGCTTGTCTTCGGCAAAGAATTCCGTCAGCTCGATCGCTGGCATCGCGTCGACCGGCGACAGTCCGGCGCGTTGCTGCGCATCGACGAGCTTCACCCGGCTGACTTCGAGCGCATCCTCGAAAATGAGCACCTTGTCGACCGATGCGTAATAGGACTGGATCGCGCGAACCAAGGCGTCGTCGTGAATGACGCCGATGCCGTCATTGTTGATCATCGTGTCGTAGGCCAGGCGATTGCCGTCGAGCGTGGTCAGGATGAACAGCGCGATGCCGATCGTGTTCGGGTCATCCTCGGCGTGGGGCGACACCGAAACGATTTCGATGCGCCCACGGGCAGAGTCGAACCCGGTCGGCAATGCCTTTCCGGTCGCGTTGCGAAGCAGGTAATCCAGTGCCGACATCCGTTGCGCCGACACGCGATTGATCTCGTTGATCTCGACGATATCGCTGCGCACGTCGTCGGCGAGGCGTGACAGATACGTCGCTTCGAGCGCCCGCTCGATCCGTGCGGTATTCCAATTCGCCACCTGGATACCGAGGAACACGCCGACGACCAGCAATACGAATTCGATGCAGATCGCGGTCCAGTTCTGATCTTTCAGCGATTGCGCCAGTCTTCGAAGAATCATTTGCTGGCGTCTCCTGGCGCATTCAGCGCAGGCGCGCCAGCTTCGCGCGGAACCGGGGGCTGGCCCAATTCGGCGCGCACGCGGTCGCGCAGGTCCTGGGCGGCCTTCAGGATCTCGTTGCCGTATCGCAGGTCCGTACGGCGGTAGTCCAGGGTCACCGGCACCCATTCGAGGAATTCTGGCCGGTCCAGCATGCGCTGGTAGGCGGCCACCGTGCCTTCGACGTCGTCGGTATGAATCCGGCGCGACGCGTCCGGCACCAGCGCGAGCTGTTCGGCATTCAGGACGCCGGCCGAGCGCCGGATGTATTCGAACTGGCTCTGCGAGCGCAGGAAACTCCATTGCGCTCTTTGCTGCAAGTCGGCGTAGAAGGCCATCAGATCCAGCGACAAGTGCGGCTCCTTGAAGATGCCAAGGTCACCGTTCGACTTGATCTCGTCAAACGTGTAGCCGTGCACGTTCGGCGAGAACGTATAGCCGCCACGGGTTACCGCATAGATGAAATGGCCGGGGTCGGCGCGCACCAGATCAGGATTCGCGACCGAGTCGATCAGCAGCTGGTCGAGTTCCATGCGCTCTTGCGTCAGCTCGATACTGCGCCGGATCGCCGCCACGCCCTCGTCCAGCTCCGCGGCGATCCGGCCCAGGTAGGCGCGCTCGCGATCATGGTCGCGGCGGGTCTCGTTCCAATTCGCAGCCTGGATGCCGAGGAACACGCCGAGCACCAGCAACACGAACTCGACGCAGATCGCGGTCCAGTTCTGTTCCGTCAGCGATTGCGCGAGGCGGCGCAGGATCATGGGGTGCTGCTCTCGCCCGGTGCGGCGACCGTGAAGCCGACCTCGCGATAGTCGCGCCAATCGGCGATGGGTAGTTTGTGCGACTTGCAAAAATGCACGACACCAGAGAAGTCGCTGCCCGCCGGATGCTTTCCGTCGACATTGAGGAAGCGTTCGACGATCTCATCCGAAGGCGCATTGCCGGCATCGGCGATCACGCGCATCCGCTGCTTGGCGTTCAGCCCTTCGTGTGCTGTCAGCGATCGCAGGTTATTGATGTCGGCCAGCAGATCTGCGCGCACGACGGGGTCGAGCGCGATCGGATCGCGCATCCGCAGCAAATTGCCGCCCAGGCGTCGCGTTTCAATTTCGGATGAGCGCGACATCGCCATGCCATCGCTGATGCGCGCGAAGAGCGCCTGCCGCTGCGTACTGAAATGCGACGCGGTGCCATCGGCGAGCAAGGCATCCCAGACCGGGAAGCGATAGGGCCGGTTGGGCATGCGCACCACGGATTGCAGGTCCAGCGAAGTGACGACCGGCATCGGCTTCAGCGCGTCGCCGCTTTCGATCACGTTGCGGGCCATTGCTGCCAGTTGCGCATCGATGCACGGTTGGCTGGCGGATTTCTCCGCCGCCCACAAGAACGCCCAGGCGATATCGCCCTGCAAGCGCGCCTCGGCGTCCTTTACCTTGTTGCGCCAGTTCCAGTCCTCCACCGCCTCGCTGGCGGCGAGCGCGATCGCGACGCCCAACACCACAATCAGGATCTCGCTCCAGAATGCCGGCCAACCCATCGAGGGCGAAAAACGTTGCCAGCGTGAGCGTCTCGCGGGTTCCGGCACAGCGACTCGGATGTCGTCCTGTGGCTGGTTCATGGTTCTTCCTTGGCAATAACAAGCAAGGCTTCCAAAACATCGCGGTTGTTTTGCTTCATGTCGACCAGACGGGTTTCGAGATCGGCGATGCGAAGGCGCAAATAGCGGATGGTTTGCGGGTCGGAACGCAAGGCGTTGGCGGCATCATCGATCACGTCGGTGGGCAGTCCGCTTTCGCACGGATAGTCGATGTTGTGATCGAAGTTTTTGTAGTCGCCGGGCAAGATATAAAGATCACCGCATTCTTTGGCAAGCGTGCGTTGCACGTCGTTGGGAACGGTCATCCGGAACAGTTCGCGATAATGCGACTCGACGCTTTCTCTGACCAGATTGTCGATCGTGGTAAGGCTGTAGTTACGCACCGAAATATTCCGGAGCTTCTGATCTTTAATCAGGCCGATGTTGCCGGTCGAGACCAGTTCATCATAGGTGGAACGGCGAGCAGCACCTTGCTTGTACTGGCTGGCGCGATAGGCATTGACGAGAAATTCCTCGTTCGACAAAGGCGTCTTTCCGCTCAGCGCATTGACCGTTTTCTCGGCGGCATCCCGCACATCGCGGTGGTACTCCATCAGGAATTGATAGCGCCAACTTTCCGCTCGCAAATCCGCGATCAGTTTTTCGGTGGCCTCGACGCCTTTCTTGTTGGTCTCGCGTTCGACATTCCAGTTCGCGACTTGAATACCGAGAAAAACGCCGACCACCAGCAACACGAATTCGATGCCGATGGCTATCCAGTTTTGTTCTTTGAGTGATTGCGACAAGCGGCGCAGGATCATGGTGCGGTCTCTCCGGGAGTACGCGAGCGTTCGAGTGCAGCCAGTGCCCGCTCGATCGCGACGACATCGCCGCTGATGTTGGCGTGTGCCGAAAAGACGTCCGAGTACTGATAGCGAAAGCTGGCCATTACGCCCGGGTCGGCGCGTAGCGCTTGCGCAGTCGCCACGATCGTCTCGGGCGCGATGTCGAGCGCGCATTCCGGCATGAAGCCGGTGATCTGCAGGGCTTCGTTGCGCACGTCGCTGCACCCGGCGCGCAGCGCTTTCTGCATCGATAACGAGACGATCATCCGTGCGCGCAGGCGGTAGGGAGACTGCATCAGCACGTCCAAGGAACCGCGTGCCGCATCGTCTGCGAAATACTCGGCAACGCTGTCGGCCACGCTACGCGGGAGCAGGCCGATGTCGCCGGACGAAACGATTTCGTCCCAGGTCGCACGTGAAGGCGCAAAGAAGTTGATTTCGCTGGCCCGATAGGCAGCGACGACCAGTTCCTTCGAGTCGGCCTGCGGGTCTGCGAGCAGCGCGTCGGTGCGTTCGATGCTGGCCAGCACGGCGCCGTAATAGGCAACGAGTGCACGCCGTGAGGTCAGGTCCTGCTCAAGATCCGCTGTCAGGCGCGCGGCGTAAGCGCGCCCGAGCCGTTCTTCCGCGCGCGCTTCGTTCCAGTTCGCGACCTGGATGCCGAAGAACACGCCGAACACGACGATCACGAAGTCGAGTGCGATTGCGGTCCATTCCTGCTTGCGGACGTGGGCGATGACGCGGCGCAGAATCATGGGCATTCACCTGAAGTCGCCAGAGCAGCGCGGACATTGCCCGTAACGGTGGCGAAAAGCCATGGTGTTCATCGCGCTCGGAAAACGTGACCAAACGCAACCTGCGTTCGCCAGCGCACCGTCGCTCTGAAAGGGTGCGGATAGCTTCAGCGCTGTCCGGGCCATTCGTAGTCCGCTTGCCACGCCAAGGTGATCGCCATGAAGCCAACCATGAAATCAAAGGTCACCCGCACCCGCGTGATCCATCTGCTGCTGTTGCCGATCTGCATCGCGGTACTTGCTGGCTGCGCCACCAAATGGGAACGCCAGGATCCGCCTGCAAGCGACAGCGCGGGCAAGCGTGAGGCTGTCGGAGATGTGATGCAATCGCCGATGCGCGACCTGAATCTGCTTCAGGAAAAAATTCCGGCAGTGTTGAATCGCGCGGTGGCGACCCCGTACGTCGCGCCCGAACCCATGGACTGCATGGCCATCGCCGACGAAATCCGCGCGCTGGACGCCGTGCTTGGCGAGGACATCGACAATACGTCGCTCGGTGCGGACAAGGAGAATCTGGCTCTGCGCGCCTTCGCCAGCGGCATTCACAGCCTGATGCCATACCGCAGTCTGCTGCGCAGAATCTCCGGCGCCGAGAAACGCGAACGCCGCGCGCTCGAGGCGATCGCTGCCGGCAGCATTCGCCGTGGTTACCTGAAAGGTCGTGGCGAAGCCGAGCATTGCGCGCCGCCGGCGTCACCGCGACGCGACTGAGTCCGCATCAACGCACGAATCTGATACTGGTCGCTGACTCAGGCTTGCACGGGCCCATTGCAATCGGTGCACGGATGCTTAGGATGGCGGTGCGCGCCAAACCGCGCATTGCACCCACATTCAACGGAGAGATCACGATGGCCAAGGGTATGGACAGCAAGAAAGACAAGAAAAAAGCACCGCTGAAGACGCCGAAAGAGAAGAAGGCGGAGAAAACTGCGAAGAAATCGGCCAAATAAGCCGTCAATCCAGTTTGACGCAGCACCCGAAAACCGCGGCAATGTCCGCGGTTTTTTTTCGGGCGATGGTCAGTCGACCAGTTTTGCCTCGATGGCGATCTCGGTCTTCAGCGATTGGCCGACAAAGCAGGCCCGACCCGCGCGTTCGTGCAGTTTGTCGTACTCCGCGATATCCGGGCGAAGCTCGCCGCTGAAGCGCACCGCGGGTCGCAGCAAGGCCCAGACGACCGCTGTCGCGCCCTCGATGTTCTTGCCGATTTCGCATTCGGCATCGTCGCTGTATTGATCGACGACGTAGCCGCGATTCGCCGCAACGGCGAGAAAAGTCAGCATGTGGCAGGACGACAGCGCCGAAAGCAGGATCTGTTCCGGATCCGCCAACGCCGCATTGCCGCCATAAGCCGCTGCCGAAGACGCGCCCAGCGTCTGCCCGCCGAGATAGCGCACTTGATGATCCTTCGGATAATTGCCGCGTTCGAACGCAGCTTCGCCGCGTTGCCAGGTCAGGGTGATGCGGTGGTCGGTCATGTTCGGGCTCCTGAAAATTGGTTGCGACGATATTCTGCGGTTGCCGAATTCGCGTTCAAAACGGCTCGTCCTTTGCGCGCAGGTCGATCATGAAGTCGAGATCGAGTGCGAGGCCGGGGAGGGCGGTGAGGTCGATGCGGCCTTCGGCGCGGCGAAATTCCGCTGGTGCGAAGCGTGTGCCGTCTTGACGGTAGATCGTGATGACGCCCGAGGGAATGTCGATCAACCACAATTCGCGCACACCGGCTTCGTCGTAGCGCAGGCGCTTTTCGATCAGGTCGAAACTGGCCGTGCTTGGCGAAAGTACTTCGACGATGAAGTCGGGCGCGCCGCGCACGCCGCGACTGTCGAGCTTGGCCGGATCGCAGACGACGACGATGTCCGGCTCGAACACGGTGCGGGTGAATTCCTCTGACTCGCCGCGAACCGGCAGCCTGACTCCGATCGGTCCTGCCCAGGCGCGACAAACCTTGCCAAGCAGTTGATTGCGCAATTGGCCCGCCAATTCCATCACCACCGACTGATGATTCAAGCTCGGCGGGGCCATCGCATGCGCATGCCCGTCGAGCAACTGCCAGCGCTCGGCTTCGGGCCAGTGCATGTAGTCGGCGAAGGTGAACTCGCCTGCTTTGATTCTGGTCTCGGCCATGGCCCCGTCGCTCGCTGAAGAATCTTGCGTGATCTTACTCTTTGCGCCGCTATTGCAACTTCGAGCCGCGCATCGACAGCACATGCGCGGGTGCGGCGAAGCTGTCGCTGGTCGCGCTGTCCCAGAACACCTTGAACACCGGATGTTCCGGTGTGCTGCTGAGCAACTCGCCAGGTTTCGCCCACACATGCAGTGCCGCGAGTGAGCGCACTTCGGTCGAGGAGACGCGACGGATCACATGTTCGGGGCCAAGTTCACGCGGATGCTCGAGTCCGGCCGCGGCGATCAGTTCGCGAAACGCGAGCAAGGTGTTGCGATGGAACTGGTACACGCGTTCGCTCTTGTCCGGGACGACCAGTGCCCGTTGGCGCAGCGTATCCTGGGTGGTCACGCCGGTTGGGCAACGTCCGGTATGGCAGCTCTGCGCCTGGATGCAGCCGAGCGCGAACATGAAGCCGCGCGCCGAATTGCACCAGTCGGCGCCGAGCGCGAGTGTGCGCGCGATATCGAAGGCGGTAACGATCTTGCCGCTGGCACCGATGCGAATCTGGTTGCGCAGTCCGAGTCCGATCAGGGTGTTGTGCACCAGCATCAATGCTTCACGCAGCGGTGCGCCGACGTGGTCGGTGAATTCGAGCGGTGCCGCACCGGTGCCGCCTTCGCCGCCATCGACGACGATGAAGTCCGGCACCATTCCGGTTTCGCGCATCGCCTTGGCGATCGCGAACCATTCCCAGGGATGGCCGATCGCGAGCTTGAAGCCGGTCGGCTTGCCGCCCGACAGTTCGCGCAGTTCTGCGACAAATTCAAGCAGGCCGCGCGGTGTGGAAAATGCCGAATGACGGGCTGGTGATACGCAATCGATGCCGACCGGCACGCCGCGCGCCGCGGCGATTTCCGGCGTCACCTTGGCACCCGGCAGCACACCGCCGTGTCCGGGCTTCGCGCCTTGCGAGAGTTTCACTTCGATCATGCGCACGTTGTCGTTCGCGGCATTGGCGCGAAAACGTTCGCGACTGAAACTGCCATCGTCATTGCGACAGCCGAAATAACCGCTGCCGATTTCCCAAACGAGATCGCCGCCCATTTCGCGGTGATAACTGGAGATCGAGCCTTCGCCGGTGTCGTGATAGAAACCGCCGCGCTTGGCGCCGGCATTCAACGCGCGGATCGCGTTGGCGCTGAGCGCGCCGAAACTCATCGCCGAAATATTGAACACGCTCGCCGCATACGGCTTGGCGCAGCGGCCGCTGCCAATCTCGACACGGAAATCATGGGTGGTCGGGTCGGTCGGTGCGATCGAATGATTCATCCATTCGTATTGCGGCGCGTAGACATCGAGCTGGGTGCCGAACGGACGTTTGTCGATTTCGTTTTTCGCGCGCTGGTAGATGATTGAACGTTGCACGCGCGAAAACGGCAATTCTTCAGTGTCGTCTTCGAGCAGGTACTGGCGGATCTCCGGTCGAATGCGCTCGAAGAAGTATCGAAAATGCGAGAGCAGCGGATAGTTGCGGCGGAGACTCTGGCGGGTCTGCGTCAGGTCTTGAATGCCGACCAGCACCAGCGCTGACGAGCCGGCGAACATCAGCCACCAGTTCGGCGCGATGACTACGCTGGCCCAAAGACTGACAGCGCAGAGTACGCAGACGAGGGCGAAGGCGAAGTAGCGCGAGGGCAGCATGGCGGGCTCCGGGTTCCGGTCGCCGCAATGTACGCCAACGCGGGCTTTCGTAGGAGCGCGCTTGCGCGCGATGCTCTCGGCGGGTGCGAAAATATCGCGCGCAAGCGCGCTCCTACGACAGCATCGATCAGAATTTGCCGCTGCGAAAGTCGTCAAAGGCCTGGCGGATTTCGTCGGCGTTGTTCATCACGAACGGTCCGTAGGCAGCGATCGGCTCGCCGAGCGGCTTGCCGGCGATGACCAGCACACGCGCGTCGGTTTCAGCCGTGAGTTCGATGCGTTCACCGGCACCCAGCAGCACCAGTTCGCGCTCGCGCAGCGGACGCATCTGGCTGCCGATCCGGGTCTGTCCGCTGACGCCTTGCACGAACACCGTGTGCCCGGTGGGGGGCGACCAGTCGAAGCGTTGGCCGCGCGGCAATGCGACATCGAAGTAGCTCGGCGCCGTCGGTCGTACGCTGACGGCGCCGGTGATGCCGTCGAGCTCGCCCGCGATCACGCGCACGCGCACACCGCCGTCGCGTAGGAGTTCCGGAATACGTTGCGCGTCGATGTCCTGATAACCCGGCGCGGACATTTTCTCCGACGCGGGCAGGTTCACCCACAACTGATAGCCCCAGAGCATGCCGTTCTCCTGCTGCGGCATTTCCTCGTGCACGATGCCGCGCGCCGCGGTCATCCACTGCACCGAACCCGGGCCGAGATCGCCGGTATTGCCCTGGTTGTCGCGGTGACGCATGCGCCCATCGATCATGTAGGTGACGGTCTCGAAGCCGCGGTGCGGATGCGGTGGAAACCCGGCGAGATAGTCCTGCGGTTCGTCCGAGCGGAACTCGTCGAGCATCAGGAACGGATCGGCGAGGCGCGCGTGCTGCGGATCAAGCAGTCGGGTGAGTTTTACGCCAGCGCCATCGGAAGCGGGGCGACCGGGGAACCAGTGGGCGATTTCACGAACTTGCGAGGTGGTCATGGCAACTCCTTGGTTGCCATCACGATGCGCGCGCCGAGCCTGTCGATCAATCGCAGATCACGGCAAAGCGCACTTGCAGCCGTGCATGTGCAGCCGTGCATGACACGAAGCTGGACTCAGATCTGGCAGGCCGCCGCGACCGCCGTCGCGCTCGGCTTCTGCTCGCGCAGGTCGCCGCGATTGTTCATGACCAGCGAGGTGGCGCGCGTTGGCCCGCGCTGATCGCAGAAGGTAAACGTGGCATTGCTGCCGGCGTTCGAACCGTTCGGTTGGAACTGGATGCGACGGCGTCCGCTGCTGGTCAGCAGACGCGTGTCCTTGATCGCGGCCCGGTAGACAATCCGCTTGTCACTGGCATCGATCTGGTCGTTGTTGTTGAGATCGATCGCGGCGATAAAGCCGTGCTGCCATTCGAAGCCGTCGCCGCAGTGTTCACCGTCGCTGCTCGGGCAAAGGATGGTGTCGTTCTCGTACATCACCGCCGCCGTGCGCGACTCGATGAGCGCGCCGAGCAGGGCGTCACGCAGCGATTGGGTTTGCGCGGCGGCCTTCGCGCCGGAATAGGCGGGTAGGGCAATACAGAGCAACAGGCCGACAATGGTGACGGCGATCATCAGTTCGATCAGGGTGAATCCGTGTGCGTGCTTCGGGGTCATGGGCAGTTCTCCTTGGCACATAGCGTGATGTGCGGGAGATCCGGATACCTCGGCGTCGGGCTGATTCGGGCCTGCGAAAATTCTGAATCGTGTTCAGGCCGGGAGCGGCAAGTTCGTCAGGCGTGAGGTGGTGGCGTCGACACGCAGCACCGAGCCCTGGTCGTACCAGTCGCCGAGCACGATACGTTGATGCGTCGTGTCATGTGCATGGATTGCCGGACGATGGGTGTGGCCGTGGATCATGCGTGCCACGCCATGCGCGGCGAATGCGGCCGTCACCGCCGTTGCGGTGACATCGGTGATGTCGGCATCCAGCATGCCGGTGTGCGCCGCACTGTCCGCACGCGCTTGCGCTGCAAAGGCGCGACGGGCCGCGAGCGGCTGCGCCAGGAACTGCTGCTGCCAGCGCTCATCACGCAATTGTTTGCGCACTTGCTGGTAGCCGACGTCGTCGGTGCACAGCGTGTCGCCATGCAACAGCAAGGTCGGCGTGCCGTACAGGTCGACGACCGTGGTGTCGCCCAGCAAGGTCACACCGGCACGTTCAGCAAACTGCGCGCCAACGAGAAAATCGCGATTGCCGTGCACAAAGAATGTCGCAACGCCATGTCGGTTGAGGCTGCGCAGCCCGCGCGCGACCTGATCGACTATCGCCGCATCGTCATCGTCGCCGATATAGGCCTCGAACAAGTCGCCGAGGATGTAGAGCGCATCGCCGCGGATCGCTTCATCCTGCAGCCAGTGCAGAAACAGGCGAGTCACCGCCGGGCGGCTATCGTCGAGATGCAGATCGGAAATAAACAGCGTGGCCATCCCGGAAGTAGACGCGAATTCCGGGGCGCGCGCAAAGAAAAAGCCGCGCATCGCTGCGCGGCTTTCGAATCGGACCGGATTACTTGACGACTTCGGCGCTGTTGATCACCACGGCTGAAGTCGGTACGTCGCTCGGCAACGGGCCTTTCGGACCCGTCGCGACGCTCTTGATGGCGTCAACCACTTCCATGCCGGAAACGACTTTGCCGAAGACCGCGTAGCCCCAGGTGTAGCCGCTGTCCTTGGCGACATGGTCGAGGTTCTTGTTGTCGACGACATTGATGAAGAACTGCGATGTGGCCGAATGCGGATCATTGGTGCGCGCCATGGCGACCGTGCCCCGCAGATTGCTGAGACCGTTGTCGGCTTCGTTCACGACCGGTGCGCGCGTCGGCTTCTGCGTCAATTCCGGCGTGAAACCACCGCCTTGAATCATGAAGGTGGGAATGACGCGGTGGAAAACGGTGCCGTCGTAATGCTTGTCATTGACGTACTGCAGGAAATTCTCCACCGACTTCGGTGCCTTGGCGGCATCGAGTTCGATCACGATCGGGCCCATGTTCGTGTTCAATCGCACCTTGCTGGCGGCTGCAGCAGCAGGTGCTGGTGCGGCATCAGCCTTGGGTGCGGCAGCTTCTTGCGCGCCGGCGGCAAACGCGGTGGTGACCAGCATCAGGGAAAGCAGGGCATTGCGGAACATCGGTTTCTCCAGAGTTGTGCCAACGAAAAGCGTCGCGCCGGCGGGATTCAGGTATTCAGGCGCAGATCAGACCGCGCGATTGCGCAATCGTTCGATCAGGGCGCGGCGATCGCTGATCGGCGTGCCGCCATCCTGCACGGCAAAGCCGATCGCGGCATAGGCGTTCACGAAATCGATGACTTCGCCGACGGTTGCGCCGGAGCCATCGGCAATTTCGCTCAACGTCGACGGGCCTTTCATCATCGCTGTGCCGATCCGGAAATGCTTCGGGAACTCACGTTCGATCTGCGGCCACTTGACCAGCTTGAACTTGGCATTCAGATCGAGCCCGGGCAGCAAGGTCGAGCCGTTCGAGGTGCCGATCACGTACAGCCAGAGCAGGCGCGAAAGCGGCAGACCGGCATTCATGGCGCGCAACTTTTCGATTTCGGCCGCAGGCAATGGCTTCCATTCATCCGCCTTGATCGCGCCCATGCAATAGGGCAGCAGCGGCTTCAGCGTGAGCCCGCCGTAATAGCGGTCGGCGGCGGCGTCGATGATCAGCGGCGGCTGGCCGTCGCGTTCGAGTTTGCGTGCGTCGGCGAGATTTTCACTGAGGAAATAGTCGATCAGGGCCATGGTCGCGGGCGCAGCAACCGGCGCTGGAGGCGCAACCGGTGCCGGTCGGAGCGCCACTGGCTCGGGCATTGGCACCGCGACGGCAGCGGGTGTCGGCACAGGCGCAGGAGCAGGCTTGGGTGTGGGCGCAACAGCGGCAACCGCTGGCTGTGGCGCAGTAATCACCGCGGGCCGTGGCGCTGGCGCCGCGGGCTCGGGCGCCACGGGCGCGTCCGCGGCTGCATCGCGACTGCCACCGGCGGCCATCATCAGACTTGCCTTCAATCCACCGACTCCGATCGGTCGATGCAGGACATTGTCCTGCTCATGTCCGTTCGAAGCCGTCAGGCAAATCACGTTGCGGCCTTGCGACTGCGCCTTCAGCCAATCCATGTGGCCGTAAAGTGAATCGGCGTCGATCAGGATCACGTCAGCCGTGGTGCTGTCGGTGACCCATTCCCAGTTGGCGCCGACGTCGCCGCGCAGCGAGGCGATCAACGACTTGATCTGTTCGAGTTCCACTACGGCAACACTCATTGCCGCGATACGCAGGGTCTTGGCCATCGATCTTCCAAAGCGGATGCGGCCGGTTCGGTCGCAAGGGTCGCGATTTTGGCACAGCTCTAGGCGTTGGCGGCGGTTGCCGGCTCCATCGATTGCGCCTGCATGTGCCAGAGCGCGGCATAGCGGCCATTGAGCGCAAGCAGTTCCAGATGGCGGCCGGACTCGATCAGGCGGCCGCCTTCAAGCACCAGGATGCGGTCCGCTTCCACAATTGTCGACAATCGGTGCGCGATGATCAGGGTGGTACGGCCCCTTGCGACCTCGTTGAGTTGTGCCTGGATCAGGCGCTCGGTGCCCGTGTCGAGGGCCGAGGTGGCCTCGTCCAGAATCAACAGTGGCGGATTCTTGAGCAGGGTGCGGGCAATCGCCACGCGCTGTTTTTCGCCGCCCGACAGTTTCAGCCCGCGCTCGCCGACCTGGGTTTCGAATCCGTCTGGCAGGCGCTCGATCAACTCCAGGATCTGCGCGCCGCGCGCGGCTTCGATCACCTGTTCGCGAGTCGCGTCGACGCGACCATAGGCGATATTGAAGTAGAGCGTGTCGTTGAACAGCACGGTGTCCTGCGGCACGATGCCGATCGCCGCGCGCAACGACGCCTGGGTCACTGCGCGCAGGTCCTGGCCATTGATCGAGATGGCACCGCCATCGACGTCGTAAAAGCGATACAGCAGCCGTGCGAGTGTGGACTTGCCGGCACCCGTGGTGCCGACCACGGCGACGGTATGTCCTGCGGGAATCTCGAAACTAAGATCGTGCAGAATCTGCCGGCGCGGGTCGTAGCCGAAGGCGACACGGTCGAACTTCACGGCACCGCCGTTGGCGACCAGCGGCTTCGCATCCGGCGCGTCCTGCACGTCGCGCGATTCGGCGAGCAGGGCGAACATGCGCTCGATATTGGTGATCGCCTGCTTCACTTCGCGATAGACCATGCCGAGGTAGTTCAACGGAATCGACAGTTGCAGCAGGAAGGCATTGACCAGCACCAGGTCACCGATGCTCATGGCGCCGGACACCACGCCCGCTGCCGCGCGCCAGACCAGCAATGACAATCCGATCGCGACGATGCTGCTCTGACCGATATTCAGCACCGCCAATGTCTTCAAACTGCGCACGCGCGCGTTTTCCAGCGTCTGCAAGCCGTGGTCGTAGCTCTGTGCCTCGAAGCGTTCGTTGTTGAAGTACTTGACCGTCTCGTAGTTCAGCAGCGAATCCACGGCACGCGCATTGGCGTTGGTGTCGGCCTCGTTCATCGCCTTGTAGTAACGGATACGCCATTCGGTCACCGAAAACGTGAACGTGACATAGGTGATCAAGGTGCCAAGCGTGATCCACGCAAACGAGGCATCGAAGCTGCGCACCAGGATCACGCAGACGATGGTGATTTCGAGCAGTGTCGGAATGATCGTGTAGACGGTCCAGTCAAGCAGGTCGGAGACCGCGCCCATGCCGCGCTCCAGATCGCGCGACACGCCACCGGTCTTGCGTTCCAGATGGAAGCGCAGCGACAGCGCGTGCAGATGCTCGAACACGGCGAGCGTGATCGAGCGCGCGGTGCGCGCCATCACCCGCGCGAACACGATCTGGCGCAGTTCGGTGAAAAATGTCGAGGCCAGACGCAGCGCGCCGTAGGCGCTGAGCAGCAAGACCGGCACGGTCAGTGGCGCGAGCTTGGGGTCGAGCGCGTCGACGATCTGCTTGAGCAACAAGGTGACACTGATCATCGCCAGCTTGGCCCCGATCAGGAACACCATCGCGACCAGGATGCGCCAGCGAAAGCGCCACAGATAGGGCCACAGCGCGCGCATTGTCGCGAGCCCGCCTTGCGGAACCGTCGCCAGGGACTGCACTGGATTCACGCTGACGGACATCGGCATCACTCAGGGTTCGGCCCGCTATCATGACCGAGTCGACACCGCCGGAGATCGTGATGCGTCATTTGCTGCTGTCCGCCCTGATGTTCTTCGCGACCGCCAGTCTCGCCAGTGACACGGCCGTGCCGCCGACGTCCGCGCCCGCGGGTGCCGCCGTCTACTTCATCGCGCCGGAAAACGGTGCATCGATCAAGGGCGAAGTCACCGTGCGATTTGGTCTGCGCGGCATGGGGGTCGCCCCTGCGGGCATCGCGCTTGCAAACACTGGCCATCACCATCTGCTGATCGATGTCGAGACGCCGCCCAAGGCCGGCGAGACCATCGTCAATGACGAACAACACCGGCATTTCGGCGGTGGTCAAACCGAAGTCACGCTCAAGCTCGCGCCCGGAAAACACAGTCTGCAACTGGTGCTCGGCGATCACCTGCATCGACCGCATGATCCGCCGGTGGTCTCGGAAAAAATCAGCATTACGGTGGAATAGGCCAGGAAGCGAAGTTCACGTCGCCCCGTTCGCCCACAGGGTTTCGAGGATCTTTTCGTCGGCGACGGAAGCCACGATCTCGGCACGACCGATGCCGCGCCAGAGGATCAGGCGCAGTTGACCGCTGAGCGCTTTCTTGTCGAGGCGCATCGCGTCGAGCAAGGCCTGCGCGGCGTAGCCTGAAGGCATGCGCGTGGGCAGTCCGAGCCGGACCAGCAAGTCATTGAGCCGGTCGCGGTCATCAACGCTGGCCATGCCGATGCGTGTCGACAGATCGGCTGCGAGCACCATGCCGACCGCAACCGCCTCGCCATGGTTCAAGCCCTGATAATGGCCGAGGTTTTCGATGGCATGGCCGAAGGTATGACCGAAATTCAACAGCGCACGCTCGCCGTCTTCGCGTTCGTCACGCGCGACCACGCCGGCCTTGTGGCGCACGCTGCGCTCAATCGCTTCGATCGTTGTGTCGGCTTTCAGGGTCAGCAGCGCTTCGGCGTGGCGTTCGAGCCAGAGGAAGAAGGCGGTGTCGCCGATTGCACCGTATTTCACGACTTCGGCGAAGCCGGCACGCAGCTCGCGTTTGGGCAAGGTCTGCAGCACATTCGGATCGATCAGCACGGCGCGCGGCTGGTGAAAGGCACCGACCAGATTCTTGCCCTGGCTGAGGTTCACCGCGGTCTTGCCGCCGACCGAAGAATCCACCATCGCCAGCAGCGTCGTGGGTATCTGCACGAAGGGCACGCCGCGCATCCAAAGTGCGGCAGCAAATCCGGCCAAATCTCCGATCACGCCTCCGCCGAGCGCGACGATCGTGGCATCGCGGCTTGCACCCATACGCGCCAGCGCCGTGAACAGACGATCGGCACTGGCCAGTGACTTCTGTACTTCGCCGTCGGGCAAGATCACCTGCGCCAACTGGTGGCGCGTGCAGGCCGCACGCACACGTTCCAGATAAAGCGGCGCGACCACGTCATTGCTGACCAGCAGCACATGGCGCCCTTTGATTGCGGCGGTGATTGCTTGCGGCTCGTCGAGCAAACCAGCTGCGATGTTGACTGGATAGCTGCGTGCGCCAAGCGCGACGTCGACGACACGTTTATCTACGACAGGTTTCATGCGGCGACGACCTCGCGCTGCCATTCGGATTGGAGACGCAGTGCGATCTGCCGCGCGGCCTGGGCTACCGCCGAGTTCGACGCCGAAATCGTGGCGTCGGCGATCTCGGCATAAAGTGGGTTGCGCTGCACGGCCATGGCGTCAAGACGTTCGCGCCGATCCGGTGCGCGCAACAACGGCCGTTTCACGTCACGCGCCAGACGCGTCAACTGTTGCGCCACCGAGGTCGCCAGATACACCACGAAGCCACGTTGTTGCAGCACTCGACGAGTGTCGGGATCAAGCACGGCACCGCCGCCGGTGGCCAGCACGACGCCATCGCGGCGACTGAGTTCCTCGATCATTCGGGCTTCGCGCATGCGGAATCCGGCTTCACCTTCAAGTTCGAAAATCAACGCAACCGAGACGCCGTTGCGACGTTCGATTTCTTCATCGAGGTCGACGAAGGGCAGGGTGAAGTGCGCGGCGAGGCGTCGGCCGATCGTGCTTTTGCCGGCGCCCATCGGTCCGATCAGGAAGAGGTTGGGTGAAGGATTCATCCCGGAATTGGCGAAGGTTTGATGCCGGGATGCTAGCATCCGTGCTCTTCAAATCACTTCGTTGCGGGCATGCTGCGCTTCTCGATCCTGTTCATGGTTCTGCTGATGGTGCTGTTCACGCTGGAAGTGCTCGGTCCGGTGGAAACGCACGTGATTTTCCCGTTCACGGCGTTTCTGGCGAAGATTTCGACTGGACTGATCCTGCTGTTCGACGATTCGGTCAAGACTTTCGGCAATGTCATCCAAAGCACGACTGTGCCCTGGGGCGTGGCGATCGAGCGCGGCTGCAATGGTGTCGAGGCGGTCATCATCCTGCTCGCGGCGATCTTCGCTTTCCCGGCACCGTGGAAACACAAGTTGGCTGGTTTCATCGCCGGTTTCTTCGCAATCCAGGCGCTCAATATCGTGCGCATCATCAGCCTGTTTTATCTGGGTGAATGGGAAACCGCGAAATGCATACCCGGTGCCGAGTGCCATCGCGTCTGGTTCGAGTGGTTCCACCTCTATCTCTGGCAGGCGCTGATCATTCTCGACGCGCTCGTGGTCTGGCTGGTGTGGTTACGCTATTTGCCGCGGACGCCTCGACGCCGTCCACCTTCGGCGCCATTGATGGCAGCCGCCTGAGCGCACGACATTGCGCATCCTGATTGCCGGTGCAGGTGATCTCGGCGGTCGCGTCGCCGTCTTGCTGCGCCATGCTGGACATGATGTTTCGGTCATCGCCCGGCGCGCGCGTGACCATGACTCGTCGATCATCGCGCTCGATCTGACCCGACCGATTGCAAAGCCCCTGCCGGCCACATTCGACTGGATTTTGCACTGCCTGTCGCCGGCAACGCGCGATGAAGCGGCGTATCGCGCCATCTACGTCGACGCACTTCGGCATCTGCTGAACGCCTTGCCGAATGTGCGGCGCGTCGCTTTCGTGTCCAGCACAGCGGTCTATGGCGACCACGATGGTGGGCGGGTCGACGAATCCGCCGATTGTCGGCCTGCCGAGTTCAACGGGCGCATATTGCGCGAAGCCGAGCAGCAATTGCAGTCCAGCGGGCGCCAGCCTTTGATCCTGCGCTTGGGCGGCATTTACGGTCCGGGTCGCGACATGTTGTTGCGGCGTGTTCGCAGCGGTCTGCCCTTGGCCGTTTCGAATCCGCCGCTGTACAGCAATCGCATTCACATCGACGACGCTGCCCGAGCGATCGGCCACCTGCTTGAGCACGACGCGCATGGCGTGTTCAATCTGGTCGACGACGAAGCCGCGGCACAACCCGACGTGCTGGACTGGCTTGCTGCGCGGATGGGCCTTTTGCCATTGCCGCGGGAAGCGAGCGACCATGCCAAGGACAACAAGCGCGTCCAAAACCACGCCCTGCGCGCGACCGGATTTGTACCCGATTACCCGGATTTTCGCGCCGGATATGGCGCCATGCTGGCCACGGAACCGCAACGCGACCAGTAGTAGACTCAAACCGTGCACCTGCGCACATTCCGCATCGGGAAGACATCACCATGGCTGCAACGATCGCAAAAGTCCTCGAAGTCATCGCTTCCTCGCCCAAAAGCGTCGACGACGCCGTCCAGTCGGGGCTCAAAAAGGTCGCAAAGACCGTGAAGAACATCAAGGGCGCCTGGGTCAAGGACATCAAGGTGGTCACCTCGCCGGACGGCAAGGTCACCGAATGGCGTGTCAACCTGCACGTCAGTTTCCTCGTCGAATAATCAAACCGGCCCGATCTCGTGGCGCACGAGGCCTCCTCTGGGCATCGTGCTGCTTTTCATTCGGTCTCTGCTGACTTATTGTTACTGAATCATCGCAACACTTGTTTGCGGCGCGCAATCCGCCCGGGGCGGTAAGGGAATCGAATGGCTAGCGAAGCGGTAGTGGTTGGATTGCTGGAAGACGATCGCGACCAGGCCGATCTGTATCGGGCCTGGCTGGAACAGGCAGGCTTTCTGGTACGTGCCTACACAGAAGTAAAGGATTTCCGGCGCCGTCTCGGGGCCGAATCGATCGATTTGCTCCTGCTCGACTGGAATCTGGGTGAAGGTTCCGGGCTCGATCTGCTCGAATGGATGCGGCAGTCGGCGCATGCGCGCCTGCCGGTGATTTTCCTGACAGCCCGCACCGCCGAAGAAGACATCGTCTCCGGGCTCAAGGCCGGTGCCGACGACTATGTGGTCAAGCCGGCGAAGCCGACCGAATTGATGGCGCGCATTCAGTCCGTGCTGCGTCGCAGCGGTGTCTCCAATGCGACCAGCAGCAGTGCCGGTACCTGGGTGGACGAAGTGCTGCCGTACAAATTCGATGTCGACAAGCGCTCGGTGACCTTGAACGGCGAACTGATCGATCTGACCGATCGCGAATTCGACCTGGCTTCGTACCTGTTCCGTCGTCACGGCCGCATCGTCAGCCGTGCTGCGTTGCTCGAAAACGTGTGGAATCTTGGCGGTGACGTCAACACGCGTACCGTCGATACGCACGTCAGTCGACTGCGCAAGAAAATGCAGCTGACCGGCGAAAGCGGTTGGGCCCTCAGTGCGGTTTATCAGCACGGTTATCGCCTCGAACCAGCCAAGTAGACGATTTTTCAGTGGAGTGGCCGCCGCGTCTTGGCGCGTCCATGTTGAGGCCATGACGACAATGATTGCCTGAGTGAATTCGTGGTTATCAATCCATTAACACAGTTGCCGGAAGCCGTGGTCGCCACCTTCGAGTCGCTGATGGCCGAGGCGCGAGCTGCCGGGGAAAACGATGCGAACGCGATGAATCTCGCGACCGCGCAACCCGACGGCCGGGTTTCGTCGCGGATCGTGTTGATGAAGGCGATCGATACGCGCGGTCTCGTTTTCTATACCAACATCGAGAGCGACAAGGGTCGGCAACTGCGGGCCCATCCGCGCGCAGCATTGTGCTTTCACTGGAAGGCGCTGCGTGACGGCGTGCAGGTGCGCTTCGAAGGTCAGGTTTCACCGGTGGCCGACGCTGAGGCCGATGCCTATTTTGCGACGCGCCCGCGTGCTAGCCAGATCGGCGCCTGGGCGTCGTTCCAGTCGCAGACCTTGCCGGACCGCGAGACTTTCGAACAGCGCTGTGCCGAGTTCGATGAACAGTTTGCCGGACGCGAGGTGACACGTCCGCCGCATTGGTCGGGGCTGCGTTTGGCGCCGGATCTGGTCGAATTCTGGTATGGCGTGCAGTTTCGTTTGCACGATCGCCATCGTCATGAATGGCGTGACGGTGCCTGGTCGGAACGATTGCTGTACCCGTAATGCAAGCGCACGGGGAAATGGATGAAGCCGATGCATGACTGGTTGCTGCCACCCGCACGTTTCCCCCGAGACAACGTGCCCAAATACGCCGCGAGCCTGCTTCTGGTCGGCTTCGGTCTGGCCTGTGCGTTCGCTTGCGCCTACTTCGCGATCACCGAAATCATGCACACGACGACCATGCTCGGCGTGGTCTACAGCATTGCTGCGATCGGCTGCATCGTGTGCGTGATCGCCTTTCGCCAGACTGCACGCATGCAGCTATGGGGCAATGCGTTCATTGGCTTGCTGTTCGTGGTGTCGGCGCTCGCCAATTTCGGTACCGGCGGACAGATTCAGGGCGTCAACATGGTGCTGCCGACCCTGGTTGTGGTTGCGGCCCTGATGCTGGATATCCGCAGTGCGCTGGTCTGGAGCGTATTGATCCTCGCGCAGATGCTCATCGCCAACCAGCTCGCACAGACGCCAGCAAACTGGTATCCGGTGCAGATTGACCGCGCCTGGGACAGCACCGCGTATCAGCGCGTACCGCTGGTCATGACTCTGCTGTCGATTTTCCTCGCGATCTGGTTCAAGGGCATGATCGGTCGCATCCAGCGCCATCTGCTCGAAGCCCATCAAAGCGAGGCGGCGGCGCGCCGTGAGTCCGAGCGTCTGAACAAGGTGCTCGGCGAAATGGCGGCGATCGATCCGCTGACCGGCCTGCTCAATCGGCGTGCGTTCCATGACGTGATGGCGCATCGCGATGCGAATGCCGAACACTGGCTGCTGTACGCCGATCTGGACGGCTTCAAGGCCATCAACGACAGCCTTGGGCATGAAGCAGGCGATCGCGTACTGGTGGATGTCGCGCGCCTGCTCGACGCCAGTGGCGCCGATGCGGTCGCGCGTCTCGGCGGCGACGAGTTCTGCCTGTTGATCGACGGCAACGAGTTCCGCGTGCGCCAATGCGCGGAACGCGTTGTCCAGTCGATCGCGGCGATGATCACCGGTGGTCCGACGTCGCCGCGCATCGGCGCCAGCGTCGGCATCGCGCGGGCCAATGGCGTGAGTGTCGAAGCGGCGATGCGTGCCGCCGATGCTGCCTGCTATCAGGCCAAGCGTGGCGGCAAGAGCCGCTTTGTGATCGCCGCGGAACGCCGCGCGTGACGGTTGCCTATCCCAGCCGCATCGTCTGTCTGACCGAAGAACCGACCGAAGTGCTGTACGCGCTGGGTGAGCAGGAGCGCATCGTCGGCATTTCCGGCTTCACCGTGCGTCCGCCGCGGGCGCGACGCGAGAAGCCGAAGGTGTCGGCCTTCATCAACGCCAAGATCGAACGCATTCTCGACTTGAAGCCCGATCTCGCGATCGGTTTTTCCGACATCCAGGCGGATATCGCGCAGGCCCTGATCAAGGCTGGCGTCGAGGTCTGGATCAGCAATCATCGTTCGGTTGAAGGCATCCGCGCCTACATCCTGCGGCTCGGGGCGATGGTTGGCGCATTCGACAAGGCTCGCGTATTTCTCGCGGAGATCGACGCCGGCATTGAATGTATCCGCGCGCAGGCTGAGGCGTTGCCACGACGCCCCCGCGTGTACTTCGAGGAATGGGACGAACCGCGCATCAGCGGCATCCGCTGGGTCTGCGAACTGGTTCGTATCGCGGGTGGCGACGACATCTTTCCGGAACTTGCGAACGAGTCGCTCGGCAAGAACCGCATTCTCGCCAACGACGACGAGATCATTCGACGCGCGCCCGAGATCGTGTTCGGTTCCTGGTGCGGCAAACGCTTCCGTCCCGAACACGTTGCCGCGCGTCCCGGTTGGTCCGAAGTGCCGGCGGTGCGCGCGAATGCGCTGATCGAGATCAAGTCGCCGATGATCCTGCAGCCCGGTCCTGCGGCCCTGACCGACGGCTTGCAGGCGCTGCATCACGCGATCGCGGAAGTTGCGCAGCGCACTGTCGAATGACCCAACGGAGCAAGGCCCATGCGCAGCATCCATGTTGAACGCCATCGCACCGACCGCATCGGCTGGCTGCGTGCCGCTGTGCTCGGCGCGAACGATGGCATCGTGTCGACCGCGAGCCTCGTCGTGGGCGTCGCCGCAGCAGGTGGCAGCGCGCAAGCCGTATTGGTCGCCGGTACCGCCGGCCTTGTCGCGGGGGCGATGTCGATGGCGGCGGGCGAGTACGTCTCGGTCAGCTCGCAATCCGACACCGAACGCGCCGATCTGGAACGCGAACGACAGGAACTCGCGACCGATTCGGTCCACGAGCACGCCGAGCTCGCCGGGATCTATCGCAAACGCGGGCTCGACGCCGAGACTGCGAAGCAGGTCGCCGAGCAGTTGATGGCGCATGATGCACTCGGCGCCCATGCGCGCGACGAACTGGGCATCACCGACATTGGTACGGCACGCCCGGTGCAAGCCGCACTCGCATCAGCGGCGACGTTCGCCGTCGGTGCCGCCTTGCCGCTGCTGGCTGTGCTGCTCGGCCCGGAAAAAGTTTCGGCGACGCTGGTGTCTGCGGTCTCGCTTGGTGTGCTCGCCGCGCTCGGTGCACTTGCCGGCTACATCGGCGGTGCCAAGCCGATCATCGGCGTCGTCCGCATGACCTTCTGGGGCGCGCTGGCAATGGGCGTTACCGCAGCGGCGGGAATGCTGTTTGGTGCGAGTGGTTGAGCGTCGTCAGGGCAACAACACCAGTTTGCCGACGCTCAGACCGGATTCGATACGGCGTTGCGCATCGGCGACTTGAGCGAGCGGAAAGCATTCGACCGGCAAGGGTTGCAATTCGCCGCGCTCGAAATGCTGCAGCAGCCAGTGCATGCCTTCGCGCAGACGTGGCGACTCCGACTGCAGGAAACTCAGATTGGCCGCGAGCACGCTGCGGTTTTTCTGGGTCATGTCGAGCGGATTGAACCGCGGCGTGCGCAACCAGTCCCAGGCCAGGCGCAGCCAGTTCAGACGGCCATTGTGCGGCAACATGCTGTGAAAGCCGTAGATCACCAGACGCCCGGTCGGTGCCAGATGCGCATAGCTGTCACGCAGTGTTGCCACGCCGTTGGCATCGAAGATCGCGTGATAACCGCCGGGTGCATCAGTCTTGGCAAGCGTCCACAGATCCTCGCGTGACTTGTCGATCACGCGGTGCGCGCCCATGCGCTGGCAGTGTTCGACTTTGTGCGTGTTGCCGACAACGCCGGTGACCTGACAACCGGCGAGTTGACCGAGTTGAACCAGCGCCGAGCCGACCCCGCCAGCGGCCGAGTGCACCAACCAGCGCTCGCCGGTTCGTGGAAACAACTGCTGATGGACCATGAACCAGGCGGTCAGGAACACCGTCGGCAGACTCGCGCCTTCGGTCATCGACAGCTGCGCGGGCAGCGCGAATACCTGCTCCTGATCGAGGCAGATCTGGCTGCTGTAGCCGTTGAACAGCGTCAATCCGATCACCGCCTGGCCAAGTTGCCAACCAGTCACGTCGGCGCCGATCGCGTCGATGCGACCGGCGACCTCGAAGCCCGGCGTGATCGGATAGCCATGCAGTTCGCGCGCCGACGCATACAAGCCCATGCGGATGATGCCGTCGGCATAGTTCACGCCGCAGGCTTCCACGGCGATACGCACCTGGCCACTGCCCGGTAGCGAGTCGGCGACTTCTTCGACGCACAGCGCGTCATAGCCACCGGGTTTGTCGATGCGGATGCGTTTCATCGGTACTCGGGTTTGCGCGCGCGTCGCGCGATGGTGCCTTGCTGACCCATCAGAATTGTTCAGGCTCGGCGCTTCATACCGCGATCGGCAATTCTTCGTAGTCGTTGCCGGCGGCACCAATCGCCTCTTGCCGGTTGAATTCGAGTGCTTCGCCCAGGGTAATTCGCAGGGATTCGATCAGCGCCGCGCGCGTCGACTCCTGACAATTGACGCCCGGAACCTCTTCGATCCAGCCGATCCTGACCTGCTGGCCGATTTTCGGACGAGCTGAAAGTTGAGAGGATAGCTCCCGCCCCATAGCGAGGAGCGTATGCGAAAGTCCCGATTTACCGAAGAC
>JAYUVY010000067.1:0-11921 GCA_043753835.1 Lysobacterales bacterium | reverse complement strand
GTCAACGCCGCCGTCAGCGTCGTCTTGCCGTGATCCACGTGACCAATCGTCCCCACGTTCACGTGCGGCTTGGTGCGCTCGAATTTACCCTTTGCCATGACTGCAAACCCTTAAGTTAAATGTCAGATATTTGGTGTTGAATGTTGGTCAAGGAACGCGATCAGGCGTTTTTCTTGATGACAGCTTCAGCGATATTGTTCGGCGCTTCGGCGTAATGATCGAATTCCATCGTGAACGTGGCACGACCCTGCGACATCGAGCGCATCGCCGTCGCGTAGCCGAACATTTCACCGAGCGGCAGCATCGCGTTGATGACCTTGCCCGAGGGCGAGTCGTCCGTTCCCTGCAAAATGCCGCGACGGCGCGAAAGATCGCCCATCACGTCGCCCATGTAGTCCTCAGGCGTGACCACTTCAACTTTCATGATCGGCTCAAGCAGCGCCGGATTGGCCTTTTTGAACGCTTCCTTGAAGGCCATGGAACCGGCAATCTTGAACGCCATTTCGTTCGAGTCGACATCATGGTACGAACCGTCCACCGCCTTGATCTTGACGTCGACGACCGGATATCCGGCAAGCACGCCATTCTTGACGGCTTCCTGAATGCCCTTGTCCGCCGCAGTAACGTATTCCTTGGGAACCACGCCACCGACGATCGCATTCTCGAACACGTAACCACCACCGCGCTCCATCGGCTCCATCTCGATCACGATGTGACCATATTGACCACGACCACCGGACTGGCGCACGAACTTGCCTTCCTGACGGACGGCCTTGCGGATTGCTTCGCGATAAGCCACCTGCGGCTTGCCGACATTCGCTTCGACGTTGAACTCGCGCTTCATGCGATCAACGAGGATTTCGAGATGCAACTCGCCCATGCCCGAGATGATGGTCTGTGCCGACTCTTCATCCGTACGCACGCGGAACGAAGGATCTTCCTGAGCCAGACGACCGAGCGCGATACCCATGCGCTCCTGATCCGACTTGGTTTTCGGTTCCACTGCCATCGAGATGACAGGTTCCGGGAAGATCATGCGCTCGAGCGTAATCACGTGGTCCTGCGAGCACAGCGTGTCGCCCGTGGTGACGTCCTTCAGGCCAACCGCAGCAGCGATATCGCCGGCGAGGACTTCCTTGATTTCGTCGCGCTGATTGGCATGCATCTGCAAGATGCGGCCGATACGCTCTTTCTTGCTCTTGACCGGGTTGTAGACGTGGTCACCCGCGTTCAGCGTGCCCGAATAGACACGGAAGAAGGTCAGCGAACCGACGTAGGGATCGGTCATGATCTTGAACGCAAGCGCCGAGAACGGCTCTTTGTCGCCAGGCGTACGCGTGGCGTCCTTGTCGTTCTCGTCGAGGCCCTTGACCGGCGGACGATCGGACGGTGCCGGCAGGAAGTGGATGACCGCATCCAGCATCGCCTGCACACCCTTGTTCTTGAACGCAGTGCCGCAAAACATCGGAATGATGTCGCAGGTCAGCGTGCGCGCACGGATACCGCTCATGATCTCGGCTTCGGTCAGTTCGCCGTCCTCGAGATACTTGTTCATCAGCAATTCCGATGACTCAGCCGCGGACTCGACCATGAACTCGCGCGCTTTCTTCGAGTCCTCAAGCATCGCGGCCGGGATGTCACCGTAAACGAAGCTCGTACCCTGGTTCGCCATGTCCCAGATGATCGCCTTCATCTTGATCAGGTCAACCACGCCTTCGAAATGCTCTTCGGCACCAATCGGCAACTGCATCGGCACGGCAAGAGCACCAAGACGCGACTTCAACTGCTCGACGACCTTGTTGAAATTGGCGCCGGTGCGATCCATCTTGTTGACGAAGGCAAGACGCGGTACCGCGTACTTGTTGGCCTGGCGCCAGACAGTTTCCGACTGCGGCTGCACGCCGCCAACTGCGCACAACACAAACACTGCGCCGTCGAGCACACGCAACGAACGCTCGACTTCAATGGTGAAGTCGACGTGGCCAGGCGTATCAATGATGTTGAAACGATGCTGCTGCATGGACTTGTCCATGCCCGACCAGAAGCAGGTGGTGGCAGCCGACGTAATCGTGATGCCGCGTTCCTGCTCCTGCTCCATCCAATCCATCGTCGCGGCGCCATCATGGACTTCGCCGATCTTGTGGTTGACACCGGTGTAAAACAGGATGCGTTCAGTCGTCGTCGTCTTTCCCGCATCAATGTGAGCCATGATGCCGAAGTTGCGGTAACGGTCAATGGGCGTAAGTCGCGCCATGGTCAGGGTCCTGTCCAATTACCAGCGGTAGTGCGCGAAAGCTTTATTAGCTTCGGCCATACGATGAGTTTCTTCGCGCTTCTTGACGGCGCCGCCGCGGCTTTCCGCCGCATCCACGAGCTCGCCAGCAAGCTTGCGCGGCATCGACGTTTCGCCGCGCTTGCGCGCTGCGTCAATCGTCCAACGCATCGCGAGCGCCAAACGGCGCGCCGGGCGAACTTCGACAGGCACTTGGTAGGTGGCACCACCGACACGACGCGACTTCACTTCGACCGACGGCGAGACATTGCTCAGCGCCTTGTCGACGATCGAGATGGCATCGGCATTCTTTTCGCCGATCACACTGAGCGCGCCGTAAACGATGCCTTCGGCAGTCGCTTTCTTGCCGCTCTTCATGATCATGTTGATAAAGCGCGCGATCGTCTCGCTTCCGTGTTTCGGATCGGGAAGCAGGGTACGCTGCGGAGTAGAGCCTTTACGCGACATAGGAATTCAACCCGGACTGAAGTTAGGATTTCTTCGGGCGCTTGGCGCCGTACTTGGAACGACTCTGGCGGCGCTTGGCGACGCCGGAGGCGTCGAGCGAGCCACGAACCGTGTGGTAGCGAACGCCCGGGAGATCCTTGACGCGACCGCCGCGAATCAACACAACCGAATGCTCTTGAAGGTTGTGTCCTTCGCCACCGATATAGCTGATGACTTCAAAGCCGTTGGTGAGACGCACTTTGGCGACCTTGCGAAGCGCCGAATTCGGCTTCTTCGGGGTCGTCGTATACACGCGCGTGCAAACGCCGCGACGCTGTGGGCAGCTGGCCAGAGCCGGCGATGCACTTTTGTAGGTCTTCGGACGGCGCGCAGTGCGCACCAACTGATTGATCGTCGCCATGTGAAAGAGTCCTGAGAAACGAAAGACAGGCCGGCACCAGCCGACCTGTCAGCTTTGAGACTTTAACAGTCACGTAACGCAACTGTCAACGACTGAACTGGCATCCTTGGCCTCGAACACGAGGCACGTCCTGTGCCTCATTTCGTATGTTGGACGAGACTTAGGTCTCGTCGTTACCACTGTCCTCAGCAAGAGGCTCCGCGAACGTCACACTGGACGCACCGCGGAACGAGTCAAGCTCAGCTTCGGTAAGGCCCGCATTGGCCGCGCGACGTTTCGCGTGGTATGCAAGCCCGGTTCCGGCCGGGATCAAGCGACCAACAATAACGTTTTCCTTCAGTCCGCGCAAGGTGTCTCGCGTGCCGCGGACCGCAGCCTCGGTCAAAACGCGCGTCGTCTCCTGGAAGGACGCCGCGGAAATGAACGATTCCGTCGCCAGCGAGGCCTTGGTAATGCCCAGCAGCACCGGCTCGTAGGTCGCCGTACGTTCGTTGCGGACGCGTACACGGGCGTTCTCGTCGAGCACGCGCACGCGATCGGTCTGTTCGCCACGCATGTAGCGGGTTTCGCCACCGTCGGTGATTTCGACCTTGCGCAGCATCTGGCGAACAATCGTTTCGATGTGCTTGTCGTTGATCTTCACGCCCTGCAGACGGTAGACGTCCTGGATTTCGCGCGTCAGGTATTCAGCCAGCGGCTCGACACCCTTCAAGCGCAGGATGTCCTGCGGGTTCGGCTCGCCGTCGACGACGGTTTCGCCCTTCTCGATGTGCTCACCCTCGAACACGATGACCTGACGCCACTTTGGAATCAGCTCTTCATGGGTGTCGCCGTCCTTGTCGCTGATGATCAGGCGCTGCTTGCCCTTGGTGTCTTTGCCGAAGCTGATGATGCCGGTGCGCTCCGCGAGGATGGCTGGCTCCTTCGGCTTGCGTGCTTCGAACAAGTCGGCAACGCGCGGCAGACCACCGGTAATGTCGCGGGTCTTGGACGTTTCTTGCGGGATACGTGCAACCACGTCGCCAACGCCAACCTGGGCACCATCCTGCAACGACACGATCGCGCCGGGCGGCAGGAAGTACTGCGCCGGAATGTCGGTGCCGGGCAATTTCAGTTCCTTGCCCTTCTTGTCTTCGAGGCGAACCATCGGACGCAGGTCCTTGGCCGCGGAACCACGACGCTTCGGATCGGTCACGACAGCCGACTGCAAACCAGTCAAATCATCGATCTGTTCCTGAACGGTGACACCGTCGACGAAGTCGCTGAAGCGCAGGGTGCCGGCCACTTCCGAAACGATCGGATGTGTATGCGGGTCCCAGTTCGCGACCGTTTGACCGGCCTTGATCGGATCGCCGTCCTTGACCGAGATCGTCGCGCCGTAGGGCACGCGATAACGTTCGCGTTCACGACCGTTTGCGTCCATCACCGACAATTCACCGGAGCGCGAGACCGCGACCAGGTGACCCGCCGCGTGCTGCACGGTCTTGACGTTATTGAACTTGAGCGAGCCGCTTGTCTTGACCTGCACACTGTCGACAGCCGCCGCTCGCGATGCCGCGCCACCGATGTGGAAGGTACGCATGGTGAGCTGGGTGCCGGGTTCGCCGATTGACTGCGCGGCGATGACGCCGACCGCTTCACCAATATTGACGATGTGACCACGGGCCAGATCGCGGCCGTAGCAATGCGAGCAGACGCCGTGACGCGATTCGCAGGTGATGGTCGAGCGCACCTTGATCGACTGCACGCCGGCGGTCTCGATCAGGTCAACGTGCTTTTCGTCGAGCAACTCGTTGCGCTGCACGATCGGCTTCTCGTCGGTGCCGGGGGCGTAGACGTCTTCGGCCACGACGCGTCCGAGGACGCGATCGCGCAGCGGTTCGACCACATCACCACCTTCGACGATGGCGGTCATGGTGAATCCACCCAACGTCCCGCAATCGACTTCGGTGATCACCACGTCCTGCGCGACGTCGACAAGACGACGCGTGAGGTAACCCGAGTTCGCCGTCTTCAGCGCGGTATCCGCGAGACCCTTACGGGCACCATGGGTCGAGATGAAGTACTGCAGCACGTCGAGGCCTTCACGGAAGTTCGCCTTGATCGGCGTTTCGATGATCGAGCCGTCCGGTCGTGCCATCAGGCCACGCATACCGGCGAGCTGGCGGATCTGCGCCGCAGAACCTCGCGCGCCGGAGTCGGCCATGATGTAAATCGAGTTCATCGACTTCTGTTCGACGATCTTGCCTTCGGCATTCTTCACCTTCTCGGTGCTGATGCCCTTCATCATCGCCTGCGCGACGCGTTCACTGGTACGCGACCAGATGTCGACGACCTTGTTGTAGCGCTCGCCGGCCGTGACCAGACCCGAAGCAAACTGCTCCTGGATGTCCTTCACTTCCTTCTCGGCTTCACCGACGATCTGCGCTTTCTCCGGCGGAATCGTCATGTCGTCGATGCCGATGGACACACCGGCGCGAGTCGCGTAGGCGAAGCCCGTGTACATCAGCTGGTCGGCGAACACGACCGTCTCTTTCAGACCAAGCGTACGGTACGAAGCATTGATCAGACGCGAGATCGCCTTTTTGGTCAGATCCTGGTTGATCACCGCGAACGGCAGACCTTCCGGCAGGATTTCCGCAAGCAAGGCTCGGCCCACGGTCGTTTCCACGATCGTGAGCTTGTTGATGCGCGCACCATCCGGATCCTTCAGGCGCACCTTGATCTTGGCGTGCAGCGCAACGGCACGATTGTCGTACGCGCGCTTCACTTCCGAGATGTTCGCGAACACCATGCCCTCGCCCTTCGCATTCACGAGTTCGCGGGTCATGTAGTAGAGACCCAGCACGACGTCCTGCGTCGGTACGATGATCGGCTCACCGTTCGCCGGGCTGAGGATGTTGTTCGACGACATCATCAGCGCGCGCGCTTCGAGCTGGGCTTCGATCGACAGCGGCACATGCACGGCCATCTGGTCACCGTCGAAGTCGGCGTTGAATGCCGTACACACGAGCGGATGCAGCTGGATCGCCTTGCCTTCGATCAACACCGGCTCGAACGCCTGGATGCCGAGACGATGCAGGGTCGGCGCACGGTTGAGCATGACCGGATGTTCGCGGATCACTTCTTCGAGGATGTCCCACACCTCGGCCGATTCACGCTCGACCAGCTTCTTCGCCGCCTTGATGGTGGTCGCGAGACCACGCAACTGCAGCTTCGAGAAGATGAACGGCTTGAACAGTTCCAGCGCCATCTTCTTCGGCAGGCCGCATTCATGCAGCTTCAGCGTCGGGCCAACCACGATGACCGAACGGCCCGAGTAGTCGACGCGCTTGCCGAGCAGGTTCTGACGGAACCGCCCTTGCTTGCCCTTGATCATGTCGGCGAGCGACTTGAGCGGACGCTTGTTGGTGCCGGTGATGGCACGGCCGCGACGGCCGTTGTCCATCAACGCGTCGACTGACTCCTGCAGCATGCGCTTCTCGTTGCGCACGATGATGTCCGGCGCATTGAGTTCGAGCAGGCGCTTGAGGCGGTTGTTGCGGTTGATGACGCGGCGGTAAAGATCGTTCAGATCCGAGGTCGCGAAGCGGCCACCATCGAGCGGGACCAGCGGACGCAGATCCGGCGGCAGCACCGGCAACACAGTCATCACCATCCATTCCGGGCGATTGCCGGAATCGATGAAACTTTCCATGAGCTTGATGCGCTTCGAATAACGCTTGAGCTTGGTCTCGGACGAGGTGGTGCCCATCTCTTCGCGAAGACGCACGAGCTCGCCGTTCAGATCAATCGTCTTGAGCAGTTCGTGCACGGCTTCGGCACCCATGCGGGCGTCGAATTCGTCACCGTGTGACTCGACTTCCTGCAGGAACTGTTCTTCCGACAGGATCTGGCCGCGATCGAGCGGAGTCAGACCCGGATCGACGACGACATAGGCTTCGAAGTAGAGGATGCGTTCGATGTCGCGCAGCGTCATGTCCAGCATCAGGCCGATGCGCGACGGCAGCGACTTGAGGAACCAGATGTGCGCGGTCGGCGAGGCCAGCTCGATATGGCCCATGCGTTCGCGACGCACCTTGGCGAGCGTGACTTCGGTACCGCACTTTTCGCAGACCACGCCACGATGCTTCATGCGCTTGTACTTGCCGCACAGGCATTCGTAGTCCTTGATCGGCCCGAAGATCGCGGCGCAGAACAGTCCGTCGCGTTCCGGTTTGAAGGTGCGATAGTTGATCGTTTCCGGCTTTTTCACTTCGCCAAACGACCACGAACGGATCAGATCGGGCGATGACAGCCCGATGCGGATCGAGTCGAAGTCGAGCGACTGGCGCTGCTGGTTGAACAGGTTCAGTAAATCTTTCATGGCATCAATCTCCTAAGCTCACTGGCCTTCCAACTCGATATTGATCGCGAGCGAGCGGATTTCCTTCACCAACACGTTGAAGGATTCCGGCATGCCGGCGGTCATCTCGTGATTGCCATCGACGATGTTCTTGTACATCTGGTTGCGGCCGCCGACGTCGTCGGATTTGACCGTGAGCATTTCCTGAAGCGTGTAAGCCGCGCCGTATGCTTCCAGTGCCCAGACTTCCATTTCACCGAAGCGCTGACCACCGAACTGCGCCTTGCCACCCAGCGGCTGCTGGGTCACGAGCGAGTACGGACCGGTCGAGCGGGCATGCATCTTGTCGTCGACCAGATGGTTCAACTTCAGCATGTACATGTAGCCGACCGTGACTTCGCGATCGAAAGCTTCGCCGGTACGACCGTCGTACAGGGTCGTCTGACCCGACTCCGGAAGGTCGGCGAGCCTGAGCATCGCCTTGATTTCGGACTCGGCCGCACCGTCGAACACCGGGGTCGCCATCGGCACGCCGTCCTGCAGCTTGCGCGACAACGCCAAGATCTCGCTGTCGTTCAAGTCGGCCAGATGTTCGCGTTCGCCATACGCCTTCTTGTCATGGTTGTAGATGGTGTCGAGGAACTTGCGCAGGTCCGCGGCCTTCTCGTTCGCTTCGATCATGCGGCGGATCTTTTCGCCGAGACCCTTCGCCGCCCATCCGAGATGGGTTTCGAGGATCTGGCCGATGTTCATACGCGAGGGCACGCCGAGCGGGTTCAGCACGATGTCGACCGGGCGACCATCGGCCATGAACGGCATGTCTTCGACCGGAACGATGGTCGAGACCACACCCTTGTTGCCGTGGCGACCGGCCATCTTGTCGCCGGGCTGGATGCGACGCTTCACGGCCAGATAGACCTTGACCATCTTGAGCACGCCTGGCGCGAGATCGTCGCCGGCCGTGATCTTGCCTTTTTTCTCGGTGAAGCGCTTGTCGAACTCGGCACGATGACGTGCGATCTGTTCCTGCGCCTTCTCGATGAATTCGGCAGCGTCCTCGTCCTTCATGCGGATCTGGAACCACTCATCCTTCTTCAGCGAATCGAGGAAGTCGGCACTGATTTCGGCGCCCTTCTTCAGACCCTGCGGACCGCCATTGGCGACACGGCCGGTGATCTGGCCACGCAGACGCGAATAGATCGCCGCTTCGAGGATACGGAACTGGTCGTCAAAGTCTTTCTTGACGCGCTTGATTTCCATTTCCTCGATCTGACGCGCACGCTTGTCCTTCTCGATGCCGTCGCGGGTGAAGACCTGCACGTCGATGACGGTGCCGTCCATACCCGGTGGCACGCGCAGCGAGCTGTCCTTCACGTCGGACGCCTTCTCGCCGAAGATCGCACGTAGCAGCTTCTCTTCCGGCGTCAGCTGGCTTTCGCCCTTCGGCGTGACCTTGCCGACGAGGATGTCGCCCGCCTTCACTTCCGCACCGATGTAGACAATGCCGCTCTGGTCGAGACGCGTCAGCGCCTGTTCCGAGACGTTCGGAATATCTGCGGTGATTTCTTCCGGCCCGAGCTTGGTGTCGCGCGCGACGCAAGCCAGTTCTTCGATGTGGATCGTCGTGTAGCGGTCTTCCTGGACGACGCGTTCCGAAAGCAGGATCGAGTCTTCGAAGTTGTAACCATTCCACGGCATGAACGCGACCAGCATGTTTTGGCCGAGGGCGAGTTCACCGATGTCGGTGGACGGACCGTCAGCGAGCACATCGCCCTTCGCAACGACATCGCCGACCTTGACGAGTGGCGTCTGGTTGAGACAGGTGTTCTGGTTGGAGCGGGTGTACTTGACCAGCGAGTAGATGTCGACGCCAGCATCGTTGCCGGCCACTTCAGCTTCATGCGCGCGCACCACGATACGTGCCGCATCGACCTGGTCGATGACGCCGCCGCGCAATGCGTTGACGATCACACCCGAGTCGCGCGCGACGACGCGCTCGATGCCGGTACCGACCATTGGTGTCTGCGCCCGCAGCGTCGGAACCGCCTGACGTTGCATGTTCGCGCCCATCAATGCGCGGTTGGCGTCGTCGTGCTCGAGGAACGGAACAAGCGCTGCTGCGACCGAGACCGGCTGCATCGGCGAAACGTCCATGTATTGCACGTCTTTGCGCGCACGCAGTTCCGATTCGCCGCGATAGCGCGCCGACACCAGGTCTTCGGTCAGGAAGCCCTTTTCGTTGATGTCCGAGTTGGCCTGCGCGATGACGAGCTCGGCTTCTTCAATGGCCGAAAAATACTCGCAGTCACTCGTGACCTTGCCATCGTTGACCTTGCGGAACGGCGTTTCAAGGAATCCGTAGCTGTTCGTGCGCGCATACACCGCGAGCGAGTTGATCAGGCCGATGTTCGGGCCTTCCGGGGTCTCGATCGGGCAGACGCGGCCGTAGTGGGTCGGGTGCACGTCGCGCACTTCGAAACCGGCACGTTCGCGGGTCAAACCGCCCGGCCCCAGGGCCGAGACGCGACGCTTGTGCGTGATCTCGGACAGCGGGTTTGTCTGGTCCATGAACTGCGACAGCTGCGACGCGCCAAAAAACTCTTTCAACGCGGCCGAAATCGGCTTCGAGTTGATCAGGTCGTGCGGCATCAGGGCTTCGGTTTCGGCTTGGCCGAGGCGTTCCTTGACGGCCTTTTCGATGCGCGCGAGGCCCGAGCGGTACTGGTTCTCGGCCAGTTCGCCGACGCAGCGAACGCGCCGGTTGCCCAGATGGTCGATGTCGTCGACTTCGCCGCGACCGTTGCGCAGCTCGACCAGGATTTTCACCACATCGAGGATGTCTTCGTTGGCCAGCGTCATCGCGCCTTCGGCGGCATTGCGGCCGACGCGGGCGTTGAACTTCATCCGGCCCACGCGCGACAAATCGTAGGTGTCGGCGTTGTAGAACAACCGATGGAACAGGGCTTCCACGGCGTCTTCGGTCGGCGGCTCGCCGGGCCGCATCATGCGGTAGATGGCCACGCGCGCGGCCAACTGATCGGCGGTTTCATCGGCCGCCAGGGTCTGCGAGATGTACGCACCTTCGTCGAGCTCGTTCGTGTACAGGCAAGGAATTTCCTTGACGCCTGCCAGACGCAGCTTCTTCAACAGCGCTTCGGTCAACTCGTCGTTGGCCTTGGCCAGGATCTCGCCGGTGTCGGCATCCACCACGTTGCGGGCCAACATGCGGCCCGCCAGATAGTCTTCCGGCACGCTGATGAATTGCGTTTCGGTGGTTTCCAGCGTGCGGGTGTGGCGAGCGGTGATGCGCTTGTCCTTCTCGACCACGACCACACCGTTCTTGTCGGTGATGTCGAAGCGGGCGATCTCGCCGCGCAAACGGTCGGCCACGAACTCCATCTGGGCACCGGTGTCCATCAGGCGGAAGTTGTCGAACACGAAGAAGTGCGCCAGGATCGATTCGGGGTTCAGGCCGATCGCCTTCAGCAGAATCGTCACCGGCATCTTGCGGCGGCGGTCGACGCGGAAGTACAGGATGTCCTTCGGGTCGAACTCAAAATCGAGCCACGAACCGCGGTAGGGAATGATGCGGGCGCTGAACAGCAGCTTGCCGCTGGAGTGCGTCTTGCCCTTGTCATGCTCGAAGAACACGCCGGGCGAGCGGTGCAGCTGAGACACGATCACCCGCTCGGTGCCGTTGACGATGAAGGAGCCGTATTCGGTCATCAGCGGCACTTCGCCCATGTAGACCTCTTGCTCCTTGATCTCTTTGACTGTCTTCGCCTGAGGCGATTCGCGGTCATAGATGATCATCTGCAGCTTCGCGCGCACGGCGGCGGCGTAGGTCAGTCCCCGCACCTGGCATTCGCGCGTGTCGAAAGCCGGTTTGGCCATGTTGAATTCGATGAACTTCATTTCCACGAAACCGTTGTGCGAAACAATCGGGAACGCGGAAAGGAAGGCGGCCTGCAGGCCTTCGGGTTTTCGTTTTAGCGGGGGGACTTCCTTCTGGAGGAAGGCGATGTATGACTCCTGCTGCATCGTCAGCAGATAGGGAACCTTCAGAACACTCTCGCGTTTACCGAAGCTCTTGCGAATTCGCTTGCGCTCGGTGTAGCTGTAGGGAGTTGCATGTTGCGCCATATGTAGTTTCCCACTCCGTCTCAGGAAGCTCCGCCTGGGCCAGGCCAAACCTCCGTCGGCGACTGTCAATCGAGCCTTCTTCCCGCCGATCAAGGGCAGGACAAGGCGATTCAAAGCTTGGTGGTTGGCCACTACCAACCGCTGGCGGACAACCCCGGCATTGCACCGGAGCCCGACCAAACCCGTTCTTTGCAGTCGGATCAAAGAACACTTGAAAACACTACTGATTGTCCCGGCGGAGCGTTTTCAAGTGTTCTCCAAGGGCTTGTCCGAAGACGGCCCATGAAGAGCGA
>JAYUVY010000066.1:0-86613 GCA_043753835.1 Lysobacterales bacterium | reverse complement strand
TGACGGCGATGACCAGATGATCTGGAACAACGGCGACAACACCGACGTGTTCGAAGGTGGCACCGGCACCGACACCGCCATCGTCAACGGCGCAGCCAACGCGGCCACGGGTGATGTGTTTTCGATCACACCGAACGGTGCGCGCGTGCAGTTCAACCGCAGCAACCTGGTGCCGTTCGGCATCGACATCGGCAGCACGGAAAACTTTCAGGTGAATGGCGGTCTGGGTGATGACCAGATCATTGGCAGTGCAGGACTGAATGGTTTGATTGCCCTCGTGCTGCGCGGCGGTGAAGGTAATGACACCTTGATTGGTGGTGATGGCGCCGACGTTCTGGAAGGTGGACCGGGCAATGACACGATGGATGGCGGCGACAATCCTGCTGGAACACTTGACCGTCTGCGCGGTGATGCCAATGACGACACGCTGGTTTGGAATCCGGGCCGTGACGATGATGAATTTGTTGGCGGTGATGGATTTGATATCGCCGCAATTACTGGCGGTGGTTCGGGTGAACACTTCAACATCGCGTTGATTGGCAACGTGGTGCGCCTTGATCGAACCAACAACGCACCCGCGCCGTTCTTTGTCGAGATGACTGAAATCGAACGACTCAATCTGCTGACTGCGGGCGGTGCGGATCGCGTGATCACCCAACTGTTGCCGAACACCGCGCAATTTTTTGATGGTGATGCACCAACCACGCAACCCGGTGATGAATTGCGCGTGCTGGGTTTGGCGGGAATCTTGCCGGCTTCACCCATTCAAGCGGCCGGGTTTGCGTCGATCGAACATCAGAATTTCGAAGCGGCCTTCCTGCCACAACGTGCGACCACCTTCACGGCGGCGCTCGATGGCACGCAGGAAGTGCCGCCGGTGGACAGCACCGGTATTGGTCGCGGGCGCGTGACACTCAATGCGGCGGGCAATGAAATGACCGTGAACCTGACCTTCAGTGACCTGGGTGGCAACAACACCATGACGCATATCCACGGGCCAGCGGCAATTGGCGCAGAGGCCGGTGTGTTGTTTGATCTGGGCAACAGCGCATTGACCATGGGTACCCTGGGCCCACTGACTTTTGCGTTGACGCCGCAACAAGTGGCCGACCTCAAGGCCGGGCTCTGGTACTTCAACGTGCATTCCACGTCGGATGCAGGTGGTGAAATTCGCGGGCAGATTTTTGCGGATCGTGTAATCGAAAGCTTCCTCACCGGCGATCAAAACGTGCCTGCGGCAGCGACATCCGCGACGGGCTACGGGGTAGTGACGCTGGCTGGCCCGGAAGATGAAATCCGCGTTGAGCTGGAATATTTCGGGTTGGGTGATACCAACACCGCAACGCAGATTCGCGGTCCCGCGCGGCGCGGTCAGGTCGGCGCGGTGACGCGCGTCCTGCCGACATCAAACGCACGTTTCGCCAGCATCGATGAAGCAGCCATCAGCATCACGCCCGTGCAGGCCGAACAACTGAAACGCGGCGAGTGGTATTTCGAAGTGCAATCACAAACGCACACGACGGGCGAATTGCGCGGACAGATCGACAACGTCCAGTTCACCAATGGATTCGAATAAGGTGCGCCGGCGAAACCGGCGGACGCAGGGGTGAAAGTCCTCGCCAACAAAGGAGTAGCGATCGACGTTGTCCCCGAGTCATGCGCGGTGCGTCGCGAGGCGTAACGTGAAGCCTGACCGGAGTTCGGCCGTGCGTGATGTCTGCGCGCGGCCCGCATCGGGACAGAGGAACCGAAGCCGATGAGGCACGGATCGGAGAAGTCAGATCTTGGCGTGAGCGATGAAGTCGGCGAACAAGCTCGGGACGAGTGCGGAGTCGATGGGAGGAAGACTTTCGATGCACAGGGATGTGCAAGTGTCGCGGGCGCATGGATGCGCAGGAGCGACCCGGGACGTGGTCAACACGATGCGCTGGATGCGCTCGCGGTCGGGATGGATCATGCAAAGGTGAACTGGGTGGTGGTCGCTCCCGGCATCGTGCCTCCCGCGACACTCGTGCATCCATGCACGTCGGATGCCGATATCGAGCGTTTCCGTGCCGTGAGGCGTGTCCCTACCGCGATCTTCCCTCAACCGTCCTCGAAGCCATCACCAAAAATGCGCGCGGGATCCTGGAATTCGTAACTCCCGCGATCCACGGGGCCGTCGCGCAGCAGACCGCGTGCATCGGTGATTGGCACCGCGACGCCGCTACCGCCGATCGTCGCGACGCCGCTGTCGCGCGCCGGGCTGTTGGACGGCATGGCAAGTGTCGGCACTTCGCCCCCGTTGTCGGCGCTTACCGTCGGCAATAGCGGGCTCGCGAACTGTGCGGTTGCGGTCACCGCTTCTTCGGGGCCACCATTGGTCATGCCGGAGATTCGCGTCTGCGGCCATTGCATATTGCCGCCGCCATCGAGCGAGGCCGGGTTGTTCATCGCCCAATCGACGAACACGTTGCCGCCGACGTTGTTCGCGAATACGACATTGGTCAGACGCAGCTGGTTCGGCATGTTGATCGCGATGCCCGCGGCAAATGCACCGGCGGTGTTGTTTGCGATCGTCGTATTCACGATCGAAATCGGCACGCTGCTGCTGAGCGCCATTGCCCCACCCAGCCCGGTGCGTGCCGTGTTGTTCGAGAACGTGGCATTGCGAATCGTGCCTGGCGCGTTTCCCGCGACGAACAGGCCGCCGAAGCCCTGCGCCTCGTTGTCGATGAAGCTGACCCGTTCCATCGCCCAGGGGCCGTCCTGAATATAAGCGCCGCCGGTGTGGCGATCGGTGCTGATCTGCAGATTGCCGCGGAACTCGACGTCTTCGAAGCGACTGCGGCTTTGCTGGTCGTACATCACGCTGAAGAAACCGGCGCCGTAGGCATTGCTTTGATTGTCGACGAAGCGCGTGCGGCAGACGTCGACCAGCCGCGTCGCACCATCAACGCCAAATGCACCGGCATTGCCGCCATTGCCCGGGTTGCCGCCGGTGCCGATCGCGCGATTGCCTTCGAACAGGCTGTCGACAATGTTCAGGCGCAGGCTGCCGAGCGAATACAGCGCGCCGCCATTGCTGCCGGTGTTGTTCTCGAAAACGCAGTTGCCGACGTCGATGCGATTCAGCAATTCGCCGTAGAACGCGCCGCCGCCATCGTCCTCCGACGTCCCATCGAGCGGCGCGTCGTTGCCACTGAAGCGGCAATTCACCAGCTTGAGGCTGACCTTGTTGCCGAACTCGAAGTCGTGCTGTTTGTAGATCGCTGCGCCGCGGCCCGTGGTGGTGCGCGCGTCAGCGAAACTGATGTTCTGCAGCGTGACGGTGAACAGTGGCGCGTTCGGCGCCGGGTTCGGATTGATGATGGAAAGAATGCGCCGCACATCGCCGCCAGACAGCGTGACGCCGCCACCGTCGAGCACCGTGGCGCGGCTCGCAATCAGTGTCTGCGTGACGACAATCGTGCTCGGGCTTGGGCCCTGGTTGATCAGGATTGCGCCGCCAGCGTCGAGCGCCGTCTGGATCTGTGCCGTCGTCACACTGCCGGGCGAACCATTGCCCAGCACGGTTGCACCGGCGATCGGGTCAGTCGTTACCGCTTCGCAGAAACTCTGTGCATGGCCCGCCGAAGCGACCACGCACGCGATCAGAAAGTGCCAGTTGCAATGGCTTCGGCAATTCGGCATGGCGCGCAGCATAACGCTTGAGCCTGTGCTGAAGCGTGCAGCGCATCGCTGTCCACACGGGTCAATTCCAGCTGCAAACGACCTTGCCGCAGTTGCCGGCTTCCATCAGGTCGAAGCCGCGCTGGAAGTCGTCGATGTGGATCTGGTGGGTCAGCACTTTCTGCAGCGGGAAGCCGGTCAGCACCATTTGCGTCATCTTGTACCAGGTCTCATACATCTTGCGACCGTACATGCCGTGCATGGTCAGGCCCTTGAAGATGACCTTGTCCCAGTCGATGCCGGCGCCCTTGGGCAGGATGCCGAGCAGGGCGATCTTGCCGCCGTGGTACATGCAGTCGAGCATGTCGTTGAACGCGTGGGTGTTGCCGCTCATTTCGAGGCCGACGTCGAAGCCTTCCATGTGCAGGTCCTTCACCACTTCCTTCAGCGACTGCTTGCTGACATTGACGACGCGCGTCGCACCCATGTCGGCGGCGAGCTTCAGGCGATAGTCGTTGACGTCGGTGACGACGACATTGCGCGCCCCGACATGCTTGCAGATACCGGCGGCGATGATGCCGATTGGTCCGGCACCGGTGATCAACACGTCTTCGCCGATCACGTCGAATTCGAGCGCGCAGTGTGCGGCGTTGCCGTAGGGATCGAAGTAGGCTGCAAGTTCGCTCGGGATCTGGTCCGGGATCGGCCACAGGTTCGATGAGGGCATGCTGATGTATTCGGCGAAGGCGCCATGGCGGTTCACGCCGATGCCGACCGTGTGCGGACACAGGTGCTGGCGGCCGGCGCGGCAGTTGCGGCAGAAGCCACAGACGATATGGCCTTCGGCCGAGACGCGATCACCGACGTTGTAGCCGCGTACGCCATTGCCGATCTCGGTGATGCGACCGACGAATTCATGGCCGATGACGAGGCCGGGCTTGATCGTGCGCTGGCTCCATTCGTCCCATTTGTAGATGTGCAGGTCGGTGCCGCAGATCGCGGTTTTTTCGAGCTTGATCAGCACGTCGTTGGGGCCGATCGTCGGCATTGGCACCTGTTCCATCCAGATGCCCTTTGCGGCTTCTTTCTTGACCAGGGCTTTCATCATTTGGGCGGACATGGGCGGTTCCTGCGCAGGGTCAGAGACGGGATGGAACGAGTTGATGAAAAACACGGTCAGGGCGGCGTGTGCGGCACTCAGTCGACATAACCGGCGACCATGACGCGCTTGCCGTGCAGCAGTTGTTCGTAGCCGTCGGCCGGTACCGGCAACACTTCGACGCGGGCAAAACCGATCTTGCGCATGATGAAGATCAGCGCTTCCGTACTCGGCACCAGGCAGATGCCGGTGGTGCTGGCTTCCGGGCCGTGGGTGTCGTCGGTTTCGTCGATGATGCCGAACGAGCCATGCATCTGCCGCACGAACTTGTAGCTGCCGTAGTCGACCATGCCGCTCAGGTTCGGTACCACCTGGGTTTCGACCACACACATGTGCCGCGTCAACGCGCGCGCCACGCGCAAGGCACCGACGGGATTTTCGAGGTGATAGATCAATCCCAGACACAGACAAACGTCGAACTGGCCAGTCGCCTTCGCGTCAATCGCGTGGACATCGGACTGCTGCAGGCGTATCGCGGACAAGGACAGCGCATCGCGGATCAGCGTGGCGTCGGCGATGTGTTCGGACCGAGCGTCGACGGCGAGCACGTCACGAAAACCGAGTTGCGCGAGTTGCACGGAGAACCAGCCCTGGTGACAGGCCAGATCGACGGCATCGTGTTGCGTGAAGTCATCGCCGAAGCGCGCGCGCAATGCGGTTGCCAACATCGTCGAACGCGTGTGGTGAATGCCGTCGAGCCAGCCGCCGTCATAGCTCGGTGTGGTCGAGCCGCTCGGCAATCGGAACGGGTAGAACCATGGTCGCGCGAGTGCTCGCGCTTCGAGGGCAACATTATCCATGCATCAGCTCTGGTGAATGGGGGCGATGTCGCGGCGTGCGCCGGCGATGGTGACGGTGAAGCCGGCGATGACGTCGATCAGGCAGATCAGCGCGAACGAGATGAAGGCCGCATGCGCGAATTTCGGCGAGATCAGCAACTCGACCAGCGCAACGATGAACACCAGCAATGACAGCGCATGGTCGAGCACACTCGCCGACCCGGTGCGCGTGGCCTTGAAAATTTCGCCGTACAGCAGCGCCAGCGCGAGCAGCACCAGTCCGTCCCCAGCCGTGAAGGTGACGACGCCACCGGAAGGCAAACCAAGCTTGAACAACTCGGCGGAAAAACCGCCATCGGCGCCGAATGCGACGGCATTGGCGAGCAGCAGGACGATCGACAACAGGGGGATGGCCGACAACATGGCGAACCTCGCTCAATGGGCGCGCATTGTGCCAGAGCGCGCGTTGTCGATTCGCGTCAGATCAGGCGGCGGCGGTCGCGCGGCAGGTGGCTGACCAGAAAATCCATCTGGTCGGACAGGATGTTGCGGTTGGTCAGGATCAGATGTTCCACCCAACTCGGCCGATACGGCACCGCCAGCAGCGGCATATGCGCCTGTTGCGGGGTGCGTCCGCCCTTGCGCACATTGCAGGGCAGGCAGGCACTGACGACGTTTTCCCAGACATCGCGACCGCCTTTGGACACCGGCATGACGTGGTCGCGGGTCAGTTGCGGTTTATGAAAATTCAGACCGCAATACAGGCACAGGAAGCGGTCGCGGGCAAACAGGGCATTGTTGTTCAGCGCCGGCGCCGGCTCCATGATGCCGTGACGGGCAAATCCGGTGCTGGCGACGATCGGGTGCAGGTCGACGGTGCTCTGGGTGCCAGTCAGGCGACTGGTGCCGCCGTGGACGGTCATGCAAGCGTCACCGATGGTCCAGGCCACCGCACCGCGGACATACAGGCAAACTGCGTCCTGCCAGCTCATCCAGTCAAGGATGCGCCCGTTGGCATCCAGTGACAGCACCCGCGTCGAATGCAAATCGCCCTTCGCTGCAACCTGAGACCACATCCCGTCCTCCAGCGCCAGTGAATAACCGCTGGCGCCCGAGCATAGCCGAAAGCCGTGACGGCACTGCAAGCACCGTCACACCGTTGCGGGCAGGAATCCGAGGTGATGCGGTGGAAGGACAACGCCTGGAGTGACATCGTTGAAGCGGGTGACGTTCGGGAACACCGTGCCGCGTCCGCCAGCGTCGTCGGGCAGGCCGTACCACCGGGCCAACGTCCACGCGTATTGGTCGACGCTGGTCGTCGGGATGATGGCGCCGAACCCGGTGTCGTCAGGATTCACGTTGCTGGCGGTGAGACTCGGGAATTTTCCGTAGTAGCGTCCGCCATTTACTGCGCCGCCAATGACAATGTGATGGCCGCCCCAGGCGTGATCGGTGCCGTCGCCATTGGGCGCTAGTCGGCGACCAAATTCGGAGGCGGTGAAGGTCGTGATCTTGTCGGCGATACCCAAGTCCTGTGTCGCCTTGTAGAACTTGGTCAAGCCGTTGGCGACCGAGGCCAGCAGGGCCGGATGATCCGTGAGTTGGTTGTCGTGCGTGTCGAAGCCGCCGATACCGACGAAGAAAATCTGGCGCTGCATGCCGAGCAGATCGCGTTGCGAAATCAGTTTGGCGACCATCTTCAGCTGCAGCGCGAGGTAGTCCAGTCCGGCGTCGGGCGCAGCGGGATTGTACGCGCCTGGATTGAACGTGCTGCCCAAGGTGTCGCGTAAAGGATGAACACTGCATCCAGCGGCAAGATCGCCGTTGCCGGCGAATCCGCAAAGCGTGTTGATCACTTGCGTGTAATTGCTGACGGTACGTTTGAGTCCATCCGAATAGGTTCGTTCCAGCGGGTGCGACAACGTACCGTTAAGCAGCGCGTAGAGTGCATCTCGTCGATTCTGCGGCTCGCTCCAGGTCGGATCGATTGCGCCGATGCGCTCCACGCCCCACGGGCTGACGAAGTACGGCACAACGTCTTCGCCTGCCTGAAACACATTCTCGCCGTCGGTTGAAACCGTCATCGCGAGGTTCTGATTCGGGTTCGATATGGCAAAACGATCGGCGAGCAAGCCGCCCCAACCGACGCGGGTCGTCGTGTTGGCGGTCGGCGTCTGCCAGAACGTCGATTGATCCTCGTGCGAAAACAATTGCGGCGGCAGATCGAATTCGGCTTCGTATTCCGGTTTCGTCGTCGGGAACAACAAGGGCCCGACGTTGGCGACGATGGCTACCGGACTCGGCACCTGATTGAAGAGCCCGGCCAATGCCGTCATCGCCGGATGCGGAGCAAGCGGCGGTTGCACCGGGGCGGGCGGTAGCGGACGCGTCACCACACCTGGATGCAGTCCGAAGCGCACGTCCCCGCCCATCGCGGTCAGCGGGATGATTTCGTTCTGCGGCACCCGCAGCGACGTTCTGGCGTTCGCGTAATCGGCATAGCCGGCGTCGCGCGGCACGATCATGTTGAAGCTGTCGTTGCCGCCGTAAAGATAGACGCAGACGAGTGCACGGTAGTCATTGCCCAGCAGAGCGCGCTGCGACTTGCCGAGCGTTGCCGCGTGCGCCAGAGAAAATTGGCCCGACAATGCAGAAAAACTTGCAGCACCAGCGGACGCGGCAATTGCTTTCTTGAGAAGATCGCGACGATTCATGGCTAGGTCTCACTTCTCGATCACATGTTCGGGGGAAACCATGATCAGCCAAACCGCTTCCCGGACTCGCCGATAACCCGCGTTGTCGCTGGAAGGAATGGCGTTCAGGTAGTTGATCAGCGTCGAGCGCATGTGCGCGCTCATGGCGCCAGACATCAGCAACACGTCCAAACGGTCGACGAGTTGCGGGACATTTGTCCGCAATGCGCGCTCGGCGTCGAAGTTGAGCAAGGTTGGTTTCGCGGTGATGTATTCGGTCGGATCCAGATCCGGATTGCCGACATGTGAGTAGATGATCCAGTCCAGCAAGTTGCTTAAATTCGTCACGTAGCTGTCTGTCTGAACCTGGAATTCCGGTGCCAGCAAACCGGCGTTCGCGACTTCGCCAACCGGTGCATAGTCGGGCAGGAAGAAATTGAACACGGTGGGCGAGTGAAGTGGTGTCTGCGCCAGGTAACTGCCGGGCCAGCGCACGAACCAGTCGTTGTAGCGGCCGACCGGATCGGCGGCGTTGAACGCACGCCAGACCTGGGTGAGCCGCACCAGAGGTTCGCGCAGCTTGCCCTGGATGGAACCCGCTACTGGCCGTGCGCGCGCATCCGGGTCCATCAGGATGGCGCGAACAGCGGCGCGCAGATCGCCGCGTACGCCGCTGCCATTGTTGTTGAACACTGCAGCCACACGGCCAACGTAATCGGGTTCCGGATTGCTGGTCACGAAGCGCTGGATCAACAGCTTGCTGATGAACGGGCCGACATTCGGATGATTGGCGATGTTGTTCAGTGCAGCGGTCAGTTGCTGCTGCGGGGTCGTGCTGCCAGGCACGACCGGGCCGGGCGGTGTGTACGTCGGCGCCGCTGCCGAGGGCAGGATTCCGCCCGCAAGACTCACGTCCGCGTAATTCAGCAGTTGTTTGTTGCCCTGATAGGCATGCCAAGTGAGATAGGTCGTGTCGTCCCAATCCAGCCCTTCCGGTGTCTGCATGGGCACAAACCAGCCGCTGCCGGTTTCTCCCGGGGAGCAGTAGCTGAATCCGCGCCGGTCACAGCCGTTGAAATTCCATCCGGTGAACACGTGCGCGAATCCGCGGATCGTTTCCTGATCGTAGGTCGGCACGGGTTGCACGCCAGCGCTCATCGGGTCGCCATCCACCGGCGTGCCGTCCAGATTCAGTTGCACCAGCCCGATCGAAAACAACTGCATGATCTCGCGCGCGTAGTTTTCGTCCGGGTTGACCACGCCATCGGGTTTGCGATTGCCGAGCATGGACAAATAGCGACCCATGACCGGCGTCAAAGTGACCTGCTCAAGCAAGTTGCGATAGCTGCCAAGGCCTTGTTGCCCGAGCAAGTCGTAGTAATGCGCGAGCGCGAGCGGTTCACCGCCGAGTCCGCCGCCTTGATCCGAAACAACCAGGATTTCGCTGAGTGCGAACGCGAGGCGCTGGCGCAACTGGTCCGGCGCATGCATCGCGCGTTCGACAAAGGCCATGTTGCGCTTGTCATTGCCGAGATTGTTTTCATCGCCATAGTCCGGGTCGGGGTCTTCCGGCAATGACGCAATCCAGTCGAGATACGGCCGATGCGTCGAAAACGGCAGTGCCAACTGCTCGTCCAACCAGGCGTTGTAGCCCATCCGGCGCAGGCGCTGGATTTCGGGGATGGTCGGACCGAAGGTCGCCTGCGTGAGAAAGCGTGCGGCTTCGTAGTCGTTGTAGGGGCCTTCGGGGGATTCGTCGAAGCTAGCGGTGAACATCAGGTCGCCAGCAAATGCGATTGATGTGGCGAGCGACAGAGCGGCGAGCAGGGCGGTATTGACGCGCAGGCGGCGGGACATGGTCATCCTCACGGAAATCGTGGCGAAATGTAGCAATGAGCATGCCATGCAAGTGTGCGCGCCACCGCGATTTGGCGAAATGGTCAGTCGGGACTTGGCGTGCAGATGTTATAAAGTTACGCTATCCGTCCTCAACACGGTTCGAAGTCCAATCATGATCCCCTCCGAATCCTTGCCCGCCATCCCGCGCAGCCGCCGCGAGCGCTGGCACCTTCGTCTGGATTGGCTGGGCGCCTGGGCGTCGTTTGTTTGCGCGTTGCATTGCGCCGCGTTGCCGATCGTCTTCGCGCTGACGCCGTTCGTGAGTACGCACTGGCTGGCCTCGCATGCCTTCGATACCTGGGCGGTCACGATTGCGCTGGTGTTTGGCGCGGCGGTGATCGGTGCCGCGTATTGCACGCATCGCTGGCGGGTGACCTTGGCAATTTATCTCTGTGCTGCGGTGTTGATGATTGCCGGGGCATTTTTCGTGCACGAGCCTGATCTGCTGCACGCCAGTCTGCTGGCGGCCGGCGGCATTTTGTTGGCATCGGCGCATGTCGTGAATCGCCGCAGCGCCACGCGCCACCGCTGCACGCGCAACCTGTGGACGCAGCTGCTGGGCGTGGACTGAGCTCGATGGTGCGCAGCGAATTTGTCGTGCAGCAGCGCGCAAATCGTTCCAAAATACCCGCAAGCCGTTAATTTGTGGCGTGTTTGCTGCTAGCCTTCGCGGCCAAACCAAGTATCAGGAGCTGGAACGAGATGGGCAAGGGCGATCGCAAGACCAAGAAAGGCAAGATCTTCACGAAGAGCTACGGCAATGTGCGTCCGCATTCGGAAGCCGCCAAGTCGGCTGCACCGGCGACCACAGTCGTGAAGAAGGCAGCGACGCCTGCGGCCAAGCCAGCAGCGAAGAAAGCCGCACCGGCTAAGAAAAAAGCCGTCTGATTGTCTGACGGAAGCTGTACCCGAAAGCCCTCGCAATGCGGGGGCTTTTCATTTCTGCGCTCAGTACAGGCGCCGCCCGGCGGCATACAGCGCGCTGGGGCCGTCAGCGCCAATCCAGTAACACAGCTCGGCAGGTACACCGATATTCCAGATCGCGAGATCGGCGTCGAAGCCGCTGGCGAGCACGCCCTTGCGTCCGGCCAGTCCAAGCGCCTTGGCGGCGTTGACGGTGACGCCACGGATCGCTTCTTCCGGCGTCAATCGAAACAGCGTGCATGCCTGATTCATCGCGAGGCGCAGCGACAGGATCGGCGAGGTGCCGGGATTCAGATCGCTCGCCACCGCCATCGCCACGCCCTGTTGTCGGAACGCAGCGATCGGCGGCAGTCTGGTTTCGCGCAGGCAGTAGAACGCGGCCGGCAGCAGCATCGCGACGGTGCCGTTGCGCGCCATCTGCGCGACTGCGGCATCGTTCGTGTATTCCAGATGATCGGCGGAGAGACCGTTGTATTCCGCAGCAATCGCAGCGCCGTCGAGATCGCTCAACTGATCGGCATGCAGTTTCACCGGCAGGCCGAGCGTTCGTGCGGCATCGAACAAGCGTCGCGTTTCCGCTGGGGTGAAGGCGATGCCCTCGCAGAACGCGTCGACGGCATCGACCAGGCCTTCGGCATGCAGTCGTGGCAGCCAGTCGTCGCAGACGGTGCTGATGAAGTCGCCGCGACGGTCGATGAATTCCGGTGCCAGCGCATGCAGGGCGAGATAGGTGCAGTGCACGTCGATACGCAGCAACTCGCCGATACGCCTGGCCACGCGCAGCATGCGTCGTTCGCTCTCGAAATCGAGCCCGTAACCGGACTTGATCTCGATCGTGCTGACACCGTCGCGCAGCAATGCACGAGCGCGCGGCAGCGACATCGCCAGCAATTCGTCTTCGCTCGCTGCGCGCGTGGCGCGCACTGTGCTCAAAATGCCGCCACCGGCTTGCGCGATTTCGGCATAACTCGCGCCATTCAGACGCATCTCGAATTCGTTGGCGCGGTGTCCGGCGAATACCAGATGCGTATGCGCGTCGATGAAACCCGGTGTGATCAAGGCGCCACCAAGCAGTTCGACATGGTCGGCCATCAGATCCGGCGCGAACGGCAAGTCGGCACGACGGCCTGCAAACACGATCTGGTGGCCAGCGATGCCGATGGCCGCATCTTCGATCAAGCCATAACCCGAAGCGCCTGCAAGCGTCAGCGCGCGGGCGTCCAGCAACAATCGGTCCCAGCGTGTGTTTCCGGTCTTCATGCGCACTTCAATAGGGTTCGGCACGTCAGTGTAGCCGCTAGCATTGCGTCATCGATTCGAGCGACCCATGTCCGACCCCAGCGCATTCACATTGCCCGGCCTCACCAATGCGCATTCGCATGCGTTCCAGCGCGCGATGGCCGGTCTCGCCGAAGTACAGACCGACCCGGCCGACAGCTTCTGGACCTGGCGCGAACAGATGTATCGCTATGCCGGCCTGATCGAGCCGGATGATCTGGAGGCGATCGCGGCGCAGCTCTATGCCGAGATGCTGAAGTCCGGCTACACCTCGGTGTGCGAGTTCCACTACTTGCACCATCAACGCGATGGCCAGCCCTACGCAGACCATGCCGCGATGTCGCGCGCGCTGATGGCTGCAGCCGAACAGACGGGTATCGATCTCTGTCTGCTGCCGGTGCTGTACATGCAAGGTGGCTTCGACGGACGCCCGCTCAGCGCGCGTCAGCAGCGGTTCGGTCACGGCGTCGACGCCTTCCTTGCGCTGCTGGAGACCTTGCGTCGCGATGAGTCCGATTCGATGCAAGTCGGCATGGCTTTGCATTCGCTGCGCGCCGTGCCGATCGACGCGATGCGCGCTGTACTCGCGGCCGAGCAAGCATCGGCGCGACCAATCCATATCCACATCGCCGAGCAGACCGCCGAAGTCGACGAATGTCTGGCGCTGCGTGGCGCGCGGCCGCTGTCGTGGTTGCTCGCCAACGCCGAGATCGACGCGCGCTGGACCCTGGTGCACGCCACCCATGTCAGTGCGCAGGAAGTGCAGGCGGTAGCCGACAGCGGCGCGACCGTGTGTTTGTGTCCGACCACTGAAGCCAATCTCGGCGACGGCCTGTTTCCGCTTGCTGATTTCCTCGCCGCAAATGGCCGCATCAGCATCGGCTCCGACAGTCATATCTCGGTGTCGCCGGTCGAGGAATTGCGCTGGCTGGAATATGGACAGCGCCTGCAGGCGCAGCGCCGCTGCATCGGTGTCGGTCGCGAGGAAAAATCCGTGGGCACGAATCTCTATCGCGCTGTCCAAACCGGCGGTGCGCAATCCACGGGCGCGGTCATCGGCGCCGGTACGTCGACGCTGACGCTCGATACCGCGCATCCTTTGCTGACGGCGCGTACGCCCGCGCAAATGCTCGATACCTGGATCTTTTCCGGCAATGTGCCGCTGGTGCGCGAAGTGCGCGTGCGCGATCACGTTGTCGTGCGTGATGGTCGTCACATCGACGAAGACCGCATCGCCGCGCGTTATCGCACCACGATGGCGCGACTCGCACGTGCCTGAAGGACTTTTTCGGGCGCGGCGATTTATCCGTCGCGCAGTTTCGCAGCTTCCCGCGCCAGCGCTTCGATCGCCGACCAGTCGCGCGCCGCAACAGCAGCTTCGGGCAGCATCCACGAACCACCGACCGTGATCACGTTGGCCAGTGCCAGATAACGTGGTGCCGACGTGGCGTCGATGCCGCCGGTGGGACAGAACTTCACCTGGGGAAACGGCCCGGCGAATGATTTCAGCGCCGCCACGCCGCCGCTCGCTTCGGCCGGGAAAAACTTGAAGCGGTGATGGCCGTGTTCGAGGCCGCGCATCAATTCGCTGGCGGTCGCGACTGCGGGAATCAGCGCGATGCTGGCCCGTGCCGCGGCAGCATAGAGCGCTTCCGTGGCCCCCGGCGCGATGGCAAAGCGTGCGCCGATCTTGGTCACGCCATCCAGATCTTCCTCGGCAAGTACGGTGCCGGCGCCGACGATCGCTTCGGGCACTTCGGCGGCGATGCGGGCAATCGCTTCGATCGCGACAGCAGTGCGCAGCGTCACCTCGAGCACCGGCAATCCGCCGGCAACGAGGGCACGCGCCAACGGCACGGCATCTTCGAGATGACGGATCGCGATGACCGGCAACACCGGCGCCAACTGCAGGATCGCGTCGACACTGTCGCGGCGAAGTTCAATAGTCCAGGTTTTCATGATTGCTCCGATGGATCGTTGTCCACGAACAGGCTGCAGGCGCCGAGCTCAGCGGAACTCGCATGCAGGCGCATGCTTGCGAACAGCTCGCGACCGACGCCGACGGTATTGGCCGCGAGATCGAACGTGGCCGGCGCACGTGCCGCGAGTTCGCCGGCATCGACGCGGACATCCATGGTGCCGGCGTCGGCATCGATGGCGATGAGGTCGCCATCGTGCAGAAGTGCGATCGCGCCGCCGCAAATCGCTTCCGGCACGACGTGGATCGCCGCCAGCACCTTGCCGGACGCGCCGGACATGCGGCCGTCGGTGAGCAGGGCGACGCGTTGGCCGCGATCCTGCATGACGGCGAGCGTCGGCGTCAGCTTGTGCAGTTCCGGCATACCGTTCGCGCGTGGCCCCTGGCCGCGGATCACGGCGACGAAATCGCCGGTGAGCACGCCGGCCTTGAACGCGGCCAGCAACGCGTCTTGTGAATCAAACACGCGCGCTGGCGCTTCGATCACGCGGTGTTCCGGCGCGACGGCGGACACCTTCACGATGGCGCGACCGAGATTGCCGCTCAGCCGGTGCATGCCGCCGCTGTGATCGAACGGGTCGGTGAAGCTGCGCACGATCGAGGCGTCGAGTGACTGCGCAGGCGGATCGCGCCAGCGCAGTTTCAAATCATCGAGATGCGGTTCGCGCATCTGCCCGCGCAGGCCCCCGCCATGCACGCAGCGGACATCGTCATGCAGCAGCCCGGCATCGAGCAGTTCGCGGATCACGAAACCGATGCCGCCGGCAGCATGGAAATGGTTCACGTCGGCGCAGCCATTCGGATAGACACGGGCCAGCAGCGGCGTGGCGCGGCTCAATTCGTCGAGGTCGTCCCAGTCGATGCGCAGGCCTGCGGCGCGCGCGATCGCGACCAGATGGATCGCGTGATTGGTCGAACCGCCGGTCGCGACCAGACCGACCATCGCATTGACGATCGCCTTGGCGTCGACGCTGTGACCGATCGGCGTGTATTCGGGGCCGAGCGTAGTGATTGCGCACAGGCGTTCAGTGGCAGCGACGGTGAGCGCATCGCGCAGCGGCGTACCCGGATTCACAAAGGCGGTGCCCGGCAGGTGCAGGCCCATCACTTCGAGCAGCATCTGGTTGGAATTCGCGGTGCCGTAGAAAGTGCAGGTGCCGGCGCTGTGATACGACGCGGCTTCGGCTTCGAGTAATTCCTCGCGAGTCGCCATGCCTTCCGCATAGGCCTGACGCACGCGCGCCTTGGCGGCATTGGGTAAACCGGAAGGCATCGGCCCCGCGGGGACAAAAATCATCGGCAGATGACCGAAACTGAGCGCGCCGATCAACAGGCCCGGCACGATCTTGTCGCAGACACCGAGCAGCAGCGCGCCGTCGAACATGTCGTGTGACAACGCAATGGCCGTCGCCTGCGCGATCACGTCGCGCGAGAACAGCGACAGTTCCATGCCACTGCGACCTTGCGTCACGCCATCGCACATCGCCGGCACGCCGCCCGCGACCTGGGCGCTGCAACCGAGATTGCGTGCCGCCATCTTGATCAGAGTCGGGTACTGCTCCAGCGGCTGGTGCGCGCTGAGCATGTCGTTGAACGCCGTGACGATGCCGATATTGGCGACACGCTGTGCCCGCAGCGCCGGCTTGTCGGTACCGGAAGCAGCAAAGCCGTGGGCGAGATTTCCGCAGCTCAGCAAACCACGTGCCGGCGCGTCGCTGCGCGCAGCATCGACGCGCGCCAGATAGGCGCTACGCGAGCCCTGGCTGCGGTCCTGGATGCGCGCGGTGACGCGCTCGACGACGGGATGCAGGCTCATGTCGGGCTCCAGTGGATTTCGGCCGCGTCATGCCGGGCGGCGAGCAGGGCTGCGACCGGCAGACGTGTGTCGCCAGCGCGCGCGCGTTCAAGCACATCGCGCTTTTCATCGCCGCTGATCACCAGCAACAGCCGTCGCGAATGCAGGATGCGCGACAGCGTGAGACTGATGCGTGCGAACGGACCGGCGCTCGGCATCGGGTCGGGCAGGATCTCGATCGCCGCTTGCGAGTTGGTGACATCGAGCGCGCGCGCAAGCGTCGGTGCACCCGGAAACAGCGAAGCAAAATGGCCGTCGGCGCCCATGCCGAGCATGCAGACATCAAACGGTTGCGGGTATTGCGCGAGTGCGGCGTTCGCGCAAGTTGCGTCGGGCGCCGCAGTGGGCAGCTCCGGCACCAGCGACAGCCAGCGCATCCCTTCGGCCGCCGCGAACGCGGCGCGCATCTGGCGCAGATTGCAATCCGGATGATCGGCAGCGACCCAGCGCTCGTCGCTCGGGAGAAGCGTGAATTTCGACCAGTCGCGATTCCGTGCCGCCAAACGCCGGAAGACCGGCGGCGAAGTGCGACCGCCGGCAAGGGCCAGCAGCACCTGATCACGATCGGCGAGGGCCGAATCGATCGCGGCGTCGATGCGCGTGGCGCAGGCCGAAGCGAGTTGATCGCTGTCTGCGTAGTGGAATGTGTGGAACGCCATTGTCGCGGCCTCGGTCACTCGCGCCAACTGTGACCGTGGCGTTCGGTCAGGGTCACGGCCGCGCTCGGGCCGAACGTACCGGCGGGATAGGGCTTGGGTTGCAGACCCTGCGCGCGCCAGCCATCGAGGATGCCGTCGACCCACAACCATGCCGTTTCGGTTTCATCGCGGCGCACGAACAGCGTGCCATTGCCCTCGATCGCGTCGAGATACAGGCGTTCATAGGCGAGACGACGACGCGTCTGCGCAAAAGTGTCGTGCAGATCGAGATCGAGCGCGACCTGCGACAGCTTCAATCCGTTGCGGTCGAGCCCTGGCGTCTTGTTCATCAGCCGCAGTTCGATCTGTTCTTGCGGCTGCAATTTGATCACCAGTGCATTCGGTTCGGCGTGTGCGCCGGCACCGGCGAAAATCGAGTGCGGCACGGCGCGGAACTGCAGGTAGATCTCGGTACAGCGGTGCTGCAGGCGCTTGCCGGTGCGCAGGTAAAACGGCACGCCGGACCAGCGCCAGTTGTCGATGTGTGCGCGCAGACCGATGTAGGTTTCGGTAGAACTGGCGCGACCGAGTTCGTCGCGATAGCCGGGTACGGCAATGCCATCGATGGCACCGGCGGTGTACTGGCCGGCCACGCTGTGGGTGGCGACGTCGTTCGCACCGATCGGCCGCAATGAACGCAGCACCTTGAGTTTTTCGTTGCGCACCGCGCTCGGGTCGAATTGCGAGGGCGGCTCCATCGCGGTCAGGCACAGCAGTTGCAGCAAATGGTTCTGCAGCATGTCGCGGCTGGCGCCGGACGCGTCGTAGTAGTCGCCGCGGCCTTCGACACCGATGGTTTCCGCGACCGTGATCTGCACCTGCTCGATATGCCGCGCGTTCCACAGCGGTTCGAACAGGGCGTTGCCGAAGCGCAGCGCGAGCAGGTTCTGCACGCCTTCCTTGCCGAGGTAATGATCCACGCGGAACACGCGTGATTCGTCGAAGATGCGGGTGACCCCATCATTGATCGCGACCGCACTCGCCAGGTCATGGCCGATCGGCTTCTCAAGCATCACCCGCGTCCCGGCGCCGGCAAGGCCAGCCGCGCCGAGCAGGTCGCAGATGGGGGCATAGAATTTCGGTGCGGTGGACAGGTGATAGACGACTTCGTCCTGGCGCAGCTTGTGGATTCGCGCCATCAACAATTGCACCGCAGCCACGTCATCGGTCGCAGCCGCTTGATAGTCGACCCGCGCCAGCATGGCGTTCACGCTCGCCTCATCGCGATCTGGCGCGGCCACGCGTTGCAGTATCGATTCGGCCACGAGCACGCGGAACTGCCCATCGTCCAATTCGCTACGCGCCGTGCCGAGCACCCGGAAGTCCGGCGGCAGCAGCCCGTCGCGATGCAAACCATAAAGCGAAGGCAGCAACATGCGCTGCGCCAGGTCGCCAGTCGCGCCAAAGATCACCAACAGCGAAGCAGGTTTCGAACTCATGTCTTTCGTTTTCCCAGACATCCAGTCTTCCCATCCATTCAGCGCGAGAGTAACGCTGTTGCAGGTCGTTGATCGATCCGCATACGTATGCAGCCGGACCTGTCCGGTCCGTGGTGGCGCGTGACCGCATTTCTCTCGCCAGTCATGCCGCGACGACTGCTGCGTCCAGAAAGCCCCCAGTGAGCGAGTCCGCGACATCGATTTTCAACTGGTGTTGGGTGGCGAGGTCGAGTCCTGAGGTCTGCGATTGCCTAGCGTGAGCGCAATTTTGCGAGGGAATCCGCGATCTCGACCGATTCCGGCTTGTCGGCACCGATCACGCCGGTGCGCAGTTGCAAGGCGAGTGCCATTTCGGCGATCGCGGCTTCGGGTTTTCCGCTCGCTGCGAGGATCTTGCCCATCGTGAAATGCACTTCGGAGCGAATGAAGGGATTGTCGGCGAACACCTTGCCGGACAGTTCTGTGGTGCGCAGATGCAGAACCTGGGCTTCGTCGAGTTTGCCCGCGTCGATCAGGTACAGCGCCCAGTTGTTCGCGGTCATCAGCACCATTGGCGCGTCTTCGCCGTTCTTGGCGAGGAACCCTTCATAGCCGCGCTGGTAGAGCGGGCCCGAAGCCGCGACCTGGCCGCTCTGTCGCAGCGCGCCGGCGAGGTTGTTGACGATCTGCAGGGTCTGCAGGTGATCGTGGCCGTAGATCGCCTCCGACTTCGGCAGCAGCTCCTGCAGCTCTTTTGCGGCTTCGGCGAATTGGTGCTGGCGCAGCAGGGCGACCGCGAGCGAATTGCGCGCGGCCAGCACCGAAGGATGGTCGTCGCCGCGTAGTTGCACGAACAGTCGCAGCGAATCGCGCGCCGCCTGTTCGCCCTCAGTGAACTCACCGCTGTCGATAGCGACCGAGCCCAGCCGCAGCAGTACGTCGGCGCGCTCGACATCGTCGGGTTCGCTGCTTGCGGCCAGTTCCTGGTTGACGGCACGCAAGCCTTGCAGGGATGCGTCGAAGTCTCCGTTCAGGTACTGAAACCAGCCGATGCCGGCGCGTGCGTGACGTGCCTGCGGATGCGCCGCACCGAAGCGCTGCGTGGCACGCGCGAGCACGTCACGCATCTGCGACAACGCAAGTTCACGGTCGCCATTCTCGACTTCGATGTAGGCGAGCTTGTGGTCGAGGTGCAAGCGCAGCAGTTCGGCGGCGTCGGATGCGTCGGCTTGCAATCGCGCGCGCGCGCGTTGCAGCGTGGCCCGTGCGGTATCAATGTCATCGACCGCGAAATAGGTCGCGCCGATCATCGACTCGAACTCGGCAACGATCATCGGATCGTTGGCGTTGTCGTGCAGGGCACGCGCGTGTGCCTCGTCGAGCACCAGTTTGAGCAGCGTCTGGTCGAGTCCGCGCGCGCGTTCCGGATCGATGCCAGTCAGCACATCGCGCCACAGGTCGGCGATGGTCTTGCTGCGCCGTGCTTCGCGTCCGGCGTCCGCAGCGGCCACTTCAGCGCGTGCGCGCTCGCGCTCGGCCACGGCCTGCGCGCGCAGGCTCAGCGTCAGGCCGGTCGCGAGTGCGAGCACGATGCTAAGCGTTGCAAACAGCGCGACCCGATGCCGTCGCATGTAGCGCGTCGCCAGATACAGCACGTCCTGCGGCATCGCCGTGACCGGCTCGTCGGCGAGATAGCGCGCGAGGTCGTCGGCGAACTGCGCTGCACCGGCATAGCGCTGCTCGGGATCGGGCGCCGTCGCACGCCGCAACACCGCGCGCAGGTCGCGACGCAGCCGGGTCAGTGCCTGTGCTGCATCGAAGTGCGCGCGCTCTCCGGCTTCGGCGGTACGCTCGGTGGGCGTCGCGGTATGCAGTGCAGCATGCAAGCGCGTCAATACGGGCGCGGTTGTGCTGCTCGCGCCAAAGTCGCCGGGCACGAGTATTTCCAGCAGCATCATCCCGAGCGCGTAGACATCGCTACGCGCGTCGACGACGGCGTCACTCAAGCCAGCTTGCTCCGGGCTCATGTAACCGGGGGTGCCGGCGCGTTCGCCGTGCCGATCTTCGTGTCCGACGCCAGCGATACCGATGGCGATACCGAAGTCGATGATCTTTGGTTCTGCGCGGCCATCGACGGTTGCGACCAGGATGTTGGCTGGCTTCAGGTCGCGATGCAGGATGCCGCGGGCATGCGCATGCGCGACGCCGCGCGCGACCTCTGCCATCAACGCGATGCGCTCGCGCTGGGTGGGGCGTTGCTTGCGCACGAACACGTTCAGCGCCGGTCCGTCGATCCATTGCATGGCCAGATACGGGAAACCGTCAGCCGTGGTGCCGCAGGCATAGACTTTGGCGATTGCCGGATGGTCCATGCGCGCCAGTGCGCGCCGCTCCACCTCGAACAGGGCCGCGGCCATGGTGTCGTTGAGTTGTGCGCGGATCAGTTTCAGTGCGACCGGACGTTCGACCGGTGCGATCTGGTCGGCAAGATAGACGATGCCCATGCCGCCTTCACCGAGCACACGACGCACCACGTAGTCGGCGATACGCGTGCCGTGTGCGGCCACGTCCGGCCCACCACTGACACTCGGCTCGCGCTGCGAACGGAAACCGGGCGTGGTCAGATCATCCTGATTCGTGGTCATGTCTCATCCGCGACGGCGATCGAACGATTGTGCGACAACACACTGGCGCCGTCGATGGCTGTCTGTGTCCTCGAATCCGCCGCACGCACGGCCGCGTAACCCCCTAGAATGCCGCACTTTTTTTGGGCGAACGAACCATGTCTGCAATGCATATCCCGAATCCGATTCCCGCGCGCCTGAAAGACGTCAATCGCGCCAAGGTCTGCGACGAGAACTTCCAGGAGTTCGTGCGCAACTATTCCGGTCCGGTGGGGCGCAAACCGGGGCTGGATCAGCCGGTGTTGGCGGGCAGTCTGTGTACCGCCGAAGATTTCCTGAAGTTGTTCGAGTCGCAGCTGATTTCGCGACATCTGGACTTGATGGCGCGCGTGCTGCGTGTACAGAACAAGGTCTATTACACGATCGGTTCGTCCGGCCACGAAGGCAATGCGATGGTGGCGCGGCTGACGCGGCATACCGATCCGGCCTTCCTGCACTACCGTTCCGGCGGCTTCATGGCCGAGCGTTTCCGCAAATTGCCGGGCATGGATCCGATCATGGATTCAGCCTTGAGCTTCGCCGCGAGCAAGGACGATCCGGCTTCCGGCGGTCGCCACAAGGTTTGGGGTTCGAAACCGTTGTGGGTATTGCCGCAGACGTCGACGATTGCGTCGCATTTGCCCAAGGCGCTCGGCACCGCGGTTGCGATCGAGCAGGGACGACGCATCGGTCACCCGCTGCCGATCCCGGACGATTCAATCGCGATTTGCTCGTTCGGCGATGCGTCGAGCAACCACGCCACCGCGCAATGCGCATTCAACACCGCGCAGTGGACCGCGTACCAGAAGTTGCCGGCGCCAGTGTTGTTCGTCTGCGAGGACAATGGCATCGGCATTTCGGTGAAAACGCCGGGCGGATGGATCGGCAATGCCTTCCGCGATCGCCATGGTCTCGACTATTTCTACGCGAATGGCCTTGATCTTGCCGAAGGTTACGAGCAGGTCGCGCGCGCCGTGTATCACTGCCGTTCGACGCGCCGCCCGACCTTCCTGCATCTGCGCACGACCCGCATCATGGGCCATGCCGGTACCGACTTCGAAATCGAATACCGTGCGTTGGAAGAACTGCTCGCCGTCGAAGCCACCGATCCGCTACTGCGTTCGGCGGAGATTGCGCTTGAATCCGGGCTGATGACGAAAGACGAGTTGTTGGCGCAATACGAAGCCATCCGCGGCAAGTGCATGGATGCCGCCGAGCGTGCCGACAAAACGTCGAAGATCTTGACCAAGGAAGAAGTGATGCGGCCGCTCGCGCCGTACACGCCGGACGCGGTGCGCGCGGAAGCAACGCGTCTGCCGGACGCGGAGAAACGCCTCGCCGTGTTCGGATCGGAAAAACAGCTGCCGGAAAACCTGCCGCCGCGGCATCTGGCGATCCACATCAACCAGGCGCTGCACGACTTGTTCATCAAGTATCCGCAAGCCCTGCTGTTCGGCGAAGACGTCGCGCAGAAGGGCGGTGTGTATACCGTCACCAAGGGCATGCACAAGGCGTTCAAGTCGAATCGCATCTTCAATACGTTGCTCGACGAAACGACGATCCTCGGTCTGGCGCAGGGCTTCGCGAACATGGGCATGCTGCCGTTCCCGGAGATCCAGTACCTCGCGTATTTCCACAATGCCTGCGACCAGATCCGTGGCGAAGCGTGTTCGCTGCAGTTCTTCAGCAACGATCAGTATCGCAATCCGATGGTCATGCGCGTCGCCGGTCTCGGTTATCAGCGTGGCTTCGGCGGGCATTTCCACAATGACAATTCGGTGACCGCGCTGCGCGACATTCCCGGATTGATCGTCGGCTGCGCCAGTCGCGGCGACGATGCCGCGATGATGCTGCGCACGCTCACGGCACTCGCGAAAGTTGACGGTCGCGTCAGCGCCTTCCTGGAACCGATCGCGCTGTACATGACCAAGGATCTTTACGAGGCCGGCGACACGAAGTGGTCGTTTCCGTATCCGGCGCTGGATCAGGCACTGGAACTCGGTGCCGAGCGCGTCTATCACCCTGACGCCACGGATATGTTGATCGTCACTTTCGGCAACGGGGTGCCGTTCGCGCTGCGCACCGCAAAAGCGGTCGAGGCGCAGACCGGCAAGAAAACCCGCGTCGTCGATTTGCGCTGGTTGCAACCCCTGAACGCGGTCGCGATCGCGAAACACGCCAGCGAATGCGATCGCATCATGGTCCTCGACGAAGGCCGTCGCAGCGCCGGCATCGGCGAAGGCGTGATCACCGCGATCGTCGAAGGCGGCCACGGTGCCAAGCCACTCGTGCGCGTCGTCGGCGAAGACACCTACACGCCACTTGCAGGTGCGGCCAATCTGATCTTGCCGACCGATGCGACGGTGCTTGAAGCAGCATTGAAGTTGGTGCAGGCGTGATCACCCACGTCGCCTTCGACGCCGACGACACGCTCTGGCACAGCGAGGGCCATTACCGCGCTGCGCACGATGTCTTCGAAAAGATCCTCGGTGCCTATATCGATCTCGGCAATGCCGATGTGCATGCGCATCTGCTGGCGGTCGAGCGGCGCAATATCCAGCGCTTCGGCTACGGCGCGAAGGGCATGACGCTGTCGATGGTCGAGTCGGCGATCGCGATCACCGACGCACGCATAGCTGCTTCGGATATCCAGCGCATCGTCGATCTCGGACACGCGGTGCTTGAACACCCGGTCGAGTTGTTGCCCGGCATCACCGAAGCGGTGGCGACGATCGCGCAGGAATTTCCGCTGTTGCTGATCACCAAGGGCGACCTGTTCCATCAGGAGGCGAAGATCGCACGCTCGGGTTTGAGCGCGTGGTTCCATCGCATCGAGATCGTCAGCGAGAAGGACACGGCGACCTATCGGCGCGTGCTCGATGAAGTCGGCATCGCGCCCGAGCAGTTCCTGATGATCGGCAATTCGCCGAAGTCCGACATCCAGCCGGTGCTCGATATCGGTGGACACGCCGTGTACATGCCCTATCACGTCACCTGGGCGATGGAAGCTGATGCCGGATTCGATGCCGCTTCGCCGCGCTTTCGACAGGTGACGCAAGCGAGCGAAATTGCTGCGGCGGTGAGGTCGCTCACGGGTAGCATGCGCGCATGAGCGACTTGCCGATCCTGATTGCCGACGACCAGCGCGACGTGCTCGAAGCGTTGCGCATGATGCTGAAGGCCGAAGGCCTGTCCTGTGTGGCGGTATCGGATCCGGAATCCGCCGTTGCCGCAGTGAAGCGCCAGCACTTCGCCTGCGCCCTGCTCGATCTGAACTACAGCCGCGATACCACTTCGGGGCAAGAAGGCATCGACCTGATCCAGTCGTTGAGAATGCTCGATGCGACCTTGCCGATCGTCGTGATGACGGCCTGGGGCACAATCGATCTCGCCGTGCAGGCGATGCGCCACGGCGCCTCGGATTTTGTCGAAAAACCCTGGGACAACCATCGCCTGCTGTCGATCCTGCGCAATCAGATCGCGCTCGGACGGGCACAGCGTCGCGTCGAACAGCTCGATGCCGAAAACAGCTACCTGCGCGGCGACGACGCGGAGGGATTCATCGCGCAGTCCAAGTCGATGCAGCCGGTGTTGGAGATGATCCGGCGTATTGGCCCTTCCGATGCGAATGTGCTGATCACTGGCGACAACGGTACTGGCAAGGGCGTGATCGCGAAGCACCTGCACGAGGCTTCGCGACGTGCGGAGCGACCGTTCATCAAGGTCAATATGGGTGGTGTGCCCGAGCACCTGTTCGAAGCCGAAATGTTTGGCCACGTCAAAGGTGCATTCACCGATGCCAAGTCCGATCGCGTCGGACGTTTCGAAGTCGCCGACGGCGGTTCCCTGTTCCTGGACGAGATCGGCAATATCCCGCCATCGCAGCAACCGAAGTTGCTGCGCGTACTCGAAGACCATGAACTGGAGCGTGTGGGTTCATCGCGCACGCTCAAGGTCGACGTGCGCGTGATCTCGGCGACGAATGCCGACCTCGGTGCGCTCGTCGCGTCCGGAGGCTTTCGCAAGGACCTGCTGTTCCGCCTGAATACCGTCGAGATCCGGTTGCCGCCATTGCGCGAGCGGCGCGAAGACATTGCCGCCTTGACCGCGCACTACCTTGCCCGCTTCGGCGAGCGCTATGGTCGACCGGAATTGCGCGTAGCGCCGTCGGCGCTGCGTCAGTTCGAGGCCTATCACTGGCCGGGCAATGTGCGCGAACTCGGCCATCTGGTCGAGCGTGCGGTGCTGATGGCGCGCGGCGACGTGATCGAAGACTTCGATGTGAACACGCATCTGCCGCCCGTTGCAAAGCTGCCGGAACACGCCGCGATCAGCGACGCCAAGACCATCGAGCAGGCCGAGGAGGCGATGATCCGCAATGCGCTCGACCGGACGTCCGGCAATGTGCTGAAGGCAGCGGCTGTGCTCGGGCTCAGTCGCGGTGCCTTGTATCGGCGCCTGGAGAAATACGGACTGCGCGGCGAGCCGAACTGATGCTCAAGTTGCCGGGCAGCAGAAGCGAGCAGCGACGCGTATTCGGGCTCAGCTACGAAGCCATCATCCTGATTTCCGGATTGGCGATTGCCGCGCCGGTCTTGTTCTCGGCGCTCGCGTTCCTGCTTTACGCCAGTGCGCGCGAGCACTGGGCGATGCTGTTGCTGCCGAGTCTGCTGTTGAGTTTGTTGTTGGCGACTCGGCTGCGCGCGCGCGTCGTGTTTCCGTTGTACACGTTGTCGAACCTGCTTGAAGCCTTGCGTGAAGGCGACTTCAGCCTGCGCGGCTCACGTGCGCGCCGCGGTGATGCCATCGGCGAGGTGATCTGGGAAGTGAACGCGCTGTCGAAAACCTTGCGCGAGCAACGTTTGCGCGTCGAAGAGACGATGGCCTTGCTGTCCAAGGTGGTGTCCGAAATCGATATCGCCGTATTCGCCTTCGACGCCAACCGCCAGCTCAAGTTGATCAATCCCGCGGGCGCACGATTGCTGGGCCGGCATCCGCGTGACGCTGAAGGGCGCAGTGCCGACGAACTCGACCTGGCCGATTGCCTGGCGGTCGAAACCGCACAAACCCTGCGCCGCAGTTTTCCCGGCGGCGAAGGGCGTTTCGATGTGCGTCGGTCACGTTTTCGCCAAGGTGGATTGCCGCATGAATTGATTGTCGTCTCCGACCTCAGTCGCGCGTTGCGCGAGGAAGAACGTCAAGCCTGGCAGCGGCTGATCCGTGTGCTCGGCCATGAACTCAACAATTCGCTGGCACCGATCAAGTCGATGGCGACGACGCTGCGTTCGCTGACCGCACGTGATCCGTTGCCGGATGACTGGCGGGAGGATCTCGCCACTGGACTCGGGCTGATCGCCGAACGTTCGGAAGCGCTGACGCGTTTCATGCTGGGCTACACCACGCTCGCGCGTCTGCCGCCACCGTCCAAGCGCGCAAGCGATATCGGTGCATTGATCAGCCGCGTCGCGCATCTGAGTCGGGGCGCGAATTCGGTCGCCGGTGTTGGCATCAGCGTGCACTGCGATCTCGCGGCCGTGCAAAGCCTGGTCGTCGACATCGACCCCGATCAGATCGAACAGGCGCTGATCAATCTCGTGAAGAACGCCACTGAGGCGATGCAATATCGGGGTGAAGTGCGCATCGTCACGCGTATCGACAATGAATTGCTGATCATCGAAATCATCGACGCCGGTCCGGGTCTGGCCGCGACCGACAACCTGTTCGTTCCATTCTTCACGACCAAACCCGGCGGCAGCGGCATCGGCCTCGTCCTCGCGCGCCAGATCGCCGAAGGCCACGGCGGCACACTGACCCTCGAAAATCGCCGCGACGCAAAAGGCTGCATTGCGCGGGTGATGTTGCCGGTGGGGTAGGATTGAAAAGGTGAGCTGTTGGATAGCAGTTCGTCTTTTTGTTACCTGCGCTAGCCGAATATGCGTAGCCAGGTAGTGCGGCGCTTATCTTGGCGCGCTGATTTTCAAGTCACGCCAGAACTCTTGGAGTCTTCATGGATACCGAAAAACCAACGTGTTTTGTCATTCAGACGTTTGACGGCGTGTACGACCGTCGATATCGCGAGTCTTTCCGCCCGGCGCTCGTTAAGGCTGACGTTGAACCGCAGCGCGCCGACGAAATCCTTGGGCTCAACCCGATCATCGACAAAATTGAGAGCGCAATTGAAGCAGCTTCAATTTGCCTCGCTGAGGTCAGCGAAGACAACCCAAATGTCTGGCTCGAACTCGGATATGCACTCGCGTTGGATCGCCCGGTGGTCATCTTGTGCGATCGAGGTGTCCGATTGAAGCTTCCATTTGATGTGCAGCATCGGCCAGTGATTTTCTACCGAGCAGATTCACGAAGTGGATTCGACGAACTCGAAGAAAGCATTGTCAAGTGGGTGAGACACGAGCTGCGCAGGGAACGGCAAATCGAGTCGGCACCCAAACTAAAGGTTGGTTCCGAATCTGCTACCGACTTGGAAGTCCAAGATGTTGCGATACTCTCGCTCGCGTTTGCGTTTTGGCCAACGCCTGTTGGAAGCATCAGCCAATGGGACATCGAGAAGAAGCTAAAACGCGAGCGATTTACCGAGGTAGGGATGGCGCTGGGTATTGCTAACTTGCTGGATCGAGGATTCATCGTCGAGCGTGAGGTCCGCGAAGGGGATCCTTTTGGCGAGACCTATCCTGCTAAGCACTTTCAGATTACGCCTGAGGGAATCGCGTGGCTACGGAGCCACAAGGAGGTACTGACAATCCAGATACCTTTGCCTCCAGCTGTTGCATTTAGCGACGACGAAATTCCATTCTGATCAGCCCATTGCGTCTTCAACTGAATGCGTTGCTGCGTCAGCGTGAGATGGTTTGGCTGCTCATCGAAGCATAGTTCGGCTGAATCAAATCAAGAGCCCGACTGCAGTCCGAGCAAGTACTCGGCGGGGCTCAGAACCGTGGCGCGGTCGCGTTGGGGCTTTGGGTAGTGAACTAGGTTGCCGCTGACCAGCGTCGCGCCAGAAACTGCAGCGAGGGCCAGAAATACGGCGTCGTTGGGATCAGGGAGTGGATGTTTCCAGGGAGGTGGATCGGGCAGCGCCAAGCTGTCCTGGACGAGAATATCGAGCCAGATCGGCGGGAAGCTGTGGCGGCGGAATTTTGGTCGATACAAGACGTCGCGATATTCGCTGACAATTGCCGGGCAGGTGACGAGTTGTACTTGGCCTTCGAGTACCCAATCCAGCACCAGCTGTGCGGGCGCGCCGTTGCGATTGATGCCGGCGGACACGACCACGTTGGTGTCAAATACCGCGAGTCGCGTCATCGGAGTTTGGGAGTTCGCGCTGAGCGTGCTGCCTTGATTTCGCGTGTGATGTCGGCTTCGCCCATGCTGGCGAGGCCAGACTTTTCCGCGACTGCCCAATTCGCGCGTAAAACCGCCTTGGCCATCGCGCGACGCAATTCGCGGTCTTCGAGCGCTATGTCACCGAACACCGGCACCAGAAAATACGCCGGCCCCTGCTGGCCCGAGAGCAGCACGGTCTCGCTTTCGCCGACGCCTTCCAACGCCTTGGTGCCCCGGGTTCGGAATTCACGCAATGAAACTTGACGCATGGGTGCTTCTCCTCAAGTGGCCACTGTAGCCGAAATGGCTACGCGTGGCCTCACCGACATTCCGTCACGAACTGCAGGACAACATCGAACAACCCGCCTTGTCGCGCGCCCAGTCCGGGCGTTTGCCGGCCTGGTGTTCAAAGCCGGTGCGTTCGGTGTAGGGGTCGGTGAGTGCGGCGAGTAATTGCTGCAGCGGCTGCAGATCGTTGACGGTCGCGGCGTCGATCGCTTCCTGCAGCAGCCAGTTGCGCGGCAGATAGATCGGGTTGGCGGCGTGCATGCGTGCGATGCGTACGGCGTGGTCGGCATCGTCCTGTGCGAGCCGCTCGGCATGGCGCTGCAACCAGGCGTTCAACGTCGGCAAGGCATCGGTGAAACGACTGGCGTCATAGCTGTGCACTGCGAAATTCGCAGCGGACGCATGGGTGGCCAGCGTACGGAAGAACAGCGTGTAGTCGATGCCACTTCGCGTCAGGAGTTCGTAAGCATCGGCGACCAGTGCGAGATCTTCCTCGCGAACTTCTGCGAGGCCGAACTTCGCCGCGGTCATCGCACGCGCATGCTGCTGATAGCTGCGCGCATAGGCATCGAGGCCGTCTTGCAGAAATTGTTCGCCATCGAATACCGGCAGCAACGCACTTGCAAAGCGCGACAGATTCCAATGTGCGATCGTCGGCTGCCGGCCGTAGGCATAGCGACGGCCTTGCGTGTCGGTGGTGTTCGGGGTGAAGGCCGGGTCGTAGTCTTCGACGAATCCGAAGGGGCCGTAGTCAATCGTCAGGCCGAGCACGCTCATGTTGTCGGTGTTGAGCACGCCATGCACGAAGCCGATGCGCATCCAGTGCGCGGCGATCAACGCGGTTCGCTCACAAACCGCGCGAAACCAGGTGGCGCGTTGTTCCTCGCGCGGGCCGGATATTTCGGGAAAGTCGCGGGCGATGTTGAAGTCGACAAGCTTGTTCAGCAGTTCGAATTCATCGTGCGCCGACAGGATCTCGAAGTGTCCGAAGCGCAGGAACGAGGGCGCGACGCGACAGACGATGGCGCCGGGTTCGGACTGCGGATGGCCGTCGTAAAACATGTCACGCACCACGGCATCGCCGGTGGCGACCAGCGACAGCGCACGCGTCGTGGGTACGCCGAGTGCATGCATGGCTTCGCTGCAGACGAATTCGCGCAAGCTCGATCTCAGCACGGCGCGGCCGTCCGCATGGCGCGAGTAGGGCGTACGTCCGGCACCCTTCAGTTGCAGTTCGTGGCGCGCGCCGTCGACACCGATCACTTCGCCTAGCGATATCGCGCGACCATCTCCGAGTTGCCCGGCCCAATGTCCGAACTGATGGCCGCCGTAGCGTGTGGCGATCGGCTGCATGCCATCGAACAGCGCGTTGCCGGCGAATACCTCGGCGAATCGTGCGGACGCGATGTCGTCGTCGCTGAACCCGATCGCTGCAGCAACATCAGCGGAATGCGCGAGCAGTCTCGGCACCACGACTGGCGTTGGAACGGTCGTCGACCACAGCGCATTGCGAACTTCCCGACTGTGCGTATCGAGGAGTGGATCGCCGGGCAGTTCGCGCCGAAAGCGATTGTCGAAGTTCAGTTGCATGCCGGTGACTCAGGCGCAGCACGTGGCGGTGTGCCGATCATCGCAGCTTGGCGACCATGTCGCCGACCAGCAACTGCGGATCCAATCGTGTCTCGAACCAGTTCATGCCCCAGTGCAGATGCGGGCCGGTGGCGCGGCCGGTGGCACCGACGGCGCCGATGACCTGACCTTGCTCGATGCGCTGCTCCGCCTTCACATCGATGCGACTCATGTGCACGAACACGCTGGACACGCCATGGCCATGGTCGATCAGCACGGTGCCACCGGTGAGATACAGATCCGGCGCGACAAAGCTGACGATTCCGCCCGCCGGCGCATGGATCGGGGTTCCGGTGCCGACCGCGATGTCGACGCCGTAATGCGGATTTTTCGGCGTGCCGTTGAGGACGCGCTGGCTGCCGTAGACGCCGCTGATGCGCCCGCTATTCGGCCAGATGAAACCGAAGCGGAAGTCCTGGCGGGCATCGTCACGTTCGCGAGCCTTCGCAACGATGACCTGTTCGCGTGCGATACGTTCGGCGAGTTTTGCGTCCGGATTGACGGTGGACTCGGGCAGGCCGTTGATACGCTCGATCGCGAATTTTCGGGGTTTGACCGGAATGTCGATCTGCTGCTTGCCGCCATCGCGATAGCGCACCGCGACTTGCACCGGGCCTGTGACATCGCGACCGAGCGCGAACAGGAAGCTGCCGTCGGTCGCGACCCGCAAACTGCGGCCAGCGAACGACACCGATGCACCCGGCTCGGTGCGTCCGATCACCAGCGCGCCGGGTGTGGTCGACGCGGGCAATTCTGTACGCAACGCCAGCGCCTGCGCCATCGACGCAAGGCACAGCAAGGCCATGGTCAGCAATGCCCTGATGGCGAATCTCATTGCGGGTCGAACGCCAGTCGCATGGCCAGCGGCGTTTGATCAAACGCACCGTTGTGCCAGACGCGGCGACCATTGACGAAGGTGCTGTGGATCGAAGCACGGAAGGTCTCGCCTTCGAAGGGCGACCAGCCGCAACGCGACAGCGTGTCTTCGCGGCGCACGGTGTGCGGGCGATTCGGATCGATCAGCACCAGATCGGCATAGCCACCTTCGCGCAGGAAACCGCGATCACGGATGCGATAACGTTTCGCCGCAGCATGGGCGAAGCGTTCGATCAGCGTGGTGATCGGCAAGTCGCCGTCGAAGACGCGTTCGAGTGCGCATTGCAAGGCGTGCTGCACCAGCGGCAGGCCGGATGGCGCAGCAAGATAGTGCTGCGATTTTTCGCGCAAGGTATGCGGTGCATGGTCGGTGGCGAGCACGTCGAGGCGGCCGTCGGCGAGGGCGCGCACGATCGCTTCGCGGTCGGCGGCATGCTTGATCGACGGATTGCACTTGATGAAATTGCCGCGACGCAGATAGTCGCGCGAATCGAAATGCAGGTAATGCACGCAGGTTTCGGCGGTGATGCGCTTGTGCTCGACCGGGCCCGGTTCGAACAGGGCAAGCTCGTCGGCGGTGGAAATGTGCAGCACGTGCAGACTGGTGCCGTGCTTGCGGGCGAGTTCGATGGCGAGCTTCGTCGATTTCAGGCAGGCGTCGCGCGAACGCAGTTCCGGATGCAGTTCGACCGGAATGTCGTCGCCGTACATTGCCCGCGCGACGGCGACATTGGCGTCGATCATCGGCGTGTCTTCGCAATGCGTGATGATGGTGCAGGGCGCATCGCGGAAGATCGCATCGAGCACGGTGGGATCGTCAACCAGCATGTTGCCGGTGGAGGCACCCATGAAGACTTTCAGCCCAGGCGCGCGTGTTGGGTCGAGCTTGCGGATCTCGTCGAGGTTGTCATTGGTCGCGCCCAGATAGAACGCATAGTTCGCGGCCGAGACTTGCGCAGCACGGCTGTACTTGGCTTCCAGCGTCTCGATCGTGACGGCCGGCGGTTTGGTGTTCGGCATTTCCATGAAACTGGTGATGCCGCCCGCCAATGCCGCACGCGATTCGCTGCCGATGTCGCCCTTGTGGGTGAGCCCGGGCTCGCGGAAATGCACTTGCGAGTCGATCATGCCGGGTGCGAGCCAGAGACCGCTGGCGTCGATCACGGTTTCGTCCGGCGTCGCCGTCAGCCCGCGTTCGATCTTGTCGATGCGCCCGTCGCGCACGCGCAGGTCGGCGTGAAAGGTGCGACCCTCGTTGATCAGCAGGGCATTCGTGATCAGCCAGCGTGGTTCGTTCATGTTGTGCTCGGTAACAGGTCCGCCAAGCTTAGCGTTCGGGCGCTTCAGGTGCTGCGTCGGCGGCGCGATTGCGGGCATAAAACCGCCGCGTGAACGCGTCCGGAACCGGGTCCAGGCCGCCGTCGCAGAGCGGCTGGCAGCGCAGCAGCCGCGTCATCGTCAACAAAACGCCTCGAATCACGCCGTGGCGCTCGATTGCGGTCATCGAATAGTTCGAACAACTCGGGTGAAAGCGGCAGCGATTGCCGAGCAACGGACTGAGCCAGCGCTTGTAGCCACGCAACAGGGAGATCAGTGCAAGCTTGAGCATGTGCCGATGCTATCCAAATGTTACCGGTTGTCGCGGCTGGCTGCTTGCGCTATAAAGCGCGCCCTTTAAGGTGTCGGGTTTTCCGGCACGTAGTCTGCCCGCAACAGGACGGAGGTTGTCCAATCATGGCAAAACTCACCAAGAAGCCCGCTGCCAAGACCAAGGCCGCCAAGCCCGCCGCAAAGCCGGCGAAGCTGCCCGTAGCCAAGAAGCCCGTGGCCAAGAAGCCAGTTGCCAAACCAGTCAAGAAGCCGGTGGCGAAGCCGGGGCTGGTCAGCAAACTCAAGCAGGCTTTGCTCGGCAAGAAAAAGCCAGCGGCGAAGCCGGTCAAGGCGTCCAAGTCGGTTGCGAAGCCGGTCAAAAAGCCGGCCGCCAAGCCGTTGAAGGCGAGCAAACCGCTGAAGCCGGCCAAGGTCGTCAAGGCCACGAAGCCAGTCGCGAAGCCAGCCACGAAGGCAGCAGCCAAGCCGGTCACCAAACCCGCGCTCAAGCCAATACTCAAGGCAACGCCCAAGGTCGTCAGCAAACCTGTGGCCAAGGCACCGGTCAAGCCGGCCGCCAAGCCTGTCGCCCCGCCAGCGGCCGCAGTCGCCAAAACATCCCCAGCCGTGCCCGCAAAACCCGTTCCGTCCGTCAAGGGCAAAACGGCCGTTGCGGTGCCGGTCCTGAGAACCAGTCCATTTGCGTCTCCAGCACCGAAACCGGCAGCCAATGTGCGCAAGGCCGTGGCTTCCAAATCGGACAAGAACGCGAAGAAGTCCACATCGCCGTTGACGCCAGCGAAACCGCTCGACAAGAAGAAGCCCGTGATCCGCGTCAATTTGCCGGTCGGTTACAAGCCGAGCGCGAAAGACGCCTACATGAACGATGCCCATGTCGAATATTTCCGCCAGAAGCTCACCAGTTGGCGCGCTGAGTTGGTGGAAGAATCGAAGCAGACGATCGACAATCTGCGTGACGAAGTGCGTGATGTCGGTGACGAAGCGGAACGCGCCACCCGCGAAACTGAAAACTCACTCGAACTGCGAACCCGCGATCGTTATCGCAAGCTGATCTCGAAGATCGACGAGGCCATCCGTCGTATCGAAGATGGCGAATACGGCTTCTGCATCGATACTGGCGAAGACATCGGCCTCGACCGTCTGGAAGCGCGCCCGACCGCAGAACGCACAGTGGATGCCCAGGAACGCTGGGAACACCGTCAGCGCCAGATCGGCGACTGAGTCTTTCGAATCCGCAGCACGATGAAACGACCCGCTTCGGCGGGTTTTTTCATGCCAGCGCGGCGGTCTGCTTGATCTTCGAGATCAAGGCACCCAGGCCATTGGCGCGTGTCGCCGAGAGATGTTTGCCGAGACCGATGCGTTCGATGAATTCCGGTGCCGTCGCCACGATTTCGGCGGCGGAACGGCCGGAATACACGCGCAAGGTGAGTGCCACCAGTCCGGAAACGATCGCGGAATCGCTGATGGCATGAAACACCAGACGATGTGCGTCGCCGTCAGCGACGACCCAGACCATCGACTGGCAGCCGTGCAGTCGATTCGCCTCGGTTTTCCATGCCTCGGGAAATACTGTCAGTTTGCGACCGAGGTCGATCAGGTATTGGTAGCGCTCGCTCCAGTCGCTGAAGTAACCGAATTCCTCGGTGATCTCCTGCTGGATCGGATCGGATAGCGGTTGTTCGCTCATTTCGCTCAATCCCTGAGTTTCATGGAGTCCGACAGCTTTTCAGAAGCTGTCAGTCCGTGTTTCACCGAGTCTGCAAACGCAACTTTCTCCACAAGTGTCTCGTGATAGGTGAATTGTTGCGTGCCGTCTGGTCGATCCTTGACGGTTATTCCAAGTGTCGCGAGCTCGTCTCGGATCTCGTCTGCGCGCTTCCAGTCCTTGAGCTTTCTCGCCTCCAGCCTTTCTTGGCGAAGTTGCTGAATTCGTTCGTTCACATTCCTCGGAATGCTCGTCTCTGGAAGCTCCTTGAACCAAGCTGCAGGGTCTTGCTGTAGCAGACCCAGTGCCGAGCCTGCGCTTAGAAGCAGAGACTTGGTCAAGATCAATTGATCCTGAGGTATTTGCCATATCTTCAGGCTTTTCTTAAGGGATTCGGCTATTCCTTGCTCGTCCAATCCGATGATTTTCTGTTCGAAGTTCTTCTTGTGGTCATCGGTGAGTACGTTTTGCTTGATGAGAAGAGCAATATTTACGAGGGCATCGACCTTAGTAAGCGCGTTGTATTTTTCCAGTATCTGGATGTGCTTGGAAATCCAAGTTCTCTTGTGATGCAGCAGAGCAGCAGCGTCGCTAAAACTGGCGAGCTCATTGAGCGCCTGTGGCGTATTCAGGTCATCGAGCAGGGCAGACTCGACCGCATCCGGAATCGCCGCGGGCACGGCTTTGATGTCGGCGAGATCGCGCAAGGTGCCGTAGAGACGATCGAGCGTACGCACGCATTGCTCGATCAGGCCCTCGGTCCAATCCAGCGGCTGGCGGTAATGGGCCGACATCAGCGCCAGGCGCAGCGCCTCGGCGGGATGGCTGGCGAGTACTTCGTCGACGCGAAACACGTTGCCGAGCGACTTCGACATCTTGCGCCCGTCCATGTTGAGCATGCCGTTGTGCAGCCAGTAGCGCGCGAACACCTTGCCGCCATGCGCGCAGGTGCTCTGCGCGACCTCATTTTCATGATGCGGAAACTGCAGGTCGATGCCACCGCAGTGGATGTCGATGGTGTCGCCGAACGCCGCTTCGCACATCGCCGAGCATTCGATATGCCAGCCGGGACGGCCACGACCCCAGGGCGAATCCCAGCCCGGCAGTTCCGGCGTCGATGGTTTCCACAGCACGAAATCGCCAGGACTGCGCTTGTACGGGGCGACCTCGACGCGGGCACCGGCGAGCATTTCGTCGGTGTCGCGACGCGACAACTGGCCATAAGCCGGGAACGAGTCCACGGCAAACAGCACATGGCCTTCAGCGGCGTAGGCATGGCCACTCGCGATCAGACGTTCGCACATCGCGATGATCTGCGGAATATGCGCGGTGGCATGCGGTTCGAGATCCGGCAGCTCGACCCCGAGCGCGCCCATGTGTTCACGATACGCGGCCGTGAATTTGTCGGTAATGGTGCTGATCGGCACCTGTTGTTCAATTGCGGCGGTGTTGATCTTGTCGTCGACATCGGTGATGTTGCGGGCATAGATCAGCTTCGGGAAATGCCGCCGCAGCAAACGCGCCAGCACCCCGAACACCACCGGACCGCGGGCATTGCCGATGTGCACGTAGTTGTAGACGGTCGGGCCGCAGACATACATCGTCACCCGGTCGGCGTGTTCCGGCACAAAAAGTTCGCTTTGGCGGGTCAGGGAATTGAAGAGTTTCAGTGGCATCTGGCGTCGTCCCGGTGGATGCCCATTCTATCCGGCAACTGCACCCCGGCATCAGCCGATGTTCAGTCCCTACCTGCTGTAATTTCGTCCACTTCAAGCCAAGGTGTCGACGCCCATGACCTTCATCGACAAAAAACGCATCCTGATCCCGCTCGCGTTTGCGATCCTTTCGACCCAAACGTTTGCGCAGTCTCGACCCTATGACGATCGTCTCGAACCTGCACGCGGTGCCGAGAACATCAGTTACGGCTATGCCGATGTCCTGCGCGTCGATCCGATTTTCGAAACCGTCGTGGTCAACGAGCCGCGCGAAGAATGCTACGAACGCGAAGGCCAATACCGCGAGCGTTCCGGCGGTGACCCGAGCGGCGGCACCGTGCTCGGCGCGATCATCGGTGGCGCACTCGGCAACCAGGTAGGCAAGGGTGACGGACGTCGCGCGGCAACGGTCGCCGGTGCCGTGATCGGCGGCGCCATCGGTCACGATGTCGACAAGAACAATGGCTCGGCCGGCGGACGCTACGAGCGCGGCGGCACCACTTGCCGCACCGTGTCGACACGACGCGAAGACCGCCGCGTCGTCGGTTATGACGTCGAATATCGCTATCGCGGCGAAGTTTTCATGTCGCGCCTCGACTACGACCCAGGCGAACGCATGCGCGTCCGCGTCGCGATCGCGCCGGCGGATTGAACGATTGGCAATCGTCACACTTCGGGGCCGCCAAGTGCGGCCCTTTGATTTTTCTTGACCACCATATCCAGCGCACCACAGACTCCTTCCCGCAGTCCGATGATTCCATCGGATAAGGGGCGTCAGATGCCAATGCCCAAGACGAAGCCGCCCAAGCACTGGATCGAGCACACTCCCGACTGGCGCACTGAGCCAATGGCGTACTGGGTCCATATCGAGCAGGGACCTCGGTCGTGGCGCGCGGCCGAATGCTTCAATCCGCCTGCGCCACTTCCACAAGGAAAGAAGGGCTTTCCCGTTCTTTGTGTCGAGCTAGGTGATGTCGTCTTGCGCTTTTCCTCGGCGGCACAACTGAGCGAGTGCATTCGCATTCTTTCGCTCAAGCCATTACCAACCTCGCGCCGTCTCTCCGCACTTCGAGGAACTGGTGTGGGTCCGAACGGACACTGGCTGAGCCGCCTTCCCACCAGCATCAAGTCGCCCAAGGCAAGAGCGCAAGTCGTTCGTCAACTTGGCGCCCTTGTCGGTTACCCCGAGAAATTGAAATTGCGCGCAAGCGCATGAGAGAGGTCAAGCATGCGAACTTATGTTGAAGTTGTTGCCAAGTTGATGCGCCGTCTCGGCGTGCGCAAGGAAGTCGAGCGCATTGAACGAGATGAGGGTGCGCTGCTGGACATCTTGCTCAAGGCAAGAAACGAAGCTTGGCTCACACAGGCACAAGTCGCAGAGATCGTTCTCATAAATCGTTCTTGAAACGGCTTTCACAAGCGCCTATCGTTCAACGAGATTCAATCGGGAGCGGAGCATGGGCCAACTTGACCGCATCACCCAGCAGCCCGAAGTGATGGGCGGCAAGGCCTGCATTCGTGGCATGCGGGTCACCGTGGGCATGGTGGTTGGCCAAATCGGTGCTGGCCGCAGCTTTGAGGAAGTCCTTGCCGACTATCCGTACCTTGAGCGGGCGGACATCCTGCAGGCGCTGCAATATGCCGCTTGGCGCGCTGAAGAGCGCGAGGTTCTGCTGGCTGATGCGTGAAGCTGCTCGTAGACATGAACCTGTCGCCGCGCTGGGTCGGAGTCCTGGCCGGTGCGGGTATCGAAGCGGCGCACTGGTCGACGCTCGGCACCGCCAACGCAGCGGACTCTGAAATCATGGCGTTTGCGGCTGCGAACCGCTACGTGGTGCTCACCCACGACCTGGACTTCAGCACAATCCTCGCCGCAACCCATGGCGAGAAGCCAAGCGTTGTTCAAATTCGTTCTGAGGACGTAAGCCCCGACAGGATCGGCCAGCAGGTCATTGCTGCCTTGCGGCAGATGGCCACTGAGTTGGATCAAGGTGCATTGCTCACGATTGATTCCAATCGAACGCGACTTCGCGTCCTGCCCTTTCGTTCTGCCGAGTGACTCGGTTCAGGCCAGCGTAGAGCGGGAGAGCTTGATCGCTGCCAAGGGTGAGCGGGCGGAGAGGTGGTTTGGCTTAGCGGCTTTGCATTTCCGGGAGGGGTCGTGTTTCAATGCCGCCATGCAGCAAATCTTCGCCATTGCCATCGGGGTCATTGCCATTGAATCGAGTTCGGCCCGTCAGGCGTCGGGCATGACCTCGCGTGCCCGCCGTCGATCCGACTGATCCCGCCGGCATTCCGTTTTTTTCTGACGAAGCCCGGCCCAGCGCCGGGCTTCGTCGTTTTCGAAATCAAAATCACCTTGTGGAGCAAGCATGATTCGCCATTTCTTGAACACCCAGGACCTGAGCCGCACCGAATTGGATGCCCTGCTGGATGAAGCCGCGCGCTTGAAACAATCGCCGCTCGGGCGCGATCTCGAAGGTCGCACGATTGCGCTGCTGTTCTTCAATCCGTCGATGCGTACGCGCACTTCGTTCGAGATTGGTGCCTGGCAGCTCGGTGCGCATGCCGTCGTGCTGGCACCGGGAAAAGACGCCTGGGGCATCGAATTCGAGCCGAACACGGTGATGGATGGCGACGCCGAAGAACATGTCGCCGAGGTCGCGCAGGTGCTCTCGCGCTATTGCGATCTGATCGGTGTGCGCGCGTTTCCGAAGTTCCGGGATTGGCGCTACGACCGCGAGGACAAGGTGCTCAAGGCCTTCGCCCAACACTCGCGCGTGCCGGTGATCAATCTGGAAACGATTACCCATCCCTGTCAGGAACTGGCGCACGCGCTCACCTTGCGCGAAAAGCTCGGCCGTGATCTGCGCGGCAAGAAATACCTGCTGACCTGGACCTGGCACCCGAAGCCGCTGAATACGGCGGTCGCGAATTCCGCGCTGACGATCGCCACCCGCCTCGGCATGGACGTGACCTTGCTGTGCCCGAATCCCGATTACCTGCTCGATCCGCGTTACCTCGACATCGCCAAGCACAATGTTGGCGAAGCCGGCGGCTCGTTCCGCGTCACCCATGACATCGAAGACGGCTACCGTGGCGCTGATGTCGTCTACGCCAAGAGCTGGGGCGCGTTGCCCTACTTCGGTGCTTGGGAAGGCGAAGCGCCGATGCGCGCCATGCTCAAGCACTTCATCGTTGACGAGGAAAAAATGGCACTCACCAATCAGGGTTTGTTTTCGCACTGCCTGCCGCTACGGCGCAACATCAAGGCCACCGACGGGGTCATGGATGCACCTTACTGCGTCGCCGTCGACGAAGCCGAGAACCGGCTGCACGTACAGAAGGCGGTGATGAAACAACTCATTCAATGGCATCAGGGAGCAAAGGCATGAGCAAGCCCGCAAGCAATCGCGTGGTCCTGGCATTTTCGGGCGGACTCGATACCAGCTTCTGTGTGCCATGGTTGATGGAACGCGGCTACGAGGTGCATACCGTGTTCGCCGATACCGGCGGTGTCGACGCCGAGGAACGCAAATACATCGAGGAGCGTGCCGTCGCGCTCGGTGCCAAGACCCATGAAACCGTCGACATCGCCCAGCCGATCTGGGACTCGTTCGTGGTGCCGTTGATCCAGGCCGGGCAGTGGTATCAGGGTCAGTATCCGTTGCTGGTGTCGGACCGTTATCTGATCGTCGAACATTCGCTCAAGCGCTGCGAAGCGCTGGGCACGAAGCTGTTCGCGCACGGCTGCACCGGCATGGGCAACGACCAGGTGCGCTTCGACCTGACCGTGAAGGCGCTCGGCGACTACGAGATCATCGCCCCGATCCGCGAAATCCAGCGTGAAGTCGGCGAGGTGCGCAAGTACGAACGCGAATACCTCGAAGCGCGCGGCTTCGGCGTGCGCGACAAGGTCCGTGCCTACACGATCAACGAGAACGTGCTCGGTCTGACCATGTCCGGCGGCGAGATCGACCGTTGGGAAGCGCCGGGCGAGGGCGCGAGCGGTTGGTGCAAGCCGCGCTCGGCATGGCCCGTCAATTCGCTGCAGCGCACGATCCGCTTTGAACGAGGTGTCGCGGTCGCGATCGATGGGATATCGATGAGCGGCGCTGCAATCCTGGCGCAATTGAATCGTGAGTTCGCCGAATATGGCGTCGGCCGCGGCATGTACACCGGCGACACGACGATCGGCTTGAAGGGACGCATCGTATTCGAGGCGCCGGCGCTGACGGTGCTCGCGGTTGCGCACAATGCGCTCGAGGAAGCGGTGCTGACCAAGGCGCAGAACCGCTTCAAGCCGCTGATCGGCCAGAAGTGGGTCGAGCTCGCCTACGAAGGTTTTTTCCACGACCCGCTGAAGCGCGACTGCGAAGCCTTCATCGCATCGAGTCAAACGCGCGTGACCGGTGACGTCACCGTCGAGACTCATGGCGCCAAGGTCGATGCGATCAAGATCGTGTCCGACTACATCCTGACCAGCCGTGGCGCGACCTACGCGCAGTCGGCAAATTGGGGCGTGGCCGAAGCGGAAGGATTCATCCAGCTCTATGGCATGTCCTCAAGCTTGTGGGCGGAAAAGGGCAGGGCAACCGGTGCGTGAGCAGATTCTGTCGCAGCTCGAACGGCTGGTGTCGTTCGACACGCGCAATCCGCCGCGTCTGATCGACGAAGGCGGCATCTTCGCGTATTGCGCGTCGCAGCTTTCGGGTTTCAACGTGCGTATCCGCGATCATGGTGCGGGTTCGGTGAGCCTGTTCGCGACGCGTGGCGCGCCGCGGGTGCTGGTGAATGTGCATCTCGATACCGTGCCTTCGAGTCCGGCTTGGACCGCCGATCCGCATCGCTTGCGCGTCAGCGCTGATCGGGCGATCGGCCTCGGTGCCTGCGACATCAAGGGTGCCGCCGCGGCGCTGCTTGCCGTGGTGCAAGCGGTGCCTGGTGATATCGCGTTGTTGTTTACCAGTGACGAGGAAGCGAACGACGCGCGCGGCGTGGCTGCGTTCCTGGCCGAACAACATCGCTTCGATGCGGTGCTGGTCGCCGAACCGACGCAGTGCGAAGCAGTGCTCGCGCATCGCGGCATCAGTTCGGTGCTGCTGAATTTCAGCGGACATGCCGGACATGCGAGCGGTGCCAATGCGATGTTCGATTCCGCGCTGCATCAAGCTGTGCGCTTCTCGAATGCCCTGCTCGATCGCGTCGATGCCGACCGCGCATTGCGCTTCGGCGGGCTGACCGGTCTGCGCCTGAACATCGGTCGCATCGAAGGCGGCATCAAGGCGAACATGATCGCGCCGACCACCGAACTGCGTTTCGGTTTCCGACCGCTGCCGTCGCAGGACATCGATCGATTGCACGCGGACTTCCGTGCCATGTTGCCGGTCGCCGAACGCGCCGTGTACCGGGAGACGTTTCGCGGACCGTCCTTGCCGAGTGGTGATGTGGCGACTGCTGAGGAACGCCGAATGGCCGCACGCGATGTCGCCGATGCGCTCGGCTTGTCGATCGGAAATGCCGTCGATTTCTGGACCGAAGCCTCGTTGTTTTCGCAGGCCGGCTTTGATGCCATCGTGTTCGGGCCGGGCGATATCGCACAGGCACATACGGCGGATGAATGGGTCGCGATCGAACAACTTGAACGTGCCGCAGCGCACTATTCGAAGCTGATCCAACAAGGGGCAGTCGCACATGGACTCGGCTAAGGACGTACGCCCGGTGATCCTGCGTCTGCTCTCGGGCATCGGCAGCGCCAAGGAAATCAACCAATATCTGAAGCGTTTTTCGCAACTCGATGCCGAGCGCTTCGCCGTGGTCAAGGTCGGCGGCGCGATCCTGCGCGATGAGATCGACGATCTCGCGTCTGCGCTCGCCTTTCTGCAGCAGGTCGGATTGACGCCGATCGTCGTGCATGGCGCCGGGCCGCAGTTGAACGATGAACTCGCGGCCGCCGGCATCGTCACGCCGATCCGCGATGGCTTGCGTGTGACTTCTCCGGAAGCGCTTGCCGTGGTGCGGCGCGTGTTCCATGCCGAGAACCTGAAACTGGTCGAGGCGCTGCACGCGGTCGGTGCGCGCGCGAGCGCCATTGTCGGCGGCGTATTCGAAGCGAGCGTGCTGAACAAGCGCAAGTTCGGTCTGGTCGGCAAGGTCACCGACATCGATCTGAAACCGATCCAGGCGTCCCTGCGCGCCGGCTCCATTCCAATCATTGCCTCGCTCGGCGAAACCCCCGGTGGGCAGATTCTGAACATCAACGCCGACATGGCCGCGAACGAACTCGTGGTGCGGCTCAAGCCCTACAAGATCGTGTTCCTGACCGGCACGGGCGGGCTGCTCGATGGCGACGGTGAGCTGATCGACTCGATCAACCTCAGCACCGATCGCGAAGCGCTGCTAGCCGCGCCCTGGCTGCATTCCGGCATGCGCCTGAAGATCGAACAGATCGCGGATCTGCTCGATCGGCTGCCGCTGTCCAGTTCGGTGTCGATCACGCGACCGGCGGAACTGGCCAAGGAATTGTTCACGCATCGCGGTTCTGGCACCTTGCTGCGCAAGGGCGAGGCGATCCGCGTGCACAGCAAGTGGTCGACACTTGATCGCAAGAAGTTGCAGGCGCTGATCGAGTCCGGCTTCCGCCGCAAGCTGACCCCGGACTGGTTCGACAAGACCGCGCTGCATCGCGTCTATGTCAGCGAAAACTATCGCGCGGCGCTCGTCATCACCCTCGACGAAGGCATGCCGCATCTCGATAAATTTGCGGTCGCGGACGATGCCCAGGGTGAGGGCCTTGGCAAGGCGGCGTGGCAGGCCATGCGCGCGAAGACTCCGAAGCTGTTCTGGCGCTCGCGCCCGGACAATCCGGTCAACGAGTTCTACACCGAGGAATGCGATGGCTGCATCAAGGGCGAGAAGTGGACGGTGTTCTGGTACGGCCTCGAATCGTTCGCGGAAATCGAACGCGCCGTCAGTCATTGCCGCGTGCGTCCGGCGACTCTGAAGGGCTAGGGGCGATGACGTTTGATCCTGCAAGCTGGATTCAACCGACGACCCTGACCGGGCGCCACGTGTCCTTGTCGCCATTGCTGACGGAGCACGCCGACGCACTCGGGCGGGCGGCGTCGGACGGCGAGCTCTGGCGCATGTTCTACACCTCGGTGCCGACACCTGCGACCGCAGCGGATTACGTGCATGCGGCCCTGCAGCAGCAAGCGACAGGATGGGCGGTGCCGTTCGTCGTGCGTGACGGAGATGGCGAGATTGTCGGCAGCACGCGCTACTGCAACATCGATGCCGCGAACCGTCGCCTCGAGATTGGCTGGACCTGGTACGCCAAGCGTGTCCAGCGCACGGCGTTGAATACCGAAGCCAAATACTTGCTGCTCACCCATGCGTTCGAAGTGCTCGCGGCGGGCGCGGTTGAATTACGCACCAGTTACATGAACCATCGCTCGCGTGCCGCGATCGCGCGTCTCGGCGCGAAGCAGGACGGCATCTTGCGCAATCACATGTTGATGCCGGAAGGCGGTTATCGCGATACCGTGGTGTTCTCGATCATCGCGACGGAGTGGCTGGCTGTGAAGCGCAATCTGCAATACCTGATGAGTACCGGTCTGATGAGTGGCGGCCTCAAAAGTACTGGCGGTACGCGATGAGTGTGCAACGCATCGGTGTGATCGGCGCACGCGGCCATGTCGGACAGGAGTTGCTGCGTCTGATTGCTGCGCATGGCGAGTTCGAACTCGACTTCGTCGTGTCGCGCGAATGGGCCGGGCAGGAGGTGAGCCTCGACGGCGAAACGCCATTTTCGATGTTGCGCTACGAGAACCTGAGCGCCGAGATGATCTGCAGGCGCGAGGTCGACGCCATTGTGCTGGCTCTGCCGAACGGCCGTGCGGCCGAATTTGTCGCGGCGCTCGCTGCGGCGAAACGTGCGCCGGTGCTGCTCGATCTGAGCGCCGACTACCGGTTCGACGATGGCTGGTATTACGGCCTGCCCGAACTCACGCGCTTTGCCGCGCGTGACCAGCGCCGCATCAGCAATCCCGGTTGTTACGCGACGGCGATGCAGCTGACGCTGGCGCCGATTGCCGATTTGCTCGCGGGACCAGTGCAGTGCTTCGGTGTGTCCGGCTACAGCGGCGCCGGCACCACGTCGAGTGACAAGAACGACCCATTCAAGCTCAAGGACAACCTGATGCCCTACAGCCTGGTCGGGCATCTGCACGAACGCGAAGTGACGCGTCATCTCGCGCATGCGGTGGAATTCGTGCCAGCGGTTGCTTCGCATTTTCGCGGCATCACCATGACCGTGAACGCGCATCTTTCGACGCGTTGCGAAGTGGAAACACTTTACGAACGTTTCCGCGACCGTTACGACCGCGAACCGTTGATCTCGATCCGCGACGAGGTGCCTTGGGTGTCCAGCATTGCCGGAAAACATGGCGTGCTGATCGGTGGCATTGAAGTCAGCGAAGATCGTCAGCGCGCGGTGATTGTCTGCGTGCTCGACAACCTGCTCAAGGGTGCCGCGACCCAGGCCATGCAGAACCTGAATCTGGCGCTCGGTTTCGATGAACTGCGAGGGATCCGACTTTGACCAAGCCGCTCTGGCAGAAGGTTGATACCGCGATCGACGCCGAGTTGATGCGGTTCACCGCGGGCGACGATGTGGTGCTCGACCGCGAACTGTTCGTGTTCGATATCGCGGCGAGTATTGCCCACGCGAATGGCCTTGCTCGCATCGGCATAGTCACCGCCAGCGAATGTGCTGACCTTGTTGCTGAACTGGCGGCCCTGCGGACGGCGTTCGCGGCCGGCGATTTCGTGCTCGACGATCGTTTTGAGGACGGGCACAGCGCGATCGAGTCGTGGTTGACGGACAAACTCGGCGACCTCGGCCGCAAGATCCACACCGGACGCAGCCGCAATGATCAGGTGCTGGTGGCGTTGCGCCTGTGGTTGAAGCAGCAACTCGCGACGCTTCAAATGCGTTGCATCGACATCGCCGCGTTGGCGCTTGAGCGCGCGATGTCCGACGATCATCCGATGCCCGGATACACGCATTTGCAACGCGCGATGGTGTCGTCGACCGGCTTGTGGTGGGCGGCGATTGCCGAAAGCTTCATCGACAACGCCGATATCGCGGCGTTGACCCTGCGCTTGATCGATGCGAATCCACTCGGCACCGCTTCCGGCTACGGCGTGAATCTTCCACTCGATCGCGACGGCGTCGCTGCTGAACTGGGATTCGCGCGGCAATTGCTCAATCCGATCGCGGCGCAGTTGTCGCGCGGCAAATACGAATGGCAGGCGTTGGCGGCATTGGCGCAGGCGCTTGGCGATGTGCGCCGGTTCGCGTGGGATCTGAGCCTGTTCGCGAGCAAGGAATTCGACTTCATCACCCTGCCCGAGGCCTTCACCACCGGCAGCTCGCTGATGCCGAACAAGCGTAATCCGGATGTGGTCGAGTTGTTGCGGGCGAGTCCGTCGGTGGTGCACGGCGCGATGGCCGAGTTGCAGTCACTCGCGTCGTTGCCGCACGGCTACCACCGCGATCTGCAGGCCAGCAAGGGCCCGGTATTGCGTGCCTTCGCGCACGGGCTCAATGCGTTGACGATTGCCACTCGGGTATTCGCGGCCCTGCAATGGCGGCCGCAGCGGATGCGCGATGCCATCGATGGCGGCATGTATGCAACCGACCACGCGATTGAACTGGCGTGCAGTGGAATCCCGTTTCGTGAGGCTTATCAACGCGCTGCGGCCGATACCGCGCATGTTTCAGCGCGCACGCCCGAAGCCAGCCTGCTTGCGCGGGTGTCGCTCGGCGCCCCCGGAAATCTGGGGCTGGAGCGATTGCAGGCACGTCTAGATGCGCTGCGCACCGCTACGGACAGCTGATGTCGATGCAATGCGCGGCGGGGACAAAGTAAACTCGTCACGGTTCTTTTCAGAGTTTCGTGATGCGCAAAATCTCCGTGGTGATTCCCTCGCGCCTACAGGCCGCGAAAGACGATGCTGGTGCGCCCTGGTTCGTTGAGCGTGCGATCCACTGCGTGCGCTCGCAGTCGATCTTCAAGAAGGGTTATGAACCGGAAATCCTGATTGGTGTCGATCCCGGCATGGCGGCACTGGCGGCACCGCGGCTTGGCAATAGTGCCCGCGCCTGTGAGGCCACAGTGCGCCTGCAGGCCGCGGCCTTGAATGCGGCGTGCCGGCGCATCAGCGGTGATGTCGTCGCCTTTCTCGAGGACGATGACCTTTGGGAACCGAGTTATCTCGAACGCGCCGTCAACGAGTTCTCGCGCTGCCAGTTCATTTCGTCGACGCATCTGGAACGGACTGTGGATGGCGTGATCGTACGTATCCAGGATTACCCCACGCCGTCCTCGTGGGTGATGCCGCGTTCGACCTTCGATCAGGTCGGACTGTGGGACGAGGACTATCGCTGGCATCTCGACAGCGAATGGTTGGGGCGTCTGAATGCGTTGAAGATTCCGCGTATCCACATGGTCGAAGCCACGGCGCCGATCGAACCAGACGCGATCTTTTCGACGCGGCCCAATCTGGCCAGCATCTTGAAATTCGGTGGCGACGCGGTGTCGTTCCTGCGTCACGAATCGCCATGGCCGCTGGTGATGCGGACGGTGCATCCGGGTTCTGGCATGGCCCAGATTGCGGCCAGCGAAGCAAAAACCGCGCAGAGCAAGCTCGAATACGAAAAAATGGCGAATCGCTTCGGCTGCATTCCCTGGTAGCAGGACAGCTGTCGCCACAAACGACAACGCCACCCGCGGGTGGCGTTGTTGTACTGATTTGGTCGGGGTGACAGGATTCGAACCTGCGACTTCTACGTCCCGAACGTAGCGCTCTACCAGGCTGAGCTACACCCCGAGGGAAGAGGGCGCGCATATTAGCGGGGGCGATTGTGCGTGGCAACAGGTGCACTGCTCTCTGCTAGCCTTTGCGGCCTTTCTTCCTGCCCTGTCATGAGCGCATGAGCCTGACCAAACCCCGCACCATGCCCGGTGTGCTCGAATTGTTGCCGCTGGAACAGATCGCGTTCCAAGGCGTGCTCGATACCATCCGCCGCAACTTCGAGCGATTCGGATTCCTGCCGATCGAGACGCCGGCGATCGAACTGACCGACATCCTGCTGACGAAAACTGGCGGCGAGACCGAGCGCCAGGTGTATTTCGTGCAGTCGACCGGCAGCCTCAAGCAGGGCGACGAACCGGAGCTGGCACTGCGCTTCGACCTGACGGTGCCGTTGGCGCGCTACGTCGCCGAACACGAACACCAGCTCAGTTTTCCGTTCCGACGCTACCAGATGCAGCGCGTGTATCGCGGCGAGTCGGCACAGCGCGGTCGCTTCCGCGAGTTCTATCAATGCGACATCGACGTCATCGGCAAGGACGCACTCTCGGTGCGCTTCGATGCCGAATTGCCGGCGGTGATCTACGGGATATTCTCGGAGCTCGCGATCGGACCGTTCACCATCCAGCTCAACAACCGCAAGTTGCTGCGCGGCTTCTTCGAACGCGCTGGCGTCACCGACAAGGAACAGCAGATGCTGGTGCTGCGTGAAGTCGACAAGATCGACAAACGCGGCGAACACTATGTGCGCGACACCTTGACTGGTGAGCACTTCAAGCTCGGCACCGACACCGTGGCGGAAATTCTCGCATTCGTCGCACAGCGTTCGACCAGTCATGCCGACGCGCTTGCGAAGCTGGACGCACTCGGTGACGGAAACGAGGCGATGGATACAGGCATTGCCGAACTGCGCGAAGTGCTCGAGTTCGTGCGTGCGCTTGGGGTGCCGGAAACAAGCTATGCGCTGAATTTCTCGATCGCGCGTGGGCTCGATTACTACACCGGCACCATCTACGAAACGATCCTGAACGACCATCCCCAGATCGGTTCGATCTGTTCCGGCGGACGTTACGAAAATCTCGCCTCGCATTACACAAAATCGAAATTGCCCGGTGTCGGCATTTCGATCGGACTGACGCGCTTGTTCTGGCAATTGCGCGAGGCCGGATTGATCGGTGTGGCGCAAAGCAGCGTGCAGGCGATGGTCGCGCTGATGAGCGAAGCGGACTTGCCGAAATACATCGAGCTTGCGACGCAGTTGCGCGCCGGCGGCATCAATACCGAGGTGCAGCTGGAGCCGAAGAAGCTTGGCAAGCAGTTTCAATATGCGTCGAAGTCGGGCATTCGCTTCGTGCTGATCCTCGGCGAAGACGAGATCGCGAAAGGCACGGTGTCGGTCAAAGACCTGCCGCGCGAACTGCAGTACGAAGTGCCGCGTGCCGAGCTCGCGAAGACGCTGCGCGTCGAAATCGAACAGTTGGCTGCGATGCCGAAAGGACTGGCACCGTGACGGTGAACATCCGCCTGGACGGCCATTCGCTGACGCGCGCCGATGTCGCCGCATTGGCTGCTGGCGCAACGGTTACGCTGGCCGCCGAAGCTTTGCTTCGCGTCGCGCGCGCCGCCGATTTCCTCGCCGAAAAGGTGACTGCCGAAGAACCGATCTACGGTGTCAATACCGGCTTTGGCAGCAATGCCGATAAATTGCTCGGCGCACGCCGCGCCCGCGACGATTTGCCCGGCGGCAATCCGGAACAGAACGAGCGCAGCCTGATGGAAGAGCTGCAGCACAATCTGGTGATCACGCACGCGGTCTGTGTCGGCGAGCCATTTCCGCAGCCGGTGGTGCGCGCGATGCTCGGTATCCGCATCAACACCCTGTTGCGCGGCCATTCCGGCATCCGCGTGTCGACGCTGGAGTCGCTGGCGGCCATGTTGAATCGCGGCGTTATCCCGATCATCCCGGCGCTCGGCTCGGTGGGTGCCAGCGGCGATCTGGCCCCGCTGTCACATCTCGCGATCGTCCTGCTTGGTCAGGGCGAAGCCTGGTTCGACGGTGAACGATTGCACGGCGGCGAAGCCCTGCGTCGCGCCGGCATCGCGCCGGTGCGTCTGTCGTTCAAGGAAGGTCTGGCGCTGAACAACGGCACCACGCAGATGCTGGCGTTGGGCGCGCTCGCGCTGAATCAGATCGAACGGTTGCTGCATACCGCCGATCTAGCGGCCGCGATGACGCTTGAGGCCTTCGCCGGCCGTTCCGGCGCATTTCGCGAAGAAGTGCATGCGCTGCGCCCGCATCCCGGTCAGGTCGAAACCGCGACGGCCTTGCGTGCGCTGACGGCCGGTTCGACGCTCGTCGATATTCCCTACCATTTGGTGCCGCGCTTCAAGACCTGGCTCGCCGATGCCTGGCAGGATCCGGTCGATCAGGCGCAGCGCTTCGATATTTGCTGGGACTGGGTGCCTGCAAGCCAGCGCCACGGCCGCGAGAAGTTCTATACGCGATTCCTGCCGTTCAAGGGCGGCAAGAAACATCAGCCGCAGGACGCCTATTGCCTGCGCTGCGTCCCGCAGGTGCATGGCGCGGTGCGCGACGCTTACGCCCAAGCCGCGCGCGTGATCGACATCGAATTGAATGCGGTGACCGACAATCCGCTGATTTTTCCGGATCAGCCGGATGCACGTGAGATCGAAGATCAGGTGATTTCCGCCGGGCATTTCCACGGCATGCCGCTGGCGCTCGCAATGAGTTATCTCAAGGCGGCGATTCCGGTGCTGGCGAGCATTTCCGAACGGCGCACGAACAAGCTCGTCGACCCTGCCAACAACGATGGTCTGCCGGCTTTTCTGATCGGCAACGAAGACGCGACCGACTCCGGTTTCATGATCGTGCAATACACCGCTGCGGCGCTGGTCAACGATCTCGCAACACGTGCGCATCCGGCCTCGGTGTATTCGATCCCGACCAGTGCAAATGCCGAAGACCATGTGTCGATGGGTGCGAACGAAGCGCGCCATGTGCTCGACATGTGCGCGGACCTCGAACGCGTGATTGCACTCGAGCTTTACACAGCGGCACAGGCACTGGAGTACCGGCAGGACATGCTCAATGCCGCGCGCCGTCTGGCCGGGCGTGGCGACGTCACCGTACTGCGCGGAAAAATCAGCAATGCGCCGCGCGACGATTCAGCCGAAGCGGACGCCTTCGCCGACGACTGCGAAAAACTGCTCGCGGCACTCAAGACCGCCGACAGCTTCCATCCCGCACCCCGCGTCGCCCGCGCCTTTGCCCTGATCCGCGAACACATCGCCTTCATGCCCAAAGACCGCGCGATGGATGGCGATATTCGCGAAATATGCGCGCTGGTCAGCCGCGGCGATCTTGATCGGGTTTAGTCGTTCAATCCGCTATGACCAAGCGATTTCGGCCTTCGCGTTTGGCGCGGTAGAGCGCGGCGTCGGCGGCGCGGATGAGGTTGTCGGGGCCGGACCGGATGTTCTGGCCGTCGAGTGAGGCGAGCCCAAGACTGACGGTCAGTTTGATGGTTTCGCCGTGGCCTTCAATGCACAGGGCGGCGATTTCGGTGCGCAGCAGTTCCGCGCGTCGTGCCGCTTGTTCCTTCGTCGCGCCGGGCAGCAGTACGACGAACTCTTCACCACCGTAACGCGCAACGAAGTCGTCGCCTTCGCGCACCTGCTGGCGCAGTACGTCGGCGACGGCGCGCAGGCAGTCATCGCCAGCCAAATGGCCGTAGTTGTCGTTGACCTGCTTGAAGTGGTCGATGTCGAGCATCACCAGCGCGATCGGCGCGTGTCGCTCGCGCGCCTGGCTGATGGCGTGCGCGAGTGTTTCATCAAGATAGCGGCGATTGTGCACGCCGGTCAGCCCGTCGCGCAGGCTGAATTCATGCAGGCGGCGATTGGCGCTGCGCAGTTCGCCCATGGCGCGATTCAGTTCCCCGGTGCGTTCCTCGACACGTGCCTCCAGACGTTCCGCCACATTGCGCTGCAATTGCTCGTTCTGCTCGCGCAGCAATTTGAAGCGATAGGCGAGGCCGAGCGAGAGCAGGATCATTTCAATGCTTGATCCGGCCTGGATGCCGTATTCGGTCAGCAGACTTTTCGGCAGCAGGCCGAATGACACACTGGCGTAGATCACGATGCCGGCGAGCAGAAAACTCCAGGCCAGCAGAAAGTACGAGGCAGGACGATAGCCGCGTCGCCAGGCGCGGATGCCGGCGATGATCACGATACACGCGATCAGGAAAACCGATCCGGTTTCCAGCAGAATCGCGTGGCGATAAGTCATGAACGGCGAAGCCAGCGTGATGGCGCCCAGCACCGCTGCAGCGCTTTTGAACCAGCGTGAGAAACGCGGCTGTCGCGTTGGAAGTTCCAGGAAGCTGTTGGTGAACAGCAACATGCACACCAGGGATGCGCCGATCGAGAGCAGCAGCACGGCGTCATCCCAGCGCGGCCAGGTTGGCCACAGGAACTGGTAGCTGTAGCCGTTCAGACAGGCTTGGCCGAGCCCGAACAATGCGACGTAGCCAAGGTAGTAGGGATAGCTGCGATCGCGAACCGAAAGGAACAGCAGCAGGTTGTAGAGCAGCAGGCCGATCAGGATGCCGTAGTAGACGCCGAGCGCGAGTTGCGAACGCTGGTTGGCGTCGAGAAACGCATGATCCGAATACAACGCGATCGGCACCTGCACCGAACTTTCGGTCTGCACGCGCAGCAGCGTGCGCACGCTGTGGCCTGCATCCAGATCGATCTCGAAATTGAAATGACGATGATCGACGGCGCGTGCCGCGAAAGGCAGCCGATCTCCGGACTTGTAAAGCGTCTGCTTGCCGTCCGCTGCAGTGACACGCAATTCGAGAAAGTCGAGCAGGGCGTATTCGACGACGTACAACCAGCGGCCATCCTCATGGTCGACATTGCGGAGGCCGAGATCGAACCAGTAGACGCCGTCCGCGAATCCGAAGGTCGGCGGCCAGCGATCGACCGGTTTGAAGTCGCCGCGTGCCAACGCGGCATCGGCGCGGGCAAAATCCGAATTGGCATCGGGATCGACCCAGTAGTGCAGGCTTTCGAATGGGGTGTAGATCGACTGCCCGGCGTTAAGCGTCAGCGCAGCGGCGTCGTCTGCGGCGGAAGCCGCATGTACGGGCAGGAACAACAGGGCCAGCATCAGTAGACGAAAAATGCGTCGCATCTCGAAGTTCTCGTGGGCGCACCCCGAGCATAGCCAATTCGCTTGCGATGCTGTTTGGACTCATGTAACAATGCGCTATCACATTAGCGAGTGAGTTCAATGAAACGCAAGGCGATCGAAGCCGAAGCGCCCGCCGAAGTCGCGGAGGCCTCGCTGTACCAGGCCCTGTTGTGCCTGCGCAGCGAAGCCGAGATGCATGCGTTCTTCCATGACCTGTGCACGCCCGCCGAACTCGAGGCGCTGCGCGATCGCTGGCGCGTGGTGCCTTACCTCGCCCACGACGTGCCGTACCGCGAAATCCATGACCGGACAGCGGTCAGCGTGACCACGGTGGGGCGCGTCGCGCGCTGCCTGTCGATGGGTGCGGGGGGCTATCGCGTCGCCGCCGAGCGCCTCGGATTCATCGCTGCCGCCGCGTCGACATCCCCGAAAAAGACCATCAAACGAGCTGCCAAATGAAAACCGGCCCCACCAAGAATCGCGATCGCTTGCGCATCGCCGTGCAGAAGTCCGGACGTTTGTCCGAGCCATCACAAAATCTGTTGGCGCAATGCGGGCTGAGCTTCCGGCAAAGTCGCGACAAGTTGTTCTGTTTTGGCGAGAACCAGCCGATCGACCTGCTGCTGGTACGCGATGACGACATTCCCGGACTGATCGACGACGGCGTCTGCGATCTCGGTTTTCTCGGACGCAATGTCCTTGAGGAATCTCGGCTCGATCAGTTGGCCAAGAAGGGGGCGAGCGTGCTGTTCGAGGCGCGGGCGCTCGGCTTCGGCGGCTGTCGTTTGTCGATTGCCTTGCCGCAGGAAGAAATTTACGAAGACGCCAATCAACTTGCCGGCCGACGCATCGCCACCAGCTATCCGCGCTTGCTGACGAAATTCCTGAGCGACCGTGGCGTGAGTGCGCCGGTCGTGACTTTGTCCGGTTCGGTGGAAATTGCGCCTCGCCTCGGCACCGCCGAACTGATCTGCGATCTCGTTTCGTCCGGTGCGACGCTGGTCGCGAATCAACTCAAGGAGGCCGAGATTATCTTCAGGAGTGAAGCTGTACTCGCCGGCTCGACCACAATCTTCGGCGACGAACGTGACGACATTCTGGCGATGTTGATGCGTCGCCTCGACGGCGTGCTGGCGGTGCGCGAGACGCGGATGTTGATGTTGCGCACGACGCGCGCGCTGTGGCCGACGGTGCGCGACAGTTTGCCGCCGGGTTCGCTGCCGACGCTGACGCAAATCGACGGTGAGGGCATCGATATCGCGGTGCAGGCGATCGTGCCGCGCCCGCTCGGTTGGCCGGAACTCGAGGCGATGAGTCGCGCCGGTGCCCGCAACATGTTGGTGCTGCCGGTCGAGAGGATGCTGGCGTGAAGCGGATCGATTGGAATCAGCTCGACACCACAGCGCGGGTCGCCGTATTGCAGCGACCTGCGAGCCTGCGCAGTGACGAATTGCGCAAGTCGGTCGCGCGCATCATCGAGCAGGTGCGCGCCGATGGCGACTCGACCTTGCGCGCATTGACACGTCGTTTCGATGGCGTCGAAGTCGGTGCCTTGCGTGTCGATGATCAGGCCCATGCGCAAGCCGCGGATCGCATCAGCGAGGCCGCGCGTGCCGCGATCGACGAAGCCTACACGCGCATCCGGGCATTTCATGAGGCGCAGCAGGCGCAACCGTTGCGCGTGGAAACCGCGCCGGGTGTGCTCTGCGAACGCATCGCGCGACCGATCCGTACGGTCGGGCTTTACGTGCCCGCAGGTTCTGCGCCGTTGCCGTCGTCCGCCTTGATGCTTGGCGTGCCGTCGCAGATCGCCGGTTGTTCGCGGGTTGTGCTGTGTTCGCCGCCAAATGCCGCAGGCGATATCGAGCCGCATGTGTTGTATGCCGCGAGTCGCTGCGGCATCCGTGACGTGTTCACGCTTGGCGGCGCGCAAGCGATTGCGGCGATGGCCTACGGCACCGGATCGGTACCGCGTTGCGACAAGTTGTTCGGTCCGGGCAATGCCTTTGTGACCGAAGCGAAGCTGCAGATCGCCGGCGATGGCATCGCCATCGACATGCCAGCCGGCCCGTCCGAGTTGATGGTGATCGCCGACGATGCCGCGAACGCAGCGTTTGTCGCCTCGGATCTGCTGTCCCAAGCCGAACACGGTGCCGATTCTCAAGTCGTATTGGTCAGCACCTGTGCCGTGCTGATCGAAGCGGTCGCTAAAGAGATCGAGATTCAGCTTGCCGCGTTGCCGCGTGCCGAAACGGCGCAGCGTGCACTCGCCAACAGCGTCGCGATTCATGTCGACACGCTCGATGCGGCAGTCGCGATTGCGAATGACTACGCGCCCGAGCACTTGATCGTGCAAACGCGCGAACCGCGTGATCTGCTGCCCGGCATTCTTGTCGCGGGGTCGGTATTTCTCGGTGCCTATGCGCCCGAGTCACTCGGCGACTATTGCTCCGGCACCAATCACGTATTGCCCACGAACGGCGCGGCGCGTGCATTCAGCGGCGTGTCGCTGGCGAGCTTCCAGAACTTCATCACCGTCCAGGAAGTCTCGCGCGCCGGTCTACAGGCGATCGGGCCATGTGCGATGACGCTGGCCGGTCTCGAAGGCCTCGAAGCGCACGCCAATGCGGTTCGCCTGCGTCTGGAGGCGGTGCCATGAGTGTGCTTGATCTGGCCCGGCCCGAACTGCTGGCGATGGCGGGTTACTCGTCCGCCCGACTGGAAGCGAGTGGCGGCGAAATTTTTCTGAACGCGAACGAGTCGCCGTGGAATCCGCTGGCGATCGGGCGCATCAACCGCTATCCCGAGCCGCAGCCGCCGCAATTGCTGGCCGCGCTGGCGGAGATGTACGAAGCCGATATGTCCTGCTTGCTTGTCGGTCGCGGTAGTGACGAACCCATCGACCTGCTGACACGTGCTTTTTGTCGTGCAGGCCTGGATTCGGTACTGATCGCGCCGCCGACATTCGGCATGTACGCCGTGGCGGCCCAGGTGCAGGGTGCGCCAATCCGCAATGTGCCCTTGCTGGCGGGTGACGGATTCCGCTTTGACATTGACGCCGTTTTGGCGGCCGTTGATGCGTCTACGAAAATTGTCTACGCCTGCACGCCGAACAATCCCACCGGCAACAGCACCGATCCGGATCGCCTGCTCGAACTCGCCGATACACTGCGCGATCGCGCTTTGCTGGTTGTCGACGAGGCGTACATTGAATTCGCGTCGCAGCGATCCTTGGCCGCGCAAGCGGGTCGTCCGGACAATCTGGTCGTGTTGCGCACCTTGTCCAAAGCGCATGGGCTCGCCGGCATCCGCATCGGCACGGCGATTGCGGCACCGGAATTGATCGCGCTGTTGAAGCGCATCATGGCGCCGTATCCCTTGCCCGAACCGAGCATCGACGCGGCGATGAAGGCGTTGTCCTGGGAAGCACGCCAGTTGACACAAGCGCGCATCGCCACCGTGAGCGCAGAGCGGCAACGCATGCAGGCGGCTTTGGTCGACTGCGCCGGTGTGATCACCGTGCTGCCATCGGATGCGAACTTTCTCGCGGTGCGCTTCGATGATCCCGAGGCGCGCTATCGCCAACTGGCAAATGCCGGTGTGATCGTACGCAAACTGATGAAGTATCCGGGTCTTGAAAATGCGCTGCGCATTTCGATCGGCACCCGCGACGAAAACGATGCGGTGCTGGCGGTGCTGGCAGCGCGCAAGGAGGCGGCATGAGCCTGCGCAAGATCCTGTTCCTCGATCGTGACGGCACCTTGATCGAGGAGCCCGCGGACTTCCAGATCGACGCGCTGTCCAAGTTCAAACTGGTCGCGGACGTGATCCCGGCACTGATCCAGTTGCGCGACGCCGGCTTTGAATTCGTGATGGTGTCGAATCAGGACGGACTCGGTACCGACAGTTTCCCAACCGCCGATTTCGAGCCGCCGCAGGCACTGCTGCTGCAGATCCTCGAATCGCAGGGCATCCGCTTCTCCGCCATCCACATCGATCCGCACTTCGAACGCGACAACGCGCCGACGCGCAAGCCCGGCATCGGCATGCTACTCGACTATCTCAAGGGCGGCACGCTCGATTTTGCGCAAAGCGCGGTCATCGGCGATCGCGAGACCGATTTGCAGCTCGCGCACAATCTTGGCGTGCGCGGTTTCCGCCTTGGGCCGGATCAGTTTTCCTGGCCGGAACTCGCGCATCTGCTCGCGCGCGCGCCGCGGCGGGCCACGGTCGAACGCAACACCAGCGAGACCAAGATCCGCGTCAGCGTCGATCTGGATCGCGAGGCGAAAGCCGAAGTCGCCACGGGCATCGGCTTCTTCGATCACATGCTCGAACAGATCGGGCGTCATGGCGGTTTTGCGCTGACCTTGACCTGCGCCGGCGACACCCACATCGACGAACACCACAGCATCGAGGACTCCGCACTGGCGCTCGGCGAAGCCTTGCGCAAGGCACTGGGCGACAAGCGGGGCGTCGGCCGCTATGGCTTCACGCTGCCGATGGACGAGACCTTGGCAAGCGCCGCACTCGATCTCTCCGGTCGCGCCTACTTCGTGTTTGAAGGTGCGTTCCCGCGCGGCGAGGTCGGCGGCATGGCGACCGAACTGGTCCCGCATTTCTTCCGTTCTCTGTGCGACGCCATGGGCGCGAACCTGCACTTGCGCGTTCAGGGCGAGAATACCCATCACATGGTCGAAGCCTGCTTCAAGGTCGTCGCGCGCGCGCTGCGTCAGGCGATACGTCGCGAGGGTGATGCGATTCCCAGTACGAAGGGCAGCTTGTGACGGTGGTGGCTTCAACACGCGACGTCGTCATGCTCGACTCGGGTGGCTGCAACCTCGCCTCGGTGCAGTTCGCGTTCGAGCGACTCGGCGTCGTTGCAGAACTGACGCGTGATATCGAACGCATCCGGCGCGCGACCCATGTCGTGTTGCCCGGTGTTGGCGCCGCACGACCGGGCATGCAGCGGCTGCGCGACGCCGGGCTCGATCGGATCATTCCGACACTGACCCAGCCGGTGCTTGGGGTTTGTCTCGGCATGCAATTGCTGTTCGAGGCCAGCGAAGAATCGGAGACGCCATGCCTCGGCATCATTCCCGGACGCCTGACGCGCTTCGATCCGGAGCGATGCAAGCGTGTGCCGCATATGGGCTGGAACAATCTCGTCGCGCGACGCGCATCGCCCCTGCTCGATGGGCTCGATGCCGACGCCTATGCGTATTTCGTGCACAGCTACGCGGCACCAGTGTCAGCCGCGACCGTCGCGACTTGCGACTACGGCGGCGAATTCTCGGCCGTGGTGTCGCAGGGCAATTTTCATGGTGCGCAGTTTCATCCCGAACGTTCGGCTGAGGTCGGTGCGCGCCTGCTGCGCAATTTTCTGGAGTTGACATGATCGCGATTCCTGCCATCGACCTGCGCTCGGGTCGTGTCGTACGCCTCACCCAGGGCGACTACAGCCAGCAGCGCGATTACGATGTCGATGCGCTCGCATTGTCGCAACGTTATGCCAGAGACGGTGCGCAACGCCTGCATCTGGTTGATCTCGACGCGGCCAAGGACGGCGGTCAGCGCAATCGCGCCCTGCTCACGGAGATCGCCGAGGCGCTTACGATTCCGGTACAGGCGGGTGGTGGCGTGCGCGACGAATCCGATCTGTACGCGCTGTTTCGTGGTGGTCTCGCGGCTGCCGTGATCGGCAGTGTCGCGGTGCGCGATCCGACACGCGTCATCGAGTGGTCGCGGCAATTCGGGCGCGATCGTATTGTCGTCGCGCTCGATACCCGGCGTGGCGACGATGGTCGCTACACGCTGCCGCTGCACGGCTGGATCGATGCCAGCGACATCGAACTCGAAGATCGCCTGGCGCAGTTTCTTGATGCCGGTCTCGACCAGTTCCTGATCACCGACATCGCCCGCGATGGCATGATGAACGGCCCGAGTCTCGGCCTGTATCAACAACTGCGCGAGCGCTTTCCGGCTGCGCGCATCCAGGCCTCGGGCGGCGTCGACAACGTTGCGTCGTTGACACAGTTGCGTGCGCTCGGCGTGGCCGGTGCCATCATCGGGCGCGCGCTGCTCGAAGACCGCTTCACCGTCGCCGAGGCGAACGCATGTTGACCCGTCGCATCATTCCCTGTCTCGATGTGCGCGATGGCGTCGTCGTCAAGGGCATCCGTTTTCGTGACCACGTTGTCATGGGCGAGATCGAGGAGCTTGCGTTGCGTTACCGCGACGAAGGTGCCGACGAGCTGGTGTTCTACGACATCACCGCCAGTCCCGAGGGGCGCTCGGCCGATCCGGACTGGGTGCGTCGCGTCGCGCGCCATCTGGATATTCCGTTCTGCGTCGCCGGCGGGATTCGATCGGTGCAGGACGCCGAACGCATCCTGCATGCCGGAGCCGACAAGGTGTCGATCAATACACCGGCGCTCGATCGCCCCGAACTGATCAGTGAGCTTGCCGATGCTTTCGGCGTGCAGTGCGTCGTTGTCGGTATGGATTCGCAACTGGTCGACGGCGAACTGCGTGTGCATCAGTACACCGGTGATCCGACGCGTACCCGCGTCGCGCCAGTCAACACATTGACCTGGCTACGCGAGGCAATCGACCGCGGCGCCGGGGAGATCGTGCTCAATTGCATGGGTTCGGATGGCGCGCGCAACGGCTATGACATCGTCCAGTTGCAGGCCGCACGCGCGGTCTGCGGCGTGCCATTGATCGCATCGGGCGGCGCGGGCAGCGCGCAACATTTCGTTGACGTATTCAATCTCGCAGACGTCGATGGCGCGCTCGCTGCCAGCGTGTTCCATACCGGCGTGTTGCCGATTCCTGATTTGAAGTCGTACCTGCGCGGGCGACAGATCGCGGTGCGCCCATGAACCTGCACAGATCCCGTCGAGGTCAATCATGAATCCGGAAAGTGTCGATTTCGCAAAAGGGGACGGTCTCGTACCGGTCATTGTGCAGGACGCGAGCAACGCGCGTGTGCTGATGCTTGGGTACATGAACCGGGAAGCGCTCGATGCGACGCTGGCCGCGCGCAAGATCACTTTCTATTCGCGTTCGAAACAGCGGTTGTGGATGAAGGGTGAGACCTCCGGGCATACGCTTGATCTGCAGTCGATCGCACTCGACTGCGATAGCGATACCTTGCTGGCGCTGGCCCTTCCGAACGGGCCGACCTGCCATCGCGGCTGCACGACTTGTTTTGATGAACTCGGCGACGAGTCGTCAGCGCCGTCGTCGTTGCCACCCTTGGCCTGCGAACTCGATCGACTCGACGGCGTCATCGCGCAACGACTGCGTGATCGTCCGACCGGGAGCTATACGACGAAACTGGCCGAATCCGGTTTGCGCCGGGTTGCACAGAAGGTGGGCGAGGAGGGCGTCGAGTGCGCGCTGGCGGCAGTGGCGCAGGACGAAGACGCACTCGTCAACGAAGCGGCCGATCTGATGTTCCATCTGGCCGTGCTGCTGCAGATGCGCGGTCGCCGTTTCGACGATGTGCTGCTGCGATTGCGAGAACGCCATCGTTGAGTGATGGGTTGTGACGCGGCTCTCCCCCGCACATTGCACGAGGGAGAGCACTTCACGGACACGATGCGATCAGAACTTCGCGGTGAACTCGACGCCCCAGATGCGCGGTTCGTTGATGAAGCCGGTCAGGTTGTTGAAGTCGATGCCGCCGACCAATTCTTCGGCACCCGTGATGTTGCGACCGAACAATGCCACTTCGCGATTCCCATATTCCCAGCCGTAACCGACACGCAAGCCGCCTTCGACGAGTGCATCACCGCGAAACTCCTCGGATTCGTAGAGCGTGAATCGGATTTCGTCGCGATAGGCCCAGTCGGTGAAGACGAAGATCTCGGCACCCTGGCCCATCGGGATGCCATAGCGCGCGGTCACGTTGCCGATCCACTCTGGTGCGTTCGGCAGGCTGTTGCCATCGATCGAGACCGTTCCAGCGACGGTGCCGTCCGGGTCGAGCACGGTGCAGCCTGCGCCGCACGGCGGCACGGCGAGCGTGGGATCGTTGAACTCGGTCTTGTTGTAGCTGGTACCGACGGTGACCGTCAGCGCGTCGGTCAGCAACGCTTCCAGATCGAATTCGAAGCCGTGGCCGTTCGCTTCTTGTACGTTGTACAGCGTGTTGAAATTCGACGCGCCACCGACAGCGGTGATCTGCAGGTCATCGACGGTGTAGTCGAACACGGCGATGCCCAGACGCGCGCGCTGGTCGAACAGGTCGGCTTTGAGACCGACTTCGAACGACAGCGAAGTTTCCGATTCAGCGACCGAGACCGTATCTCCGAACAGCACACGCCCCTGGATGCTCGGTGCGCGGAAGCCATGGGCAACGCGCGAATAGAGATTCACGTCGTCATTGAGTGCGTAGACCGCGCTCAAGTCCCAGCTCACGTCCGAATCCGACGGATTGGCCACGACCGGTTCGAGATTCGCACCGCCAAACGGGGTCTGTGTGCGTCGTGCGACGAAATCCTTTTCGTCACGCGTGAAACGCAAGCCGCCGCGCAGGGTGAGTGCGTCGCTGGCGGCATACTCGCCCGAAGCGAACACGGCCCACGCGGTGTTGTCCTGCGCCTGGCGCGCGTAGCCGTTCTGGACATTGCCGCCGAGCGTGTCGTAGCTGAAGCTGTCGATCGCGATGCGCTCGTCGAACCAGAACAAACCCGCCTGCCAGTCGAAATCACCCCACTCGTTCGATTCCAGACGGAACTCCTGGGTGAGTTGGCGATGCTCGGGAAGTCCATCACCCGACTCGGCCGGAAACGGGATGAAGCCGGGACCAGAAGGTTGAGCAAAGACTGCGCCGAAGCCACCGTCGATGTCGCCGCGGCTGAACGCGTCGGCCGTCTCGTAGCCGGTCACGGCAAATAGCGTGACCCGGCCGAAGTCGAAGCGGGAACGCACATTCGCGCCCCAGGTATCGAGTTCCTGGAAATTCGTGCCGTCGATCGAGATCGACTCCGGGTCGAAACCCGGAACGAGGTCATTCGATCCCGGGGTGATGATGTTGGCGCGGAATAGGCGCGCGGTGCCGTCGAGCGAACGTAGATGGACGTTGAACAGGGTCTCGGTCGTGTCGCTCGGGGCATACAGCAGCTGCACGCGTGCGGCGAAATCCTTGTAACCCTCGAGTTCGTCATCGCCGACGGTCTGGGTGTTGTCGACCCAATCGTCGCGACGCTGATACAGCGCGGAAGCACGCATCGACCAGGCGTCGTTCAGTGCGCCGCCGTAGGCACCCTCGAAATTGGCGTTACCCAACTGGCCATAGCTGACTTGCGCAAAGCCCTCGCTTTCCTGGGTCGGTCGGCGCGACTGGAACTTGAGTACGCCCGCCGGTGTATTGCGCCCGAACAGCGTGCCTTGCGGGCCGCGCAGCATTTCGATGCTGTCCAGATCGAACATCGGGAAGCCCTTGAGCAGCGTATTTTCCTGGACGACATCGTCATAAATCAGCGACACCGGCTGCGAGGCATTCAAGTCGAAGTCGATGTTGCCGAGGCCGCGGATATAGAAGCGCGGGAACACGCGACCGAAGCTCGATTCGACGTTCAGGCTTGGCAGGCGGCCCGACAGCACGCGCACGTCGTCGCCGCCGGAACCGAGCACATCGAGTTTTTCGTCCGACAGCGTGGTGATCGCAATCGGCACCTCGTTGACGTTTTCCACGCGCCGCTGCGCGGTGACGGTGACCACTTCGAGTTGCGCAGTGCCGTCGTCGTCTTTCTTTTCCGCTTCGCTTCCGTCCTGCGCGATCGCGCTAGTTGTCGCGAATACGGCCATGGCAATGGCGATCGACAATATGGATTTACGGTATTCGGAACTACGCGGGCGCTGACGCATTGCACTCTCCTCGGGGTGGCTGGAGTAGAGAGGTTATTCCCTTGTTCAAAATTCGTGAAGTCGCGTTGTCACATAGGCGCATGACGAATCGTGAACACGACGGGGCGAAGCGCGCTTTGCCATGCCCAAATTCACCGGTCGGGGCCCGGCAAACCCCGTATCTTGTCGTCTTCGTCTCGTTGCTGGAATGTCCATGTCTACTCGTCTTGCCTTGGTTGCCGCGATCGCGCTCGGCATCTGCACCCCCGTCCGTGCCGAAAAACAGTTGTCGATCAAGGATTCGTCGATGCCCGAAACCACTGCCGCCCAGCCCGCCAATCCTTTGCTCATGCCGAGCAAGCTCGAATTCGAGTATCCGGCTTTCGACAGCATCCGCGACGAGCATTTTCTGCCGGCGATCGAGCGGGGCATGCGCGAGCAGTTGGCTGAAGTCGAGGCAATTGCCACGAACCAGGAACCGCCGAGCTTCGACAACACCATTGTCGCGATGGAGCGCAGCGGTCGGTTGTATTCGCGCGCCGCAACCGTGTTCTTCAACCTGTCCGGCACGGTGACCAATGACGCGATGAACAAGATCCGTAGCGACATTGCGCCGAAACTCGCGGCGCATGGCGATGCCATTTCACTGAACGCGGCCTTGTTCAAGCGCGTGAAAGCTTTGTACGACCAGCGCGCCGATCTGAAGCTCGACGCCGAATCCCTCCGTTTGCTGGAGCGCACCCACACCGACTTCGTGCGTTCCGGCGCGAATCTGGCGGAAACCGGGAAGGCCAAGCTGCGCAAATTCAATGGCGAACTCGCCACGCTGCAGAATCAGTTCAGCCAGAACGTCCTCGATGAGACCAATGCCTCGGCTGTGCTGGTCGCCGACCGCAAACAACTGAGCGGATTGAGCGACAACGCCATCGCTGCGTCGGAATCGGCGGCGAAGGCCGCGGGCAAAGTCGCTGGTTATCTGTTGGCCCTGCACAACACCAGCGGCCAGCCGGCAAACACGCTCTTGACCGACCGCGCGTTGCGCACGCAATTGCAGTCGGCATCGGAGTCGCGCGGCGCCCGGGGCGGCAAGTTCGACAACCGCGAGATCGTCCTGCGTATCGCCAAGCTGCGTGCCGAGCGCGCCGTACTGCTCGGTTATGCCGACCATGCCAGCTATGTCGTTGACGACGAAACCGCGAAGACCACGACCGCGGTCAACAAGCTGCTGGGCGATCTGGCAGCGCCTGCGGCGCGCAACGCCAAACGCGAGGCGGCGGACATCCAGAAGCTGATCGATGCGCAGAAGGGCGGCTTCGATCTTTCTGCGGCGGACTGGTCGTTTTACTCGGAGCAGGTACGCGCCGAGAAATACGCCTTCGACGAGTCGCAGCTGAAGCCGTATTTCGAGATGAATTCGGTGCTCGAGAACGGCGTCTTGTTCGCCGCCACCAAACTTTATGGCTTGTCCTTCAAGGAACGTCAGGATCTGCCGAAGTACCATCCGAGCCTGCGCGTTTTCGATGTCCGCGATCACGACGGCCGCAAGCTCGCGATCGTCATCGTCGACATGTACGCCCGGCCCTCGAAACGCGGCGGCGCCTGGAAGAACGAATACGTCTCGCAAAGTCGCCTGAAAGGCACACGCCCGGTGATCGGATTGCATCTGAACGTCCCCGAGCCGCCCAAGGGCCAACCGACATTGATGACCTTTGATGAAGTCGAGACTGCGTTCCACGAATTCGGCCATGTGCTGCACGGCATGTTTTCGGACGTCCGCTATCCGCAATTTTCGGGCACCAGTGTGCCGCGAGACTTCGTCGAGTACCCGTCGCAAGTCAACGAAATGTGGGCGACCTGGCCGGAAGTGCTGGCCAACTATGCCAAGCACCATGCGACTGGTGAAGTCATGCCGCAGGCATTGATCGACAAGGTGCTGGCAGCGAGCAAGTTCAACCAGGGCTTCGAGACCACGGAATACCTCGGCGCCGCCCTGATCGACCAGCAATGGCATCAGCTCAAGGCCGACCAGATCCCGACCGATGTCGCCAAGTTCGAACAGGCGACGCTTGCGAAATTCGGTCTGGACTTCGCACCGGTGCCACCGCGTTATCGCAGCACGTATTTCAACCACGTCTTTTCCGGCGGCTACGCGGCGGGTTACTACGCTTACCTCTGGTCGGAGGTGCTGGACGCCGACAGCGTCGAGTGGTTCAGGGAAAACGGCGGTCTCAAGCGCGAAAACGGCGATCACTTCCGCAAAACCTTGCTCTCGAAAGGCGGTTCGGTCGATGCCATGCAGCTGTTCCGCGATTTCCGCGGCCGCGAACCGAAGATCGAGCCGCTGCTGGAGCGCCGTGGGCTGAATTGAGGTCTCGGCTCCCTGTCCCCGGGGCGAGTGGGGAGCCGCGCAGACTGGTCAGCACCACGCCCTTCCGCTAGTTTGCGCGGGTACGCGCTCAGCGTCGATCTTCGAGAAACACCATGTCTGACGCAGCCCCGCCTGCTCCTTCCGCTTTTGCCGATCTTGGATTGCCCGAATCACTGCTGCGGGCCTTGACCGAAGTCGGCTACGAATTGCCCTCGCCAATTCAGGCCGCAACCATTCCACCCTTGCTGGCCGGGCGCGATCTGCTCGGTCAGGCGCAGACCGGTACCGGCAAGACTGCGGCATTTGCCTTGCCCATCTTGGCCAAGCTGCAGCCGCTCGGGCGTGCGCCGCAGGCGCTGGTGCTGGCCCCGACGCGCGAACTCGCCATCCAGGTGGCAGAAGCGTTCCAGAAATACGCACATCACATTCCCGGTTTTCATGTCGCGCCGATCTACGGCGGCAGCGGCTACGGCGCCCAGCTTTCGGCCTTGCGGCGCGGCGTGCATGTCGTCGTCGGCACCCCCGGGCGCATCATCGACCATATGGAAAAGGGCACGCTCGATCTCTCGCAGCTGCGCCATCTGGTGCTCGATGAAGCCGATGAAATGCTGCGCATGGGTTTTATTGACGACGTCGAGAAGATCCTGCAGCAGACACCGAAGTCCCGCCAGATCGCGCTTTTTTCGGCGACCATGCCGGAATCGATCCGCCGCATCGCGCGCACCCATCTGAAAGATCCGGCCGAGATCAAGATCGCCAGCGCGACTGCGACCACGACGAATACCCGCCAGCGCTACTGGCTGGTCAGCGGCCTGCACAAGCTCGATGCGCTGACGCGCATCCTCGAGACCGAAACCTTCGACGCGATGATCATCTTCGCGCGCACCAAGGTCGCGACCGAGGAGCTGGCGGAAAAACTGGAAGCAAGGGGCTTTTCCGCCGGCGCGATCAATGGCGATATCGCGCAGCCGCTGCGCGAGAAGGCGATCCAGAAGCTGCGCAATGGCGAGTTGGACATTCTGGTCGCGACCGACGTTGCCGCGCGCGGCCTCGATGTCGATCGCATCAGTCACGTGTTCAATTACGACATCCCGTACGACACCGAAAGTTATGTGCACCGCATCGGCCGCACCGGCCGTGCTGGTCGTTCCGGCGAAGCGATCCTGTTCGTGACGCCGCGCGAACGTGGCATGTTGAGTGCGATCGAGCGCGCGACCCGCCAGCCGATCACGCAGATGAGTCTGCCTTCGGTGTCGGCGGTGAACGACCGTCGCGTCGAACGCTTCAAGGAAAAGATCATCGCCTCGCTGGCGGCACCGGATCTGGTCTCGTTCCAGAAGATCATCGAGTCGATCGAGACCGAGAAGAACGTCCCGGCGATCGAGATCGCGGCCGCTTTGGCGCGCCTGTATCAGGGTGGCAAGCCACTGCTGCTCGACGCCTATGAGCCAGCACCGGCGCGCGAATTTTCCGAGCGCCCGCGTCCGGATCGCGGCAGTCGTACGGAACGCCCGGAGCGTGCGCCGCGCGGCGATCGTCCAGATCGCGGTGATCGCAAGTCATCCGAAGTGCGTACCCCGTTTGCCGATCGTCCGCGTCGTGAAGTAGCGGGTGAGGTCGCGCCAGCGGGCGGTGTAGACGAGCGACCGCGGCGCGAGTACACCGAGCGCCCAGTGCGCGATCCGGAAATGCCGCGCGAGCCGCGCGTGCGTGGCGAACCTGAGGTCGGCATGGAGACGTTTCGCATCGAAGTCGGTCACGAACATGGCGTGAAACCGGGCAATATCGTCGGTGCGGTCGCCAACGAAATCGATCTCGAAAGCAAGTTCATCGGGCGCATCGATATTCGCGACGACCACACCTATCTCGATCTGCCCGAAGGCATGCCCGATGATGTGATGGAGCACCTGAAGCGCGTGCGTGTGGCCGGACAACCGCTGCGTATTTCGCGGGTCGATGGTGTGCCGCCGCGGGCGCCTATCCGCAAGTTTGATCGCGACTTCGACCCGAAGAAGCCGCGTCGCCAATCCTGATCCGGATCTCTGCATGAACAGCGAACACCGCTCGGTCCGCATCGACGCGACACAGGCGCCGATCGCGGAATTGCATTTGCTCGGGCCCGGTCGTGGCAACGCGATGGGTCCCGACTTTTGGCGGGAATTGCCGGCCGCCGTCGCTGCGATCGAGGCCGCCAACGAGATTCGCGCCCTGATCGTGCGCGGTTCCGGCGAACATTTTTCCTACGGTCTCGATCTGCCCGGCATGGCTGCCGAGATGGGCGCGCTGCTCAATGACGCGGCGCGTGGTCGCGTTGCCATTGTCGCGATGGCGGCGCAGATGCATCGCGGCTTTGCTGCCCTGTTCGACAGTCGTATGCCGGTGATTGCGGCCATTGACGGCTGGTGTATCGGCGCTGGCGTCGAAATGATCGCGGCCTGCGACATCCGCATCGCCACGCGTGCGGCGAAGTTCGCGTTGCGCGAAGTAAAGGTCGGCATCGTGCCCGATCTCGGTGGCATCCAGCGTTTGCCGCATCTGATCGGTGAAGCCTGGACGCGCGAATTGGCGCTGACCGGTGACGAGATCGATGCCGAGACGGCGTTGCGTATCGGACTGGTCACGCATGTGGTGGAGAACGCCGAGGCGCTGACGGTTGAATCGCGGCGTATAGCGGGCCGTATCGCCGCGAATCCGCCGCTGGTCGTAGCGGGCATCAAACACACGATGAACGCGCGCATCGGTGCCGACATCACGCGCGGCAACAGTGATGCCGCGATCCAGAACGGCTTGCTGATGCAGTCGGAAGACTTCGCTGAAGCGATGCGCGCCTTCATGGAACGGCGCGAGCCGGTGTTCAAGGGACGCTGAGCCCGTGCCCGCCCTCGCCATCATCGGCGGTGGCCCCGCTGGCTTGATGGCGGCGCAGGCGGCGATCGATGCCGGGGTCGAGGTCGACGTCTACGACGCCATGGGTTCGGTCGGACGCAAGTTCCTGCTGGCCGGCAAGGGCGGTCTGAACCTGACGCACAGCGACAGCTTCGAGACCTTTGTCAGTCGCTATCGCGGTCGTGAAGAAGAAATTCGGCGCTGGCTGAACGTATTCGACGCCGACGCATTGCGCGAATTCGCTCGCGGTCTCGGCGTCGAGACGTTTGTCGGTAGCTCCGGACGCGTGTTTCCGCGCGATCTGAAAGCTGCGCCGATGATGCGCGGCTGGGTGCGTCGGTTGCGCGCGAGCGGCGTTCGATTTCACATGCATCACCGCTTCCTGGGATGGCGCGCGGACGGCACCCTGCGCTTCGCCACTGCGACCGGCGAATCGGCCGTGCACGCGGAAGCCTGCGTGCTCGCCTGCGGTGGCGCGTCGTGGCCGGAATTGGGCTCGGATGGTGATTGGTGCGAGACCTTGCGGAACCGCTCGGTCGAAGTCGCCGACCTGCAGCCCGCAAACTGCGGTTTCGATGTCGGCTGGAGCGCGCACTTCCGCGATCGCCATGGCGGTGCGCCGATCAAGCCGGTGCGTGCCTGGGTCGACGCGGCGAGCACACCGCAACAGGGCGAATTCGTGATCAGCGACCACGGTGTCGAAGGCAGCTTGGTCTACGCGTTTTCAGCTGAGTTGCGTGATCGCATTGCCAGTGATGGCAGCGTCGTGTTGCATCTCGATCTCGCCCCGCATCGCAGCGAAGCGCAACTGCGCGACGCATTGGCGATGCCGGCCAAAGGTCGCAGTGTCGGCGAACATCTGCGCCGAAGCAGCGGACTGGACGCGGCGAAGTCGGGGCTGGTGTTCGAAGTCTTGCCGCGCGACGCCTGGCATGATCCGGTCAGGGTGGCGGCGACGATCAAGCATCTGCCGTTGTCGCTGTTGCGGCCGCGTCCGATTTCCGAGGCGATCAGCAGCGCCGGCGGCGTGGCTTTTGCATCGATGGATGAGAACCTGATGCTGCGGCAGATCCCGGGTTTCTTCTGTGCCGGCGAAATGGTCGACTGGGAGGCACCGACCGGCGGCTATCTGCTCACCGCCTGCTTCGCCAGTGGCCTGATTGCCGGCCGCTCCGCGGCGGCGTGGTTGCAGTCGCGGCATTGATCTTGCTTGCAGGCTTGGTGACAATCACCCGAATTCGACAGGCTGAACCTGATGTCCCTCAACCGACGACTTGACATGCCACGCCCCGTTCGCGCGATGGAGCGCGAATTGAATCAAGACCAGCTGATCACCCTGCGTGAGCTGGAGCGTTATGGCTGGGAGCTGAAATTCGTGCGCCGGCCGCAGTTCAAACCGTCGATTCCGATCGTGTTCGATTCCGATCGCAGGAAGTTCGCGGTGCTGAAGGAAGACGGTACGTTGGACGAGAATCCCGGATTCGAGATCCGCCATTGACCGCGAGCAGTATCGAAACCGCAGCGCTGCGATTCCTGCAACTCGACGTCTTCACCGATCAGCCCGGGGGCGGTAATCCGCTCGGGGTCGTCATTGGCGCCGAACACTGGTCTGGCCAGGCAATGCAGGCATTCGCTGCCTGGACCAACCTGGTCGAAACCACGTTCCTGTTGCCGCCCGGTACCCCAGAAGCCAGTTATCGGGTGCGCATGTTCACGCCGAGCCGCGAAATCGCGTTTGCCGGACATCCTTCGATCGGTACCGCGCACGCGGCGCTGGAGTCGGAGTTTGTCGATGCTGCCGAGGCGCAACGGCGTGGCGGCATGGTGCAGGAATGCGGGGCCGGATTGCTGCCGATCGAGATCGATACGCGCCGCAGCCAACGTGAGCTTTCCGTACAGGCACCGAAGGCGCGCGTCGTCACCCAAGGTGCGCCGGCACAGTCGGCACTGGCACCGATTCTCGCCGATGTTCGGCTCGGCGCGCTTGCACCGGCGATGATCGAGGGCGGCCGCCGCTGGTGGCTCGCTGAATTCGCCTCGGAGTCGGCCTTGCGCGCGTGGCGACCGGACCACACCGCGATCGGGTCGCTCGCCCGCGCTACCGACACGCTCGGGTTATGCGCCTTCGCACGAAGCGATCGTCCAGCCGATGACTACGACCTCGTCGTGCGCGCCTTTCCGTGCGGCGTCGGCATCAACGAAGACCCGGCCTCGGGCGCGGCCAATGGCTTGATCGCTGCCTACATTGCACATGCCGAACCGAATGGACCACTGGCACGCGGCTACCAGGTCAGCCAGGGCCGCGAGATCCACCGCAACGCACGCATGCGCGTGCGCATCGATGGCAATGGCGACGTCTGGGTCGGCGGCTGCACCCAGACGATTCTGGATGGGCGTTTGAACTGGGCTGCGCAATAGTCAGTCGCCGTTGCGGCGCTTGATCTCGTCATTACGGGCTGCGACCGCAGTCGCCGGAAAGTCCGCGAACAGGGCGTCGACGCCGAGGGTGAACAAGGCGCGCAGTTCGGCGCGGACATCTTTGAACTCGGGCATGACCTGATCGTCGCGCAGGGTCCAGACGTGGACTTGCCAGCCGAGATCGTGTGCGGCGCGGGTGAGATCTGGATTGCCGCGCTCGCCGATCAGCGCTTGTTTGGGCAGCGCGATGCCATCGAGCCATGCGTGCTGCGTGTGCAGTTTGCGCAGCCAGGCGACATCGCCGATTTCGCCGGGCTCAATGAGATGAAACACGGCGAGATCGAGCGCTTCGTGGATGCGCCGCAGCGGCGCAATCTCGAAACATTGCAGCCACACCGGGTCATCTTTGCCGCTATGCCGGCGCGCGGCGAGTGTATCGATACAGCGTTCAGTGACATCGATGCCTTGTGTCGCGAAGTAAGCCGGATGTTTCAATTCCGGATAGACGCCGATGCGATGCGCCGGCGTCGATGCGCTTTCAGCGAGGTCAAGCAAATCGTCGAAGCGCGGCAGGCGATGGCGTGAGTCAAACGCCGAGCTTCGACCTGGGAACGGCTGGACCGCGCGCAGTGCGTCCAGTTCTTCGGCATGGAAATGATGAATCGGCCAGTCGCGATTGCCGTGCCGATTGCGTGCGGCGCGATGAGTGAACGCAGGGCGACGGGCGATATCGGTGCTGCGCGCGAGTCCGGCATCGTGGCGCGCGAACAGCACGCCGTCGCGACTCGGCACAAGATCCGGTTCGATCAGGTCGGCGCCTTGTGCAATGGCCAGTGCATGGCCGACGATCGTATGTTCTGGACGCAAGCCGGATGCGCCGCGGTGGGCAATGATCTTTGTCGGTTTGCGACTCAGGGTCGACCAGATCGGCATGGTTTACTTCTCGACGAAAGCACGTTCGAACACATAGTCACCCGCCGTGCCAATGCGTGCCGCAGCCTTGAAGCCGCGTTCGTCGAGCAAGGTGCGGAAGTCGGCCAGCATCTGCGGGCTGCCGCAGATCATCGCGCGGTCGTGGACCGGATCCAGCGCCTCAAGATCAAGATCGCGCATCATCGCGCCGGAGGCCATTCGCGTCGTCACCCGTCCGCTATAGGTCGACGGCTCGCGACTCACGGTCGGGTAGTAGCGCAGCTTTTCGCGGATCACGTCGCCCAGAAATTCGTGGCGTGGCAATTCGTGTTCGATATAGCTGCGATAGGCGAGGTCGGCAAGATTGCGCACCCCATGGGTGAGGATCACGCGCTCGAAACGCTCGTAGGTATCCGGGTCCTTGATGATCGACAGAAACGGCGCCAATCCGGTGCCAGTCGCGAGCAAATAGAGATTGCGGCCCGGATGCAGATCGCTGATCAGCAGCGTGCCGGTCGGCTTGCGCGACAACAGCAATTCGTCGCCCGGCTGGATGTGTTGCAGGCGCGAGGTCAGCGGGCCGTCCTGCACCTTGATCGAGAAGAACTCCAGTTCTTCCTCCCAGTTCGCGCTGGCGATCGAATAGGCGCGCATCAAGGGTTTGCCATTGACCAGCAGGCCGATCATCACGAACTGGCCGTTGTCGAAGCGGAAACCGTCGTCACGGGTGACAGTGAAACTGAAATAGGCGTCGGTCCAGTGCCGCACATCGAGCACCCGCTCGCTGATGAAGCTCGACATCAGACGCTCGCTGTATCGTCGAGCGCCTTGCACAGCAGACGCGCCAGCAACCGATCGCCGGTACTGGCCGGCGCCTGCAGACCCATGCGCGCCAGCGCCGCAGCGTGCGCAGGGCCGGGCGAGCCCAGCAGCACCGCTTGGGCCACGGTCTTGATGCGGCCGAATCGGGTCGCGGTCTGCGCTTTCAGCCGCTTCAATGCCGCGACCAGTTGCAGTTCGGTATCGTCGAAATCGCAGCCGAACGGCCATTTCGGCAGGGCTGCGAGTGCGCCGCTGGCCTTCAAGCGATCATGCAGGCCTTGCGGTGTATTCGCGCGGACGGCGTCCGGCAACACATAGTCGCGCGCCAACTTGCCGTTCGACTTCGCCTTCGCCGTCAGTTCGTCGACGAAGCGTGCATCGCAGACCGCGAGCATGCGCATGATGCATTCTTCGTCCGTTGCACCGCGCAGATCAGCGATGCCGTATTCGGTGATGACTAGATCGCGCAGATGCCGCGGAATCGTGGTGTGTCCGTAGTGCCAGAGGATGTTCGATGCGGTGCCGTGGGCATTGTCACGCGTGGCACGCAGCATCAAGGCTGAGCGACCGCCGGGTATTTCATGCGCCATTGCGACAAAGTTGTATTGACCGCCGACGCCGCTGACCAATTGGCCGTCGGCCAGTCCATCCGACACCGCCGCGCCCAGCAGCGTATGCATCATGCAGGTGTTGAAAAAGCGTGCGTCGTGACGCTGCGCGATGTCGAGCGATTCGCGCCCGCCATACAACTGGTTGATATGCGCCACTCGGGTCATGCACAGACCAGTGTAATCGGCGTCGGACAAGTCGCGCAGCCAATCTTGCAGCGCATGTGTGCCGAACCAGAACGCGCCGTGCAGATAGCGTCCGCCGCGCAGTACCTTGCCACTCATGTGCTCGCCGAACATGCGTCGTGCGCCACGGTCGCTCAGGTCACTGCTTGAGCGCATGCCGTCGGGCCAACGCAATTCGCCGTCGACGAGCTTGACTGCGGCATCGACCAAGCCGAATTTCTTCAGCCAATGCAGACTCGGCTGATCCAATTGCAACGCCACCAGACCCGCTTCGAGCAAGCGATCAAGCGTCGCGGCATCGGCGATTTCACCGACTGCGCCCGTGTTCAACAGCCGTTGCAGCCCGAGGTCATCGAAAACATGGCGGCGCAAGATGCCAGCCCGACGCAGGTGCATGAAGCCGTCCATCACCATTTCGCTGGCGCCGTAGAGGCCGCGCGCAAACGACGACGATTCGATCGCCAGTGCGGGGCTGCGCAAGCCACTCAGTGATTGCACCGCCGACAGGAAGGTCGAGGGTTCACGTTCGCGCAACAGCAGGGCATGCACGATGGCGTCGGACAGCGCGCCGATGCCGATTTGCAACGTGCCGCCATCCTTGACCAGGCTCGCGGCATGCAGGCCGATGGCGTGTTCGCTCGGCAGCACCGGTTCGCGCGGCGACGCAAACAGCCGGTGGCGTTCGCCGGGGTCATCCACGATCAGGTCAGCGAAATCGAGACCCACTTCGGCGTCATTGCCGAGGAATGGCAGGTCCTGATGCACCACGGCGATGACGTATGGGCGCGGTTGTTTGTTCGCGGCCATGCGTTCGATCAATTCGAGCGTGACGTCGGGGTTGCAGGACAGACTCAGTCGATCACCGCGGCGCGCCACCAGTTGCACGATCAGACTCGGCGACCGCGCCGCCATGTCGCGGGCGACATGGGTGTAGTTGATGCTGGCGTAATGCCGTTGCGCGCTATAGTTGCCGAGCCAGACGCCGGACTGCAGATAGAACTCGTGCACGCTGACGTTTTTCGGCAGGCGCCCAGCACGCTGGTCGAGCACATAGTCGAGGTCGGGATAATCCACGCCGAAATGGCGGTCGATGAACGGCTGTGCGAAGCGTGCTTCCAGACCGGGTTTGGGGCTCGGTCGAGCGAGGGACAGGGCTGTGAACATCGCCAGCGAACGTGAACCATCGTCGCGTACGGCCCGATACAGCGCGTTCAGCAGCCGATTCGGCTTGCCGATGCCGAGCGGCACTGCGGCCACAATCGCCTGCGGGCAGCGCTCCAGCAGTCGCGCCAATGCGGTGTCGGTGTCGTGGACGATTTCCGGCCTGCTCATGCGCCTTTCCTGTCGATCACAGGATGCTAGCGGGTGCGCGTGTGCGATGGCTATTGACCGCGTTACTGATAGGTGAACACGCAGGCGGTCACTAAGGCTACGTAGTATTTTGAACAGCGGCTGCGGCCGCGTCGGCGACCACTTGCTTTGGGCTGAACTCCTTGACCACTGTGCCCTGATGAAGCACGAACACGCGATCCGCACTGGCAATAGTCTCTGGACGGTGCGCAACGACTATTCGTGTGAGCTTCATCGCCGATATGCTGGCGTTCACCGCTCGTTCGTTCGTGACGTCCAGTTGGCTTGTTGCCTCATCCAGCACAAGCACATCGGGGCGCTTGTAGAGCGCTCTCGCGAGCAAAATCCGCTGTCGTTGTCCGCCGGACAGGCCGCTGCCAATGTCGCCCACCAAGGTACTAAATCCCATCGGCATCGAAATAATTTCTTGGTGACAGGCCGCAGCCTGCGCACATTCATTCATCCACGCCAAATCAGGCGATGGATCGAAAAACGTGATGTTCTCGGCAATCGATCCAGTGAACAAGGTGTCCTCCTGCATCACTGATCCAACAATGGCACGAAACTGATCGAGGCCAATGCGCTGGATATTCCGCCCGCCTATAGAGACGGCGCCCTCGCTTGGGCGCAGCAGGCCAAGGATGATTTTCATCAATGTGGATTTGCCACAACCAGACGCACCGGTGATCGCGACCGATTCGCCCTTTCTAATCGTCATGTTCACGTTTTTCAGGACCGCTTGATCCCCTTGTGAATAGGCAAAACTCACACCACTCACCGTGATGTCACCGTCGATCAACTCGGTTTCAGAAATGCCTTCTGGCGAATTTTCCTCTTTGGGCGAGAACACGATATCCGCAATGCGCTCGCCATGAAGGCGTGCCATTCGCAACTCAGCCAACTTGTCGATCAGTGCCGCAACCCGACTTGCAAACTGGTCTTTGTAGGCGATGAAGGCAAACAGCATACCGATTGAAAAGATCCCGTCGATGACGGCATACGCTGCCAACCAGATGATCACTACCCGTTCGATGCCGAATAGCAAGGTGCAGCTTGCTTGATTCCAGATGTTGAATCGTTGAATTTTCGATTCCGAATTGAACTGCTCCACCAACAAGTTTCCCCATCCCGTTCGGCGGTCCGCTTCCCGTCCGAATAGGCGGATGCTTTGGACACCCCGGACTGTTTCGAGGAAATGGGTTTGTTGATTGGCTGACTGGATGATGTGTTCTGCTGTGACCCCTCTGAGGCCCCGAAAAAGGGCCATTCGCTGCAGGCCATAGATTGCTGAGGCAATACACGCAATGAGCGCCAGCTTTGGGCTATACCAGAGCATCATGGCCAACGTACCAACTACCAGCAATCCATCGATGACGCTTTGTATAAAGGACGTTGTCAGGGTTTTCTGGACGCTGGCGATCGAACCGAATTTCGAGTTGATATCGCCGAGATGGCGCTTCTCGAAATAGTCCATCGGCAGTCGCAGCAAGTGGGAAAACGCGTTGATCTGCCACTGGTAGTTGAGATTGATACTGAGGTCGGCGACAACCCAGGACCGGAATGCGCCTACAGCGGTTTGAAAGCACACTAGCATCAGAAAGCCAATGCCGAGCGTCGTCACCAGATCCACGTCACGCGCTAACAATGCATGGTCGACCAACCATTGCATGTAGAACGGGGCCATGATTGCGGCGACCTCAAGGGCCACCGCAAGAATGAGAATCTGCGCCAACCCTCTCCCCAGTCCGACAACCCGACCCATCAGGCTTCGGATTGATGGCGTTGGGTCGGCTGCGCGCGGCTCGAAGTTCGACTCCGGTGAAAACTCGACGGCGACGCCAGTAAAGTGTTTGCTGAATTCACTGAGGCTGATCGTGCGTTCGCCTACCGCAGGATCGTGAATCGTTGCGACGCCAGCGCCGATTTTCTTCAACGCGACAAAGTGGTTGAAGTTCCAATGCAGGAGGGCCGGTAGCTTCAACTGCCCGAGATGCCGCATGTCGAGCTTCACTGGCCGCGTGGCCAAGCGCATTGCTCCGGCAATTGCCATGATGCTTTTGAGCGTCGCCCCTTTTATTGATACCGAGAATCGCCGACGAATCTCGGACAGGCCAATATGGTGACCATGATACGCAGCGATCATTGCGACGCACGCGAGTCCACATTCTGCCGCTTCTGCCTGCAGAATTACGGGAAGTTTGTTCCCGCTGAGCCTGAGTCGGGACTGGCTCACACTCGTCCTCCAATGTTGTAGAGGGGTTGCGTAATCCACTCCCAAATCCGTCGATGCTCGAGGAGCAAGCTCGCCTGGATCTGCATACCCGGTGCCAACGGATGTTCGCGGCCAAAGGCCGTCACAGATTCGTTGTCAAGAGTCACTCTGATTCGGTAGAGGGGTTCGCTGGCAGCTCCGTCCCTTGAAAATGGTTCTCGAATTTCCGACGGGGATGTCGGAGATCGCTCAACCATTCGGATGACGCCACGATGTTGGCCAAATTTTTGATAGGGGTAGGCGTTGTACCGCAGCGAAACTGTTGTGCCAACGCGTACGAACCCAATGGCGCTCGACGGTGCATAGAGTTCTGCCTCCATGCGGGCATTCGCAGGGACGATCGCTGCGACAACCTGGTTGCCGCTCACTGATTGGCCGACCTCTGCATTCACTGAGGTGACAATACCGTCGCAGGTCGCGCGTACCTCTATGCTTCTTGTTGCTTCGTGCACCGTAAGTTCTCGTCGCACCGTCGCGATTGAACGCTCGATCGCTTCTTCTTCGCGAGCTGCAGCCAAGGGTAGGTTGACTTGCTCAGCGAGGTTCGTATCAATTTCACCTTCCATTCCAATCTTTGCCCGCATGAGCGCTTGTAGCCGTGCCCTCTGATCAACTGCTTCTGCCTGACGATCTTGAATCTGAAGGGCAGAAGCGTATTTTTCTGCACCAAGCTCTCTGAACCTGGCCGCTGACGACTCTGCAATGGAGACTCGTTCGGTTTGAATCTTGATTTCTTCGGCGATCTGATTCCGCTCTCGCTTCAATCGCTCGCTTCGGCTGACGAGTGCGTTCGCCCGTTCCCTCGTGATCTCTCGCAGCTGTTCGATCTCTTTCTTCAAGCTCTCTGCTTGAACTGTCAAGGACTCGCTGACATCGGTCTTTGGCTGGTTGGATGCCGAGCTCGCCACCTCGGTTGAAATGGTGAACATCAGGTCCCCGGACTTCACAGTCCCGCCAGCGTTCACACGGCGATCGACGATCCAGCCAGTTTGACCTGCGACAACTCGCAGCATGCCCTTGTCCGGCACCAAGACGCCGTTCACATGTTCTTTTCGTGTGTAGCCCGCAAACCCAATAAATCCGATCAACATCGTGGCCATCGTGGCAAACAACATCGTCAGGACAGTGAACGACAGGGGGCGTGTCATTCTAACGACGCCATACGGCTCGTTTGCTTGGTGCGCGATCGCTTCTGTCCGGAACAATTCACTCATGTTGGATCCAACGATGATGCTGGAGCCTTTAGGCGCCGTTGATAGAGATTGTCAGCTATCGGTATTTGAACCAGACGCTCGTGCCGGTGGTCCAAAGTTCATCGACCAGACGCAATTTGCTCAACTTCCAAACCAATAGCAAATCACCAGAGCATGAAAGGACGTGGACGAGAAGCAAATTGGTCGTGATAGCGCCAGGTTTGAGGTAGGCGAACAGCGCCAGCAAAGGTGTCAAGGTCAAGAAAGGTAGGGATACAGAGGCCATCAACCGTCTTGGCGAAACTGGACCGTTGTAGAGGACGAATACGGCCCAAGGTAAAACGCCCACATAGCTGTCTTTGGACAAGCCGTGATCTGGAAATGCGATCAGGTGGATTGCTTCGTGAATATATAAATAGGCCACCATCGCGAGAATGACGACGGCTACGCCGCCGATTTTTCCAGCGCCCGCAAAGAGCGCATTGAGGTCGTTCAAAAACTCGCTACCAAGCAGGGCCAATCCTGCACCGTTGAAGCCAAGAAGAAGAACGATACCGAGATACGTGGTGACCCGAATTTCAGTTGCGCTGAATCCGTATTGCTGGGGTTGCCAACCTTGATCCGCCGGTGGAGCGGCCAGCCGGCTTGGCTGAAACAGTCTCATTGATCTGTGCTCCGATCGACCTTGTGGGCCAGTCGATGACGTACTGAAACCGCAGCACCCCGAGGCACCGCCTCGGGGTGCTGGGGTGTTACGGCGTCGAAGCGATCGCGGCGATGATGGCCAATTCTGCGGCGATCACGGTGTACGCCACATAGCCCGGGATAACCAAGAACAAGATACCGCCGTTGACCTGATTGATTTCGTTGGTGTTGAGGGTTTGCATGACATCTACTCCGAGTTAGTTGAGGTGCCGCTGCAGTCATTGCTGCGGTGCAATAGATTGACACAAAATGTGCCTAATGTCAGATCGGCGTCAAAGTTCGTACCAGTGATGCGCCAAATCGGTCGGCTTCAAGTGTGATTAACGCCGGCGCAAAATTGTCTCCGGGCAGCTCTGAATTGGACGGCATTCCAGCGATGAAGTGATAACTCCCAGCAGCGGTTGCCGTATTGACGGCGAGCCAACCGAGCATCACCCAGAGGCCTCGACTGAGCTCATTCAACATGGTCGTGCTTCCTCTCATTGTGAGGTTTCTCGTTTGATCAGATTGATCGGCAAGTGCTGCTTCAACTCTCACGCCAGTGTTTCGCTCCGATAAAAATCACGCGCAGTTGGCGTACGAAGTTGTCGACCAATTCCTGTTCCTGTTTCGCCTGCGCCTTGGGCAGGTCGAGAATGTCGGACGCGGCATTCAACATGGTCGTGACGACGAGTCCGCAGATCATCTGCAGCGCGGCGCCTGACAAGTCGGGCAGGGTGCCGAGCGCGCGCAGGTCCTGCGCCATTTCCGACGCGAAGTGGCTCTCTTCGCTGCGGATCGCATGACGGATGGTGCGCGATCCGCCGCCGCGTTCACCGGCAATGAAGCGGAACACCAGGCTGCGATCCTCGACGAAGCGTTTGTAGATGCGTACCGAACCACGCAACATGTCGGTCGGCGGAATGCCGTCGCGGCGCGCTTCGCGCAGCAGTCGCCGCAGGGTCACACCACCCATCTCGACCAAGGCGAGGCCGAGTTCATCGAGATCGCGGAAGTGGCGATAAAAAGCCGCGGGTACGACGCCCGCCTCGCGCGTGATCTCGCGCAGGCTCAACGAGGTGAAACTGCGGCCTTGTCCGATCAACGCGAGGGCCGCATCGACCAAGCGCAGGCGGGTGCGCTCTTTCTGTTCGATGCGACTCGCCGGCGCTTCCTCGTCGTCTTGCCGTGGCCGGCGCTTTGCGATGGTCAAGATGGGCTCCGGGGAAAGGCGGCGAGGCGGAATACGCGGCCAAGTATAGGCGCGGACGCATGGGAGCGATCCGATCCTGGCTCGTGGAGTGGATACTCTAGGGATTTTTCGTGAACATATGTTCACTGTAACTAGAGCCCGCCATGCGAACTTCCACTGCAACCGAGCACCGATTGGCACCAGGCAAACCCGGCAGACTGGCGCGCGTCTGGCGTCATCGCCTGTGGGCGCCCTTGAATGAGCGGCAACACTGGGATCGCATGATCGCCCTCGCCAATCCGCTCTGGTCGATCAGCGAGCCGCGCGCCCGGGTTGTGCGCGTGATCGACGAGACGGCGGATGTCCGCAGCGTGTGGCTGAAGCCGAACGCGCGCTTCAACGGGTTTCGACCGGGGCAGCATGTGCTGCTTGATCTCGAAATCAACGGTGTCCGCCAAGCGCGCTGCTTCAGTCTGTCGCAGGCGCCGCGTGCGGATGGCCTGCTGCGGCTGACGATCAAGCGCAAGTCCGATGGCGCGGTATCGGCTGCGGCGCATGCGCTGCGTTCGGGTCAAATCGTGCGTCTCAGTTTGGCGCAGGGCGATTTTGCGCCGCGCAGCGCGAACAGTAGCCTGCTGCTGATCAGCGCCGGCAGCGGCATCACCCCGATGTTGTCGCTGTTGCATGGATTCGCAGCGCAGGCGTCGGATCGCGACATCGTCCTGTTGCACGTTTGTCGCGCCAACGCTGACCAGATCGGTGCTGCGGAATTGGCTGAACTCGCGGCGCGTTGCCCGAACCTGCGCGTGCGCGTGCATATGACCGAGGTCTCAGGGCGACTCGACCCGGATCAGATCAACGCGCAGGTCGGTGACTGGCGCGATCGTGAAACACTGCTCTGCGGACCCGACGGCTTCATGCACGGCATCGAAGCGATGTTCGACGCGGCTGGACGTCGCGACCAGTTGCAGGTGGAGAGTTTTGGTCGTCGTGCCGCACCGGTCGATGCCGATGCGCTGAATCACCTCGTCACCGCCGAAAAAGCAGCACAAGTGTTCACTGCGTCGACGGGACAGAACCTGCTCGACGCCGCCGAGGCAGCGGGCCTGCAGCCGCGCTTCGGCTGTCGGCGCGGTATCTGCCGCACCTGCCAGTGCCTCAAGCGCAGCGGCACCGTCGTCAACACGCTGACTGGCCAAGTCTCCGGGCCCGGCGAAGAACTGATCCAACTCTGCATTTCCACACCCCGTAGCGCGCTTGAACTCGCGCTGTGAACTCTCGCTGTAACCGGAGTAACCGACCATGATCGCCAAGACCCGACTCGAAGGTGCCGAACTCGCCGGCTTTCAATCCGAACTCGATGCATTGCGCCGCGATGTTGTGGCTGACCTCGGTGCACGCGACGCGCGCCATATCCGTCGCATGCAGGGCATTGCGCTGGGTGCCGCGGTGAGTGGTCGCAGCCTGCTGATGGCAGGTGTAGGTCCGATCAGCTGGGTGCTCGGCGTGATCAGCTTGGCGTTCGCGAAGATCACCGAGAACATGGAAATCGGCCACAACGTCATGCACGGGCAATACGACTGGATGAACGATCCGTCCTTGAACTCGCAGACTTACGAGTGGGATATCGTCTGCGACGGTGACCACTGGCGCCATTCGCACAATGTCGAACACCATGACCATACGAACATCATCGGCCGTGATCACGACTACGGCTATGGCATGTTGCGCCTGAGCGACGATCAGAAATGGTCGCCCGCCTTCCTGCTGCAGCCGCTGTGGTACCTGCTGCTCGCGATCAATTTCCAGTGGGGCGTCGCCATTCACGACGTCAAGATCGGTCGCTTCGTGAAAGGTCGCATGAAGATCGCCGAGTTCCGCGAACGCGTGCGTCCGTTCCTGCGCAAGGCCGGCTGGCAGTTGTTCAAGGACTATGTGCTGTTTCCGGCACTGGCGTTCTGGCAATGGCCGCGGGTACTGCTCGGCAATCTGCTGGCGAACCTGATCCGCAACTTGTGGACCAATGCGATCATTTTCTGCGGTCATTTCACGACGGATGCGCAGACCTACACGCGCCAGGAAGTTGTCAACGAGACGCGCGGTCAGTGGTACCTGCGCCAGATCCAGGGATCGAGCAATCTTGAAGGCGGTCGCTGGTTCCATCTGCTGACCGGCCACCTCAGCCATCAGATCGAACATCACCTGTTTCCGGACATCCCGGCACCGCGCTACGCCGAAATCGCGCCACAGGTCCGCGACATCTGCGCCCGTTATGGCGTGAATTACAACAGCGGCGGGTTCTGGAAACAGTACTTCGGTGTGCTGGCGCGGATCTTCCGTTACGCGTGGCCGACGCGACGACCGATGTCGATTGCGGTCGCGCGTTGAAACACGCGCTACGCGGGCGGCTGCTCGCTTGTTTGCAGTGCCCGGTAGCGCCGGCCCAGCCATAGTGCGATCAGCAGCCACGCCGCTGCCAGCGGCACTGCGCTGTAGGCGATTCCGGCGATGCCGAGGCCAAGCCACGTCAGCGCCGCGCTGCTCCACGCGCCGAGCTGGTCGCCGAGTCGGTAGACGACGGTGTCGATCAGATTCTTGGCCTTGTACTTCGCATTGCGCGTCAGCGGCACGAACAGGGTTTCGCGTGCGGGGCGCGACAGTGCGAAATTGGTGACGCGGCGCGCGACGGTGACTGCCACCACCGCGCCGAGCACCGGCACCAGGCCCAGGCCGAGGAAGCCGATGATGCTGATCAGCGGCAGTGCGGCCAGCGTGAGGCCGACGCCGAGGCGCGCCATCAGGCGGCCAGTGAGGAAAAGTTGCAGTACCAGTGTCAGACCGTTCACCCACAGGTCGACACTGGCGAAGTAAGCGGTCTGCGCGGCGCGGCCGTCGATCGTCGCTTCGACAATCTGCGCCTGCAGGAAGTACAGGAAAGTGCTGCCGATCGTGTACAGCAGCATGTAGCCACAGACGCCGAGCAGGTAAGGCGAGGCCAGCGCGAGCTTGAGGCCGTCGATCGCGCCGCCGCCGATCACCGCGTCGCCGTCGCTGGACGCAGACGAAGTATGTGACTCACGGTGGATCGCGAACATGCACCACAGCCCGAGTTCGAGCATCACCAGCGACACCAGCAGCAGCGACGGCACGCCGACCGTTTCCACCAGCGTCGCGGTGATCGCCGCGCCGACCAGCGCGCCGAGCGTGCCGCCGGCGGCGATCACGCCGTACAGCCGGCGCGAGGGTTCGCTCTGGTAGACGTCGGCCATGACCGCCCAGAACAGTGATGCCGCGAACAGGTTGAACACGCTGACCCACACGAAGAACGCGCGCCCAACCCACACCTGCTGCACTTCTGGCAGCGAGACCAGCGCGACATAGAAGCCAAGCAGGCACACCATCAACGCGCGATAACTCCACGCAACGAAGCGCCGGCGCGGCAGCTTCGACACCAGCAGCGAAAAGACCGGATTGACGGCGAGCATCGCGACCAGGGTGGCGGTGAACAGCCATGCGAGGTTGTCGACGCCGCCAGCCACGCCCATCTGGTCGCGGATCGGGCGCAGGATGAAATAGCTGGCCATCACCAGGAAAAAGTACAGCGCCGACAGCGCCAGCACCTTGCGCTCCCCGGGGCGGATGCCGGCGAGAATCTGCAGCACGCTGGGACGTGCGGCGAGCGGCGTGCCGGCAACCATGCTCAGTACCCGCGCGCGACGTCGACGACGTTGAGCAGCGGCTCGCCGGCGACATAGCGGCGCAGGTTCTCCTGCGCGAGAATCCAGCTGCGCCCGCCCTGCGCGTCGGACTGGGCCGCGACATGCGGCGTGATGATCACGTTCGGCAGCTTCCACAGTTCGTGGTCAGCGGGCAGCGGCTCGGGCTCGGTCACATCGAGTCCGGCGCCTGCCAGCTTGCCGCTCTTAAGCGCGGCGACCAGATCGGCGGTGACGACGCTGCCACCACGCGCGACGTTGATGAAATAGGCGTCGGGTTTCAGCGTGTCGAAGAATTTTTTGTCGAAAATGTTGGTGGTGGCGGGCGTCAGCGGCACCGCGTTGACGACGACATCGGCTTCGGCAGCGAGCGCGAGCAGTTCGTCGGACAGGCCGACCTTCACGACGTATTCGGGACCTTCGCGGGAGCTGTTGCGGGTGGCGATCACGCGCATGCCGAGACCGTGCGCGCGTCGCGCAACTTCGGTGCCGATGCCGCCCAAGCCGACTACGAGCAGCGTGCGGCCGCCGACTTCGCGCATCGGCAGGCTGGGCGATGCGTCGTGATTCCAGTTTCCGGTTTGCTGGTTGCGCACGTATTGCGGCAGGCCGCGCGTCAGCGCCAGCATCAGCGCGATCGCGTGCTCGGCGATCGGCGGGCTGCTGGTGCGCTGCATGTTGGTCAGCACAATGCCGCTCTCGGCAAATCCGGGCACGGCGAGACAGCGCTCCACGCCCACCCACATCGCCTGGATCCAATGCAGTTTTCTGCCGGAGGCGAGGGTATCGGCGTCGCACAGGCCAACGGCGACTTCCGCGTCTGCAAGTTGCGCCTTGAGTTCGTCGCCTTGTGCGGCGGCAAGGACTTCGATTTCCGGCAGCATCGCCTTGAGGGACGCGACTTGTTTTGGGCCGTCCGTGGCAACAACTATTCTAGTCGGGACTTTCCAGCCGGGCAGGTCGCGCGAGGCCGTCGGCGAGGCCTTGAGTTCGAGTTCCCGGATCAGCGCCGTGGCTCTAGGGTCGGGAGAACCCTTGGCCCAGATTGTGGTGGAGGCCAGTAGCAGGCCGACGAGGAAGAGTGACTGGCGTTGACTCGACATGATGATTCTCGACGCAGCGTGGGATGTGGCGCGAAAAGTCTAGCGCACGCGGATACAGGTTTTCCGGGGTGATGGGCCGGCCAGTTGTAAGATCGCGCCATGTCCCGGGCGCACCATAATTCGATAGGGCTGTTGTGCTGCGCTTTGTCGCTCGGCGCGACCAGCGCGCTCGCGCAAATCGGTACGCCGCAGTTGCAGTGGGCCTATGGCGGCTGCGCGCCTGCGGACTGCCAGACCGGCTGGTACAGCGGTCCGGCGATCGCGAACATCGACGGCGGTGGCATGGACATCGTCTGGGGCAGCTATGACGTCGTCGCCCTGAATGCGCTTGACGGCAGTCTGAAGTGGCGCGGCACGAATGCGCAGCGGGTGTGGCCGGCGATCGCGGTCGCCGATTTCGACACCACACTCAGCGGTCTGGAAAGTGTCGTCGGTCGTGGCGGCAACCAATTGACGATGTACAGCGCGAACGGCGCCGTGTTGTGGTCGCGTACGCCGTTCACCGGCGGCGAAGTGCGTAGCCTGGCTGCGGCCGATATCGACGGCAATGGCGATCTCGAAATCATCGTCGGTCGTGGATCGGGCGGTGCCGAGTTGCAGGTCAGCGTCTACGAACACGACGGTGCGCTGCGTCCGGGTTGGCCTGCACGACATGTCGGTGAACCGGGTTACGGCTGGGGCATGTACAACGAGAATCTCGCAGTCGCCGACCTCAATGGTGACAGCCAAGCCGAGATCTTCGCGCCGACCGACACGCACTACATCACTGCGCTGCACCCGAACGGCAGCCAGTTGCTCGCGAGCACTTCATACGGATTGAGCGGTGGGCTGCAGAAGACTTGGGCGCAGGTCGGCGTGCATGTCGACCAGGCCGCTGATCTGCAGGGCTACGCCGACTGCGGCGTGCAGCATCGTCCGAACTTCGCGAACGCGGCGCCGGCGATTGCCGACATGGACGGCAACGGCAGTCTTGAGTTGGTTGTGCCCGGCGATGTTTACAATTGTTCGATCGGCGACCCGGGCGGAGATCTCTATTACATCCCGTGGATCCTGCGCCGTGATCGCACGCGTTGGATGCAGGGCGCCTACGACTGGACCGCAATTCCGCCACAGGGCGCAAGCGGCGGCCCGACGACTCAGGATTACGACATCATCGAAAATGCCGTCGTCAATGCCGTGTTGGCCGATCTGGATGGGGACGGCCAGCGCGAAATTCTGTTCGCGAGCTACGACGGCAAGCTGCATGCGTGGTGGCTCGACAAGACCGAAAAGCATGCCTGGCCCTACACGGTGCCCGGCAGCGGCTTCCGCTTTGCCGCCGAGCCGGCGGTCGTCGATCTGGATGATGACGGCGAAGCCGAGGTGATCTTCACAACCTGGCCGCAGAAGGGCGGCAATGCCGTCGGCAAACTGATCATTCTCGGCATGCGCGGCAATCTGCTGCACAGCGTCGATCTGCCAGCACCGCGCGGCGGCAACTGGAACGGCGGCCTCGCCGCACCGGCAATCGCGCAAATCGATGCCGACCCGGAGTTCGAAGTGGTGATCGGCACCAGCCATTCCGGCGTCGTTGTCTACCAGATCCCCGGCAGCGCCAATGCCCGCGTGTTGTGGGGCACCGCGCGCGGCAGCCTGCTGCGTAATGGTCTGGCGCCCGCGAATCCACCGTCGCTGAACACCATTTTCGGGGATGGGTTTGAGTAAACGATGTGAGGCGAATTTGTCGCGCAGCGAGCGACTGTGATGTGACATGGATACATGTGCCGGAGATTGCGCCTTAGGACGACATCCTTATCCCCGCATCGTTTGCAAGTAGAGCTGGTCGGCCGCGCAAGGGAGCGTGGATGTCGGGCACGATCTTGTTGAGTTCAAGTGGGGTCAAAGCCAATTGACGTCGAACGTGCGGAGCGAGCCGACAATAGTTTCGAGATTCCGAACTGTACGACTACCCGACCGTTCAGGCGGCATCTGGCGTATTTAAATCCCAAAGTGCGCCGCTCGCAGAACTCACCATTGCAGTAACTTGGCCCTGCCGGCCCGAGCTGTTTTTCGCGACGATCAAGTCGGTTTCGCCTGGCCGTGCAGGGTAGTCGTGATACATGTCCGGGCGGTAGCAAAAAATAATCTTGTCTGCGCACCCCTGCAGTGCGGACCATTCTTCGAGGTCAAAGAGTTGCGGGCGCTTGTCAGTGCGACGTTCAAGTTTGGGACCAAGATTCAGAGCGGCGATTACCGGAATTCCGTGCTCACGTGCGGCAACTTTCAATCCGACGGCAATCGTGTGCAGTGACGCTTGCGTGTATTCGGCTCCTCGGGCGCCAGACCCAATGAAGCTAAGTGAATCGATGACTGCCAGTTTGATTTTCGAAGCAGACTTATGTGCGGAGATTTCTCTGGAAACCTCTTCAACGCCTATGCTCGGGCTATCTTGGAGGATGATCGGCGCGTCTTTCAGAAGGGCGATCGCAGATGTGACTCTTGGCCAATCTTCATCCGTCAGTTCGCCGGTAGTCATCGCCTCATTGCTGAGGCGTCCCAATGCGCACATCAATCGCTTGGACAGAATATGGGTCGGGTACTGACAGCTAAACAAGAGTGATGGCTGTTTGTTCTTCACGGAACAATGCAGAACGATCTTATTGATGAGTTCAGCTGAACCCGATCCCGGTCGGCCCGCAACTATTATCAATTTGACCTGCCGGCTTTCTTCGGACGAAGAATTAGTTGAGGACAGCACCCGCGGTTGGGTTTGATTTCTGATCCTGTTGCTCTTCGCCTGCCGACTTCTT
>JAYUVY010000065.1:0-12424 GCA_043753835.1 Lysobacterales bacterium | reverse complement strand
CTCGAGCACGCGCACTACCGGCCCCGGCCGCGCGGGCCACCGGCGGCGGCTGCGTAATCGCACGATCGGCCACGCCCATCCAAACTGCGAAAACCAGTTTCGGGCCAGAAGCGGCGACGACCCCGCAGGGCCGTGCTCGGCCCGTTGTCCGGAATCGGCGGGAAATCGCCGTGGATTGCGAGGCAGCGCGCCCGCGTGATGCCGAAATCCCCGTTGCGGACGTCCGATCCGTGCCCAAAATGGCACTTGCGAGGCCGCTACCTACCCGCCAGACTGTTCGAAAAGGGCGTTTGTATTTCCTATACTCGGAGCGGGGTTTTTGTACGATGCTCCCACCCTCGCTTTGGGCGCAGACGGCGATCGCCCCTGCCCCCACGCCTCAGCTCATGGAGTCCACCAGTGTCGACGTGGCCATCGTCGGCGCGGGCTACACCGGCCTTTCCACGGCGCTTCACCTGGCCGAGGCGGGCGCGAAGGTTTGCGTGCTCGATACAAATGAGCCGGGCTGGGGCGCCTCCGGCCGCAACGGCGGCCAGGTGATTCCTGGGCTCAAGCACGACCCCGAGGAATTGCTTCGACGCTACGGCGTGGAGCGCGGCGAACGCCTGATCAAGATTGCGGGCAGCGCGGCCGACGTCGTGTTCGATCTGATACACCGGCATGACATCGAGTGCCAACCGGTGCGCAAGGGCTGGATCCAGCCCGCCCATTCGACCACCGCGCTGGCCTTGATCCAGCGCCGCGCCGATAGCTGGGCCAAGACGGGCGCGAAGGTCGAGATGCTGGACCGCGCCGCCGTGGCCGAGCGAGTCGGAAGCCACGGTTTCGCCGGTGGCTGGGTCGATCACCGCGCCGGTGGCATCCAGCCATTGAGCTACACCCGCGGCCTGGCCAAGGCCGCGAAGAAGGCTGGCGCCAGCATCCACGGCCACACTGAAGTCACCGGCCTGCGCCGCGACGGCGGCACCTGGACATTGCGCACCAGCGCCGGCGCCGAAGTCCGCGCCGAGCGCGTGCTGATTGCGACCAACGGCTACAGCGGCGACCTCTGGCCAGGCTTGCGCCAAACGGTGATCGCAGCCAACAGTTTCATCGTGGCGACCGAACCACTGGCCGGCGCCGCCGCGGACACGATCCTCCCGCGGGGCGAGGTCTGCTCCAATTCAAAACGCCTCCTGCTGTATTTTCGCCGCGATGCCGAGGGCCGGCTGCTCATTGGGGGCCGAGGACCCTTTCGAGATCCCCGCGAGCCGAACGATTTCTCACATCTGGAGCGCGCGCTGAACCTTATGTTTCCGCAGCTCGGGCAACCGCGCATAGCCTATCGCTGGGCTGGGCGGGTGGCCATCACGCGTGACTTCATGCCCCACGTCCACGAACCAGCGCCGGGCCTCACCATCGCCCTTGGCTACAACGGTCGTGGCATCGCCATGGCGACGGTCATGGGCCGGCTGCTCTCCGAGCGAATGCAGGGCGCGACCGACGCGCAGTTTGGCTTCCCTGTCGGGACCATCTCCCCGATTCCGCTACACGGCCTGCAACGCTTTTACATTGCGGCGGGCGTGCGCTACTACAGCATGCTGGATGCCTTGGGCTAGGCAACGAAGCCAGGCGCGCCGGAGCATCGAATCCCGACCCTGTCGGTTCATGCGATCGTTTCACCACCGTCGATGACAAGGGCCTGCCCCGTCAGGTAGCTCGATCGGTCAGAGACCAGGAAAAGCACCGCTTCCGCGATCTCTTCCACGCTACCCCAGCGGCCCAGCGGCACCTTTTCCCGTACATGGGCCTCGACGGCCGCCTTGCCGCCCATCTGGCGGGCAAATGGATCATTGAACGGGGTGTCGACCCAGCCGGGGCAGAGCGCGTTGACCCGAATATTGAACCGCGCGTAATCAAGCGCCATCTGGCGAGTCATGGCGACTACGGCGTGCTTGCTCGTCGTGTACGCGATCATTTCACGATCGTAGAAGATCCCGGAACTCGAGGACGTATTCAGGATGACGCCCCCGCCGCGCGCCTTCATGCCCGGCACCACCAGTTTTGCGGCAACGAAATGCGCGCGCACGTTGATCGCGAAAGATTGTTCGAAAGCCTCGACCGAGACCTGCTCCAACGTGCCTTCCACCTGCAATCCGGCGTGGTTGTGCAGGATATCAATATGGCCATGGCGCGCCAGGGTTGCATCGATCAGTCGCGCAATGGCGTCGTTGTCCGAAACATCCGTGACCACGGATTCGGCGCGCCCACCGGATGCCGTGATCCGCGCCACCGTGGCATGCGCCGCTTCCGCCGACCGGTCCGCAATCACCACCAGCGCGCCCTCGCGCGCCATGATCTCTGCACTGGCCCGGCCGATGCCAGAACCGGCACCAGTCACTATCGCCACTCGTCCATTCAATATCATAGGGTCCTCCTGCCTTTCTCCCAGCCGGATGGCGCGGGCCGCGCGGCTCGACGGAACTCCGGATCTCTCACGTTGGTCGTCGCCGCTCCCGCAGCATCACCTGGGCTGCGAGTATCAGCGATATAGAAAGCATCAGCACCACCGTGGCGACAGCGTTGACCTCCGGGGTCACGCCGCGCCGAATGGACGAAAAGATGTAGATCGGCAGCGTGGTGTTGGCGCCCGCGACAAAGAAAGCGACGATGAAATCATCGAAGCTGAAAGTAAACGCCAGAAGGAATCCGGCCAGCACCGCTGTCAGGATCTGCGGCAGGATGATCAGGCGGAAGGTATCAAAGGGCCGCGCGTTCAGATCGGCCGAGGCTTCAGCCAAGTCAGGGCCCAGGGCGACAAGTCGGGCTTTGACGATCATCCTTACCAGCGCCATCGAAAACAGGGTGTGGGCTGCAATGACGGAACTCAGCCCCAGCCCCAGCATCGGCCCGTCCTCGCTTGGCCAAATCGAGGCCAGCACTGGATTGAGGAACTGGAACGACTGAACCAGCGCGACGAGCGTCGCTATGCCGATCACCACGCCAGGCACAACGATGGCCGCACCGAACAGCGCATCCATGACCACACGGGCGCGCGCGGTCAGGCGGCCGTGCCCGATGGCTGCCATCGTGCCGAAAACGGCGGCCAGCGTCGCGCTGGTGAACGCGATCAGCAGGCTGTTGACCAGCGCCTCCATCAAGAACGGGTTCTGGAAGGCTATGCCGTACCACTTGGTTGAAAAGCCGACGAGCTCACTGGCATTGCGCCCACTATTGAACGACGACAGAACCACCAAGGCTATCGGCGTATACAGAAAGATGTAGACCCATATCGCAAAGGCGCGCATCAGGAATTCTCCACCCGCGCGTTCGTGCCGGAAATTCGTCCGGCAAGCTTCATCGACACCGAGAGAACCAACACGACTCCGACCACCATGGTCACGGCAATGGCGGAGCCGAACGGCCAATTGCGCGATTGCAGGAACAGGTCGACCAAGGCGTTTCCAATGAAGAATACCTTCCCGCCGCCAAGCATCGCCGGTATCAGGAACTCGCCCAGGAGGAGAATCGAAACCAGGGCCAACCCAGTCATGACTCCGGGAAGCGACAGCGGCAGCGTCACGCCGAAGAACGTGTCGAACGGCTTCGCTCCCAAATCGGCGGACGCTTCGAGCAGTCGCCGATCGAGCTTCTCCAGACTGACGAAAATCGGCATGATCATCAGCGGCAGATAGCCGTAGACAATTCCTATCATCACGGCGCCGGGGGTATTGAGCAGGCGAATGTCCTCCAGTCCGATCCAGGACAACAGCGCGGGGATTCCGCGCCCACCGAGGATGTACATCCAGGCATAAGTTCGCAGCAGCAGGCTGGTCCAGAATGGAATGACCACCAGCGCCACCAGGATCAGTTTGCGCCGTTCCGTGGTTCGCAGCGCCAGGTAGTACGCGACCGGATAGGCGATCAGCAGGCAGGCGATGGCGCCCAGCGGAGCCATGACCATGGTGTTCCAGAATGCCTGCCCGCGCGCCGGCAGGTTGGCGTACTGGGCGAGCGTGAGGGCGGCCTGGTAGCCCCCCTCTTCAGCCCGCTCGCCCAGCGAAAAAACCACGATGGTGATGAATGGCAGAATCAGGAACACCAGCAACCAGGACACCGCGGGCGCAAGCAGGAAAAAGGTCACCGCCTTCCTCTTGATGCCCGCGCCTACGATTTCCCGGTCCGACTTGGCGGCTTCTTCAGTCAATGTCGCTTGCCTCAGGCCGACTTGAACCGGGCCATGATTTCCGCGCGCAACGGGTTCGTCAGGGTTGCCGCAGCGCCAAACTCCAGGGGCGTCAGCAATTCCTTGGCGGGATAGATGATTGAGTTCTCCAGTATCGATTTTGGCAGGAGCTTGCTGACCCGGGCATCGGCCGTCGGATAACCGTGGGCCATGACTTCCTTGACATTTGTCGCCGGATTTTGCAGGAAGTTGATCAGCGCGTAGCCTGCCGCCTTGTTCTTCGAATCCTTTGGAATGGCGAAGAAATCAGACCATATCTCGCCGCCTTCCCTGCCGATGATGTATTTGATCTTTGGCAAGTCCTTGTTGAGTTGCGCGCCGTCGCCGGTCCAGCACATGGCCAGCCACGCGTCCTCCGCGCGCATCGCGGGCTGGTAGTCGCTGGAGATCGCAAACAGATGCGGCTTGACCTTGATCAGCAACTCTTCGGCCTTGGCGAGTTCCTTCGGGTCATTTGAATTGAAGGAATAGCCAAAATATTTCAGGGCATTACCGATCGTCGTTAGCTGATAGTCATGCACTGTGACACGACCCGAGGCCTCGCCCATCGCGGCATTCCAGAAGTCCTTCCAACTCGACATGGGCTTCTTGAGCTTGGCGGTATTCACCGCGAAGCCGGTAGTGCCCCAGTTCTTCGAAATTGCATAGGTCTTGCCATTGACGACACCCTGTGACGCAAATCGTCTGTCGACCTGCGCAGGGTCGTAGTTCGGCAGTCGCTTGAGGTCGAGCGGCTCGATCAGCCCCAACTTCACGTAGGTCGAAATCGTGTAGTTGGTGGGGACAAAGACATCCCATCCGACTGCCCCAGCCTGCAGCTTGGCCAGCATCTCCTCATTGGAGCCGAACACATTCACCGCCACGGCTACGCCGGTAGCCTTGGTGAACGCCGTGAAGTTGGCCGGGTCGTGATAGTTGGGCCAGGTCGCGATCGACATCTTGCTGCCGAGATTGGGAGACGCGGCATAGGCGTTGCTGCCAAAGCCCAATTGGCTGCCAAGAATCGCTGCCGCCGCGCCGATTCCGGTGACTTGAAGGAAATCGCGCCTTGAGATCGACCCTTCCTTGAACCTGGTGAATTGAGTGAGAAACTCTTCTTCCGACAGCGGTTTGCTTTCATCCTCAGACTTGGACATGACCACTTTCTCCTTGCGTTGCCGGCACTGCCGGCGGGTTGGTGGGCTTCGCTGCAAAAGCCAGCGCAGCCGCTCGACTAAACGTGACGCAAACGCTTTCGCCCGGTTCGAACAGATCCGTGACCACCCTGGCCTGATGGTCGGCGGTCGCCAGGATATTGCCAACGCCCGCTACCTGAATTGCATATTCCGCAGTCGAGCCGAGAAAGATCCGGTTGGTGACGGTGCCATTGAGTGAATTGACGGCATTCCCGGCATCGGCGCTAGCGCGCTGAATTCGAAGCGCCTCCGGTCGCACGGAAATCGTCACGGCAGAACCCCTCGCGAGCGCAGTCCCCCGGCGAGCCGCCGCGCTGGCCGATAGCACGCTGCCACTCGCCAAGCGAGCGCTGACAACGCCGTCTTCGATCTCCACGACATCCGCGTGCAGCATATTCGCCTTTCCGACGAAGTCCGCCACGAACAGATCTGCCGGCTCGTCATACACATCCGTCGGCTTGCCGAACTGTACGATCCGGCCCTCGTTCATCACGCACACCATGTCGCTCATCGAGAGCGCCTCTTCCTGATCATGAGTTACCAGGACGAAGGTTATGCCGAGGTCCCGCTGCAGGGATTGCAGTTCGATCTGCATCGCTATCCTGAGTTTCTTGTCGAGCGCGGCCAGGGGCTCGTCAAGAAGCAGGACGGCTGGCTTGTTGATAAGCGCGCGAGCGAGCGCGACGCGCTGCTGCTGGCCACCGGACAATTCAAAGATGCGCCGATGGCCGTAACCGCCCAGGTGCACCATTTCCAGCGCCTCTGCGACGCGACGCTCGATCTCCGGATTGCCAAGACGCGGCCGCACCTGGCGCAGGCCATAGGCCACGTTGCGCCCCACGTTCAGGTGTGGAAAAAGCGCGTAATGCTGGAAAACCATATTGACGGGCCGGTTGTAGGCGGCAACTCCAGCCATCGGCTCGCCGCGAATGAACACTTCGCCGGCAGTTGGCTGTTCGAAACCACCGATCAATCGCAGGCAGGTGGTCTTGCCGCATCCCGATGGCCCCAACAGCGCAAGAAAGGACCCGGAGGCGACCGCAAGGTCGACTGACTTTACCGCGCTCACCTGACCATAGTTTTTGGAAACGTTTCGGAATTCGACATCGATCGCCACGGATTTACCTTCCTGTATCGACGAGCCGGAGCATGGTCAGGCGCCGATTTCAGGCGCGGGCAGGTTGCTGGTGCTGGAACTGTATTCAATCGCCGGACGCGAAGCGGTGGCAAACCGCGACGCAGCAGGGGAAGTGTCTTCCCGGCAGCGCAGTGGCCGGGGAGCCGATGCTGACGAATATTCCCGCCGCAGGGCCGAACAGTCAAGGAGGCCGCTCAGAAGGAGCGGGCGGCAGTTTTTGCTGGACCTGCGATCGGCCCGCGTTATGGCGCTCGGCGCCTGGAGACAGTCTAGGCTAAGTGATAGCGGGGTCCTGCATCGCCGGGCTGAAAGCATCGGAGAAACAGGCGTCCGCTCCCAGCCCCTGCGCCAGGAACGCCGGCACGGCGGCATCAACCAGATGATCGTATCGCGGAGTCGCTTGATCGACTCGACCCGTCCCTGGAAGAGGCCCACCTCCGGCGCGCCGTTCGGGTCCAGGCTCTCGACCTCGATGTCGATTTCCACGTCCTCGAGCGGAGTTGCGCAGCACATCGGCGCCTTCCCGACCGTGGCATCGCCGCCAAGGCCAGCGTGCCGACCCCGATCAGCAGCCAAAAGGCGCCGGGATGCCAGAGGTACAAGATCGGATAGATCGGCAGCACGAACAAGTCGAGCGCCAGCGACGCGATCTCGGTCGACAAGTCGGCGGCCCCGCCCTGGCTGGTCACCGGCATCAGCAACGACAGCGCCAGCAGCATCGCAAGCACGCCGAGTTGGATGAAGGAAAGCAGTGAAAACAGCCGGTCAAAGGCGAAATATCGACGCCCGCCACCGAGCTGTGGCCCGCTGGACCTGGCCGGTATGGATGTTCGTGTCGGTGTCTGGCGTCGTGGTCTATCTGATGCTGTACCACATCTACAACTGACCGATCACGATGGCTTGAGCAGATCAGGGTGGCGCACCTGTCCTTCACCGCGCACCACGTAACGCTCGATCGTCAGTGATTCCAATCCCATCGGGCCATAGGCATGCAAGCGCGTGGTCGAAATCCCGATCTCGGCGCCAAGGCCAAGTTCACCGCCGTCGTTGAAGCGCGAGGAGGCGTTGATCATCACCGCTGAACTGCGCAGTCCCCGCACGAAAGCTTCGATCACGACCGGATCGGTGCTGGCGATGACTTCGGTGTGGTCGGAGCTGTAGCGACGGATGTGCTCGAGCGCGCTGTCGAGCGAGTCCACCACGCGCACGGCAAGGATCAGGTCGAGGAATTCCGCCGCGTAGTCGTCCTCGGCGCGATATCGGCATGCACCAGCAAGGTCTCGAGGGCATTGCATACGCCAGGTCGCGATGCCTTGCCGTCGAGCAGTAGCCGTGTGGCGAGTTCGGGATCGGCGGCGCGGTCCACGTACATGTGGCAGACGCCCTTGTAATGCTTGATAACCGGCACCCGTACATGCTCGGCGACGTAGCGGATCAGTCCCTCGCCACCGCGCGGGATGGCCAGATCGACCAGGTCGGTGAGTTGCAGCAACTCCAGCATGTGCTCGCGCGCCGGATCTTCGATCAGCACCAGCGCAGTCTCCGGCAGGCCGCAGGTGCGCAAGGCGCGGTGCAGGCTGGCGGCAATCGCACGGTTGCTGCCGAGCGCCTCCGAACCTCCGCGCAGGATCACTGTATTGCCGGCTTTCAGGCATAGCGCGGCAGCGTCGGCCGTGACGTTGGGACGCGCTTCGTAAATCATGGCGATGAGACCGAGCGGCACACGGACCCGCTCGACCAACAACCCATTCGGGCGCGTCTCGCGGCGCGTCACCTGGCAAGCTGGAAAAGCTGTGTCGCTACATCACGCGCCCTGCGATTTCCGAGAAGCGCCTATCGATCTCGCCGCAGGGCAGGGTGCGTTACCAACTCAAGACGCCGTGGCGCAACGGCACCACGCACGTGGAGTTCGAGCCGGTGGAGTTCATCGCCACTCGCTGCGCTGGTGCCGCCGTCGCGTGCGCACCTGACCCGCTTCCACGGCATCTTCGCCCCGAACGCGAAGTTGCGTGCGCAGTTGACGCCCTCGGGGCGCGGCAAGCGGCTGCCGTCGAACGCAACCCAGGACACGCCGCCCGAACCTGCCGACCCCCGCAGCCCCGACGAGCGTCGCCGTTCGATGAGCTGGGCGCAACGCCTCAAGCGCGTGTTCAACATCGACGTGAGCACCTGCGTGCATTGCGGCGGCGCGTCGCGCTTCGTCGCCAGCGTCGAAGAACCCGACGCCATTCGCGCCATCCTTGCTCACTTCGACAAACACGGCGTGCGGGAGGAAGCGCACTACCGGCCCCGACCGCGCGGGCCACCGGCCGCGGCCGTGTCCGTGTCCGTGGCCACGTAGTCGCAAGATCGGCCACGCCCCCAGACTGCGAAAACCAGTATCGGGCCAGATGCGGTGACGACCCCGCCGGGCTGCGCTCGGCCCGCTGTCGGGAATGGATGAGAAAGGGCTGCGGATTGCGAAGCAGCGCGCCCGCGTTATGCCGAAATCCCGCCCGCGAACACCCGATCCGTGCCCGATCCGTGCCCAAACCGGCGCTTGCGCGGCCGCCACCTACTCGCCAGACTGTTCGAAAAGGGCGTTTGTATTTCCTATACTCTGGTCGGCTTCATGGTTGAGTCCAATCATTACCATGCGGTGGTCGTCGACAACGATGGCCGCTTACCTGAATTTCTCGCCGATCTGCACCGAAATGTGGCCAAACATCAGAACGCATTGCGGGGCCAATGGGAAAACATGTGGGACCCGTCCCAACCTTCCGTCGTCGAATTGGTCGAACCCGACGACGTCATGGCCAAGTTGATTTACACACTCTCCAATCCCGCCAAGGACGGCCTGGTGGACACCGTAATGCACTGGCCAGGTGCATCGTCCTTGCGCGCCACGCTCTTCGGCAAAGACCTGACCGCTGTTAGGCCTCGGCGATTCTTTCGTCCAGATGGCGCGATGCCGGTACGGGTGGAGTTGCGTTGCATTCGGGCGCCCGGTTTCGAGCGGTTGAGCGAAGACGCGTACCGGCGGCTGATCAAAGAACGTCTTGGAGAAGTCGAGCGCGTGGCCGCTGCCGACCGCGCCCGACGCGGCGTCCGGGTCCTGGGGCGCAAACAGATCCTCCGCCAGTCTTCCTTTGACCGCCCGTCCTCCAACAAGCCGCGGCGTAAACTCGACCCGCGCATAGCCGCGGCGGACAAGTGCCCACGCATTGAGGCCATCGCCCGCCTCAAAGCGTTCCGTGCGGCGTACAACGAGGCTCGCTGCGCGAGGCTCGCCGGCAATCCCGCCGTCGTCTTTCCCGCGGGGACCTACTTTCTGCGGCGTTTCGCGCGCGTCGCATGCGGCGTCTGCGTCACCTGAAGATCGAGGCGCGCCCGTAACAGATCGTTTTGCCGTCTTTGGGCGAACGTGCGCGCGATGCGCGTGCCCGCGCGGTTCCGGGCGATTTTGACACCCGTTTTGCATGCAAATCCGGGTCGCACGCCTCGTTCATTTCCACTCCTCTTCGCCACGCATGCGCCTCGCTTGCTCTCGTCTCGTCGCCCGAACCCACTAACCCCGGACGGGGTCTTTCTTTCGGGCTGTACCGCTAGCAGTCCGTCGGAGCTTTACGCTTTCGTCGTCCCTGCGCGACAAGCGCGAACTTAGGCTTCCCTCGGAAGCCCGAGCGAAGAAAGCACGCGATTCTTTCCGGCCTTCTTCGCGAGGTAAAGGTAGCCGTCTGCCTTTGCGAGTCCGTCTTCGAGCGGTGTGTCTTGTGTCACCGTGGCGACCCCTGAGGAGAATGTGGCGCCAAACGTTCGGCCGTCGGCAGTCTCGAAGGTGACCGATCGGAATGCGCTGAGCACTTTCTCAAGAGCAGCCACGGCGCCCGCGAGATCCGTTTGCGGCAGCAAAACCGCAAACTCTTCTCCACCCCGACGCGCGACAACGTCCGACTCGCGTAAACAACTGAGCGCTACTTCCGCCACCCTCTTAATGACATCGTCGCCAGCGGAGTGACCATAGCTGTCGTTGATCAATTTGAAGTTGTCGAGATCGATCATCGCGATCGAAAGTGCTTCTTTGGAGCGCCAGCATAGCGGAGCGAGTCGCCGAAACGCCTCCTCGAACCCGAGACGATTGACGAGGCTTGTCAGCGGATCCTGGAGCGCAATTCGCCGCAGATAGCGAACGTCTTGAAATGCGGCAATCGCGAACGCTATGACTCCGTCGGGACCCACGATGGGAGCAGCGTGGACTTGGAGCGGCATCGTCTCCCCATTTAAGCGAAGCTCCATGTCGGAGACACTGCTGCGCTCACCGGCGAGCGCTCGAACCAGCGGCATCTTGTCGACCGGATACTCTTCGTTCGAGCCGACGACATAGGGTCGGAAGCTCTTCGCGAAGTGCTCGGCGGCAGCATCGCGATCGATTGGTTGGCCCACAAGTTGGGTGGCTGCATCATTCGCGTAATAGGGAAGTCCTTTGGCTGTGCAGACGAACACTCCCACCGGGATATTTTCGAGAAATGAAAACGTTCGCTGCTCGGCCTCCCTCTCCGATTCTCGAAAGAGCTGATAGACGCTGGCAAGCAACCCGGCCAGGACGGTGGCATAGCTCACGGCTTTGAGCGCATGCGCCACGTCGAACATCGCATCGCTAACTTCTTTTGAAAACGTCATGAACATGCCGTGGCAGGCCGCCGCGATGATCAACGAGGCAAGCAGAAGATGCTCAGAGGCGCTCACCCTCCAAGCTTGCCAACGATAATGCCTAAACGCCGCGATCAGAAACAGCGCACAAGGCACAAGCTCCTGCGGGCGCGAAAAAAGACTCTTAGGCCGGTACGGACTAGGAAGCGGGAAGACAGAGAAGAAGAACAGCATGAGTAAGACCAGCGCGAGCACGATCGCGTGTATTTTTCTGGGATCGAGCGTTGCACCTACCGGTTTTCGGGGAGCGAAGTTCAGCCGTGCTGCGAGCATCGCGCCGAGGAACAATCGCGAGGGCAGCCAACTCCACGGAATCAACGCGTCGGGTAACGAGGGCGCCAGACTCACTCCGATCGAAGCGGTCAGAACTGCATGCACGCCGTCGAGCAACGCTGCGCCGGTGAACGCTGCGCCCACCATCAACGCAGCGTCGGTGCGCTTTGCGTAGTACCGCAACAAGGCGATCACGCCGACGAACATCGCGAGCAGCACGGTGATAGCCTCGAGCAGCGTGTGAAACTCGCTGCTGCTCTTCCACTCAGAACGGCCCGTTGCAACTGCGGCCGCAGCGAGAACGAGGATCGTTACCGCATAGCTAAGCCTTCGACGTTGCCCATTCATCGTCCGTCAACGCTACCTCAGGCGCGCAGGGGATTCAAGGTATAGGAAATTCAAACGCCCTTTTCTGGCAGTCTGTCGGGTAGGCGGCGAGCGCGCGAGCGCCGGTTTGGGCAAGGATCGGACCTGCGCGAGCGCAATTTCGGCATCACGTGGGCGCGCAGCCTGGTCGTCCGAGACCATTTCTCACTGAATCCCGGCGTCCGGCCAAGCGCGCCCCTGCGGGATCGCTGCCGCATCTAATGGCTGTTGGTTTTCGCTGTTGGGGGGGCGTGGCCAATCTTGCGACTACGCGGCCATGGCCACGGCCGGTGGCCCGCGCGGTCGGGGGCGGTAGTGCGCCTCCTCCATCGCGTCGTGCTTTTCGAAGTGGGCGAGGATGGCGCGGATGACTGTGGGTTCTTCGATGCTGGCCACGATCCGTACCGCACCGCCGCAGTGGGCCATACAATTTGTAGGGATGATTGGAAACCTCGTTGCCTGCCCGATGCGGAAAATTGTTGCCCACGTCGCGGCGATAGCTGAGCCATCTTTCGGAAAACGCCGATGTGACGGCGTGATGGCGCGCGCAACCCTGTG
>JAYUVY010000064.1:0-12596 GCA_043753835.1 Lysobacterales bacterium | reverse complement strand
TCCGCCGCTCCTACATGGGCGAATTATGGCTTTGCGGTGCGACCGTAGGAGCGGCGGAAGCCGCGATGCTCTACGCGACGCTCTTCAACAATGAACCTCACCACCGAACAAGCCATCAACGAAGCCCTGTTCGACGCGGAACAACTGCGCTCGTCCTGGCAACTCGACGCCGCCGAAGACCGTTATCGCTCGATGCTGCACATCGACGCGCTGAAGCCACGCGCGCTGACTGAACTGGCGATCACGCTGGCACATCAAGGGCGTGGCGGCGACGCACTGGTCGCGGTTGAAGCAGCCGAAGGCTTGTCACCCGATGACGCCACCATTGCGCAGAACCGGCTTGTGCTGGAGAAGCTGCGCGAGCCGGAAGATCCGGCATTGTTTCTGGCACTGCATCGCCGTTACGGACAGCGCTTCGTGCCGACGCGCGCCGAATTGTTCAAACAAGTACCGCGCCGCAGCGATGCCCCACTGCGCATCGCCTATCTTGGCGTCGATGCACATACCGCGCTGCAGCGCTTCGTACCGATGCTGGCGACGCATCACGATCGCACACGCTTCCATGCCGCATTTTTCTATGGCGCGAGCGACGAGGACAGCATCGCTGCCGCGCGCGCGCGTTACCCGCTGGTCGCACATGTGTCGGTGCGCGCTATCGCGCCGCGTGATCTGGCAATCGCGCTTGCACGTGGCGGCGTCGATATCGCGGTCGATCTGATCGGTCATGGTCATGGCTGCGTGCTCGAGGCACTCGCCTATCAACCGGCGCCGTTGCAACTGACCTGGCTCGACTATGTCGCAACCACCGGGGTGGCCGCGATCCATGGCCGTATCAGCGACCGTTGGACCGATCCGGTCGAAGGTCCAGTCTGGTGCACGGAATCACCGCTTCGACTGGGCATACCGCAGTGGTGCGCACACGCGCCAAAGCGCGTCGCATCGCTGTCGACGTCACCACGCAGCGGTCGGTGGCTCGGCATCGTCAATGCCACCAACAAGGCCTCACCCCGACTTTACGCGGTGGCTGCGCAGGTCCTGCAGGCGTTGCCGGACACCCGACTGCGCGTCATCGGCGTGGCCGGTGCACGCGCACGCGATGCGGCACTGGCATCCCTGCCCGAGGTCTTGCACGCACGCGTCGAACTCGTCGATCGCGTGCCCGAAGCCGAGTATCACGCTCTGGTCGGCGGCATCGATGTCGCGCTCGATCCGCTCGTGTTCAGTGGCGCCACGACCACGCTCGATTGCCTGCATGCCGGCCTGCCGGTGCTCACTTGCCCCGGACAGTTGCCGCACACGCGCTCGAGTTGCAGCATCCTCGCGCACCTCGGGCTCGATGAATTGATCGCGCGCGACGATGCCGATCTCGTCGCGCGCACGATCGCGTTGCTGCGCGATGACGAACGCCGCCGCGCGCTGTCGGCACGACTGCCCGCCCTGGTCGCAAATTCGTCGCTGACCGACCCGGCACGCTTCATGCCCGCGTTCGAAGCAATGTTGCTTGACGCCTTGAAACAGAACCTCGCCGCGTGAGCGATCCGCCGCCACTGACGCTGCTGTACCTCGATGAGCACTTGCTGGTCGTCGACAAACCGGCCGGTCTGCTCGCGCACGCCAGCCGCATCGCGGCCGATGTCGATGTCGATCTGCTGGAACAACTGCGCATCCAGGTCGGTGGCGAAGTGAACCTCGCTCATCGCCTCGATCGCGCGACCAGTGGCCTCGTGCTCGCCGCGCGCACGCGCGAAGCGGCCTCGGCGCTCGGCAAGCAGTTCATGGCGCGCAGCGTGGAAAAATCCTATCTCGCGGTGTGTCGCGGCTGGCCCGATGAAACCGGCGAAATCGACTATCCGCTCAGCGACGTGCGTCCGAATTCACTGAAGAAACCGGCGTTGACGCGTTACCGACGCCTGGCCACGGTCGAAGTACCGATCGCACTCGGCAAATATCCGCAGCAACGCTACGCATTGATGGCGGTCGACCCGGAAACCGGCCGCTACCGCCAGATCCGCAAACATTTCCACCACATCTCGCATCACCTGATCGGCGACACCAGCCACGGCCGCACCGAACACAATCGACTGTTCCAGTCGCACTGGCAGGTCGGACGGTTGCTGTTGCATGCGCGTCGACTGGCATTCACGCATCCGGTGAGCGGCGAACGCTTGCAGTTCATCGCGCCATTGGACCTTGAATTCGCACGCGTTCTTGACCTGTTCGGCTGGAACATGGCTTCCTGCTGATACCCACTCGCGCTGTCGATTCGCCGCGCCACTGTCTTTCGTCAGGTCGGCTGACCTCGGGGTTTGATTAGACTCCGCCAGTGAATGACAACTTCCGCGAACGCGATCGGCTCGATGCGCTGCGCCAGATGGTCGAGGACGTGTCCTCGGAGCTGGAATTGCAGCCGTTGTTGACGCGTCTGATCGAGTCGGCGTGCCGGTTGATCGGGGCCGACGACGGCACCATCGGTCTGTTCGATCCGGCGCGCAATGTCATCCGCACCGAAGCCGCGTACCGCATGCCGGCCAATGAACTCGGGGCCGAGATGGGGCCGAACATTGGCCTCGCCGGACGTGTACTGGCGAGTGGCGAAGCGGTGATCGCGCGTTACGGCGACATCGCCAATATCACCCTGCCGGAACTGGCCGAGAACCGCGTCGTCGGCCTGCCGATCCGCTGGCGTGGTCGCCTGATCGGCTTTTTCGGCATCGGTGCCAAGCCGCCGCATGTGTTCGGCGGCGAGGACATCGCCCTGCTCGAAGTGTTCGCGCGCCATGCCGCGATCGCCATCGACAACGCCCGTCGTTACGACCAGGAACGCCGCCGCGCTGCGCGCTTCGCGCTGATCGCGCGCGTCACCGCCGCGCTCGGTGTATCGAGCGATGTCGACACCGTATTGCAACGGGTGGCCGACGCGGTGCACGAGGTGCTCGGCTTCGCCAATGTCGATATTCCACTGATCGACCCGGAAGATCCGACGCTGCTGTTGATCCGCGTGCGTGGCGGCCAGTACAAGCAGCGCATCGCGCATGAGGACCGTATCCCGATCACACGCGGCATCATGGGTGCGGCGGTGCGCGAAGGCCGTACCCAATGCGTCAACGATGTGCGCAATGATCCGCGCTACATCACGCCGCCGGGCATGACCACGCCACAGGCCGAAATCGCGATTCCGATCATCCAGGGCGGCGAAGTGCTGGGCGTGCTCAATGTCGAATCCGACCAGGTGTTCGACGCACTCGATGTCGCGAGCCTCGAGATCATCGCCAGTCATCTTGCGGTGGCGATCGAGAACGCGCGCCTTGTCACCGAAGTGCGCGCCGTCGCCGTGCTCGCGGAGCGGCAGCGACTGGCGCGCGAACTGCACGACAACGTCACCCAGATTCTGGCCAGCATCAATCTGATCACGCAGAGCCTGCCGCAGGCCTTGCGCAAGGACCCCGAAGAAGCGCAACGTCGCGCCAAGCGCTTGCAGGAACTGGCGCAGACCGGCTTTGCCGAATTGCGCGCCCTGCTGCGCGAACTGACCCCACCGGAACAGGCGAATCGTCCGACCATTTCGCGTACTGGCCGTGCTTTTCTCGGCATGGAAAAGTTGCGCGAAGGCGGCCTGCCGGCGGCAATCACGCCGCTGGTCACGCGCATGGTGCCGGAGTCGATGCAGCTGACCCTGAACATCGCGAGCTACGAACTGCAGCGTCTGGATCGCGAGGAGGCGCTGTTCCGTGTCTGCCAGGAAGCGGTGTCGAATGCCGTGCGCCATGCCCAGGCGACGCGCCTGACCGTCGGATTGAAATTGAGTGATCGCGCGCTCACGCTGTCGGTACTCGACAACGGTATCGGCATGGCTGCGGACGCACGCAAGGGCCTCGGCCTCGGGCACATGCGCGAGCGCGTCGAACAAATGGGCGGCGTGTTCCGTATCGTCCCCGCAGCGCCGCGCGGTACGCTGATCGAAGCCGCCGTTCCACGCGAGGATCGCACAGTGTCATGACCCAGATCATCCGTATTTTGCTGGTGGACGATCACGCCGTGGTGCGCGAAGGCATCCGCGCCGTGCTCGAGGATTTCGACGAAGTGAATGTCGTCGGTGAGGCAAGCGACGGCGATGCGGCACTCGCCATGCTTGCGCGCCTCAAGCCCGACCTGCTGATGAGCGACCTGAAAATGCCGGGACTGCCCGCTGCAGAATTGGTCAAACGCGCCCTCGCCGCGCAGCCCGGCTTGCGCGTGCTCATGTTCACCAGCTTCGCCGAGTATGCGCAGGTGAAGTCGATGCTCGACGCCGGCGCGCATGGCTATCTGCTCAAGGACGCCACCCGCGAAGATATCCGTCGCGCCCTGAACACCGTCGCCTCAGGTGCGTCCTATCTGCATCCACTCGCACAAGCCGCATTGCAGGGTCGCATCGGTCACCTTGGTCTCGAACGCCTGACCGAACGCGAACGCGATGTGCTGCTGATCATGGCCGAAGGCCTGAGCAACAAGGAAATCGCACGCAAGCTCGACCTCACCGAAGGCACTGTGAAAGGTTACGTCAGCGCCATCTTCGAAAAGCTCAACGTCAATGACCGCACCCAGGCGGCGATGATCGCGGTACGTGCCGGGTGGGTGGCGGCATGAAAAGCATCGCGCGCAAGCGCGCTCCTACGACAGCATCCGCGCATCTTTCGTAGGAGCGCGCTTGCGCGCGATACCTACCGCCTCATCACCGCGAAGAAGATCATGATCGCGAATCCATGACGCGATATTCGCCCGGCTTCAGATCGTCCAACTGGTATTGCCCGCTCGCAATCCTGATCAGGCGCAAGGTCGGCAGACCGACGGCCGCGGTCATGCGCCGCACCTGACGATTGCGACCTTCGCGGATCGTCAGTTCGAGCCAGGCATCGGGAATATGCTTGCGCACGCGGATCGGCGGATCGCGCGGCCACAGCGGCTGCGGTGCCTCGATCAGACGCACCTCGGCCAGCAGCGTCGGACCATCGTTCAGAACCACGCCTTTGCGCAAGGCGTCGAGTTGCGTCTCGACCGGCGTGCCTTCCACTTGCACGCGATAGGTCTTGCGATGCGCGTGGCGCGGATCGGTCAGGCGATGCGCGATCGCGCCGTCATCGGTGAGCACGACCAGGCCTTCGGAATCGCGATCCAGTCGCCCGGCGGCATAGACGCCGGGCACATCGATGAAGTTTGCCAAAGTGCGCCGGCCCTGCCCGTCGGTGAACTGGCAGAGCACCTCAAAGGGCTTGTTGAACAGGACCAGCAAGCTCGGCGATCAGTCGCTGGTTTTCAGCAGGGTGTCGGCGCCGGGTTTGCGAAAGCGCAAGGTCATGCGGTCCGACTCGCCGATCGCCAGATACTTTTCACGATCCTTGTCCTTCAAGGCCAGGCTCGGTGGCAGCGTCCAGACGCCTTCCGGATGATCCTTCGTGTCCTTCGGATTGGCATTGACCTCGTCACGCGCTTCGAGCACGAATCCCGCCGCGGTCGCCAGACCGATCACATAGTCTTCAGTCAGATAGCCGCTGGCCTTGGTCGCTTCGGGTGTCGTGCCGGGATTGGCGCGATGTTCGACCACGCCGAGCACACCGCCCGGTTTGACGACTTCGAAAAACGCCTTGAAGAAGGCGGCGTCAGTACCGTCCATGGTCCAGTTGTGCACGTTGCGGAAGGTGACGACGGCGTCGGCGGAATTCGCTGCACCGAAACTCGGTGCCTTGGTGTCGAAGGCGCGCAGTTCAACGCGATCGAGTTGCGCCGCATTCGCCGCGACCTTGGCGCGCAGAATGTCGTTGTTGCGCTTGTAGTAGCCCGGCGCGCCCGGCTTCGCGTCATCCCAGATCGCAGCGATCGCCTTGCCGCCGTCGCGCAGGTACGGCCCGAGAATTTCCGTGTACCAGCCGCCGCCGGGGGTGATCTCGATCACCGTCATCGCCGGCGTGACGCCGAAAAAGTCGAGCGTCTCTTTCGGATGGCGATAAACATCACGGGCCTTGTTGGCGGCCTCGCGATGCGGACTGGCGAGAATGGCGTCGAGCGCGTGGGTGTTCGTCGACGTACTGGCCGCAGCACTTGCAGATGCACTCCCGGATGCGGATGCAGAGGCCGAATCTGCCGTGGCCGCGGCGTCAGTGCTGTCGTTCTCATCGGTATTGGCGCAAGCGGTCAGGCTTGCGAGGATGGCAATCATCAAGACATTACGGATCATCAAGGCTCTCCATGGAAAGGCCGCGAGATTAGCAGCAGCGTGTCAACGATTGGCTGTCAGCACCGGCAGCAGCGCCTGGCGCACATGGTCGCGCAATGCCGCCTGCGCGGCGGCGGTCGGATGAATATTGTCTTGCTGGAAATTGCCGCGATCGTCGGCAATTGGCGCGAGCAGGAACGGCAGCAGCGCGACCGCATGTTCCCTGGCGAGGTCGCGATACATCTGCCGGAACGCGCCGGTGTACTCGGGACCGTAGTTCGGCGGCATCTCCATGCCGATCAGCAACACTGCCGCCTTGCACGCCTTGGCGGCGAGAATCATGCGTTCAAGATTCTTCTTCGCGATGTCGACCGGCAAGCCACGCAAGCCATCGTTCGCGCCGAGCTCGATGACGACAACATGCGGTTTCTGGGCGGCAAGCACGGCATTGATACGCGACACGCCGCCGGCGGTGGTTTCGCCACTGATGCTGGCATTGAGCACGCGCCAGGAAGGCGTGGCCTTGGCCAGTTCGAGATCGAGCAGATGCACCCAGCCCTGCTCCGGCGCCAGGTTGTAGGCCGCGGACAGCGAGTCACCGAACACCAGCACGCGCTTCGGTTCGCTCGCTGAAGCGCTTGCGGCGAACAAGGCAACGACCATGACGAAAGCTTGAATTGCAATTTGCGAGACTGCCCGCATGAAGATTTCCCCGTTGACGGAGTGGTTGGATGAATGCAGTGCGCGAGGATAGGGAAGTCGAGATGAACGTGGCACCGGTATTGATCGAGGCGCAGGCGCTGACCAAGCGCGTCGCCCTGCCCGGGCGCGAACTGACCATCCTTGATGACGTCTCGTTCCAGATCAAGGCGGGCGAGTCGGTCGCTGTCGTCGGTGCTTCGGGTTCCGGCAAGTCGACTTTGCTCGCCTTGCTCGCCGGACTCGATGTTGCGAGCAGCGGCGATGTGCGCATCGGTACGCAGTCGCTGTCGCAGCTGGACGAGGACGGTCGCGCCAGCCTGCGCGGCGAGCGCGTCGGTTTCGTGTTCCAGAATTTCCAGTTGCTGCCGGCGCTGACCGCGCTCGAAAACGTGATGCTGCCGCTGGAACTGGCCGGCGTTCGTGATGCCGAAACCCCGGCTACGTCGATCCTGAGCCGCGTCGGTCTGGGCGAGCGGCTCGATCATTATCCGCGCCAGTTGTCCGGCGGCGAACAGCAACGCGTCGCCATCGCGCGTGCCTTTGTCACACGGCCGCAGATCCTGTTCGCAGACGAGCCGACCGGCAATCTCGATACCGCAACCGGACGCGTGATCGTCGACCTGTTGTTTGACCTGAACCGAAGCGCGGAGACCACCCTGATCCTCGTGACCCATGACGAGCGCATCGCCGCGCGCTGTGATCGCCAGTTGCGTCTCGATGGCGGCCGCCTTGACGCCGGCCAATTGGTGCAGCACGGATGAGGGCGCCGGTATCAATTTTGCGCATGGCTTGGCGTCAGTTGCGGCGCGATGTCGCATCGGGCGAATTGCGCGTGCTGTTCGCCGCGCTGGTGCTCGCGGTGCTCGCCGTCACCTCGGTGTCCTTCGTGACCGATCGCGCCACCCGTGCGATGTCGCTGGAATCGAATCGCCTGCTTGGCGGCGATGTCGTGCTGCGCTCGGATACGCCGATCGATGCCGCGCTCAGTGCCGAGATCAACAATTTGCAACTGCAGCGCAGCGAAGTTTGGAGTTTCAACAGCATGGTGCGCGCCGGCGCGCAGCTGAAACTCGCCGATGTGCGCGCGCTCGGCGCTGGCTATCCACTGCGCGGGCAATACCGTCTGCGCGATGCCGAGGGCCGTGAACGCGTGCATCAGGGCGCGCCGGCCAGCGGCACGTTGTGGCTGTCGCGTGCCGGTGCCGAGGCGCTCGCGGTCAAGATCGGCGACCGGGTCGCATTGGGCGCAAGTGAGTTGACGCTGGCGGCCCTGGTGGTCGCCGAGCCGGATGCGGTGCTCGATTACTTCAATACCGCGCCGAAGGTGTTCGTGGCGCTCGCCGACCTGCCTGCGACCGGGCTGGTGCAACCCGGCGCACGCATCATTTACCGTCTGGTCGCCGCCGGTGACGGATCCGCGGTGACGACCTTGATCGCGAGACTGCGCCCACAGCTCGGTCGCGGCCAACGCATCGAAACCGCAGCCGATGCGCGTCCGGAAATTCGCGCAGCACTCGATCGCGCCGACCAGTTCTTCGGCCTCGCGGCGCTGGTCGCCGTGGTACTCGCGAGCGTGGCCGTGGCCATGGCCGCGCGCCGGCATACCGCACGCCATCTCGACGATGCCGCAGTGTTGCGCTGCCTCGGCGCGCACAGCCGCGAAATCGCGAGCCTGCATCTGGTCAGCATGCTGCTGCTCGCGCTCGCAGCCTCGCTCGTCGGCATTGCGCTGGCCTGGGCGGTGCAATGGTTTGCCGGTGAAAGCCTGGCGCGTACGCTCGGCATCGCTGTACCGGCCGCGGGCATCGGCCCGGCGGTTTATGGCGCAGCAGTCGGCTTCACCGTGTTGCTGAGTTTTGCGTTGCCGCCGGTGCTGGCGCTGCGGCGCGTGCCGGCCTTGCGCGTGCTGCGCCGGGACATTCCGCTCGCCGAGACCAGTGCCGTGATCACCGCCCTGATCGGCCTCGGTGGCCTCGCCGCGCTGCTGTGGTGGAAGTCCGGTTCGGCACAACTCGCAACCAGTCTGCTCGGCGGTCTGGTGCTCGCGTTCCTTGCGCTCGCCGCACTCGCGGGGCTGCTGGTATTCGCGCTGCGCGTGTTGCGACCGCATCTGCGCGGCGCCTGGCGTTACGGTCTTGCCAACTTGTCACGACGCGCGGCATCGAGCCTGGCGCAGATCGCCGCGATTGGTCTCGGTCTGACCGTATTGCTGTTGCTCGGACTTGTGCGCAGCGATCTGCTGGCGCGTTGGCGCGAGATGATTCCGGACAACGCGCCGAATCGCTTCGTCATCAATGTGCAGCAGGACCAACTCGAACCGGTGCGCGACTTTCTGACTGCGCGCGGTTTGGAGCACGCCGCGCTGTTTCCGATGGTGCGTGGTCGCCTGGTGACGGTGAACGCGCAAATGGTCAGCGGCGATCACTACGCTGATCGCGGCGAACGTGCAAGGCGTCTGGCCGAGCGCGAGTTCAACCTGAGTGCGGCCACCACCTTCGCTGACGACAACGAAGCGACGGCGGGCACCTTGTGGACTGCAGCCGATGCACGTACGCCGCAGTGGTCGGTCGAAGCCGGTTTCGCCGAGACCCTGGGCTGGAAGCTCGGCGACCGTGTCGCGTTCGATATCGGCGGGCAACGCGTCGAGGCGCCAGTCACCAGTTTGCGCAAGGTCGAATGGGAAAGCTTCCGGCCGAATTTCTTCGTGCTCGGCACGCCGGCTACGCTCGATGGTCTGAGCACGAGTTACATCACCAGTCTGCATGTCAATGAGGCGCAAGCCGCCAGCGTGAATGCGCTGGTCGAACAGTTTCCAAACCTGAGCGTGATCGATATCGGCGCCGTGTTGGCCCAGGTGCGCGCCACGGCCGATCAGGTCACCGAAGTCGTCGAGATCGTGTTCCTGTTCACGCTCGCCGCGGGTGTACTGGTGCTGCTCGCCGCGATCCATGCCACCCAGGACGAACGCCTGCGCGAAGGCGCGGTGATGCGCGTGCTCGGCGCAAAGCGCGCACAATTGCGGCTCGCGCAACTATCGGAATTTCTCGTCATCGGCTTGATCGCAGGCGGTGTCGCGGTCGTTGCCGCGAACGCCATCGCCGCCAGCATCGCGATTCGCGTGCTCGACTTGCCGTGGACGCCGAATCTCGCCCTGAGCGCGACCGCAACCGCAACCGCAATCGCCGCCGTGGTCGGCGCCGGCTGGTTGACCACGCGCCGCACGGTTTCGGCGCCGCCTTCGGAGACGTTGCGGGCTTTGGGGTGAATGGTTTTTCTTTGTGGCTTGCGGTCGCGCGCTGAAGCGCGCTCCTACAAATTTGCCGCGAACCTGTAGGAGCGCGCTTCAGCGCGCGACCACAAGCCGCAACGACGATTTAAGAAAATTCTCAGCCGCGTTCCAGAATGATGCCGTCGATTTATTGCCGTCTGTTGCGCACGCTGGGCGCATGTCAAATCGAGCCCTGCCATCCGGTCACCGCGCCCTCCGATTGGGCCGCGTCCACGCATTGCATCAGATTTATCTTGTTACCACCGTCACCTGGCAACGGACGCCCTGGTTTGCCGATGTCGCGATCGCTTCGGCTGTTGCTGCACGTCACAACGATACGGCGACGTTTGCCGGCGCACGTTTGCTGTCGTGGGTGCTGATGCCCGATCACTGGCACGGATTGATTGCCCTGGACGAACCGGTGTCGCTGTCATGCGTCGTCAATCGGTTCAAGAGCATCTCGGCGTGTGAATCGAACCGCCTGATGAATCGTCGCGGTCCGGTGTGGAGTCGCGCTTTCCATGATCGGGCGATTCGCCGTGAGTCAGACGTCGCGACAGCACATCGCTATATCGCCGAGAACCCTTTGCGCGCAGGACTGTGTGTATGCGGCGAGGACTATCCGTTCATGGGATCGGTGCTTGTGGTCGCGCGCTGAAGCGCGCTCCTACAGGTTCGGTACGAATCCGAAGGGTACGCTCTGTATCCGAGAGCAACCCGGTTGCCTCGAACCTGTAGGAGCGCGCTTCAGCGCGCGACCCGCCCCACGACCATGCCGCAAAACTAGGCCCGATCCAGATCGCTGTGGCCGAGCAGTTCCTGCACGGTGCGGATGTCGGCGCCGCCTTCGAGCAGATGCGTCGCGAAGCAATGCCGCAACGTGTGGCAAGTCGCGGCACGGTTGATCGCGGCCACCGACTGCGCACGCCGGAACGCGCGCTGCAGCAGGTCTGGATTGAGGTGATGGCGGCGCTCGATGCCGAGGCGCGGATCGATGCTGCGGCTGGCGGCCGGAAACACGTATTGCCAACCCGCCTCGCTGGCCGCGTTCGGATACTTGCGCGCCAATGCGTGCGGCAGGAACACCGCACCGAAGCCCGCGCGCGCATCCGCCGCATGCACAGCGAGCGCACGCGCGATCGCGTCGCGCAACGCCGGTTGCAGCGAAGCCGGCAACATCGTCACGCGATCCTTGCCGCCCTTGCCATCGCGCACGACGATCACGCAGCGCTCAAATTCGACGTCCTTCACGCGCAATCGCACGCATTCGGATACGCGCATGCCGGTGCCATACAGCAGCCGGATCATCGGCGCATACGCGGGCTCGACCACATCGAGCAGGCGCCGCACCTCATTCACGCCCAACACCACCGGCAAGCGCACCGGACGCTTCGCACGCACCACGTTTTCCATCCACGGCAGATCGATGCCGAGTACCTCGCGATACAGAAACAGCAAGGCCGCCAATGCCTGATTCTGCGTCGCCGCCGCAACCTCGCCTTCGACCGCCAGGTACGACAGAAACGCCTCGACCTCAGGCCCGCCCATGGTGCGCGGATGGCGCTTGTCGTTCGCCAGAATGAAGCGCCGTATCCACCCGCAATACGCCGCCTCGGTCTTGCGGCTGTAATGCTTCACCCGAATCCGCGCCCGTACCTGATCCAGCAACTTCGGCGCCGGCAGACTCGAACTCGCGCTTGCACTCACGCTTGCACTCGCACTCGCGCCAATCCCAGACGCCGTCGTCGCTCTGCGCGCACCCATCCGCGAACCCGATCCAGCCGCCGCCGCCTTGCCCGACGATCGAGCATCGCCCGTTAGTCCGTCGCCACGGTCGTGATAAGTCATATCCCTACTCCAAAGCCGGAAGTGACCCACAGCCTCGCAGTACCAAAGCGCCACTTCATCAGCGCAACACTGGATTTTCCCTAAGAATTTTCTTGACCCACCACAATCCGCCCGACCAGACTCCCCAAATAGTCCGACGATCCCGTCGGAGAATTGGCGTTATGCGTCTCCTCCATGACCTTTCATGCACACGATCTCATGGACTCATCCATTCGCGAGCCAACCACCGCACAGATGCGGGCACTGCTGCAGTCATTGGCAGACAGCGACGACGAGCATCCGGATGTGGCGCTGGCGCATGAAACCGAATGGTGCTTGAGTGCATTTCGCAGTGGGCTGCTCATCCTCGAGAATCTTGAGTCCGACGAAGACCCACAGCACATGCGGGACGTTTCCCAAGAACGCATGCTTGAGCTTTGGCAAATGCTCGCAGCTGGCCGCATCAGCGAGCTACGAGCGCTCCCATGGTTGGCGGGGCAAGGAGTCGCATAACTATGTGTCTATGGACTCCTCCCCCACGTCAAGCTGATTGATCTCGATTTGCTTCATCACGATTGGATCGGTGCAAGCGTCTATCCGTCCTCGAAG
>JAYUVY010000063.1:0-35986 GCA_043753835.1 Lysobacterales bacterium | reverse complement strand
TTTCGAAACTCCTTTGTTCCGACATGTTGCGGTGGGCCCACCACTTTCGGAAAATCCTCATGTCGTCATCCATTTCGCCAGCCACGGCGCGCAACCTGCTGTTGCTGGCCCTCGTTACTTCCAGTCTTGGCACGACCGGCGTTGTCGCCCAGACGGCAAGCGAAGTCACTCGCGAAGATGTCGATCAGGGTGAATCCGCCGAGGATATCCCCACTACTGAAGCCGTTACCGTCACTGCGAAAGGCACCGTATCCGACTGGCCCTCGGCCTTGGCCACGGACGTCCTGAGCGCGCAAGACGCCGTCGCGTCACCTTCGGATTTTCAGGACCTGATCACGCGCGTTCCCGGCATCGGCGCGACCGGCCAGAACGGCCTGTTCGAGACCTTTTCCATCCGCGGCACCGGCGGCAACGGCATCCTGGTGCTGGTCGGCGGCATGCCGGTGACGGCGCAACGACGCGCCGGCGTTCCGGTGGCCTTCGTCGAGCCGTCCCTGCTCGGCGAAATCAATGTCACGCGCGGGCCGGCCGCGGTGCATTTCGGTCCAGGCGCACTCGGCGGCGCGATCTCGATCGAACCGCGCTGGTTCGACGACAGCGCAGTGTCCGCCGGCTACACCGGCGCCGGTGACGAAGCCAGCCTGATGGGCGGATTCGGCAATGAATCCTTCTCGATCGGCGCGGCACGCCATCAGGCGAATGACAGCGAAGCCGCGAACGGCACGCCGCTCAACACCAGCCTGGAGCGCAACAGTGCGAGCCTGCAATACCGCACCGTTTTGGGCGACTTCGCGCTGGACGGCCTGCTTTTGCCCTCGCGCACCGAGAACATCGGCAAATCCAACAGCCGCTTTCCGACCCGCGACACGACCTATCCCGAAGATCAGCACACGCTCGCGCGCTTGCGCCTGCGCCACGACGGCGGCTTCGTCGCGAGCGTGTACGCACACGACCAGTCGCTGCTGACCTACAACCGGCGACCCGGCGCGGCGGATACGTTTGCCTCGGTCGAAAGTCTGGACATCGGCGCCACCGTCCAGCATTCCATCGAACGTGGCGCGTTGACACACAATTTCGGCGTCGAGTTCCTCGGCCGCCGCGATGTCAACGGCTTCGACGCGCGCAGCAGCATCGACAACCGCACCTACAGCCTGCGCGACGCGAGCGAGAGCGCCTGGTCGGTGTTTGGACTCAGCGACTGGCATGCGTCCACGGACTTCGCATTTGAAATCGGCGCCCGTGTCAGTGCCATTGAGCAGCGCCAGGCCGGTGCGGATGCCAGCGACACCGAACATGCGCTCACCGCCGGCGCGATCTGGACGCCGAGTACCGCCAGCCGTTGGACCTTGAACCTGTCCTCCGGCTACCGCTTCGCGACGCTCGAAGAACGCTTCTTCACGGGCGTCACGCCACAGGGCGAAATTGTTGGCAACCCGAACCTGGGCGCAGAACATTCGCTCGGCATCGACCTCGGTCATGCCTGGCATGTCGGCGACTGGCACAGCGAAGTGCATCTGTGGCGCACCGATGTCGAGGATCTGATCCAGCTGTTCGCGATCCAGTCGGGCGTCAACGGTTATACCAATGTCAGCGACGCAAAATTGCACGGCATCGAGGGCACGCTCGGCTGGTCGCCGACCGACAAGCTCACCCTGCGCGCGAGTGGCACGCTGGTGCGCAGCAAGGACGAAGCCACCGGTGATCCGCTGTATGGCGCGCCGCCGCTCGGCGCCACACTGGAAGCGAAATACCACTTCGCCGATTTCACCCTCGGCGGCTTCTACAGCCACCGCTGGTCGATGAGCCGCCCCGGCTTCGAGGAAGTCGAACGCGATGCCGTTGACGTCGTCGATGTCGATCTGACCTATCACCTCAACCCGTCGTGGAGTCTGCAGTTTTACGCGCGCAATGCATTCAACGCCGATTACTTCGCGACCGCCGACGTGCTCTCGAGCTTCGCCCCGGAACGTGCGCTTGGCTTCAACGTGAACTGGATGGCGCGCTGAGGCGATTCACGCCGAACCCGGCGCGCGCACTCTTCGCTATGCTCGGATTTTGGCCGCCCGGGTAAGCGCTCCATGTCTGGCATCTTCATCAGTTATCGACGCAGCGACAGCGCTGGACACACCGGACGCCTCGCGGACGACCTTGGCGAGAAACTGGTCGGCCAGGCGCTGTTCCGCGACATCGAGGCGATCGAAGCGGGCGAAGATTTTGTTGAAGCGCTGGCGCGCGCCGTCGGTGACTGTTCGGTGATGCTGGTGGTCATCGGCCCGACCTGGGCCCGCGTCACCACGCACGATGGTCAGCGTCGGCTGCATCAGCCCGGCGATTTCGTGCGCATGGAGATCGAAGCCGCACTCACGCGCAATGTGCGCGTGATCCCGGTGCTGGTCGGCGACGCACAGATGCCGAACGCCGAGGATCTGCCCGAGTCGATGGCGCCGCTGCTGCGTCGCAATGCCTATGCGATTTCCGATCGGCGTTGGCAGTACGACATCGACCAGTTGCTCGACATCCTCGAAAAAATTCCTGGCGTGACCGGCCGCAAGCGCAGCGCACTGCCGCCACCGCCGCCGATGCAGAGCGCATCGCTGCCACCCCCGACGGCTCAGGCAACGGCACTGCCGACGTGGGCCAAGTTCGTGTTCGGGTTGGTCGGGCTATTCATCGTGCTCGGCGTGATCGGCATGTTCATGGACGATCCCGAAACCGTTGCGCCGGCAGCAACAACGCCTCCCGCTGCCGCAGCCGCGAGTGTCGTTCCGCCTTTGCCGCCGGCGAGTCCGACCGCAGCAAACGTGACCGCCGCCGATTTCGAAGGCCTGTGGCAAACCGAGGACGGGTTCTACTACCAGTTCGTTCACGACGGTCGCACCTTGTTCGCGCTTTCGGGCGAAGTGGTCGATCCTGCGAATGCCCCCACCGGCGCAGTCGCCCAGGCGCCACCGACCCATGCCGGCGCCGAGCTCGCCGGCGAAGCGCAGCTCGATGGCCGCAAGCTCGAAGTGACGCTGACCGATACCTTCTCCGGCGACACCGAGTTGTTGCAGGTCACGCTTGCACCCGACGGCCGCACCATGCAGGGTCAGCTGCAAGGCACGCCCGTCACCCTGCAACGGCGTTGAACGCGGCTCGGCAACACCGTCATTGGCAGAACGGCGAACGCCCGAAACCTTCTTCGCCGCACTGCGCGGTCAGGATGCTGTCGCGAAACCACTGCCAGGCGTAGGAATGTTCCTTCATGCGCGCGCCGAAACCCACCGCATCGGGTGATGGCGGTGGCTGGATGTGGCGGTAGCGCAGGCCCGGATTCAGCGTCGCCGGATCAAGACTGACCAGCCCCGAGGTGCGATAGAACTCGGCATCGGCATAGCTCGGCAGGTTCTGCGTGATCTCCGTATCAGGCTCGGGTGTGTCGAGCACGGTCACGTGCAGCTGTTCGCGCGGAAAACCCATCGCCACCAGAATGTGCGCGACGCGTGCAACCACGAAGCCGCCGGCGCTGTGGCCGACCAGATGCAGCGGACGATCACGGCGGATCTGGCCGTTCTCGACCATGCGCGCGAGGCGGATGCCGAAGAAGTCGCCGGTGGTTTGTGCACTCGAGCGAACGCCGCCGACGTCGGCGAGGAAGCGCGTCAGCGGGTCGTGCGTGTTCAGTCCATGCTGGCTTGAGGCCTTCGCCCCTTCCTTCCAGTCGAGGAACAGCAGTTGCGGCATATTCGCGCCGAGGCGCTGACGCAGGTTCGCGGTCATCTCCGCGCTCCAGTGCGTCCAGTCACTACGCCCCGCTTGCCAGCCGTCGCGCATGCCATGCACCAGCACGATGCTGCCGCGGCTGGCGGCGATCGGTTGCGGCGCGAATACACTGCCATCGGGCGGGTTGAGCATACGTCCGAGTTCCTGCAGACGGCTGGCGACTTCCGGGGTTTCCGGCTGCTTCAGGCTGATCCACATCAGCACCAGCGCGACCGACAACACGATCCAGACGACACGCCCGAGCACGACGCGCACGACAAATCCGGCGGCGGTACCGAGTCCACGCAGACCACGCCACAGCCACGCGAAGCGCACGCGCGGCTTGCTCGCCAACTGACCCGGCACGACCACGGCCGACTGTTCGCGGATGGTGTAGAAATCCTCGGTGGTCTCGGCCTGGAAGTACCAGTCGAGCACTTCCGACAACAGCGCGTTCTCGGCTTCGTGCAACAGCGAGATCGCGTCGTCGCCCTCAGTGAGCACGAGCCGCGCGCGCACATGTTCCAGCTGCTGGATCTGTTGCGTGTAGCGCGCAGTGCGCCGCGTCGATTCGCCGACGAAGCGCAGCGACTGCGCCACCAGCAGGCCAAGCGGCAAGGCCAGGCCGGCCATGCCGAGCGCGAAGTCGAGCCAGCTGCCGCCGAGCAGATTCAGCCAACTGGCCGAGCGCGGATGCAAGGTGACGATCATGCCGGCAACACCGACGGCGAGCGCGACGTCCATCAGGATCGTGCTCCAGCGTGTCAAGGCGCGCCGCTCGGCCAGCGCCTTGTCGCGTTGCCGGGCGTAATATCCGAGTTGATCGTCGATGCGGTCGCGCACGTAGGCGTCGCGCCAGTCTGCAGCGAGGTGCTGCGGCTCGGCGGCGAATTTCTCCAGCAACGGCTGCAGTGCCGGCACCACCGACACCAGGGTGCGCACCGGTTGCGACGGTGTGGTGCGTGTGGCCAACAGCGAACGACTGGCTTCGGCGACGAGACGCGCACGCGACCACAAGCGGCCCATGCTGCGCCAGCGCAGCCACCAGAAAAAGGCGACGATCAGCAAGGGGCTGGCGAGTCCGGACAACGCTGCCAGCATCGGCGGCAGTTCCAGCGGCGTACGCAGCAGCCACACCACCGGCAACACAACGCACAGCGCTTCGATCATCACCAGGGTCTTGCCGGATCGACGCGTATCCGGCGCTGTCGTCTGCGCCAGGGCATCGGTCTGCGCGAAGATTTTTTCGACCGGATCGGCGAGCGCGGTATCCGCGGCAGCCAATGTGTCTTCCAGCCAGAGCGCAGCGGTGGCGGGCGTGGTCATGGCGGAGATGTCTCGTCGGCGGAAGTCCGCCGCAAACTACGTGCTGGCTGCAGGCTTGGCAATCGGCAACTGCAGGCGCGCGCAATGCGTGACAATGCCTCATGACCCTGACCGTGACCGTCACGCCGCCAGCGCCCCCCACCGCCGCATCGGCGCCGCCCGCGCGTAGCGATGCGGTGCCCTTTGTCGTCGCCGTCACCGGGCACCGCGATCTGGTGCCGGCGGAGTTGCCGCTGCTGCGAGAACGTGTGCGCGTCTGTCTGCAGCGTCTGCGCAGCGACTATCCTGGGCGCATCGTGTCGGTGATGTCGGCGCTCGCCGAAGGTGCGGATCGGCTGGTCGCAGAGGTCGCGCTCGAGCTCGGCCTGCCGTTGACCGTGGTGCTGCCGATGCCACGCGCGATGTACGAACAGGACTTCGCGACGCCGGCTTCTCTGCAGCAGTTCACGACACTGTGCGCGGCCGCCACCGATGTCTTCGCGTTGCCGATCAATGCCGGCCAACGTGTCGAAGACGTTGCACTGCAAGGCGATGCGCGCTCGCTGCAGTATGCCGCCGTCGGCGTGTTCCTGTGCGCGCATTGCCATGTGCTGATGGCGCTTTGGGATGGCCACGATAGCGATCAACTCGGTGGCACCGCCCAGGTCGTGCGCTTCCATCATGACGATGTGATGCCGGGGTATGCGCCGCGCGCGAATGTCAGCCTGTTGAGCCTGACCGACGACGAGAGCGATCTGGTCTATCACGTGGTCTGCTCGCGCGAACGGGCGCAGGGTTCGCCCGCACCCGGTCTCGTTGCCGGGCAGACCTTCTGGTTCACGCGCGACGAAGCACGCCCGCGCAGCGCGGAGATGCCAACGCGTTATCGCCGCGTGTTCCAGCACGCGCACGAATTCAGCCGCGAGGTGCGGACGTTCGCGTCGCGCATCGACCGCGAACACACATCGCTGTTGCGCGATACCGAAGTCGCGCGGCGGGCGCCGGGACTGCGCAATATCGACCGGGTGTTCGCCGCCGCCGATTGGCTGGCGGTGCGCTATCGCAAACGCGTTCTGCTGACCCTGAAGGCCGGTCATCTGTGTGCGCTGTTCGCGGCCATCGGTTATCTGTCGTACACCGACCTGCAGTCGACGCCGACGATCATCGTGCTGATACTCGCGCTGATGCTGGCGGCCGTCGGCATCAATGTCATCGCCGTGCGCAGCGCCTGGCATCGCAAGTATCTCGACTACCGCACCCTCGCCGAGGGCCTGCGCGTGCAGTTCTACTGGGCCGCAGCCGGCGTCACCAGCGGCAATGTCAGCAAGTTCGCGCACGACAATTGCCTGCAGATGCGCGATGTCGAACTCGGCTGGATCCGCAACGTGATGCGCGTCGCCGGCAGCGAATGCGACGTGGCACCGAACCAGACGCCGGAAGGTCTGGCATTCGCGCAGCAGGCGTGGATCGGCGACGCCAACACCGGCCAACTCGGTTATTACCGGCAACGCGCCCAAGAACGCGCACGCGACACCGCGAGGACGCATCGCATCGGTCGCTTCGGCATCGTCATCGGCCTGCTCGCCCTCGTCGCCCTGCTGTTCGTCGGCCCCACGCTCCCCGAAACCTGGCGCACCCCAATCGTCTACACCATGGGCGTGGTCCTGCTCGTCGTCGGCGTGCGTCAGTCCTACGCGAAGAGCACGGCCGAATCGGAACTGATCAAGCAATACGAATTCATGCACCGCATCTTCCGCAACGCCCGCCGCCGCATCGCCGACACCACGAACGACATCGAACAACGCCGCATCCTCAAACTCCTCGGCGACTCCGCCCTCGAAGAGCACGCCGAATGGATCCTCATCCACCGCGAACGCGCGATCGATGGGGAGGATGGGTTGCGGTTGGGGTGATCGGGCACAACGCCCGCCTCGTACCCTCAGCGGCTAGACTTCGGCGGAATAAGGAAGCCGGCCAAACGGCCAGCGCGCACAGGAGTCCGCAGCAATGGCCAAGACCGACGATGCATTGATCTCGGCGATGACGAGTCTGCTCCCTGCCGATGGCACCGCGATCGGCAATCTGCGGCTGCGCGAGCTGTTGGCTGAAAAGCTGCAGCGTGAGGTGTCGGAGGCCGAATACAACTCGGGCTCGCTGAGTCTGTTCATCGATGGCGTGATCTTGAAAGGCAAGGGCCGCGGCGGATCGGTGCGACTTGCGCAGCCCACCGAAACCATCGGCCTGACGCTTTCGGCGCAGGAGATTCCGGAGGAAGCGAAGCGGCCGAAGCCGAAACAGGCCGACATGCAGGCGCTGCTGTCGCAACGCAAGACCGGCGAGCCGACCAAGCCGCAATGCAAAGGCGACGATGGCGCCAAGGTGATCGCGTATCGTCACGACCAGAAACGTCGCAACAATCCCGACGTCGGCGTGGTGACACCGGAAACCGATCCGGATCAACCGAAGACGACTTGGGCCTACGACCCGCATATCGATCCTGCCCTGCAGTTCGATGTCGGTCGCGCCCAGGTGGAGCGTCTGATCGACGATGCACTCGCCAGTGGCGACGACGTGACGATGCGCGCAGCTCTGGAAACGCTGAAGCGGATGGGCGAGCCCTATCTGAATTGGGCCGGCAAGGCAGAGCGCACGAGCTTTAGCGTCGACACCGTTTCGCTACACGTACACGAACGCATCGATCCGGCGACGATTCTGGCGGTCGTGCAGAAGCGTATGAAGCAAGGCTTGGATGTCGGCGGCGGCCAGACCGACATGTTCCGCGCCTGGTTCGAAGACGCACTGCCCTATCGCGAAGCCATCGAGTTTTACAAGCACGATCGCGGCTGGTCGAACCGATTGATCGCCGGCGATTCGCTGCTGGTGATGAACTCGCTGCTGCAAAAGGAGAGCATGGCCGGGGCAAGCGTCGATGATTCCAATAGGTGCTTGTGTACGAGGAATCGACGGGAGCAGGCATGAAGTTTTGGGTAGGCGTGACGGACAACCGCTGGTATCAGTTCCTATCGGGGCGGGGCCTGGAGGAAGTTAATTTTTGGCAGCCAAGCGCGACGCCACCGTTTACAGATGCTCCAGTTGGGTTGCCATTTCTCTTCAAGTTGAAGCGCCCGAACAACCACATTGCGGGCGGAGGCTTCTTCGTCACCTACAGCATGCTTCCAATTTCGCTCGCGTGGGAAATTTTCGGGGAGAAGAATGGAGCGGCTTCTCTCGAGGAGTTGCTTGAATTGTTGGATCCTCTTACCAGCGCGCGCGGCAGCGGCAATATCGGCTGCACCGTGCTTGCCAATCCGTTCTTCCTTCCCGCCGACGCTTGGGTAGCGAACCCACCTGGCTGGGCATCAAATATCGTTCGGGGAAAGATGTACTCGGCTGAGTCTGCTGACGGTGCGTTGATTTGGAGTCGGATGCAGATGGCGCTTGGGGCCACAGACAGGGAAGAGGAGCTCCCCGGCAACGCTGTGCGAGAACCGATGGAAAAATATGGATCGCCGACGCTTGTTCGGCCGCGACTCGGACAATCTGCCTTCCGAGTATTGGTCACCGATGCATACAAGCGCCGCTGTGCGATCACCGGCGAGAATACGCTGGTGGCTCTGGAGGCTGCGCACATTGTTCCCTATTCGGGAACCGGCGCGCACGATGTGCGCAACGGCATGTTGTTGCGCGCCGACTTCCATCGGCTGTTCGACGTTGGCCTGGTGTCGGTTACACCGGAGCTACGCGTGAAAGTGAGCCCGCGCATTCGTGAGGCCTACTTCAACGGAAAGGCGTACTACCGAATGAACGACTTGCCGCTATCGGTCGTTCCGGAACTTGCGGCGTTCCGCCCCGACCCAGACCGTCTGAACTGGCATTTGCAGAATCGATTTCAAGCGTGAGACGCAGCATGACCATGATTTCCGGCGACCTCGTCAAGGAACTCTTGAACTTCCGGCATCTCCGTGACTGGGAGCAGTTTCATACCCCCCGAAACTTGGCAGCAGCGCTGACTATCGAAGCGGCAGAGCTGCTTGAATGCTTTCAATGGGCAACTGATGCGGAGATCCCCGAATTGACAGCACTTCGACGGGGGAAGATTGAGGACGAACTCGCAGATGTCGCAATTCTCATGGCGTACCTCTGCGTGGACATTGGCGTTGATATAGATGCCGCAGTCAGACGAAAGCTGCTCAAGAACGAGGCAAAGTACCCAGTGCATCTATCGAAAGGCAATGCGAAGAAATACGACGAGTTGTGACCGTGGACACCACTGTGAGCGATTCGAAGAATGTCGTGCGTGAGCAACGCCAGGTCGAACTCGCCATGCGCGAAGCCGGCGAACTGTTTCCGCGCCCGAAGATGATCGTGTTCTGCGCGTTCAACTTCGACCCGGAGGCGGCGAAGGACATTGACGCCACCAAGGGCATCGTCGCACTCAAGGCGCAGATGAATACGGATCTGCTCACCGAAGACCTGAAGAAAGGCCGCGCCAGCAACCAGAGCTTCTGGCTGATGGGCCAACCCGACGTCGCTGTGCACAAGACAAAAGACGGCCGCTACCAGGTCGAGGTCCACGGCTTCGACTATTTCGACACTGCCAAGGGCGAGCTCGTTTCCGGCGGCAAGGGCAAGATCGCCGCCTGGTCACTCGACACCGACTACGACGAACGCAGCCTGTTCCCGCGACAGTTCTTCTTCCCGATGGCCGGCGCCAAGGACGGCTGGAACAAGCTCAAGAAGGACATCAAGGCCGAGCTCAACGAGGAATTGTTGGACAAGTTGCATGGGACTGTCTCGCTACCCTTTGAGATTGGCGAGAATCGAAAGGTCGCGGTCAAGATTGTCGATGACCGTGGCATCGAATCGTTAAAAGTGATCTCTCTGGATTGACGCGGTTAAGGAAGACTAACCATAATGGTTACCCAGTCCGACTCTCACAGAGACTATGCGACCTTCGATCTGGCTCGAATTGTTGAGCTGGCATTGGCTGGCAAGGTCGTCTACGTGAACTCAAGCGTCCTTCGAGACACAGAGAATTTGGGGTACTCGCCCGATGATGTTCATCAATGCTTGGCATCCCTCACAGCTGGAGATTTCGCGTGTGGGGAGGCGTACGGAAGTGGCCCCACGAAGTGGCACGATGTCTACAAGATTTCTCGATACCCAAGTCCAACTGGCCATCGTGACGACCTGTACATCAAGCTGCAGATCAACAAGAACTGCGTGACAGTTCTGCTGTACTCATTTCACCGGAATCGCTGACATGAAGTCTAAATTGCATGCTTGCCCCATCTGCGACAGCACTGATCTCGCCGAAGAGATTTATGGCGATGAGTTTGATCACCAGGGACAGACGCTGCGCGTGGAAGGCCTTGAGCGTTATGCCTGCGCCGAGTGCAGCGCTGCGCCCCTCGCTCCCGACCAAATTCGGCGTAACCATCGCCGGGTGGCAGACGCTCGTCGCCGATTCGACGGATTGCTGACCGGTGACGAGATCCGGGGCGTGCGCGACGCGCTTGGGCTGACGCAGGCGCAGGCGGGCGAACTGATCGGTGGCGGACCGATGGCGTTCTCCAAGTATGAGCGCGGCGACGTGATGCAAAGCGTTGGCATGGACAAATTTCTGCGTGTCCTGGCGGCCTATCCGTTCATCGTCGACACGCTGAGAATCATGAACGGCGCGACTGACGTCACGTCTTCTGGCGCTGTGTACACGACGGCTGAGACACAACTAAGCCGGAAGCCCGTAAAGACGCACATCCTTCCGGGCACGGCAAACGTCGTCGTGGCCGACTGCTGGAAAAATGCAGCATGAGCAAAGAACAGAATATCGAGCTCATCCAGCAGGCGACGAGAGCCCTCAAGCTCAGGGACATCGTCCTCTATGAGAGCCAGCTCATTCGTGGCGAAGATCCGCCGGAAGAGACAACGGCGGTGCTGCAGAACAAGCGAGGCGTTGAGTACTTTTCCGGCAAGAGATCCGAGAAGTCAGAGTTTGACGACTCGTTGCAAGTAAGAGTCGCCTTGGGCGTTCGTTGTGTGTTCGGTCCAGACGAAGACATCAAGACAATCTTCGAGATCACCGCAGATTTCGTCGTCGACTACGACAGCAAGGAACAAGTTTCAGCGGAAGCAATGAAGGCGTTCGCCGAAATTAACAGTGTGCATCTCCTTTGGCCTTTCTGGAGACAACACGTCTACGACGTTGTTGCTCGCGCCCGACTGCCCAATGTCGACGTCCCACTTCTCGCCGGCGTGAAGCTCTGACAATTCGTCTGCCGATCGCGGACGAAAGTCTGGCGATGAAAGCTCCCGCCTGCGAGTCAGCAGAGCACTGACATGGATGGTGGAATGTGAGCGGTCCCAAGTCTTTGATCATCAACTCGCCCTATGACCGCCCTCAGCGCCACTGGCAGCAAGGCACCGGCACGCAGCTGAACCTGGTCGAGGGCCGACGGGCTGCGGCGTACGAAGTGATCGATACGCGCAACAACACCCGCCGGATCGAATCGCTGGACACGGTGAATCGCATTCGTGAACGCATGGATGCATGGAAGCAGGCGGACTATCCCGGCATCACCACCGTCACGCGCAGCCTGCTGCAGCACTGGCACGAGCGCGGTGCGCGGCAACTGCCGTTCTATTTCTGTCAGCTCGAAGCGATCGAAACGCTGATCTGGTGGGTCGAAGCGACCAACGAGTTCAAGCAGGGCATCTACCTCGAAGGCGACGGCGGACCGTGGGAGCGCATCTGCAACAAGATGGCCACGGGCAGCGGCAAGACCGCGGTGATGGCCATGATCATCACCTGGCAGACACTGAACTCGCTGACCTATCCGAAGCGCAACAAGGATTTCTCGCGATCGATCTTCATCGTTGCACCGGGATTGACTGTGCGCGAACGCCTGCAGGTCCTGCAGCCAGGCAATCCCCTGAATGCTTACGATGAATTCAGCCTTTGTCCGTCGGCAGCCCTGCGAGAGAAACTGAACCAAGCCGTGGTCGTCATCGACAACTGGCATGCCCTGATGCCGCTCAAGCAGCCCGAGAAATCAATCGTGAAGAAGGGCGCCGAGTCGGACGAGGCCTATACCCGTCGCGTGCTCGGCAAGCTCGCTGGCTACAAGGATCTGATCGTCATCAATGACGAAGCGCACCACGCCTATCGCAAGCCAGCCGACATCAAGATCAGCAGGAAGGATGCGGAGGAGCGCGGGATCGATCTCGAAGAGGCGACGCGTTGGATCGAAGGACTCGACCGGTTGCACAAGACGCGGCGCGTCATTCGGTGTTTCGATCTGTCAGCGACACCCTTTGCACCGACCGGCCGCACGAATACTGACGAAGGCCTGTTCACCTGGATCGTTTCGGACTTCGGTCTGAATGACGCAATCGAGGCTGGTCTCGTCAAGACACCCCGCGTTGTCGTGCGCGATGATGCGCTGCCGAATGCGCAGACCTTGCGATCCAAGCTGTACCACCTGTATCGCGAACCGGAGGTCTCCGAAGACCTCAACGCCAAGGGCGCGCAACCCAGCGACCCTTTGCCGCAGCTGGTTCAAGACGCCTACACCCTGCTCGGCGCCGATTGGCTGGCGGCACTGCGCGACTGGCACGCCGCTGGCCATACCTCGCCACCGGTCATGCTGACGGTCTGCAATCGCACCGAGACTGCGGCGCGCATCGAGAATTACTTTTCACGTGGCGATGCGCTCCTGTCAGAACTGCATGCGCCCGATCAGACGCTGCGCGTAGACTCCAAGGTGCTGGAGAAGGCCGAGATCGGCGAGTCCGCTGCGGCCGACAAGGACTACGAGCAACGCCTGCACGCCATTGTGAAGGCCGCCGGCATGGCGCCAGATCGCGAGGCGGAGCTGCTCGATCTTAAGAAAGAAGAGATCCTGCGTGCGATTGTCGACAACGTCGGCAAGCGCGGTACCGCCGGCCAGAAACTCCAGAACGTGATTTCGGTGGCGATGTTGTCCGAAGGCTGGGACGCGAAGAACGTCACCCACATCATGGGTCTGCGCGCTTTCACTAGTCAGCTGCTGTGCGAACAGGTGATCGGACGCGGCTTGCGGCGCGTCGGCTACGACGTCGACGAGAACGGATTGTTCAAGCCCGAGTACGTCAACATTTTCGGCGTGCCCTTGTCGATCTTCCAGGACGTCGGTGATGGTGGCGAAGCTCCGCCTCCGCCGAAGCCGAGCACTCAGATCGAGTCATTGCCTGAGCGAAACAGCTTGGAGATTCGCTGGCCCAACGTGCTGCGCGTCGACCCGGTGGTGAAGCCGGTTCTCGCTGTGCGCTGGCACGAAGTCACACCGCTGCAACTGCGTCCGGAGGCGACGCCGATCTCGGCCGACATCGCACCGGCGCTGGGCGGCGCGACTGACTGGAGCAAGATCCACGTCATCGATCTGGAGAAGATGCCGGAAGCATTTCGTCTGCAGCGCGTGACATTCCTGGCCGCACGCAAGGCGTTCGACCAGATGAGCACTCAGTTCAGCGGCAATCCCGAATACCTGATCGTGCAGCTGATCCGACTCGTCGAAGAATTCATCGCTTCGGACAAACTCGATATCCCCGGCCTGTTCCACCACGAGCCTCTGCGCAAGCGCATCCTGATCACGTTGAACATCGATCGCGTCGTCCAGCACCTGTTGCGCCACGTCTACGAACACAACAGCGAGCGCATGGAGCTGATCTTCGACGCAGATGCGCCAATCGGCTCCACCCGCCAAATGCGCACCTGGTACACAACACGGCCAACAATTCCGACGATGAAATCGCAGGTCAGCCATGTCGTTGGCGACAGCACCTGGGAAGGCTATGCGGCCAATCTGTTCGAGCGCAGCGAAGCCGTCTCCAGTTACGTCAAGAACGACCACCTGGGCTTCCAGATCCACTATCTGTGGAACGGATCGCGCCGACGTTTCATTCCGGACTTCATCGTCCGCCTGACCAACGGTAAGACCTTGGTGCTGGAAATCAAAGGCGTCGACGACGACCAGAATCGCGCCAAGCGATCAGCACTCGCGGCATGGGTCGAAGGCGTGAATCAGAAGGGAGGGTTCGGTCGCTGGGTTTGCGATGTCGTGTTCGAACCACATCAGATACAGGACCTGCTTTCGCGACACGTGAGCTGACCAGCCCGATTGCATGGCCGCTGATCGAAGGCACTCAATGGACTGCATTGGCACGCACTGCGGCGATGATGCAGCGGCAGCGTGCGCGATTGAAGCGAATTCAATCGGCGGCTGCACCGGCTCTGAGCAACGGGCGCCGTCGCAGTGCGATCACCCAAGACAATTGTTGTGCGGGTGATGCCCTACTTTGAGCGTCCGCGCGGTCTGCCCACATTGCGGGTGAGGATGAGCGCGAGTAGCTTCGATCGCCTCGTCATCGTCCGGGGTTTGCATGAACAAGTTGGTTGTTCCGCTGATGTTTGCGCTGGCCATGACCGCTGCGCCGGTGACGTTCGCGCAGGATGAGGACGAATCCGATGAGGAGTATGCCGAGTAATCCGACGTGGATGAAGGCGATGAGTCCGACGAGGTCGGCGATGTCGATGAAGACTTCGACGACGCGGCCGATGAATCCGAGGACGACTCGGAAGCGATGGTCGACGAAGAGGAGGAAGAGGCCTCTGACGGCACCGGGGATGCCGCACTGAATGAAGACGGCGAGGTGTTCGACGACGCAGAATCCGTCGAGGACTTGGCGGCCGAACCGGAGCAGGCGCTGCCGCCAGTGAATCCGCAACCGGCACCCGCAGCGCAAGTCGCCGACGCGCTGAAGCCATCGCATACGGCGTGCCGCGGCGGGGTCGGAACGGTCAGGTCGTTCGATCGCAGCAAGGGCTTTGGGTACATCCAGCCCGACCAAGGCGGCCCCGATGTCTTCGTGCACATTTCCGCGGTCGAGCGCGCCGGCCTTGGTTCGCTGAATGAAGGGCAGAAAGTCAGTTTCGAAGGCGTGCAGGACGCGCGCTCGGGCAAGTGCAGTGCGGGCCAGCCAGGGGCGGCCTGATAAGATTTGATCAGGCAGGTGCTGCATGTCGGTCGCAACCCGGGACTTCTCCAAGCTGCTGAACGCATTCAAGCTGGGCGATGATCGAGTCGGCACATTGAGCGATCAGCCGCAGATTCACGACATGCCGGGTGCCCGGTCGCTGCATTTTGCGGGTCGGCATCTACAGAGCCGCATGCTCACGCACGATCCGATCGCGCTGTCGCTCGATTACACGAAGACGATGATGGGCTTTCTGCTGTTCGTGCCGAAACCGCGGCGCATGCTGATGATCGGACTCGGCGGCGGATCATTGGCGCGCTTCTGTCACCACGAGTTGGCGCAGACGCAGATCGACGTCGTCGAAATCAATCCGCAGGTGATCGCGCTGCGCGACGCGTTTCAAATTCCGGCGGACGACGATCGCTTCCGCGTCCACCTCGCCGATGGCGCGCGCTTCATTGCGGACGCGCGTGACGACTACGACATTCTGCTGCTCGATGGCTACACGCAAGACGGCATTCCCGACGCACTCGCGACGCACAAGTTCTATCGCGACTGCCGCGCCGCGCTGCGCGATTCGGGGGTCATGGTGTCCAACGTGCACGGCCCGGATCTGAAGCTGCACATGGACCGCATTCTCCGCTCGTACCGCGATCAAGTCGTTTGGCTTGACGAAACCACCTGCAGCAACCGCACCTTCTTCGCCTTCAAGTGTGCCGCCGGCATTGCACCTGCACGGCCGCTGGTGGATGCATCGCTGCTCGATTCACCGCGATTACGGGCTTTGCTGCCTTCGATCCAGATGCGATTTCTCAAGGTGGCCTGGCCGGCGAAGCGATCGGTGGCGCGTCGTTAGATCCGCAAGGTCTCGACCGTGTCGAAATGACTGATCAGCCGGTAGTGGGTCACCTCGATCTGCATCAGCGCGCAGTCGGCCTGCGCGACAAACGCGACCAGCTGCGGATGCTTGCGCAGGAACAGCGCGGTCAGATCCACCAGGCGATCAGGTACCACTTCGGCGGCTTGTCCCTGTACCGAAATCGCGACGGCTGCGCTGTAGTCGCTGCTGCTGTTGCAACGATCGTCGACCAGAAGCGATACCTGTGGATTGCGCAGCAGATTGGCGTGCTTGCGGGTCCCGCGCAATGTTGCGATCACCAGTTGCGACAGGTCCGGCGTTTCGGCAAACGCCATCAGGCTGGTGTGCAGACGGTCTTCGTCCTGGGTTGCCAGTACACCCTGCAACTGACGACCAAGCAGTTGCGAAACGCGCGCGGCCAGATTGTTGTCATTGCGAGTTTCACTGGACACGGCTACATGCCCGCCCTTTCCGACGCAGTCGACACCGGCATTTTTTCCGACGCCATGATCTGCAGCATGCCGATCAGACTGTTGGCGGCATGACAGACGGCATCGGTGCGCACCGCTTCGACCTTGGAATTGCGGATTGCACCGCCGCGCGCGCGCTCGGGATTGGGGATGTGATACGAGTTTTCCGGCGAGTACGTGTTCTGTATCAGCCAGCGCGTGGTGCGTTGCAGGGCGTCGCGGTAACGCGCGCAGTTGGTTCGGCCACGAGTTATGCATCGCTGGTAGACCGGCACCAGCACCTCGTTCATCCAACCGTTGCCGCTGGTCGCCCAGGTGTCGTAATAGCGGCCGTCTTCGAGCAGGTTTTTCGGTACGACATGTTGCCGTGAGATGACCTGATGGGCTGCGGCAAACAACGCCCGATCCATTGTCGCCGAAGGGATCGCGGCGGTGTAGTCGAGCAGCGCCATCGCCACCCAGCTGGTCGAAACGGTGTTGGGCTTGCGGAACTCGTCGCCGAACACGAAACCATTGGCCTCGCCCTGCGCAACCAGCAACGCGGCAATGCGCTTGGCCGCGCGCCGATAGCGGCGATCGCCGGTCGCGCCGTACAAGCGCGAAAGCGCGCTCAGCATCTCGCTCGAATACAGCACCGAATGGCGGTCGAAGTCTTTCAATTCACCCGTCGACCGAATTCGCGACGTGACCGCCACCACGCGGCCATCCTTCTGCACCCGCGTCAGCAGCCATTCTCCGGCGCGCTTGGCGGCATCGAGGTAACGCGCCTCGCCGCTGCGTCGCGACAGTTCAAGCAGGGTGAACACGGTCTTGGCCACGGTGCCGACGACATAGCGCTCGCGCTTCTCGCCGGTGGCCGGCTTGAACGAGTAGTGGAAAGCACCGCGATGTGGGCCCGCGACGACTTGCATCGACAGCAGAAAGTCGACCGCGGGTCCGATCACCGCATCGATGCGCGGGTCGGCTTCAACGTCGCGCATTTGCAGCAGCGTCCACAGTGCCGAAGCGGTATAGGTGACGCGCAACCGCTGCTGGCGGCGGTCGAAGCGGGCGCTGTAGAGCTTGAAGAAGCCGTGATGCACCGGATCGATCTGGCGCAACAGGTACTCGCGCTGGTCACGGAGGGTCGCCAACACGCGCTCGCGGTCAACGGAGGCGAGCGCGGTGACATCGCCGACAACCTGCAAGGCCTTGCCCTCGAACTCGATCAGGGTGCCATTGATGCCGGGGCCCTTCACCGTGAGCAGCAATCGTCCGGGTTCACCGCCCATGGCCGGCAACGACGCCGCGAGACGCTGTCCAAGGCGGGCCGAGGCCTGTTGCAACGAACTGCCCGTCGCCGCCTCGAAGGCGCGCACCTCGCCCGCGACATGGCGCTTGGCCGACAGCTGCCAAATTGCATTCCCCTTCGCCAGTTCCTCCGGTGCCGCATTCAATTCGACCGGTCCGGCAAGCATCGCGGCACGCACCTGGTCGAGCGCCTGCTGTCGCCATGCGCTCGGATCAGTGGCGTCCGCAAGCACGGCCCCGCTGAGGCCGGCCAGTGCCGCAACCATGCATCCCCACCACAAAACTTTCGGCATCGTCCGCTCCATGAATCCGTCGCGGATTCGGACACGTTGCAGCCGATGTTGCAAGGCTTTCGGTACCCGTTGAACGTCGCTAGCGCAGCTGCACGATCACGATATTCGCCGCGACCGGGCGTGTACCACCGGCCAGTGGCGTGATCGTCAGTGCGTTGTTGTTGCCGGCGGGATTGCGCACGCTCAAGATTGAATTCACCTGCGTGGTTTCAACCAGAAAGGAACCGGTGATCTGGCTGCTCCCGATGGCGCGACCGACGACCGTGTTCGCGAGGTCGACGCCATTGAGCGTCAGCAGCAACTGCCCAGCCTCCATGACACTGACCTGAAACGTGACTTGGTAAGTGCCGATCTCGGTCAGCAGGAAGTTGCTGCCGAACAAGCGCAGGATGCCCGCAGTGGCCGGGCCGTTCTGCGGAAATTGCACGTCGGTACCCGGCGCGACCGTTGCTGGATTGTCGCCCGGCATCAGTGCGAAGAATTCGGCGAAATCGTGATTTCCAATCTGTGCCGCATCCAGTCCGTCAAGCTTGTCGGCATTGATCGCATACGGGGTTGGCGTCACCGGCTGCCGCGGTGCGAGCAGCACGAAACTGCTGGACGGCGCCTGCACCTCGATCGCCAGCCAGACCGGACTGCCGAGAAACACCGAGTTGCCGAAATCAAGCGCGGTGCTGAAGACGCCATCGACGACATTGACGCTCGTGATCGTCAGCGGTGCCGCCAACTGGGTGCCCCCAGTCGCCAGACCGAACGGCGTGATGCGCAAGGCATAACTGCCGTTCGCGAGCAAGCCGTTGTTGTAGAGCCGGCCCTGATAGGTGAAGGTGGTTGCGGTCTGGGCCAGCGATGCCAGCGAGATCACGCACAGAACCAGGGCCAGCAGTATGCGTTGCACGATCATCGGGCGTTCCCAAATAAAAAGCATTATTCGAAACCGTCTCGGAAGATGACGGTGACGGCCACGGCATCGGTGGGCGTCCAGAATCCAGCCTTCAGCGTCGTCTGCGCGCTATGCGAAGTTGCCACCGTCGGCTGGCCAATACTCGCGGTCAGTTGAAACTGCGCAGACGTCGACGTGCCACCGCCCCCGGCAAGCAACGGATCGAGGCGAAAGCCGCCGCCGGTCAGGCTGCCGTTCGGCACAGGGCTGCCCTTCGGCAACACCTGTGCGTCGAGCAGGAACGAACCGCCGCGCGAGGTGCCGCCGCCGACCGGTTCGGCCAGCAGTGCGTCCGGGAGATCGACCAAGCGCCGCTTCGACATGTAGCGCAGCAGCGTCTCGCCGCCATCGAGTCCACTGCCGTCGAGCACGATGCTGTCGAGGCTCGCACCGTGGCGCAATGCATCGAGTTGCGTCGCGCTCATGCGCGCCAACGCGTCGCGCCACGCCGGGGCGATCTGCGCGCTGAGTTCGGCGTGTTCGCGTTGCAGCACTCGCCAGGCATCACCGCGACGTTCGGTGGCCAGTGCAGACGCGCTGATCAGGAGCAGCGCCGCAAGCATCGATGGTGTGATCGCTATCGGCGCCAAGTCGTGTCGAGAGTTCTGCATGATGACGTTGGCCTATGGCGCGGGAACGTAGGACAGCGAAGCGCTGAACGACAACTGGGTGATATCCGCCGCGGATGGATCGGTCGATTGCAGTGTCCTGACGCGAATGCCGATGCGGTCACCGGCATTCACGGCCAACGGACCCGCCATGCTGGCCGTCGCCGTACGAAATGTGCCAGCGGTGACGATTGAATTCGGGAAACCGAAACGAACCGATGCTGTCATCGGCGTGGTCATATAGCCCGACGCCAGATGATCGATGCCGTTGTTCGGAAACGACGGCGAGCGAACCAGCGTGAAGTCGTACTGCAGCCCTTGCGTGTTGATCGAGACCACCGACGCGACCAGCAGATCGACGCTGATCTGCAGATTCTCGATGGTGCCGTCGAAGGGCACCGGAAAAGCGAAACCTCCCGACTCCGGCGGCATTGTCGATTCGCCCGAACCGTTGACGACGGCGACGGTGCGATTGCCGAAGCCGATCAAGATCGGCGCAGCCGAGACCACGGTCGCGCCACTCAGAATGATGCCGCTCGAAAATGGAATCAGCCCGCCACCGGACAGCTGCGCGGCATCAAGCCCGTCCAACTTGTCGGCATTGATGGCATACGGCGTCGGCGTCACCGGCTGGCGCGGTGCGAGCAACACAAAACTGCTGGATGAGGCCTGTACCTCGGTGGCGAGCCAGACCGGACTGCCGAGAAACACTGAATTGCCGAAGTCGAGTGTGGTGCTGAAGATGCCATCAACGACATTGACTGCCGGGATCGTCAGCGGTGCTGCCAACTGCGCGCCGCCGGTCGCCAGACTGAACGGGGTGATGCGCAGGTTGTAGCTGCCATTCGCGAGCTGGCCGTTGTTGTACAGCCGCCCCTGATAAGTGAATGTCGTCTGTGCCAGCGACGCTAGCGCAGTGATCGACAACAGCAGGAACAGCAGAACGCGTTGCATGAGCACGACGGCAGTCTCCTATTCGAAATCGGCCGGTTCGCGATGGACGATACGGCATCAATCGACAACGATGCCGTCGACACGAATCGACTATGACAGAGAGATTGTGCGAGCGGCCTCGAAGATTCGAGGCCGCCATGCACCGTCAGTTGGCGAAGATCGCGATCAGGATGATGATGGGGATTGGAATGCCGAGCAGGAACAACAGGATCGAACGCATGGGACAAGCTCCAGTAGTGTGTGAAAGGGACGCGTGTTGGAAACGCTTATTGATCGCGCTGACGACCGCCAAAAGTAGCGGCGAGACTGGCGATGAATGCGCCGATCAGCAGTGAGATGAACAGCCAGAGCGCCGCGTATGCAGAGGCTTTGCGTGCCTTGTCGGCTGCTTCCTTCACGCTCGTCTCGGCTTTGTTCAGCCGGGTCTGAAGGCGTAGAAAGCTATCGCTCACGCGTTGCTCGGCATCCTGCTGCGACAACCCGGTGCGCTGTGCGACCGATTGTCCGACATAGCGCAAGTCTTCCGGTGGCAAGCGTTCGTCGTAAATGCCGAGCACGAAAATGCGCGCAACTTCGGCGCTCGAAATCGTCGTCGCTGCTTCCTGGGTGCTTGATGGCGTCGCGTTGTCCAGGCCCGAACTGGGCGAAGCAACGCTAGCGTCCTTCCGGAACAGAGAGTCGACAAAATACGTCACCGGCCCGCCGTTCTGATCGGCGTTCGCAGTGTCCGCGCCGGCATAGCCAGCGGCCGCTGTGGCGGCCGTTGATGTCGCGGCACCGACAGCCGCACTGCCGGCTTGGATGCCGCTGCCGAGAATCGATCCAATGACCGAGGTCAACAGCGCGGCCGTGGCCAGAGAAGCGACGCACCATGCCAGGAACCCGTGCGCGGTGTCGCGAAAATGTACTTCGTCGGTCGGCACGGCGATCCATTTGGTGCGCAATCGACCGGCGAGGTAGCCACCCATGCCCGACGCGATCAATTGGGTGAAGCTCACCCACAGAATCGTCGAGATGCCGATGGCTTTGGCGCTGGCGCCGTCATACGCCCACGGCGATATCGACGACAAGCCAAGGCCGGTGCCGAGAATCAGCAGGATCATCGACAGTGCCGCGGCCGCCGCGGCGCCTGCAAAAATTGCGCCCCAAGAGACAGCGCTCGCCGGAGAGCACGCATTCGCGCCGTTCACGTCGATGACGTGATTGGAATACTGTTCACTGGTAATGGCCATCGTGCCCTCGGTGTGTGGATTTGTGGATGAACAATGCGACGCTCGATCGACGCGGTCGGTACGCTGCGCAACGCAGCAAAACAATCTCTTGCAGCGGCCGCGCGGTGAATCGATGTATCAGGCGAGCGTTCGCAACTTGGCTTCGCGTGACCATTGCCGGGTCTTGGCCGCCGCGATGAAAGTCCTGGTGTCGCCGCTGTCGAACACGCCGGCGTCACTGGCCACGCCCGCCTTTTTCAGCAAGACACGCCCGCCGCCATCCAGCGCAATGGCTTTCAGATGCCCGAACGCGTCGCGTACGAAATCGACCGCAGCGGCCTCACTCGACAGCAGTCGTGCACCAGCTTCAGAGAGCACGACCGCCACCGCGTCGAACAACACCGACGGCGTTCCTGCAAGCTGCCCGTCGACGTCGAGATGTGTGCCATCCGACAAACGCACCCCACCGATGCGCGGCGCGATGATCTTCACCGAGGCACCGGCCGCAATGGCGGCCTTGCGCAACGCCTTGATCGGCGCGCCGTCGGAATCGTCCGCGATCAGGATGCCGATGCATCGGCCCTTCAGGGTGTCCTTCATCTTCCCGATGATCTGCAGCGGCGGAGACGGCGGCAAGTCGAGCACCGGCATGGCTGTTGCGGGCGCCGGCGGCAAGCTGGCCAGCGCCAGGCCGTCGGCGACACGTTGCGCGAACTTGGGGTCGACGTGGCGCAAATGACCGACCATCGCTTTGCGGATGTGCACTTCGGAAACCTTCGACAGTTCGAAGACCAGCGCTGAGGCCATGTGCGCCTGCTCATGGCCGCTTTGGCTGGCATAGAACTGCCGCGCCTGACTGTAGTGGTCGGCAAAACTCGCGGCACGAATGCGGCCCTTGTCGCCGTTTTCAGGCGTGGCGGCACTGCGAAATCCTCGAACACTCGACTCGCGCGGCGAATCCGCTGCCAGCGAACTCGGCTCGTAGGCGACACGGCCCTTGGGTTGCTGCATCTGCATGTGCGCGTCGCGTTGCTGATTGCCGAACGGGCACTTGGGTGCATTGATCGGCAGCTGATGGAAATTGGGCGAGCCCAGACGCGACAACTGCGTGTCGAGATAGGAAAACAGTCGACCTTGCAGCAAGGGATCGTTGGAGAAGTCGATGCCCGGGACCAGATGCGAGGGACAGAACGCGACCTGTTCGGTTTCCGCGAAGAAGTTGTCCGGCCAGCGGTCCAGCACCATGCGTCCGATGACCTGCAAGGGCACCAGTTCTTCGGGAATCAGTTTGGTCGCGTCGAGATGATCGAACGGAAACGTCGCCGCCTGTTCCTCGGTAAACAGCTGCACCGCGAACTCCCACTCGGGGAAATTTCCGGCTTGAATCGCATCGAACAGATCACGTCGATGGAAGTCCGGGTCGGCGCCGGCGATCTTGACGGTCTCGTCCCAAATCGTCGACTGCAGACCGAGCTTCGGTCGCCAATGGAATTTGACGAAGGTCGATACTCCGTCCGCATCGAGCAGGCGGAAGCTGTGCACGCCGAAACCTTCAATCATGCGCAGCGACCGTGGCAAGGTTCGATCGGACATGATCCACATCACCATGTGCATGGCTTCGGGCGTCAGCGAGATGAAATCCCAGAACGTGTCGTGCGCGCTGGCTGCTTGGGGGAAGCCGCGATCCGGCTCCATCTTTACCGCGTGCACGAGATCCGGAAACTTCAACGCGTCCTGGATGAAGAACACCGGAATGTTGTTGCCGACCAGATCCCAGTTGCCTTCCGCGGTATAGAACTTCACCGCGAATCCGCGCACGTCGCGCGGCGTATCCGCCGAACCCGAGCCACCAGCGACAGTGGAGATGCGGGTAAATACCGGGGTCTTGACGCCGACTTCGGTCAACACCCGAGCCGTCGTGAATTTTTCCAGTGACCGGGTCAGTTCGAAGAAGCCGTGTGCGCCGCTGCCGCGTGCATGCACCACGCGTTCGGGAATGCGCTCATGGTCGAAGTGGGTGATCTTCTCGCGCAGAATGAAATCTTCCAGCAAGGTCGGTCCGCGCGGACTGGAACGGAGCGAGTTCTGATTGTCGGAAATCGGCACGCCTTGATTGGTGGTCATGGCCGGGTGCTCGCGGTCGACGTCCTGGTGCAATTCACCACCAGCGCCGATTTGGATATGGTCTGGACGCGTGTTCTTGCGGGCATCCGTCTTGGGCAGGGGGGCTGGCGATTTGGTTTTTTTCACGATCGACTCCGTCTCGGTGGAAGGCTCCGACGGTTGCCGGACGAATCGAGGATGGCTACCGACCAGGTCTGTAACCGTCGGTTGTCGCACATAGACAGACCAGCGCTGCGGAAACGACAACGGCGCCATGAGGCGCCGCTGCCGGTTGTTCGCTTTACGCGCTGGCGCCCGCTACTGCTGTCGTCGCAGTGCGGCCGATACGCGTTCTACACCGTCGCGTTTTGCGCAGCGCGGTCCCATGCAGCACGCGTCGCCGCACGCGCCTGAAGCCAATCGAGCCTCGACGTGCCGCGATAGCGCAGGTAGCGGGCCTGCAGATCGGCTTCGGCCTGTTCAAACGACTGACCGTCCTGCGCGTTGCGCGCCTCGTACCCGGTGCGATACGCCGGGGCATAGTCTTCATACAGTCGGCCGTTCTCGTAGTAGGGCTCGGCGCTGAAGCGACTACGCCAATAGATATCCTCTTCGGTCGGATTGGCCGCTTCGCCGGCGGCACTGCCGGCAAGACCGCCGGCAACCGCGCCGACGACTGCACCGACGACGGTACCGACCGGTCCAGCGACCAGCGTGCCGGCCACGGCGCCAGCAACGGCACCCGAACTACCGCCGAGTGCGGTGCCGACTGGATGCGCGCCGGGCGCACCGGTGATCGGATCACGATTGGCCCGATCGGCTTCTTCCTGCTCAGCGCGCTTCGCGCTGTCTGACACAACATTGACATGATTCATTTGAGTTCCTTGGCGTTGAGTGTGCCCGCGGCGTGGTCCGAACTTCGGACCTTCGACCGAATGCGATCACTCGTGGATGGCAATGCGCCGGGACGCGACCCCAGGCTGGGGCGCGGGCGGTGCGACTGACGCGAATGGCGCATCGAACTGCAATGGCCAAACGCTTCAGGACTCGACCCGGTGCAGCATTCGGGTGCGTGTTCACATCCTGCGCTTCGCGACCGCGCACTTCCGTTCGGACGCGCACATTCAATGTCGATCCAACCGGCGAAAGCTGAACAGCGATGCGCAGGGATGGCGTTTTCCCTGCAGCGCGTCGCGCAATAGTGCTGCGCCGATGAAACTGTAGGTGATGCCGTTGCCGCCGTAGGCCATTGCGAAATGCACGCGTGGCCCGTGTTGCGTATGCGTGCCAAAAAACGGAAGACCGTCCTCGGTTTCGGCAAAGGTGCCGGCCCAGGCGAAGGCGACCTTGAGCGGTAGCTGCGGAAACAGTTTCAGAACACGACCAAGCAGCTTGTCTGCCTTGCCGGCAACGCGCAGGTCGCGGCGCATCGGAATGTCGATGCTGTCGTCCTCGCCGCCGACCAACAGGCGTTCGTCGTGTGTGCGCCGCATGTACAGATACGGCCGTGCCGATTCCCACATCAGCGTTTCGCGCAATACGCCGAGCTTCCCAGGCATCGGTTCGCTCACAAACGCATAGCTGCTGCGATTGCTGGCCACACGTTGATCGAGCCATTGCTGGCATTCGTAACCGGCAGCAAGGATCAGATTTTTGCAGCGGATCGCGACGCCCTGATCGGTCGTGACATTGACCGCGCCGCGGACGCAATCGAAGCGGGCGAGTGCGGTACGCCCGTGCACGCGACCGCCTTTCGACTGGACGCGAGCGAGCAGTCGATGCGCGAACTGGTAGGGATCGGTCTGGGCCGCGAGCGGGGTCAGCAATGCCACCGGCGCGTCGATGCCGTAGCGCGCAGCGAGGGCTGATCGGTCGAGAATCTCCAACTTGAATCCATGCGCCAGTCGCAACGCGCCCTCGGCTTCGAGGCGATGCTTGTGGTACCAGCGACTCGCAAAATACAGACTGTGCATCGGCTGAAAGTCGACGCTGCGCAGCGTTCTGGCGAGTGTGCGCAGGCCACCAACGGCATCAGCGCAGGCTCGATAGGCGAGCACCGCATCGGCAATGCCGTAACGATCGCGCAACTGCTGCAGCTCGGCATCGATTTCGTACTGGAGCAAGGCCGTACTCGCCGACGTGCTACCCCAGCCCGCTTCGCGTCGATCGATCACGCAGACGCTCATCCCGGCGCGCACGAGTTGATCGGCGATCAGCGCGCCGGTGATTCCCGCGCCGACGACCAGCACATCGCATTGCACGGCTTCGTCGAGTCTCGGGTACGCGTGCAGCAATCCGTTCTTGACGATCCAGTACGGCGAACCGCTGCTCAGATCCATGAGCGCACTCGTCGGTCCAGCACGATCGCCGCGTACAACATCGGTTGCGGTTTCATCGCGCCTGCTCCTGACCGGAGGACAGTCTCGCCCGGCGTGGCTCAGGCCATCGGTTCGATGCCGCACATGCGGCAATGGCATCATGTGCACACCCGCAGAACTGCACCTATCGGTTGAAACCAACTTGGCGTCTCTGTTCACGCTTGGTCGGGCTGCGTCGGCTATGCGTTGATCTTCGTTAAACTCGCTCGTCCCCATAAAGGGCTTCGCGCACAGTCTTGCGATTTCGATCAAGGTCATGACGGATGATTGTTAAACACGCATTGCGGTCGTTGCGACGTACGCCCGCGTTCACGATCGCGGCCATTCTCACGCTCGTGTTGGGCATTGCCTCGGCCGGTTCGATGTTCGCGGTCGTGCATGGCGTGCTGCTGGCGCCCCTGCCCTATGGGGAACCGGAGCGCCTGGTCAGCATTGGGCTGCAGGCGACTGCGCAGCAGCGGATGCAGCAACCGCCGGCAGCGTATTTCACGTATCGGCAGTTCGCGCAGCAACTGGCCGGCATCGGCTTCTATCGGACCGGCAACGCGAACATCGGGACCGAGGGTGTTGACGAAGTGCCGGAGCGCGTCACGGCGACCTGGCTGACGGCGTCGATGGTGCCGCTGTTGCGGGTGCAGCCGCTGCTGGGTCGATCGTTCACGGCGGATGAGGAGCAACCGGGCGGCCCCAGCGCAATGATGCTCAGCGAGTCCGAATGGCGAACCCGGTTCGCTGCTTCGGAGCGCGTCATCGGCAAGAGCATGATGGTCAACAGCGTACCGCGCGAAATTGTCGGCGTGATGCCGGCCCGTTTCGCTTTTCCGACTGCGGATACACGCGTCTGGCTTTCGGCGCGGCTCCGCAATGATGCGGTCGTCGGCGAATTTGCGTACTCGGGTGTCGGACGACTCAAAGCAGGCGCGACGGCTGCGCAAGTGCAACTCGAACTCGCCACGCTGCTGCCGAAGATGGCGGAGTCGTTTCCACAGCTGGAATCCGGCGGGGCCACGAGGACCTGGCTGGAAGAGTCGAACGTGCGGCCGGTGGTGTCGCCGTTGCGCGACGCATTCACCGGCGACATCGCAGGCACGTTGTGGATCCTGACGGCGGCGGCCGGGCTCGTGCTGTTGGTCGCATGGGCGAACGTGACGAACCTGATGTTGATCCGGGCCGATGCGCGCCAGACCGAACTCGCGGTGCGAGATACGCTCGGTGCCGGCCGTCTGCGCATCGCCGCGCATTTCCTCGGCGAATCGTTGCTGCTGGGTGCAGCCGCTGTTGTGCTCGCTCTGTTCGTCGTGTACGGCGCTGTGCATGCGCTGGTCGCTTTCGGGCCAGCCGACATTCCCCGAATCGCCGAACTTGGCCTCAGTCTCGCGACGCTGGGGTTTGTCACACTGATCACCGCCTTAGGCGTGATCCTTTGCGCCGTGGTGCCGGCCGTTCGCTTTCGGCGCGTGAATCTGGCCAGCGGTCTGCGCGATGGTGCGCGCGGCGAAACCGTCGGAAGGGCTCGGCAGCGTCTGCGCATGGGTATCGCGTCGTTGCAGATCGCCGTCGCACTTGTGGTCTCAGTCGGATCAGGCTTGCTGCTGCGCACTGCGTATCGATTGAATGACGTGCATCCAGGGTTCGATGCCAACGACGTCACGACCCTGTGGACACTGCTGCCGTTCGCGCGTTACGACGACGCGGCCGCCGTCGCGTTCTACTCGCGCCTGGCCGAGCAGGTGCGCGCGCTGCCCGCCGTGACCGCCGCAGGCCTGACGATGAAGGTGCCGCTCGCGCCCGGCTGGATGTTGGAGCAGACGTTCCGGGTTGATGGCAACGCACGTACGCTGACGCTGCCGGTCAACGTCGTCGACGCGGGTTATTTTCAGGCCATGAACATTCCACTGTATGCCGGGCATCACTTTCCCGATGCTGCGGTCAACAGTCCGGGCATCGAGGTGCGGCGAGGCACCGACATCCTGATCAACCAGCAAGCCGCAAAGACCCTGTTCGGCGATGCCAGCGGCGGGACCGCCATCGGCAAGCGTCTGATGCTTGCGCCCATGGGACCGACCTACACAATCATCGGCATCACCGGTGATGTGCGCGACCGTGACCTCGCGACGATTCCGTCGGCGCTGGTCTATCGGCCACAAACCGTCCCGGTCGATGCGAAGGTCGAGCCGAGTGCGCGCCACATGATGGCGCTCGTCGTGAAGTCGAAAGGCACATCGAGCGCACTCGTACCGGCGATCCGGCGCATCGTGCGCGATCTCGATCCGACGGTGCCGATCTTCAATGTCGAGACGATGGGCGACATCGTGCATGCATCCACCGCGCGTCTCTCGCTGACACTGACCCTGATCACCGTCGCCGCCGCGATCACCCTGCTGCTCGGCGCCATCGGCCTGTACGGCGTGATGGCCTACATGGTTGCGTTGCGCACGCGCGAATTCGGCGTGCGCGTTGCCTTGGGGGCCGACCCGGGACGCATCGCGCGCCTGGTCGCCATGCGCGGGTTGGCGCTGACGGCAAGCGGCATCGCGGCTGGCTTTGTCCTGTATGCGATCGCGTCCCCATTCCTGCAAGCGTTTCTGTTCGGCGTCACTGTGTCCGATCCGCTGACACTTGCAGGAGCAACGCTGGTCCTTGTCACCATGGCGTCATTCGCGACTTGGCTTCCCGCGAAGCGCGCCGCGCGTATCGACCCCGCCGAAGCGCTACGGGCGGAGTAGGAACCGCTACGCCTGATCGGAGTCTCCAACTTGCGCGATCGAACGGACGCGAACCGGCTATCGTCGGCACCGACGACGGAACGCGCTGCCCGGAGGAGACGATGACACGTGGTGACTCGCATCCCTCGATGCGGCACATGATCGCGACGCGCGTCGTGCGTACGTTGGATGTCAGCGCGGCCAGCGGATTGGTGTTGCGCGACGGGTTGTTCCATGTGGTCGCCGACGACGAGAACGCACTGTTCGTGTTCGGTGCGGACGGTGCCACGCGTCGCATCGCGCTGCTGCCGGGCGAACTGCCGGCTGAGCACGCTGTGCGCAAGGCGCACAAAGCGGACTTCGAGATCCTTGTTGATCTACCCGAGCATGGCTTGCTGGCGATGGGATCGGGCTCCCGCGCCACGCGCGAACGCGCGGTCCTCGTCGATCGCCGCGAACGCACCACCGTGATCGACACGTCAGCGCTTTGCGCGTCCCTGCGCGAGACGTTTTCGGATCTCAATCTCGAAGGCGCTGCCTTGATCGGGGACGAATTCGTCCTTTTGCAACGCGGCAATCGCGGCGATCGGCGCAGCGCATTGGTCTTCATCGCGATGCAAGATGTGGAATGCGCTCTGCTGTCGCAGCGGTTCGTGATGACGCGCCGCCCGCGCATCGTCGCGTTGGCGCTGGGCATGCACAACGATGTGCCTTGGTCCTGCACCGATATCACCCTCATCGACGATGGCGATCTGCTCGCCTGCGCCGTGCTCGAAGACACCTCCGATGCCTATCAGGACGGACGCTGTCTGGGCTCGGCCCTGGTACGCATGGCACCGGACGGTGCGCTGCGTTGGCAGCGACGGCTCGATACATCATCGAAAGTGGAAGGCGTCGCTGTCGACGGCGATGTCGTGTGGCTGGTCAGCGACGCCGACAATCGCACCGTGCCCGCGCAGTTGTTGCGAACAACCTTGCACACGACACGGACAAGACCGTAGCGCCGAACCGGCGTAGGCAACGCAGGGCACCGCAACTGGCGCGATTCAAGATGAGACAGGGTGCAAGTCGAAATAAGCCGTTTGAAGACACGCGCATGACCATCCGATCCGCTGGTTTGCTGCTGCTCGTCGCCGGCACCGTCGACGCCGCAACGTTTTCCTACGAACGCCGTCTCGACGACCGCGGATTGCCGGCCAATGGCGTCTACGATGTCCAACTGACACCCTTCTCCGCCAGCGCCGTCCGTCAGCACCCCTACACCCGCGAGCTGCTGGCCGCCGCCAACCTGGTCTGAGCGGCTATGACTGCTGCTTCCTCCTCGAAGGGGACGCAACCCTTCGAGGGGCAGCGCCCCAAGGAGTTCAAATGCTCAAGCGTTCCCTGTATTTCGTGCTGGTCCTCGCATTGGCCGCCACCGCCCAGGCCGAGGGCAAGAAGCGCATCGACAAGGCGGCCGACATGCCGCGCTTCACCTACAAGGTCGAGGGCAAGCTCGAGGACGTCGTGCGCGACCCGAAGGCCTTCGGTCGCTTCGCCGCCGAGGTGCGGCGCGACAACCAGTCGGTGCTCGGAGAATAGGGAATTCAAACGCTTCCGGGCAGTCTGCGCGGTAGCCGGAGGCAACGCAAACGTACACGCGCGCTTCAATTGCTCAGCCCATCCCATAGGCGCCCCTGAGTTCCAGTCCAATCGACAGGATAGGGCGGTCCGCCCAGGGTCGCTCCGAGACCTTCGGAGCGCCCGCGAACCACTCCATTGGGTGCGTCTGTCCAACATTGTTAGTGGCGTGAAGCACGCGGTGGCGGGCGAACACAGCCGCGAGCGGTCGGCCAAGGTGTTCACGGGCCGGTGCCGCCTGATCGAATTTGGCTCCCGCCAATGCGGTATGGCAGGCTTCGACCTTCGTCGCGCGCTGATCGGCCAGACCGGCTCCATCAGGAGCCAACGGGTGCGCGGCGAGCACAAGCGCCTGCAAGCCGACTGGGTCATCCCGATGTGGGCGCGACAATGTAATTTCCCGAGACTTTCAGGAGAAAACCCCGATGAACGCCATCCCGCGCAGGTACGTCGGACTGTTTCTTGCGCTCGCCTGCATGGCCCCGCTGTCCAGCCTTGCGCAACCCGCCAAGCGCGCGATCACCGCGCAGGATCTGTGGGCGGTCAAGCGCGTCGGCGCACCCGCGCTCTCGCCGGATGGCCGGCGCGCGGTGGTCAGCGTGCAGGAATGGTCGATCGAGAAGAACAAGCCCACCGCCAACCTGTGGCTGGTCGATGTGGCCGGCGGCGACACCCGCAGACTGACCGCCGGTGCCAGCAGCGATTCGGCTGCGGCCTGGAGCCCGGACGGCAGCCACATCGCCTTCGTCAGCAAGCGCGGCGAGGACGAGATGGCGGCGTTGTATGTCATCCCGGTCGACGGCGGCGAGGCTGAGAAGCTGGTGGAGCTGCCGTGGGGCGTGGCCGCGCCGCAGTGGTTGCCGGACGGCAAGGGCATCGTGTTCGCCACCCAGGCCATCCCGGAGCTCGCGGGCACGTTCGCCAAGGCTGACCTTGCGGCGATGAAGAAGGAAGCGAAACGCCGCAAGGACTCGAAGATGACGGCGTACGTCACCGAGTACCGGCAATACCGCTACTTCGACCGAAATCTCACCGACAACCTCGCCAACCGCCTGCTGAAGATCGACGTGGACAGCAAGGCGTTGACCGACCTCACCCCGAAGTACGACCGCCTGTTCGCAGCTTCGGGCGAGGTGCGTTTCGACATCGCACCCGATGGCCGTCACGTGGCGCTCGCCGTCAATTCCACGCCGCCACCCTATGCCGTGCAGCCCAACAGCGACATCGTGCTGCTGCCGACCGACGGTAGCGGCGCGTTCGTCAACCTCACGCCCGACAATCCCTACGGCGACGACAACCCGCAGTTCGCGCCCGACGGTCGCTCTGTGCTGTATACCCGCGTCGCGAATGCCAACAGCATGGGCGAGCTGCGTCGGTTGTGGCAGGTGTCGCTGGCGAATCGCAAGTCCACGCCGCTCTCGGCCGGGATCGACCTCAGCATCGACGACATCGCGTTTTCGGCCGATGGCCAGCGCCTGTGGGTGCAGGCCGAGGATCGCGGCCGCGTGCCCGTGTTCGCCATGAACGCGGATGGCTCCGGCATGGGAAAGCTGGTGGGGGAAGGCACCAATACCGAACTTGACAGCGCGAACGGCCAGCTCGTCTTTCTCAGTGAGACCAGCAGCCGCGCGCCGGAACTGTTCGCGCTGGATGCCGCCAGCGACAAGCCGCGCCAGCTCACCCATTTCAACAATGCGCTGTTCGCCGGTCTCGACCTGGGCAAGGTGGAGTCGCACGAATTCAAGGGCGCGGGCGGCGACACGGTGCAACTGTGGCTGGCCTATCCGCCCGGATTCGACGCGAAGAAGAAGTATCCGCTGGTGCAGTTGCTGCACGGCGGGCCGCACACGATGAATCGCGATGCCTTCAGTTATCGCTGGAACAGCCATGTCTTCGCCAGCCCGGGCTACGTCGTGGCGTTGGTGAACCGGCACGGTTCCACCGGCTTCGGCGAGGCGTTCGCGCGCAGCATCAACGGCGCCTGGGGCGACAAGCCGGCCGAAGACGTGCTCAAGGCCAACGACTACCTGTTCGCTTCGGTTCCGGCGATCGACCGCGACAACGTGGCCGCCGGCGGGGGCAGCTACGGCGGCTACCTGGCCACGTGGCTGCTCGGCCACACCAAGGGGTTCAAGACGCTGTTCAACCACGCAGGGGTGAGCGATTTCGTGGGGCAGTACGGGGCCGACGTCACCACCTACGGCTTTACCAAGGAAGTGCTGGGCGGCACGCCCTGGGACGATTCTGCGGCCATGCAGCGCAACAACCCGATCGCCTACGCCGCGAACTTCTCGACGCCGATGCTGATCCTGCACGGCGAAAAGGATTACCGCGTGCCCTACGGCCAGGCCATCGCGCTGTACGGCATCCTGCAAACCATGCGCGTGCCATCGCGGCTGGTGATGTTTCCTGACGAGAATCACTGGATCCTGACGCCGCAGAACGCCATCTACTGGAACTACGAGGTACAGGCCTGGCTTGCGCGATACATCGGCGGTAAGCCAATGGCGAAGCCGGAGTTCGGCGCGGCGGAGGAGTAGGCGCTCGAGGAAAGCATCGTTTGATCAGTTGGCCCGCACTCAGGGCGCTGAAGCCGTGCAAGGTGTTTGCTGATGACCGACATGATCGTGACGTTGAATCGCCTTGCCATTTTTTAGCCACCTGAGATTCGCGGTCGAAGGCGAAGTTGGCGACGGCAATCCCGACACACCTTTCTGGCAAGGCAGGCGACATTCACTTGGATTGTCGAATATCTGAAACGGGTCGATAGCGCCACGCTGCAATCGGCTGAAATCGCCGATCTCTGGAACTCGCTTCAGCGCCGCACGGATCGCCCCAACGGAGGCGTTTTACTCCGCCATGCTACCCATGCCGCGCAGCCCGAGATACGCCGCGCCAGTACCCGCGAGCGCATTCGCACCGCTGCCTATCAGGAGATTTCGCCTGTTCATCGGGCTAACGAGCTCAACTCTGCATCTGCCGAGCGGAATCCGGAATCCAACACGATGACCGCCAAGCTGGCGCTCAGCTGTCGCGATCGGCTGCGCTGAGCGCGGGCTGTGAGGAACGCACGCCCCGCGCTGCGGGGGCGTGCGCCGTGTCGCGACCGTGGTCTACTTGTTCAGAGCCTTGCTCACGTCAGCCTTGGCGTCTCCAAACGCAGACTGCGCCTCGCCGACTGCGTTCTGCACCTTGCCTTTGTTTTCCAGTGTCTTGTTGCCGGTGATGCGGCCAGCGACTTCCTTGACCGTTCCCTTCACTTCCTTGATGCGTCCGGCTTTCTGATCCTTGTTCATGATGGGCTCCAGCTTGTGATCTCGCGGATGCGCGAGCGCAACGCGCGTCGAAATCGCCGCGCCCATCCAGCCTGACCATGACTCTGGACTCTGTCTGTTCGACATCGAACGCAAACTTCATTCGCCATGTATGGGCGTCGACGTCGGCTTCGGGTGTGCGCCGTCAGTGAAGCCGACGTGTCCTTTCCGACTCGCTACTCAGCTGCGGCGCTTCCAGATGACGTTCTCCACCGCGAGCCCGATCGCAAGAATCTTGCGGTCGGTGTTTTGCGTGCCGGCGATCATCAGGCCAACCGGGGCGCTGCCGGGGTCATGGCAGGGAATGGAAAGCGCGCAGCCGTCAAACAGATTGACGATGGACGGATTGCGCAGCATGCGGCCATTGAAGCGAAAATAGCTTTCGTCGTCCTTGCTGACTTCGGAAATTGTCGGCGCGGTGTCGGGGGTCGTTGGCATCAGCATCGCATCATAGCCAGCGGCAGCGGCATCGATGGTGCGAATGAAGCGATCGCGCAACTGCAACAACTCGATGTAGTTCGCCGCCGTGAACGTCTCGCCGGAACGAATGCGCACGATGACTCGCGGATCATATTTATCGGCGCCGTCTTTCATCCATCGCTGGTGCCAGGAAAAAGCTTCGGCGCTGGCCAGCGCACCACGGGGATTCACCGCAGCGGCCAGCGCGAATTCGGCCATTGGCAGTTCGACGATGGTCGCGCCGGCGGCCGACAAGCGCCCCAGCGCTGTAGTGAACGCGCTGGCGACGGCTGCCGACAAATCGTCCTGGAACACCGTCTTCGGCACCGCGAAACGCAAACCACGCAAGCGGGCAGATGCCGGAACAGCCTCGCTCTCGGCGGCCAGCACATGATCGAGCAAGGCGCAGTCTGCAACCGTCTTGGCGATGGGTCCGGACGAATCGAGCGAGAACGACAGCGGCAGCACGCCGTCGCGGGGTACGCGCCGAGCTGTGGGTTTGAAGCCGACCAGGCCGTTCAGAGCGGCCGGAATGCGGATCGATCCGCCGGTATCGGTGCCAATCGCAGCCGCCGCCATTCCATCACTCACCGAAATCGCAGCGCCAGAAGATGAGCCACCGGGAATTCGCCCAGTGCTGCGATCAAAGGCATTTTTCGGCGTGCCGTAGTGTGGATTGATGCCGAGGCCCGAGTAGGCGAATTCGGTGAGATTGGTGCGCCCGACAATCACCGCGCCGGCGTTCCTCAATCGTTCGACGACACTCGAATCGCGTGTCGCGGGCGGCGAGCCAACCAGCACTGTCGAGCCGCCGAGCGTGACGACTTCGGCTTCATCGAACAGGTCCTTGATCGAAATCGGAATGCCGGCAAGAGTCGGCAGCTTCGTGCCGCTGCGTCGCTGTGTATCCACGCGGTCAGCTGCAGCCAGCGCTTCACGTTCATGGATGACGAGAAATGTTCGCGCGCCCTCGCCTTGCGGATCGTTGATTGCCGCAAGCGATTGTTCGACAAGTTGACGGCTGGTAATTTTCCCGCTGGCAAGAAGTCGCGACAGCTCAACAATGGTCATTGTTCCGAGTTCGTGCCCCGACTTGCTCTGCGCATGCGCCGGCGCCAACTCCAAAAGCGTTGTCCCGGCAAGCGCCAAGGCACCCATGCGAGCAGACTCCTGCAAGAAGTCTCGACGATCTTTGTTCATTGAGTTTTCGTCCTTCCGAGATCGCTGGTCATTTGTCCTCTCACTTCGACTGCAGTGTGTTGTTGCTCATGCCAGTCCTAACCGCGAGATCAAGAACGAAGGAATAGGAAATTCAAACGCCCCTTTCTGGCAGTCTGTCGGGCAGGCGGTGGTCGCGCAAGCGCCGGTTTGGGCACGGATCGGGTGTTCGCGGGCGGGATTTCGGCATGACGCGGGCGCACTGCCTCGCAGTATTTCTCGCCGATTCCCGACATCGGGCCAAGCGCGCCCCTGCGGGATCGTCGCCGCATCTGATGGCTGTTGGTTTTCGCGGTCGGCGTCGTGGCCGATCTTGCGACTACGCGGCCATGGCCACGGCCGGTGGCGCACGCAGCCGGTGCCGGTAGTGCGCGTGCTCCAGCACGCCGTGTTTGTCGAAGTGATCGAGGATGGCCCGGATGGTCTGCGGTTCTTCGACGCTGGCCACGATCCGTACCGCACCGCCGCAGTGGACGCAGGTGCTCAGCGAAATATTCGTGC
>JAYUVY010000062.1:0-4273 GCA_043753835.1 Lysobacterales bacterium | reverse complement strand
ACCGTTTGCGAAACCGTCGCTGGCGCCAGTACCAGCGACGAAGCCAGGCTGCTGCGGCGGCGAACGCTGCGCCAGCGCACGGCCAAGGCCTGGAAGTTCTTCAAGTTGTCCGCAGTGTCGTCGTTCACCTTCGTGGAAACCAACGGACTTCTGTTCGCCGCAAAGATCGTCGGCGACGCGTTCGGCTTCACCCGTCCGGCGCCGCAGCCCTCGTCCGACGGGTTCGATGCCGCCACGGCGGATCGCCTCGCCCCAGGCCTGGAACCGGGCCTGATCGCAGGCCGCGTCAGTGGCTTCGACCACGAACAACGGCTGGCAATGGCCGAGGCCGTGTTGCGCGCAATGTCGATGACTGGCGACTTCGCGCGCCTGGTCCTGCTGGCTGGACATGGCAGCAGCACGGTCAACAATCCCTATGCCACGGGCCTCGATTGCGGCGCCTGCGGCGGCCATACCGGCGAAGCGAATGCGCGGGTTGCCGCGGGCCTGCTCAACGATCCGGAGGTACGCGATCAATTGCGCGAACGCGGTATCTGCATTCCGCATGACACCTGGTTCATCGGCGGCCTGCACGACACGACCACCGATGTCGTCCGCCTGTTTGAAACTGACGCGATTCCGCAGGCTCTCAAGCCTGACCTGCAGCAACTGCGCGAATGGCTCGAGCGGGCCGGGGCCCTGGCGCGGATCGAGCGCGCAGCACTATTGGGAATCCGCCCAGACGCCGACATCGACGCATCGGTTACCGCGCGCAGTCGCGACTGGTCGCAGGTGCGTCCCGAGTGGGGGCTGGCGGGCAACGCGGCCTTCATCGCTGCGCCACGCAAACGCACGCGCGGGCTCGACCTGGGCGGGCGCGCGTTCCTGCATAGTTACGACTGGCGCCGGGACGAGGGCTTCGGCGTACTCGAGCTGATCATGACCGCGCCCATGGTCGTAGCGAGCTGGATCAACCTGCAGTACTTCGGCTCGACCGTCGATAACCGCGCCTTTGGCGCCGGCAACAAGGTCTTGCACAACGTGGCGGCCGGAATTGGCGTGCTGGAGGGCAATGCGGGCGACCTGAAGGTGGGCTTGCCCTGGCAGTCCGTGCACGACGGCCAGCGCTTCATCCACGAACCGGTACGCCTGAACGTTTTCATCGCCGCACCGATCGATGCGATCAACGCAGTGATCGCCAAACACCCGTCCGTGCGTGAGCTGGTCGACAACCAATGGCTGCACTTGTTCGCGATCGATGATGACGGCCAGGTGTCGCATCGTTACGGCGCGTGAACCACAGGGTCCAGGGCGGGTTCTAATACAACACGCGAACGTGCAAGGTTCCGGGAATCTCCGCCAGCGTATCCTTCAGGCTTGTCGCGCGGTCTTCCTCCACCGCGACGTCGATCACCACATAGCCGATGGCCGAATCGGTCTGCAGGTATTCGCCTTCGATGTTCACGTTTTCCTTCGAAAACACCTCGTTGATGCGCGATAGCATGCCCGGGATATTGCGGTGGATGTGCAGCAAGCGCCGGCTGCCGGGATGTTCGGGCAAGGATGCCTCGGGGAAATTCACCGCCGACAGGGTCGAGCCGTTGTCGCTGTAGCGGACCAGCTTCGAGGCAACTTCGATGCCGATATTGTCCTGCGCTTCGAGGGTGCTGCCGCCGACATGCGGGGTCAGTATCACGTTGTCCATGCCGATCAGCGGCGAATCGAAGGCGTCGTCATTGCTTTTGGGCTCGATCGGGAAGACGTCGACCGCAGCGCCGGACAGGTGCCGCGATCGTAGTTTTTCGGCGAGGGCTTCGATATCCACCACCGTGCCGCGCGAGGCGTTGATCAAGGCCGTGCCGGGGCGCATCCGCGCCATTTGATCGGCGCCTATCATCCGCAGCGTCTGCGGCGTTTCCGGCACGTGCAGGGTCACGACATCGGCACGTTCGAGCAAGTCATTGAGATCAGCCGCCGGGCGGGCGTTGCCAAGCGCAAGCTTTCGCTCGATGTCATGGTAGATGACCCGCAGGCCCAGGCCCTCGGCGAGAAGCCCCACCTGCGTGCCGATATGCCCGTAGCCGACGATGCCAAGCACTTTGTCGCGCGCCTCGAAACTTCCCGCCGCGGATTTCGACCAGCCGTGGCGATGACACTCGGCGTTTTTCTCCGGGATGCGTCGCAACAACAGGATGGTTTCGGCGACGACCAGTTCGGCCACGCTGCGGGTATTGGAATACGGGGCGTTGAATACGGGCACACCGGACAGTTTGGCGGCGGTGAGATCGACCTGGTTGGTGCCGATGCAGAAACAGCCGACCGCAATCAGGCGCTTGGCCTCGGCCAGTACCTCGGCGGTGAGCTGCGTGCGCGAGCGGATACCCACGAGGTGGGCGTCGGCGATCCGACGTTTCAGTTCATCCTCGGGAAGGGATTTTTCGTGGCGCTCGATCTGCGTATAGCCGGCGGCGGTGAACACATCCACCGCGCTCTGGCTGATGCCTTCAAGCAGGAGAACGCGAATGTCCTGCTTCGGAAACGAGGTTCTTTTCATGATTTATCGCCAAAAGCCTGAAAGCGAGTATGCCGGAATCGCGCTGCCGGTAGTGCAACCAACACCGGCACGTGGCATCGTTGTCGGACACAAATTCATACGCCACGACTTCACCATGAGCCCATCGGCACTTTCACGACTCGCGCAACGGGCGCCGCAAGTGCAGATCCGCACCGACGCCGGCGACCTGGAACATTATGGTCGCGACTGGACGCGGCGCTGGACGCCGGCGCCGCTGGCGATCGCCTTCCCCTCGTCCATCGAAGACGTGCAGGCCATCGTGCGCTGGGCGGTGGAGTCGGGCGTGGCGCTGGTGCCATCGGGCGGTCGAACCGGCCTGTCCGGCGGCGCCGTGGCGGCCAACGGCGAACTGGTGGTCAGTTTCGAGCGCATGAACCGCGTGCTCGATTTCGATCCGGTCGACCGCTACCTCACCGTGCAACCGGGTGTCGCGCTGCAGACCGTGCAGGAAACGGCGCGCGAACGCGGCCTGCTGTATCCGGTGGACTTCGCCTCGCGCGGCTCCTGCCAGATTGGCGGCAATATCGCGACCAATGCCGGCGGAATCCGGGTAATCCGCTACGGCAATACCCGGCAGTGGGTCGCCGGGCTGAAACTGGTCACCGGCGACGGCAACCTGCTCAATCTCAATCGCGGCCTGATCAAGGACGCCAGCGGCTACGACTTGCGCCATCTGGTCATCGGCTCGGAAGGCACGCTCGGCCTGGTCGTCGAAGCGACACTGGCGTTGACCGATGCACCGCCCCCTTCGCAGGTCATGCTGCTGGCGTTGCCGGCGATGGATGCGCTGATGCGGGTCTTCGACTTGTGCCGCACACGACTGACCCTGAGCGCGTTCGAGTTCTTCACTGATCGCGCCTTGCATCATGTGGTCGCGCACGGCGCGAAGCGGCCTTTCGAGGATGAATCGCCGTACTACGTGGTAACCGAGTTCGATTCGGCCGACGAGCCGGCGCAGGCCGTCGCCCTGGAAGTCTTCGAACAATGCCTGGAAGCCGGCTGGGTCACCGACGGCGTGTTGAGCCAGAGCGAGGCCCAGGCAGCGACGATGTGGAAGCTGCGTGAGGGCATTACTGAAAGCCTGGCGCGCTACCGGCCGTACAAGAACGACATCTCGATGCGCATCTCGGTGGTGCCCGCCTTCCTGGGCGAGATGCAGGCCCTGTTCGAGCGCGAATATCCGGAATTCGACGTGGTCTGGTTCGGCCACATCGGCGACGGCAACCTGCACATCAACATCGTCAAGGCGGCCGAGCTCGATGACGCCACCTTCATCCGCCAATGCGATCAGGTCACCCATGTGCTGGCCGACAAACTGGCCGCGCACGGTGGCAGCATATCGGCCGAACACGGCATTGGCCTGGTCAAGAAAGCCGCACTGGGCAGTGCGCGCAGCGCGGCGGAAATCACGATCATGCGCGGCATCCGCGCCGTGCTCGATCCGGCCGGCATCATGAATCCCGGCAAGTTGTTCGACGCCGAGGGGTGATGAAGAAAGCGCGTCGGGAACCTCACGGCCTGGGTTGCTCCTGACCCGCCATTGGCACGTCCCGCACGCTGATGTACTGGCGCCCATCGCGCAGGGTCGCGGTCAGGAACAACTGCCGGTCGCCGCGGTAAACAGCCTCCAATGCCGACCGGTCCTGGACGAGGACGTGCTCAGCGTAGCCAAGGGCGATCAGTTCCTGCCGCATCTGCCTCAGGTCGAATCCGGGGGCC
>JAYUVY010000061.1:0-12875 GCA_043753835.1 Lysobacterales bacterium | reverse complement strand
GTTCAATGTGGTCATTATGGGGCGCGGGCCGGGCGTAACCACGGGCAACACGATCCTCGACGGTTTCACCATCACAGGGGGAAACACAACCAGCTCAGTACCCGGTGAAGGGGGCGGTCTGTATTGCGATGGCTTCTTCACCGGTAGCGTGTGCAGCCCGACTTTGGTTAACTTAGTGTTCAGTGGCAATCGCGCATTTCTTGGCGGTGCCATCGGGTTGAATGCAGACAATGGCGGCACTGCCAGCCCGACGCTGCGCAACATCCAGTTCACTGGCAATTCGGCCTTCGGCGGAGGCGCACTGTATACGTCGGCGAGGGATGGCGTCTGCGAGTTGTTGCTGGAGTCGGTCACCTTCCGCAACAACGATGCGGGCAAGGACGGCGGCGCCATCTATCTTCTTGCCAACACGACGCTCACACTGCGTGGCGGCTCCTTCGTCGAAAACACCGCCGTCTCCGAGGGCGGCGCAATCTTTACCAACGGCAGCGGCAACAACGGCGCCACCGGGTTCGTCGATCTGCGTATCGCCAATGCGACCTTCCACGCCAACCGCGTGACGGGTACCGCTAGCAACACCACCTTCGGCGGCGCGATCAGCGCGGCGAACAGCCGTACGACCAACCCGGGCACCGGCATTCTGCTGTTCGAGAACGTGACCTTCACCGACAACCGCGCCGCCGGTGACGGAAAAGCGGTGCATATCAAAACCAACAGCTCCGATCTCAGCGCCCTGACCCAGACGTATCGCAACGTTGTCATCTGGGGCAATGGTGGCGGCGACCCGGGTCCGGTGATCACCACCACCGACAGCACGTGGTCGATCGACCGCGCCATCTATCAGACAAGCTGCCCGGCCTGCACCAACACGGTCAACGCCGACCCACTGTTGGGCCCGATCGGCAACAACGGCGGCGGCATCCCGACGCGCCTGCCGGCCGCGTCCAGCCCTGCCGTGGACACGGGCGACAACACTGTTTGCGCCGGGCCGAATGTCAGCAACGTCGATGCGCGCGGTGTCGTGCGCCCGCAGGGCACACAGTGCGACCTCGGTGCCGTCGAAGTCGAAGGCGGCGGCACACCGCTGCCGAACCCGATCTTCGACAACGGTTTCGAGCCGCCGCAGGCTTGATCGACGGACGCCGGGTCCCGTGAGGCCTCCTTCACCTCCACGAATGACGATTTAGGTATAGGAAATTCAAACGCCCTTTTCTGGCAGTCGGCGGGATAGTCGGCGAGGTCACAAGTGCCGGCGGGGCGTCTTTGCGGGGCAGTTCACCGATCTGACGGACCTACCACGCCACGGTTTGTGGCCATTTCTCACTGATTCCCGGCAGCGGGCCGAGCGCGGCCATGCGGGGTCGTCGCCGCATCAGGCCGGATACCGGTTTTCGCGGTCGGCGTCGTGGCCGATCTTGCGATATTGTCCGTATCTTGCCTTGGGACACCGACGCTGCGGACTGGTGCGTCGAGAAAGGCCTCATCACTGAGTACTGACCCGGCGAACTGCCTCGCGCAAACCGGTTCGATCCCCGCTACGGCGTCATCAGCGCCAGCGCAAACCACTGTCGGGGGTCCGTCCAGATCGCCTGCACGGAGAGTGCTGCCGACTGAGCCATGCGTTGAATGTCAGCGTGATCGTACTTGCAGCTGATCTCGACTTCGATCGGCTCATCGCGACCGAAGTCAAAGCTGCGGCGGTCGAGATGAACGCGTTGCGGCTGGCGACTGACGATCTGGGTTTCGATCCGCCCGAGCGTGAAGTTGTAGCGGGCACGGTGCGCGAAGGCGGAAACCGCAAAGTCGCTGCCGAGTTCGCGGTTGATGCGGGTAAGCAGGTTCAGCGTGAAGGCCGCGGTCACGCCCTCGGCGTCGTTGTAGGCCGCCTCGATGACGGCTGGGTCCTTCTTCAAATCGACACCAACCAAGACTGCGCCTTGCAATCCTGCGATTTCACGCATCTGGGCCAGCAGGGTGATGGCCTCGCGCTCGTCGAAGTTGCCGAGCGTGGATCCAGCGAAATACACCACGCGTCGCGGCGAGCGCAGGCTCGCCGCCGGGAGTCGCCGCAGGCGCGTGAAATCGGCGCAGCAGGGTTGGATATCGAGCCCGGGAAAGTCGCGCGTGAGTGCGGCGCAACTGCGGGCCAGTGCAGTCTCAGAGATCTCGACCGGCGTATAACAAACCGGATGATCCAGCGCATCCAGCAGAAGCCGGGTCTTGACGCCCGCACCACTGCCGAATTCGACCAGCTGCACGTTCGCTCCGAGACGAGCGGCGATGTCGCGCCCATGAAGGTGCATCAACGCGAGCTCGGCCCGTGTCAGGTAATACTCGGGCGTTGCGCAGATCCGTTCGAACAGCGCCGAACCGGCGGCGTCGTAAAAATACTTCGAGGCAATGCGGCGCGGACGGCGCGCCAGCCCGGCCAGCACATCGGCCAGAAATTCCTGCGCAACTTGGGGTGCCGCCAGCGAGCGTTGTGCGAAATTGGTCATCAGAGATCCTTCGCGAGACGGATTCCCGAGAACTGCCAGCGATCGCGGGGGTAGAAGAAGTTGCGATAGCTCGCGCGCAGATGACCCGCGGGGCTGACACATGAGCCACCGCGCAGCACCCATTGCCCACACATGAACTTGCCGTTGTATTCGCCGAGCGCGCCCGCCAGCGGCTTGAACCCCGGATAGGGCACATAGGGCGATGCGGTCCATTCCCAGACATCGCCGAACATCTGCAGCATGCCTTGATCCGCTGTGGCCGGCATCGGCTGCAGCGCATCGCGACGCGCGTCGTGACCGGTGTCCGGCGCCAGCTCGCGCGCGGCGTCTTCCCACTCAAACTCGGTCGGCAGGCGTGCACCCAGGAATCGGGCGTAGGCATCGGCCTCGTAATAGCTCACGTGGCACACCGGTGCATCCGCGTCGATCTCGCGCAGACCCGCCAGCGTAAACTCGCACTCCGCGGCCGCATCCCAGTAAAGCGGACCGCGCCATTCCTCGGCGCGTGCCAGTGCATAGCCTTCGCTCAGCCACCACTCGGGATGCGTGTAGCCATTGGCGCGCACGAACTCGCGATACTCGCGATTGGTCACCGGTCGGCTCGCCAGCGCGTTTGGATGCAGCAGCGCCCGGTGCCGCGGTGTTTCACAGTCGAATACGAAGCCGGCATCGTCATCGCCACCGACCTCAACGACGCCCTGGCGTCCGGCGATGAATCGCACGGCGTGCTCGGCGCCGGTCCAGCGAATCAGATCTTCCCGATAGGCGGGCGCCAGTGGATGGCGTGACAGCAGGTGCTTGAGGTCGGTCAGGATCAACTCCTGGTGCTGCTGCTCGTGATGCAGACCGAGTTGAATGCGCGCCGCGGTGTCGGCTTCGACGCCCCGAGCGAACAGGGCCTGCATAGCCTCGTCCACTGCCTCCCGATACGACAGCACCTGGGCCAACGTGGGGCGTGTCAGCAGTCCGCGGGCAGGGCGCGCATGCATCGGTCCGACCGCCTGATAGTAGGAGTTGAACAGATAGCCGTAATGGACATCGAAGCGCTGGTAGCCCGGCGTTCGCGACAACACGAACTCCTCGAAGAACCAGGTCGTGTGCGCCAAGTGCCATTTGCTGGGACTCGTTTCGGGCATCGACTGTACGGTGGCGTCTTCTGCGCAAAGTGGCGCGGCGAGACGCGTGCTGGTGGCGCGGACGTCGGCGTAGACCAGTGCTCCGGCTTGAACGGAACTCGAGGATGGCAACATGATCGGCAACGTATCAGGTCATTGGGAAGGTATGACATGAATCAGATTGCGTGCACGTCGGGAAGCGATGGAAATTGGCTGATGGCCGATGCGAGCGTGTACCTGAATGTCAGCGGGCAGGCACCACGATTGTTGGTTGTGCAACATGCGGGAAATGATGCACTCGCACGCGGCTGCCGTCCGTGGCGGGTCACGACCGAAGACTGGCTCGCTGCAGCGGAACGCGTACGTGCGCTGGCCGCAGCTGAATTTGCCTGCGCGCCGGAATGCATCTCGCTACTGCCGAGTGTCGCCCAGGGCATGGCCACGGCCGCGGCCAATCTGCCGATGCAAGCGGGCGAAACCGTGCTCACGCTCGCCGACGAACATCCCTCCGGTGTCGGCGTGTGGATGCAGTGTGCGCAACGCGCAGGCGCAACCCATCGCGCGGTGGCTTGCGGCCACAATCGCACCGAAGCGGTGTTGGCTGCCCTGGACGAATCCGTGCGTGTCGTCGTGTTGCCCACCTGTCACTGGCACGACGGCATCCGACTCGATCTGCAGCGCGTCGCAGCCGCCGCGCGCCGCCTTGGCGCGGCCCTGGTCGTTGATGCGACGCAGTCGCTTGGCATCGAAGACCTGGACGTGGCTGGCCTCGATCCCGACTTCGTCGTCTGCGCCGGATACAAATGGTTGCTGGGTGCACCCGGGCTCGCCTATCTCTACCGCGCCCCGCGACATGACGCAGCGCTGCCGCTGGAGTGGCACGGCTGGGACCGGCTGGGTCGTGGCCATGCAGCGCGTCGGCTCGACAGCGCGAGTGTCTACTCGCAGCCAGCCCTGGCCATGGCTGAAGCGGCGCTGGGCTGGCTTGGCCCTTGCGACCGTGTGACCCTGCGGGCATCGCTGCGCGCATGGCAGAACGCGTTGTGCACACAAATCCGCGACTGCGCGCTGCCGTTTGCGCTGACTGCGGACAGCGCCCACATCACCGCACTGCGACCGCTGAACAACCGCATCGACATGCAAGCACTCGCAGCTGCACTGGACCGGCGACAGGTCCACATAGCGGTCAGGGGACACGCCATCCGCATCAGCCATCATCTGCACAACACGCAGGAAGACATTCAGCGCCTGGCATCGGCACTGCAGGACATCACCCGGTCACCTTGACTCCCCGCCAGAAGCCGACGCGCCCCCGGACCGCTGCGGCTGCCGCGTTCGGCTCGGCGTAGAACCAGGCGGCGCCGGGATTGGTTTCGCCATTCACAGTTACGTCGTAGTAATTCGCGGTGCCTTTCCAGCCGCAGACGGTGGTCTGTGGCGCCGGGCGGAAGTGCGCCATGTTCAGTGCCGCCAGCGGAAAGTAATGATAGCCATCCACCACGACAGTGTCGTCGGACTCGGCGATGACGGTGTTGTTCCAGATGGCTTTCAAGACAAGACTCCTCGAAGGGTTTGCAACATGGCTTCATGATCGACGCGTCGGATTTCAGTGGTTGGTGCTCACCCTCATGCTCGACGCGCACACACTCGACTACGGCGCGATCGAGTATCCGGTTCTGCCGTCAGCTTGATTGGCGCGCGGTTGCCCAATCGCTCGATGCATCACGACGACATGATGACCGCCCATTTCGGCAAGGCGTGACCGGTCGTTTCGGTAAAACGTGACCGGCGCAAGACCGCGCGGGAGCCAATACTCAACTTTGCGCATCTTCCAAACATCATGGGCACAAACGTGGGCACAGAATGGGCACAGAGTCTGTTGGCGCGCCCGAAGGGATTCGAACCCCCGACCCCTGCCTTCGGAGGGCGTATTTCATCGTCAGTTTCTCGCTGCGCCGTTTGTCCAAAATGGACACTAAATGTCGTACACATGTTGTCGTATATGACGATTCCCGGCAGTCGGCGAGCCCAAGCTTCTGCGAACGGCAACGATCGACGCCGATTACCGCTGACGATCTGTCCAAAATAGTTGGCACAGGTTGGACTCTGATTTAGAGTAGCAGCCACCGCCCAGGGTGGCTGCACCGAGCAAGGAATGACCACGTCCCGCCCCGACGGCAATGGCGACATGAACGCAGCGGTCGATTCGATCGTGTTCCTCTGCCCAACATTGGCTGGGTATCGAGCCGATCTGGCCAAGCTGGCGGAGCTGGGCTGGCGCAACGAGCGCCCAAAGGACTTCTATTTCGGGGGCGTTGAATTCTTGGTCAAGCTTCCCTGGCTGCGTGTCGAGCTTCAGAAGGCTCTGTCAGCGGAGTTCCTCCAAATCGCGGATTCGCTCAGTAGCCACGCTGACAATTCCAGAAGGGAGGAGCTTAAGAAGCGATGGCCGGGACCATTTGCCAATCCGCCGGCAATTGCGAGCACCGAACTCGAGGGAATCCTGTGGCTGTCCAAGCTCCACTGGCCGGGCGCAGCCAACGACCGCGCTCACCGTCTGCTGAGACGGGTGCTCGACCAGATCTCACGCGGCGCGCCACTGGGCTCGACGAAGCGACTGAACCGCCATCCCCTGAAGGATGTGTTTCGATCGATCGGCAAGCCCCAGACGCGTGAAGCGCTTGCAGACGCGTTCGCAGTCGTGCTCGCGAAGATCCATTCGACTTACCCGCGGGTTGCTCAATTTCTTGAGGAAGCGTTCCTGCCAATGGTTTGCCGGAGACCGGCGATCTGGATTCCGTCAGCGGACTTCCAGGACGACGACCTGCTCGGCGCAGACGGTGCACCGCAACCTGCCGAGCAGGGGACGGAAACGCTCGCCCCGGCCCAACCCATCGATGTCGCCGGCCGAAAGGTGGCGAGGCCATTCGAGAGTTCGGATCTCGCATGGGAAATCGTTGAACTTTTTCCAGAATTGGCGCCGCATCGACCGGGCCTGGATGCCTTGTCCTGCGCATGGCGGGGAGAGTATGGCTGGGACTTCTTTCTAAGCGTCGGACGGCTGGCCTTCTGGGCGAAGTGGCTACCGCACTACCTCGACAATTGGGCAAACGCCAGCGTCTCGGCCGCCCTGCGTTCAGAGTTGAAGGAGGATCGGCGTCTCCTCGGTGCGTTGAAAAAAGTGCATCGATGGCGCGAGCAGAATTATCTGGAAGGGGTCAGTCGAGGTGAAAATCGAGCGTTGCTGGCGGGAAGCGTTGATGATCAGGGGCTGCTCCAGCTCAAGGCGCTGTTGTTGCTCGGTCGCTTGATGCTGGACGGTGAGTCCCCTGCGGAAGAGCGAATCCTCGAAGCCTTTATCACTGACATGGAGCGGGCGCTTCTCGACGCGCACCACGCCGGTCCGGACGACATTCCGACGCAGCACCGGCTGGCGCTCAAGGGCCAAATCAACCGCATCGGATCACATAGCACCGGCGCGGCTTTTGCGCAGGCCCTGGCCATATTGGTGCCTCATATCTCGGATCTCTTTCCGCAAGCGGGGCGAGTGCTCACCGAGACGTTCATTCCTCTGCTGGGCACGAACCGGGAGGCAGCCAAAAAGCGCCCGCCGGAAGCGTCCACGGAGCCGCCAGCGCCGAGCGGCAGCAACACGACGACCGGCAACCCTACTGCGCGTGGCCGCGCCAAGCCCAGCCGCAACAAAGTGCCGAGAAAGCGCGCGCGCCGGGCGGCGGCTCCGCGGGTCTCCCGAATTCACATCCCGACACCGGAACCGGCCCAGCCTGGAGAGTCGGCCGAGGAAACGTCGAACGTCGTAACCGCTGTACGCAGGCCGGACTCCGCCCCAAAGGCCATCTCGCTACGCAACGAAATTCGGTGGTCGATGCAGAGCATCTGGGGCCGAAATCCGTTGCTGGTGCGGGATCACATCGAGAGTCTTACGGATGCCGAGGCCTTTGCGTTTGCGAAAGCGCTGGCTGAGCGCGTGGCCGCCGACATCGCCGAAGGCCGGCTGCAAAGTGGATGGCTCGGCATCCTGACGGCCATGACATTGCTGACTGGCCGGCATGTCAGCACTTGGACGGCGTCTGACTTGATGGCCGACAGCGGCGACGAAACGCTGGATGCGCCGAGGCTGATGGCAGCCCGCGGCGTCTTCCGAATTCCAGTGATCCGACCTGACGACGCGTTTGATCCCACAGAGCCGATGTTCGAGTTGCTCGAGCCGGCCATGTCGACGCTTGATCTGTCGCTTCCGCCTTCTCTTGGCATATGGCTGCGTCAACTTCTCAGCTTGGGCCCGGCGGAATGGGAGAAGGATGCGCCGACGCTGCATCGATCGATGGAAGCCTATGTCGCCGTACTCGCCCCGTCAGTGGGCACAGGCATTTCGCTTTCGAGGCTTCGCCTCGTCGCACGGGCCCGCATGCGCGAGCAGTCCGAGGATCTCGCGGCCACCATGGTGGTGTGCGGCGACACGTTTGGATTGTCGACCGCGCCGCTTTACTACGCTTCCCTGCGTCGAAGCGAACTGGAAGGTCACTTCCGAAAGGCGACTTGGCCGCTCTTCGGGGACAAGCCACCGCAGGCGGTGGAAGTCCGCAGCCGTGACCGTGTCGGCTCGAGACTGCTGCCTGTTCCAAAATGGGCCAAGCAACTGGTGCGCAGCGTGGGGGCGCCACTTTATGCACCCGGAAAGAAAGCGTCGAAAGCCGCTGAGCGCGTTCGGGCCGATCACAACCATTTGGTGAATCACTGCCTTTGCATGCTGCTCGTGGTCGCTGGGCATCGGCCAACGTCGGCGTTGTTCGAGTTGACGCGCTTCGACTTCGACACGGCGAACCACTGCGCCATTTTCCGTGACAAGCAAACGGATGCGGCCCATCTGTTCCGCTTCGTGCCGACGGCCGAGATCATTTCTGAGCAGCTGGATGCCTACCTCGAACACTTGAGAGGTTTGCTTGAGGTCGACGGACTTCCCGAGGCGACGCTGGAAGTCGTCCGCGGCGCACTCGGTGGCGCGGGGCCGCTGTTCTTGCATGTGAATGAGGACTTCCTGCCCGTCGCGCTCAGGCTGCGATCCTGGAGCGAATCGCTACCCGATCAATGGCAGGTGCTTCCACTCAACTGGGGGAGAACCTGGCTCTCGAGCCGGGGCCGCGATGCCGGGATCAAGCCAGACCATCTCGCCATTCTGCTTGGCCATCTGGAGTCGGTTGGGTATCCGTTCTCGCGGCTCAGTCCGCTCGAGCCAGCCGAGCTTTCGAGACAACTAGCGGCGCCCTTGGGGCACCTCGCTCGGGAATCAGGATGGCTGGTGCGCCGGGGACTCCGGTCGTCCCAGGGCGCCCCGCTGGAACTCGAGGAACTGGGTGTACTGCAGGACTGGCAGTCGCAGCGCTCCGCGCTTGCCGCGCTGGTCAGGGATTACGACGCGCGCCAGCGACTCGCGCGCAGATCGGCGTTCCGCAACAAACGGAGCGCCGGTGAGGCCACGGTTCATGAGGCGCTGACCAATCTGATCGGCGCAAATATTCCGTCGTTCGAAGCGATGCGAACACCGGGCAAGGCAAAGTGGCGCAAGACACCCGAGTTGGCGCCGGGCTTGACCGATGCCGTCGACATCGATGGTGAGCGCCTGGCACAGGTCCAAGCCGCCATCGACGCGCGCCACCCCAACGATGTCGTGACGCGAATCGCGGCACAGAATGCGCTTCATCGCTATCTGAAGGCCGCAAAGCGTCGCCTGAAGTGGAACTGCGAAATCCCCAGCCCATGGCTCGCGCCACCAACCATGGAGCCCACGCCATTTTTTGCAGGCGCGTTGCGCGCGACGGCGCAAGTGATCGCCCTCCGCCAGCAATTCTCTCGCATTCCGTCCAAAGTGCCCGTCGGTTTGCCGATCAGCGCCTTCGAATGGCGGTGCGGCATTACGACGCTCTCACTCTGCCTGTTCGGCTTCGTCGATCGCCCCGAACTGGTCCGGAATGTCCTTCAGGCGCGGGCACGTGCTCAGCGCAGCAAGACCATCGATGACTTGTTACTGGTCGAAGCGGACTCGGGCGTGGTCGGCGTGCGCGGATTGGCAGCGGTCGCGGTTGCGCAACTGCACCGCCAGTTTCCGAACGAAGTCGTGCCGGATGCGAGGCGAATCGACAACATCCTCGCGGCCATGCTGCCCAGCGCGATCATCGGAGAATCGAATTCCGCGCTGACGCGGCTCTGCGGAACCGTCGCCACATCGAATCTCATAGAGCTTTCGGGGTTGGCTCGCCTTGCGCTGGATCCCGCGAAAGGTGCTGTGGCGATGTCGATTCGCCGACAGCGACAGTTCCTGGAGGAAGGTTCGGGGACGGGCGAAGCAGCCCCGGCAACCCGATACGCTGCGCACGCCGAAGTCTCGCCGCCGAGGGGGCCGCGCGGAAAGAAGCTGGCGCGAATGCAGTACCGCCAACTGATCGGAATCCTGAACATCGGCGAGGGGCCAAAGCGTTTCGAGTTGACCGATTTCACGCTCGGCCAAGCAAATATCGTCGCCTTCCGACAACCGTTGATCTCAGAGCTCAGCGCCTACCTCGTCAATTCAAGTCTGTGTCCGCTGGTCAGGTACGTGGCGGCGTTCGCATTGCACCTGACGGAAAACGGTACACGGGAAAAACCTGAGCCCGCGTGGCTAACAGTTCACAGCTACATCACTTCGTTCGGGGAGGCGCTCGTCGAACTAGCTGGTGAACTCGACTTTCCGCACCTTGAGGAAGAGGAATACATCGATCTCTATCAGGATGTGCTGGACGGGAAATCCGGTGAAGGGCAGCGCGGTCGAGCGGCTCGAGAGTTGTTCGATTTTCACGCCTACCTGCAAACCAACCACGACTTCATCGCCGTTGACTTCGCGGAACTCGAAGGCGCATCCCTCCAGTCCGTCACGGGCGTGGATTCGGAAGTCATTCAACCCCAAGAATTTCTGTTGGGGCTGGATGTGCTCGCCAGACGCGCTGCGCTTGAGGGCGGTGACGACTCTTTGGACGCCGACACCCGAAGGCTCATTCGGCAATCCGAACTGTTCTCAATCCTCATTAGAGCATCCGGTGCCCGATTGGCCGAAGTGGCAGCGCTTCGCTACAGAGATCTGCTTGCGAGCGCCGATTCGACCTTGTTGTTGATTCGTCCATCACGTTACCGACGCCTCAAGACGACGGCCGCACGGCGGGTTCTCGACCTGACGAGACGGCTCTCGCGGGCGCAGCGAATGCGGATCGCCGATTGGATCGAGGCAGAAAAACTCCGGCTGGGCCCAGCCTGGAAGCCCACACAACCGATCTTCAGCCCGCTCGCGAGTCCGCGCTCACGGGTGTACTCGGCGCAGCTGCGAGACAACTTCCTGAAGGCACTCGACGCTGCGGGCGTTGCAACGACAAGAATTCATCGCGCGCGACACCTGGTGGTGAACGAAAAGCTGCTCGCAATTTGGCTCTCTTTCAATGATCGCAAGGCCCTTCAGCGCTCAGGACTTGGCCGCCGCCGCCGTTGGCGCAATGGGGCGATCAAGAGCATCGCATTGCCGAGAGACATGCAGCGAGTCACTCTGGAAATCGGCCATCGGCACGCCGCCACGACCGTGGCCAACTACTTTCATATGACGTGGGCCGCAACCAGCCGGCCCCATCATGCGCTGTCCCGATTTGCCGACAGACACGCCGGCGCCGTCGTACTGGGGCTCTCGGCCGCTGGCGCCGACAAGATCATTCAGCGGTCCATCAATGCGACAGCACGGCGAAGCGAATGGAATGCGGCATGGCTGACGCACGTAGTCGGCGAAGCATCGCCGACGCCCTGCGTGACCCCTAGTTTGAATGCTGATGCCGATGCAGCTTCGCGAAAGTGGCCGTCGTCGCGCATCTTGGAACGTGTCCTCAAGTCACTGCAACGCGGTGTTGCGCCGACACCAGCCGGACTCGCCCACGGACTCACCAGCGGGCAAATCGATGCGCTGCGCATTCCCATCGCCGAAGTGGAACATCGCATGGGCTTTCAGATCTGGTCCAAGGGCGGTGCATCGGCCCCGCCTTCCCGTCGCGCGAGAACGTTTCGCACCGGAAGTGCTCTCGATGGAATCTTCGACCTCGTGGATCGCAGCGAGGCGGACTCGGACCGTCAACTCCTTGTCCAGCTCGCCCACACGCACATGCATTGGGCGCGACGAGGAAGCATTGAACGCGTTGTTTGGCCATCGGCGGACGCGCAACGACTCGCATTTCTACTCGGAAAACTGGGAGTGAGTGTCGACAGGCTCCAAATCGAAACTGAAACCCTGCCCCTAGGGTTCGCGAGCATCCGCGTTCTGCGAAAGTCACAGGGGCCCGGTATGCTGAATCGGCAATTGTCCTGGCTGCTGATTGTCACGTACGTCGCTGCAAGAATGCATGGAATGGAATGACCTATCGCCGCAAGTGTTACTGGGCCGCTTCCGGCAATTGCGCACTACAGTGAACCACTGGCACTCTGCTGCCAGATATGTCGATAAACACGCTTGGCCAACAACTCCTTGTCCGATACAGAATAAGGAGGATCTGGGAGCTTGGCGTAGAGATGGTCGAGCACGAAGACCTCTACTTCCGCCTGCGTCTGCTCTTTCTCAGTCCATTGCTCCAGCGGTGCAATCAGTCGCGTGATCTCGGCAAGCAATTCGCGGCTGGCGTCCTTGAGACGATTGCGTTCGGCCTTGGTCATTGATTCCTTGCCGAGCAGATCGAACAATGCGAGTTCCTTCTCACTCAGCCCTTCCTCAATGGCGCGGCGTTGCTCGGCATCGAGCTTGCTGGCCAAATCCATGAGCCTGGCAAAGGTGTCTTCCACCGTCGCACGGTCCTTGTCCTGGTTGTAGGCGGCGATGATTTCCTGGTACTTCTTTTCGTAGTTCATGCGCAGCGGATAAGCGGCCAGCATCTGGGCCAGCTTTTCTTCAACGATCTGGCGAATGTCCTCAATCACTGTAGCCTTGCGCTTGACCTTTTTTGCAAACTCGTTGCGCAGCTTTTCCATGTTGATCTGCGACAAGTCCACCGTTAAGCCACCGGCCTGATCGTCGCCAGCACCCTGCGAGGCAATCGCCTGATTAACGATGCGGTGCAACAGCTTGAGCAGCTCACTGACATCGGCCGTATCGCGCCGTTCGCTCAGTTTCTTGTAGATAGCTTCGAGGTTGTCATGCCGTTCGGCATAGACCAACGCTGATGGTTCCACCAGCAGCGCCTTGAAC
>JAYUVY010000060.1:0-92972 GCA_043753835.1 Lysobacterales bacterium | reverse complement strand
GTCTTCGGTAAATCGGGACTTTCGCATACGCTCCTCGCTATGGGGCGGGAGCTATCCTCTCAACTTTCAGCTCGTCCGAAAATCGGCCAGCAGGTCAGCACTGCACTTTCCGTTTGCCTGCTGAGCGCATGTGCTCATGCTGCTCATTCTCCAGTCGCAAGCCCCGTGATGAACAAAGTCATGGAGCTTTCAGGCGCGTCTGCCAAGGACTGCGGCATATTCCCTCTGGAAACCAATCCCGCTTCTGGTTGGGAATGCACGGTGAAGAATGATGCGGAGGGTCGTCCGTTCTGGTTCGCTGTGCAGTTCCAGGGAACTGACTCTGAGACTTGGCAGGCTATCGGGCGTGATGCATCTGGCAACCGATATGCGCTGGCATACGATTCTTACCCGCGTGGCGAACCAGTCTCGGACAGGAATTTTACGATCAGATATTGCGGTGGTGATTTCGAGTGGCCGAAACAACAGCCACATTTGCTCGGGTGTTCACCCATTGAGACCGCCGTTCCGGTCGAGCATGCTTCCTTTCATCAACTGGTCTTCGCGGATGAGGACATTGCGATATTGAACAACCTCTACCCGCCGAAAGGCGACTCGGGGTTTCACACGCATTACCGGGATCTGTTCGCTGTCGTCATCCAATCGTCGCAATCGAGCGGACAGAGCCCGGGCAAGCCGTTGACTGCGGCGACGTTGTATCCGGCGGGAGCGGCCGCCTACAGCGCCGTAGGTGCCGAGCCGCGCACACACAGGGTGGTCAACGGCGACAAAAGCGCATACCAGATCATCGTCGTTGAACTGCGCCGCGCGAAACCCTCGGGAAATGCCATCTCGTCGCGCGATGCCGCGCCTCAATACGAGCAGATTTTCGACAACCCACGGCTGCGGGCTTGGCGACTGATACTGGCGCCGGGCCAATTCGCTCCTGCGATTTCCCAGGGCAACAAAGGTGTACGGGTGGTCGTGCGCGGTGGCTTGCTGACGACGATCACACCTGGTTTGCAAGACCAACAACTGGCTTTGCGGCCAGCGGATTTTGCAGTCCAGCCAGCTGGTACGACGCGCGCGCTCAAGAACAGCGGAACGGAAACCATCGAGTTGGTCGAAATAGAACTCAAATAAAGATTCGCGACGCGGCTTGGTTCAGGCGTCAGGCGGTGGCCAACCGCTTGGCGATCACGTCTGCCGAGAGTCCGGGCGAACCCTGCCCCGCGGCTTCGGCTTCGCGGATCAGCTGGATCAGGGCCCGGTTCAGTGGCGCATCTCCGCCGTGCTTGGCCGCGAGGCGCACGATTTCGCCGTTGATCCAGTCGACTTCGGTGATACGGCGCTTGCACAGGTCTTCCCACATCGACGAACGCGCCTGCGCATCGAGCTTGAGCATCGATGCCGCCACCCGCGCGAAGATTGGCGTCGGCAAGTCGAGGATGAAAGGAACGAGCCGTGGCCCGACCTTGCCGGCCTTTGCGGGTTTGATGCCGGCGAGGTCGAGCACACGCAATCCTTCTCGCATCAGCGCGGCGACGATGCGTCGATAGCCGCGATCGAGCAATTGCTGGCGCAGTGGCAGATCCGAGAGTGCATTCACCGGGTTGTTGAGATTGAGCAGCAGTTTGCCCCACAGCACCGCCGGCAAATCGGCGGGCGCGGTGGCCGCCAGTCCGGCACGACGCAACAGCGCAACGATCGCGTCCGCACCGGGCACCGCTTCGATCATCAACTCACCGCTGGTGCCGCGATGGAAGTGCGCAGGTGCCTGCCAGACGACGTTGTACGGCACCATGCCGGCATGCACCCGCGCCTTCGGCAACACTTGGCGCAACACATCGGCATTGCGCACGCCGTTTTGGAAACTGACGACCGACAGGCCTTCGCCGTTGCCAAACACTTTCGAAAGCGCGTCCGCTGCAGCCGCCGTATCGGCGGATTTCGTGGTGACCAGGATGAGTTTGCGATCGACGAGTTGCGCGGCGTCGAGCACGATGCGCACATCGCGTACGACCACGTCGACACCATCGTTGTCGCTGACGCGCAGCCCGGACTGCGCCACCGAATCATGCAAGGCATGGCGCGCCAGCAACACCACGTCGACGCCCGCATGCGTGAGCATGCCGCCGAGATAGGCACCAATGCTGCCGGCCCCGAAGATGCCGATGCGCATCGCGCGCGGTCAGTACGCGATCTTGAGCTTGCGGAAGATCGGCGCGAGGAACCACAGCGGCCCGATCAGCAGGAAGAACACGTCGCGGAAGAAGGCAGGTTTCTTGCCTTCAATTTCATGGCCGATGAATTGCGTCACCCAGGCCGCAATCCAGATACCCGCCATCGTTGGCAGCAACCATGACGGTGGAATCAGCAGAAAGCTCCAGGCCATCAGACCGGAAAGCACGCCCATCGCCAGCGCGAATGGCCAGGACAGGCGCAGATAGTAAGCGACCGCGAACACGATAATGCCGATGGCGACATAGGGGTGCACCCACCACAACAGGCCGAGCGTCGAGTAGAGGATCAAGGGCACGCAGAATTTGTGGATGATGCGGTTGGTCGGATTGCGGTGCGATTCGGCGTATTCCCCGAGCAACTGGTCGACTGGGCGCATGGCGTTCTCCTTTGCGCCGATTATCCCGCGTTGGCGGTCGCACGCAATGCGCTCAGCGCGAGCAGGACGGCGGCACGTTGCAACGGCCAGCCCAGAAAGCCGGCCGTGCCCGCATGCGCGCCACGCGCTCGCTCGATCGGGCGTAGCTTGCCCGCCAGCATCCACACCGGCGGCGCTTTGTGCATCGCGTCGTGAACAATGCGGCGACAAAGTTTGAAACCCCCTTCGTCAGCAATGCGCGCATCGATCAGCACCGCCGAATAGGCTTTGGCACCATAAAGTGTCCATGCATCGTGGTCGTCGTGCGCGATGTCGACACTGGCACCGAGCGTGTGCAGCAATTGCCGGGCGGCATCGAGACCTTCGGAATGCATGTCCACAATCAACAGTTTCAGCCCATGCAGGGGTTGCGGTTCGGATACTCCGGCTTCCAGCAGGGGTGGCCCGGAAAACACCGGCGCACTGGGCGCAATCCGAGCCGGCACCACGGCGACTGCGGCGAGGTCAGGCTCGTGTCGGCGCAAGCTCAGCCAGGACACGTATTCCGGCGGTCGCGCGCGCGACGCGGTTTCCACGCCCTCGAGCGCCTCGACCACCATGGCCGCCAGGTTGGCCAGCAGATGCGATTCTTCGACGCAGAGTCCGGGCGAACCCAGCACGCCGGTTTCCGATACCGAAATCAGCGGAATGGCTTGAAAACGTTCGGCCAGAAACTGTTGTGTGCGCTCGATGTTGAGCGTGCTCCAGTTGACGATCGCGACATCCGCCACCTCAGACGCCTTCACCAGTCGAAAGCCTCGCGGCAGGGTTTTTGCGGCCGATTCGAGCACGACCTGCATCATGTGCAATTCGCTGCTGGCGAAACCCAAACTGAGTATCCGTATTGCATCCGTCATGGTCGGCTCGTCCCTGAGTGTGGCGTCACGATATGTGAAACACCCCTCGGTGCGTATGTGACCTATTTCACATTGTGTAATCTGAAACATTCGTTTGACTTGCCAAGTCGCGGCCGTTGAAACTTGCGGTTTATCCCCAGACGGTGTCGCCCGTGACCGAATTTGCCTATCCCGCCATTTTTGCACCGCTGAATCTCGGCCATATCACTTTGCGCAATCGCGTGCTGATGGGTTCGATGCACACCGGACTCGAAGATCGCGCCCGCGACTACGACAAGCTGGCCGCCTATTTCGGCGAGCGCGCCAAGGGCGGAACGGGACTGATCGTCACCGGCGGCATCGCCCCGAATATCGCGGGTTGGGTGGCACCGTTTGCCGGCAAGCTCAGCTGGTCCTGGGAAGTCGCGCGGCATCGCAAGATTACCCAGGCCGTGCATGCCGAAGGCGGGCATGTGTGCATGCAGATCCTGCATTCCGGGCGCTATGGCTATCACCCGCTGTCGGTGGCGCCGTCCAAGATCAAGTCACCGATCACGCCGTTTTCGCCGCGTGAACTGTCGAGTCGCGGCGTCTGGTCGCAGATCAAGGCCTTTGCGAACTGCTCGGCGCTGGCGCGCGAGGCCGGCTACGACGGCGTCGAAGTGATGGGGTCGGAAGGCTATCTGATCAACGAATTCCTGTGCGAACGCACCAACAAGCGCACCGACGAATGGGGCGGCAGCGTCGAGAACCGCATGCGTTTCGCGATTGAAATCGTCAAGGCGATCCGCGCCAAGCTGGGCCCGGATTTCATCATCATTTATCGCCTGAGCCTGCTTGATCTCGTTGATCGTGGCCAGAGCTGGGAAGAAGTGATCCTGCTCGCCAAGGCGATCGAAGCGGCTGGCGCCACCTTGATCAACAGCGGCATCGGCTGGCATGAGGCGCGCATTCCGACCATCGTCACCTCGGTGCCACGCGCCGCGTTCGCCTTCGCCACGCGCGAACTCAAGAAGCACGTCAAGTTGCCGGTGATCGCGACCAATCGCATCAACATGCCCGATATCGCGGAGAAACTGCTGAGCGATGGCAGTTGCGACATGGTGTCGATGGCGCGACCGCTGCTGGCCGACCCGGAATGGGTGAACAAGGCGCGCGCCAATCGCGCCGAGGACATCAACACCTGCATCGCCTGCAACCAGGCCTGTCTCGATCATGTGTTCGAGAACAAGCGTGCGAGTTGTCTCGTGAATCCGCGCGCGTGTTACGAAACCGAGATCGTGATCAAACCCACCGCGACACCGAAGCGCATTGCTGTCGTTGGCGCAGGTCCGGCTGGACTGGCGGCTGCGACCACGCTCGGTCAACGCGGCCATCGCGTGACCTTGTTCGATGCCGCGAGCGAGATCGGCGGCCAGTTCAACCTGGCCAAGCTCATTCCCGGCAAGGAAGAGTTCAACGAAACCATCCGCTATTTCCGCAATCGCATTCCGCAGACCGGCGTCGACCTGAAACTCGACACGCGCGTGACTGCCGAGATGCTCGCGTCCGGTGGCTTCGACGAGATCATCATCGCCACCGGCGTAACGCCGCGCAGCGTGCGCATTCCCGGCATCGAGTCGGACAAGGTGCTGAGTTACCTCGACGTGCTCGCTGGACGCAAACCGGTCGGCAAGCGTGTCGCCATCATCGGTGCCGGCGGGATCGGTTTCGACGTCGCCGAGTTCCTCGTCGATGACGGCCATTCGGCGACGCTCGACGAAAAGCTCTGGCGCAAGGAATGGGGCGTCGATGACACCTTCACCCACCGCGGCGGTGTTGAAGGTCTGAAGGCGCAACCGGAACCGCCGGCACGTCAGGTGTTCCTGCTGCAACGGACCGAAGGCGCGCCCGGCAAACGCCTGAACAAGACCAGCGGCTGGGTGCATCGTGCGGCGCTGAAGATGAAGCGCGTCGAGATGATCGGCGGCGTCAACTACGACCGCATCGACGAACGCGGTCTGCACATCAGCAGCGGCAACACCTCGAAGTTGCTCGAAGTCGATCACATCGTGATCTGCGCCGGTCAGGAACCAAACCGCACCCTGCACGCGGCACTCGCGCAACTCGGCAAGACCGCGCATCTCATCGGCGGCGCCGACGAAGCCGGCGAACTCGACGCCAAGCGCGCCATCGATCAGGGCACGCGCCTGGCGATCACGCTGTGATGGAATGACCACCATCGCCGAAACGGGACACTGAATGCCCGACAAGGAAGCCACTGCCCGCATCAGGATCAACCGACTGCTTGAAGCGGCTGGCTGGCGCTTCTTCCCGGAAGGCGCTGCGCCCGCGAATATTCGCCTCGAACCCGGCGTCACGATCAATTCAACTGACCTGGACGCGCTGGGTGACAACTTCGAGAAGGCAACAAAAGGGTTCGTCGACTTTCTCTTGCTCGACGCCAGAGGTTTCCCGCTCCTCGTCCTCGAAGCCAAAGCAGAGGACAAGAATCCGCTCGTCGGCAAGGAGCAGGCCCGCAGGTACGCCAAGTCCGAGAACTGCCGTTTTGTCATCCTCTCGAACGGCAACCTGCACTACTTCTGGGACCTCGAACGCGGAAATCCTTACGTCATCACCACGTTCCCGACCCCCGAATCGGTCACCGGATACGAGAAGCTCACGCCCAATCCGCAGCGCTTGATCGAAGAGTCGGTGGGCGATGACTACATCGTTCGCACTCAGCGCCCGAACTACCCATCGGAGGCTGGTTGGCGGAACGAAGCCGAGCGCCCCGGATACATCCAATCGAACAAATTGCGTTTTCTCCGGCCGTATCAGATTCAGGCCATCCGCAGCCTTCAGGCCGCAGTCGGCGACGGCCGCGACCGTTTTCTGTTCGAGATGGCCACGGGCACCGGAAAAACCCTGACTGCTGCCGCTGTCATCAAACTGTTTCTGCGCTCGGGCAACGTGCGGCGCGTCCTTTTCCTCGTCGATCGCCTCGAACTCGAAGACCAAGCCAAGAAAGCATTCTCCGCCGTGTTGTCCGCCGATTTTCAGACGGTGATCTACAAAGAGAATCGGGATGACTGGCGACGCGCCGAGATTGTGGTCACCACGGTGCAGTCGCTGCTCTTCAACAACAAGTACCAGAAGCTCTTCTCGCCGACCGACTTCGATCTGGTCATCTCCGACGAAGCGCACCGCTCCATCGGTGGCAATGCCCGCGCCGTGTTCGAATACTTCATCGGCTACAAGCTGGGGCTCACCGCCACGCCACGCGATTACCTGCGCCGGTTCGACAGCGCAAGGCCTGGCACTCGCGACCCGCGCGAGGCCGAGCGTCGACTGCTGCTCGACACTTACCGCACCTTCGGCTGCGAAAACAGCCAGCCGACCTTCCGCTACTCCTTGCTCGATGGTGTGAAGGAAGGCTTCCTGATCAATCCGACGGTGGTGGACGCGCGCACCGAGGTCACCACCACACTGCTGTCCGAAGCGGGCTTCATCGTCTCGTTCACCGACGACACCGGCGAGGACCAGCAGCAGGCCTTCAAGCAGCGCGAATTCGAGAAGCGCTTCTTCGCCGACACCACCAACCAGCTCCTGTGCAAGACGTTTCTGGAAAACGCCCTGCGCGATCCGGTCAGCGGCGAAATCGGCAAGTCGATTGTCTTTGCCGTCAGTCAGAACCATGCCGCCAAGCTGGCGCAGATACTCAATCAGATGGCCGACCGCATGTTCCCGGGCAAGTACCACTCAGACTTCGCGGTGCAGGTCACTTCCCAGATACCTGACGCCCAGCAGTTCACCATCAACTTCGCCAACAACAACCTGCTCGGCTCCGGCAACTTCATCCCGACCTACAAGACCAGCAAGGCACGCATCTGCGTGACGGTCGGCATGATGACGACCGGGTATGACTGCACCGACATCCTCAACATCGGCCTGTTCCGCCCGGTCTTCTCGCCGACCGACTTCATCCAGATCAAGGGACGCGGCACCCGCAAGCACGACTTCCGCGACGTGCTTTTCGACGACACCCGCAAAGACGGCGTGCAACAACCCGTCAAGACAGCCTTCAAACTCTTCGACTTCTTCGCCAACTGCGAATACTTCGAGGAAGACTTCAACTACGACGAAGTGCTGAAGCTGCCGCAGCCGAAGAGCACGAGCAGTGACGACGGCGGCGGCGAAGGGCCGGTGCGCGTGGGCGGCACCTTTGAGCACCTCGGCGCCGACATCCTGGCTTCGATGCGGGTTGAGGAGATCACGGCCGAAGGGATGAGAATCGACCGCATGTTCTTCGCGAAATTCGAAGATGCGATCCGCGCCAATGACACGGTTGCATCCGCCATCGAAGCCGGGCAGTGGGATCGCGTCATCGACTATGTGAACCGCGAAGTGTTCGACCAGCCCGAGGAGTACTACACCCTCGACAAGCTGCGCAAAGCCGCCGCCGTCGACCGTCGGCTGACGCTGCGCGAGATTCTGGAGAAGGTGTTCAGCCTTATCCCGCGCTTCAAGTCCAGGGATGAGTTGCTGGAGGAAGAGTTCTCGAAGTTCATCGCCGACCGCGTGCCCGAACCGCCCTCGGCGATCCCGGCCATCAAGACCTACTTCAAGGCCTACATCAGCAGCAACACGGTGCGCGACATCATCGACAGCAGGCAGTTCACCGATCTGGCGACCAACCCGTACTTCACCACCCATGATTTCCGGGCTGTGCCCCAGCCGTACCGCACACTGGTGCCCGAATACATCAAGGACTACGTCGCCTTGAACCAGTTCTCGGCCTGAGTCATGAACGCATCCATGGATCGTTTCAATTGTGGCGAATTCGCCATAGTTAAACCCCTCGAATTCGACGGGTTTGGCGCTATCCCACCGCAAAGGCAGGCCCCATGAGCGGAGCAAAGAAAAGCATCATCGAGGTTCAAGGAACCGCCATTGCCATCGTGTCGAGCGGCGATCACGACTTCATATCCCTGACCGACATGGCGAAAAAGTTTGGCGATGATTCGCTGATCTACAACTGGATGCGCAATCGCAACACGCTCGAACTCATTGGTATCTGGGAGCAAATCCACAATCCGGATTTTAAAGGTCTCGAATTCGAGACCTTTAGAAAGCAAGCGGGCCTCAACAGTTTTTCCCTGACCCCCAGGAAGTGGATCGAGGCCACGGCAGCTATCGGATTTCAGTCACGGGCTGGCCGTTATGGTGGCGGAACCTACGCCCACAAGGACATTGCTTTTGAATTCGGCACTTGGCTCAGCCCGGAATTCAAGCTCTACCTCATCAAGGAATTCCAGCGCCTTAAAGACGACGAAAACGAGCGTCTCAAACTCGGCTGGAATCTCCAGCGCACCCTGTCCAAGATCAACTACCGCACCCACACCGACGCCATCCGCGAGACGCTGATTCCGCCCGCCATCACCAGGTCGCAGGCATCGCTGGTCTATGCCAACGAAGCGGACTTGCTCAATGTCGCCCTGTTTGGTCAGACCGCCAAGCAATGGCGCGATGCCCATCCTGATGCCGAGGGCAATATCCGCGACCATGCGCCGCTGGAGCAGCTGGTCGTCTTGACGAATCTGGAGAGCCTCAACGCCGTCTTCATCCGCCAGGGCCTGACGCAAGCAGATCGCCTGCTCAAGCTCAACGAAATCGCCATCTCGCAGATGCGCACGCTACTGGCCAACGACACCATGAAGCAGCTCAAGTAATGCTCGACACCGATACCAAACGCCGCATCGACACCGCCCGCGACATCCTCGTTGGCAAGGTGCCCGACCCGAAATCCCAAGTCGAGCAGATCACCATCGCGCTGATCTACAAGTTCATGGACGACATGGACGCCGAGTCCGAAGAACTCGGCGGCAAGCGCAAGTTCTTCACCGGCGACTACGCCCGCTACGGCTGGGGCAAACTCATGGATCGCAGTCTCGGTGGTCACGAGATTCTCGGTCTCTACAGCGAAGGCATCGGCCTGATGCCGGAAAACCCCGGCATTCCGGCGCTCTTTCGAGACATTTTCAAGAACGCCTACCTGCCGTACCGCGACCCCGAGACGCTGAAGGCCTTCCTCAAGATCATCGACGAATTTTCCTATGACCACAGCGAACGCCTGGGCGACGCCTTCGAGTATCTGCTCAGTGTGCTGGGTAGCCAGGGTGATGCCGGCCAGTTCCGCACGCCGCGCCACATCATCGATTTCATGGTCGAGGTGCTTGCCCCGCAGAAACACGAGAGCATCCTCGACCCCGCCTGCGGCACCGCCGGCTTCCTGATCTCGGCCTACAAGCACATCCTGCGTGCGAACACCGACGCCCGCGGCCACAGCACGCTCACGCCCGACGACAAGGGTCGTCTCGCCAAAAACTTCAAGGGTTACGACATCTCGCCCGACATGGTGCGCCTGTCGCTGGTGAACCTGTACCTGCATGGCTTCACCGACCCGCACATTTTCGAATACGACACGCTCACGTCCGACGATCGCTGGAACGAATTCGCCGACGTGATTCTGGCCAACCCGCCGTTCATGTCGCCGAAAGGCGGCATCAAGCCGCACAAACGCTTCTCCATTCAGGCGAAGCGCAGCGAAGTGCTGTTCGTGGACTACATGGCCGAGCACCTGACGCCGACGGGTCGCGCCGCCATCATCGTGCCCGAGGGCATCATCTTCCAGAGTCAGACCGCCTACAAAGACCTGCGGAAAATGCTCGTCGAAAACTCGCTCGTCGCCGTAGTTTCGTTGCCGGCGGGCTGTTTCAATCCGTACTCGGGGGTGAAGACCAGCATCCTCCTCCTCGACAAATCGCTCGCTCGCCAGAGCGACACCATCGCCTTCTTCAAAGTCGAAAACGACGGCTTCGGCCTCGGCGCCCAGCGCCGCGCCATCGACAAAAACGACCTGCCGCAAGTGCAGGCCGAACTCGCCGCCTACCTCGATGCTTTGCGCACCGGCGCGTCCACCGAGACTCTCTTCGCCCTCACCTCCACCGCCCAAATCGTCCCGAAAGCCAAGCTCGCCGCGAACGGCGACTACAACCTCAGCGGCGAACGGTATGGGCTGAGAGTTGCCGCAGTCACACAATGGCCGCTGGTCAAACTCGGTCAATTGTTCGAGACAAAATCAGGCACTACACCGTCGCGAAGTATTCCAGCTTACTTCGCCGATGGGACAATTCCCTGGGTGAAAACTCTTGATCTTTGTGACGGGCCGATAACGGCCACTCAAGAGAAAATTACCAAGTTAGCGTTAGAAGAGACGTCGCTAACAATTCTTCCAGTTGGAACCGTCCTCATTGCGATGTACGGAGGGTTCAATCAGATCGGGCGAACGGGCGTTCTTGAAATTGAAGCGGCTCAGAACCAAGCAATGACTGCTCTTCTGCCCACGTCGATGGTGAATCCCTACTTTCTGAATGCCGTCCTCGCCGTATCGAAGGACTATTGGAAAAGAGTCGCAAACAGCACGCGCAAAGATCCGAATATTACCAAAAGCCATGTTCTTGAATTTGCATTGCCCTTGCCTCCGCTGGAAGTGCAGATGGAGATCGTGGCGGAGATCGAGGGCTATCAGAAAGTCATCAACGGCGCCCGCGCCGTGCTGGAACACTACCGCCCACACATCCCCATTCACCCGGACTGGCCGATGGTGGAGTTGGGCGAAGTTTGCACGATCAAGTCAGGCGGAACACCAGACCGATCGAATGAGACCTATTGGGAAGGCGACATTCCTTGGGTCACAACAACGCTGATCGACTACGGAGTGATTGACCGCTCAAACGAGTTCATCACTGCGGAAGGACTGAAGAACTCAGCCACATGGATCGTGCCCAAAGGCACCGTGTTGATGGCCATGTATGGGCAAGGTGTAACACGCGGCAGGGTCGCGATTCTCGGCATAGATGCGGCGGTGAATCAAGCGTGCGCCGTCTTTCAGACGAAAGGCGACTCACTCGACAACGGATATCTATTCCGAGCCCTTCAATCTCGCTACGACGACCTGAGAAAGGTCAGTGATGCCCGAGGCGGGAATCAGAGCAATTTAAGCGCACAGGTCTTGAAGGAGTATTCAATCCCCCTCCCGCCCATCGCCACGCAGCAAGCCATCGTGGCGGAGATCGAAGTGGAGCAGGCGCTGGTGGCTGCGAATCGGGAACTGATTGCGCGATTCGAGAAGAAGATTCAAGCCACGCTGGCGCGCATCTGGGGCGAAGACGCGCCGGTGATGCCTTAGTCTTGAGCGCGCAACGCATTGCGCCCGCATCGCCACGATCGAAATCCGGCGCAATTCGCTGCGCTCATTGCGTTGTACATTCTGGCTACATTCTGTCCACTCAGAGTTTCGTCAGCGCGTCATAGCCGCCAGCAATGCCCTTGGTCGCGATGGCGACGGCATTGTGCGCGTGCAGGCTTTCGTAGTGTGAGGCGCGCAGCCAGAAGTCGGTGATGCCCTCGTCGCGGTCGAGTGCGTGCTGGATGCGGCGCGCGGCGTCCTCGCAGAACATCAGGTTGGCGCCGTTGAGGCGCGCGAAGGCCTGTTCGTCTTCGCGTTTGACCGCGGTTTGTACCGGCGTCATCAATGCGCCTTCGACGCGATCGATCAGCGCCAACAACGGAATCGTCGACTCCTCCGGCCGCATGCGCACGCAAACTTCGGCACCCGAACGCTGGGCATGTGGCGTGGCATTGATGCCCTGCTCCGATCCCAACCACGTCAGCACGCGTTCGAAGTCCAATCCGTCCGGCGCGAAGTCGGCCTTGAACTGTTCCTGGATCAGCTGGCGCGCCAGCGCCGCCGACGACGGACAGGTACTCGAATAGGTGACTTCGAATGCTGTTTCCAGCGCGAAGCCGCGTTCATCCAGCAGCGCCGTGATCACCACCGGATACGCCTTCCATCCGCTGTTCGCGCTCACCAGCGCTGGACGCCGCAGCAGGCAATCGAAGGCGATGCGCAACATCGCGCGGCTCGACAGTTCGCGCTGCGAGGCGACGAATTCGCCGAGCACGCGCTGCAACAGGGCGGGCGTCAATTCCGCCGATGCGAGTACGCGGTCGAGCAATAGATAGAGTCGCGACATGTGGATGCCGCGTGCTTGCGGCTGTTGCAGATTCACGAACGCCGCGACGCGTGCCGGCGTCTGCACGAACTCGCCTGCGCGCGCGGCAACGCGAATCGGCAGGGCGATGTCGCCCATACCGACCCAGTCGAGCGTGCCGGTGGCGACCGTGTGTGCGCCATGAGCGATATCGGGCATCGGTCGTGCCGTGTTGGAGGTGTGTGGCATGTATCGACCTTCGTTGTTCATTGGGTGCATTCAACGCAATCCGGCGACTGTCGACCAGGCGCGCAGGGTGTTCCGCCAGTGGCCGGTCGCAGGTTCCCGGCCGCGCGCGAGTGCAAGCATCAGATCCAGTCCCAGCCGGGTCAGGATGCGTTGTCCACGCACGCCGTGCCAGGACGACTTCGGAAGCTGCGCTTCACGTCGGGACAGTTGATCACACCAGCGCTGTGCAAGCGCCGACACCAGGGCATTCAGCGATTTGCCCGGTGTCGCTTCGGCGACCGCGAAGCGCGCGCGCAGATCCAGCGGCGCCTGCGCAAAGGTACTGGGCGCAGCGGTTCGCAGCGCGAGCAGGTACATCGCCGCCAGCACCACCGTGGCCGAGACCTGCGTCACTTCGGCTTCATCGGCGCGCGTCGCGATCTGCGCGATGCGTGACAAAGCGGCATCCGCGTCGGTCGGTGCCGCGGCATGCAGGTTCGCCAACGCTGATCTCGCCAGGTCCGCCGGCAAGGTCAGCGTCGACACCGGTTTGAGCAAGGGATGACGCGCTTTGCCGGCAGCGTGCAGGGCGAGCTCTTCCTGCCACCACAGCAACTTGTGCTCACGCACGGTGGCATCGGATAACAGCCAGCTCGCCTCCGCCAATTCGAACGCAACCCCGACCCGCGCGCGCAGCCCCGGCCATTCGCCTTCGGATGCAAACAGTTTCGCGTAAGCCAAGGCCGGCCAGGCGCGCAGCCATTTTTCGAGGAAGGCCTCGGCGTCGGCATCGACGGACAGCGCAGCCACGGCGTTCATTCGACCGCTCAATCCAGATACGCGATCAATTCGCGCGCATCGCGGATGACGACATCGGCACCCCAGGTGCGCGGGTCGTCCTGCGCATCGAGATAGCCGAACGCCGCCGCGGCCGTGCGCGTGCCTGCCGCACGTCCGGCTTCGATATCGCGCAGGTCATCGCCGAACATCCAGGCCGCCGCCGGATCCACGTTCAAGGTCTGCAATGCATGAAAAACTGGCGCCGGATGCGGCTTCTTCTCGGCCAGCGTGTCACCGCTGACCACGGCACCGAAAATCGACCGCAGTTCCAGCGCATCGAGCAGGGCGTCGGTCAGCCAACCCGGTTTGTTGGTGACGATGCCGAGTGCAATCCCCTGCTCGCCACACATCACCAGCAGATCGTCGACACCGGCAAACAGCCGCGTGTCGCGCGCGATATCGGCGGCATAGCGATCGAGGAATTCCGGCAGCAGGCGTTCGCGCTCGGCTTCATCGGCGTTCGGGAAACCAATACGCAACATCGCGCGACCGCCCTTCGACACATACGGCCGCAAAATTGTGGACGCCAGCGGCGCGAGTCCGGCGTCGACGCGCAATGCATTCACCGCCGCAATCATGTCCGGGGCGGTGTCGAGCAAGGTGCCGTCGAGGTCGAACAGCAGTGCGCGGGTGTTAGTGGCCAACCGCTTTCCCGGCATGCATCAGATAGTTCACGCCGACATCGCGATTGCGCCAGACCTTGTGCCGGAACGGGTCGTAATGCAGGCCTTCGAGCGCGCGCATTTCCAGCCCGGCGGCACGCAGACCAGCAGCGAGTTCACTCGGCCGGATGAACAACGCATGGCGATGGGTGCCGACCGGCAGCAGTTTCAACACATGTTCGGCCGCGACGATGGCCAGCGCAAAGCTGCGCACGTTTCGGTTGATGGTCGACAGGAACAGTTGTCCGCCGGGTTTCAGCAAGGCAGCGCAAGCGGTGAGGATGGCTTCGGGTTCGGTGACATGTTCGAGCATTTCCATGCAGCAGATCGCATCGAACTGGCCGGGCATTTCTACCGCGAGTGTTGCCGCGTCGACATGGCGATACATCGCGCTCGAGCCCGACTCGAGCGCATGCAGGCGCGCGACTTCGATCTGTTCGTCGGCGGCGTCGATGCCGAGCACATCGGCACCGGCCGCGGCCAGCGTTTCGGTCAGGATGCCGCCACCGCACCCGAGATCGAGCACGCGCGCGCCGGCGAGCTCGATGCGCTCGCGCACGAAGGCGAGCCGTTCAGGATTGAGTTCATGCAAGGCGCGCGATGGACCGGTCGGGTCCCACCAGCGATGTGCCTGTTCGTTGAATTTGCGGATTTCCGAGGGGTCGGCGGTCTGCATGGCGCTCCTCTGCACGATCAGGCCTTGGCACGCATGCGCGCGCCCCAGTTGCGTGCTGTAGCAGCGAGTTCATCGGTATCGAATCCGGTGAGTCGTCCCGCAGCAAGTTTGCGTTCGCCACGCACCCAGACATCGCGCACGTCGCGACGGCTGCTGGCGTAGACAATTTGCGAGATGGCGTTGTACACCGGCAGTGTGTCGAATTCGTCAAGGGCGATGGTGGTCAGGTCCGCTTCCTTGCCGATTTCGATCGAGCCGACGCGGTCTTCCCAGCCGAGCGCCTGTGCGCCGCCCAGCGTCGCCATGCGCAAGGCCGAGGCCGCATCGAGTGCGGACGCGTCCTGCGCCACCGCTTTCGCGAGCAGCGCGGCAGTGCGCATCTCGCCGATCAAGTCCAGATCGTTGTTGCTCGCGGCACCGTCGGTGCCGAGCGCGACGTTCACACCGGCCTTGCGCAAGGCCTCGATCGGCGCGAAACCACTCGCGAGTTTGAGATTCGATTCCGGGCAGTGCGCGACACTGACGCCGGCTTCGGCGCATTGCGCAATCTCGGACTCGGTCAGTTGCGTCATGTGCACGGCGATCAGATTGCGATTGACGAGACCGAGTCGTTTCAGGCGCGCGAACGGCCGTTCCTTGTGCTGGCGCAGCGCGTCTTCGACCTCGAAGGCGGTCTCATGCACATGCACATGCACCGGCAGGTCGAGTTGGTCGGAGTACATGCGGATCTTCTCGAAGCTGGCATCACTCACCGTGTACGGCGCATGCGGTGCCCAGCAGGCGCGCTGCAGCGGTTCGTGTTTCAACTCGTCGGCGAGCGCCAGACCCTTGTCGATGTACTCGTCGGCGTGGCTGGCCATGGCGGTCGGGAATTCGATGACGGTGAGTCCGATGCCCGCGCGCAGGCCAACACGCTTCAAGGTCGCGGCCGCGACTTCCGGGAAGAAATACATCTCGTTGACGCAGGTGACGCCGCCACGGATCAACTCCGCAGCCGCGATCAAGGTGCCATCGGCAATCATCTCGGCACCGACGAACTTCGCTTCGGTCGGCCAGATGTGATCTTGCAGCCACGACATCAGCGGCAGGTCATCAGCCAGGCCGCGCATCAGCACCATGGCGGAATGGCAGTGGATATTGACGAGACCGGGAATCAGCGCATGCCCCGGTCGCGACACCACTTCGCGCGCCGCGTAGCGCGTACGCGCCTCATTGGTCGGCAGGATCGCGAGGATCTTGCCTTGATCGACCGCTACGGCGTGGTGTTCGAGCACCACGCCATGTGGGTGCACCGGGATCACCCACTCGGCTTCGATCAACGTATCGATCGCGATGCGTTCCATGCGGGCTCCGGTGACTTCGGCATCATTTGATGGGGAATTACTTGACGCGGCTGACGTACTCGCCGGTGCGGGTGTCGCACTTGAGCACTTCGCCGTTCTGCACGAACAACGGCACGCGCACGATGGCGCCGGTCTCGAGCTTGGCCGGCTTGCCACCGCCACCCGAGGTGTCGCCGCGCACGCCCGGATCGGTCTCGACGATCTGCAATTCGACATAGGTCGGCGGCGTGACCACGAGCGGCGAGCCGTTCCACAACGTGACCATGCAGATTTCGTTGCCCTTCAGCCATTTCACCGCTTCGGTCATGGCCGAGGCGTCGGCGCCAAACTGCTCGTGCGAAGTCGGGTCCATGAAGTGCCAGAACTCGCCATCGCCGTACAGGTATTCCATGTCGGTATCGAGCACGTCGGCCGCTTCGAGCGAATCGGTCGCCTTCATGGTCATTTCAACGACACGGCCGTTCTTGATATTGCGGTATTTGATGCGGGTGAAGGCCTGACCCTTGCCCGGCTTCACGTACTCGGTGAACGTGATAACGCAGGGGAAACCGTCGACGAGGATTTTCAAGCCGTTCTTGACGTCGTTCAGCCCATAAGTGGCCATGCCTAAAGCTCCAGTGCAAAGAGCCGCATCGGGAATGCGGCTAGAATGAAAAATCCCGAGAATTCCGCAAACCGAGCGCATCGCGTTCAGCAACAGGGCGCGCATGATACCGACAAGCTCCCGTTTCGCGCAGCCTGTGCGTTGGCAACAGGTCTGGCGTGAAGCGATCACTGATCCCGCCGAATTGCTGACGATCCTCGGCCTCACCCAGCTCAACGGCTGCCTGGCTACTGGCGCCGGCAATGCCTTTCCGCTGCGCGTTCCGCGTGGTTTCGTCGCGCGCATGCGCTTCGGCGATGCCAACGACCCCTTGCTGCGGCAGGTTCTGCCGCTCGATGACGAAGACCGCCTCACACCCGGTTTCGCCTTCGACGCGGTGGGCGATCTGGCTGCACGCGAGGCACCCGGGGTGCTGCACAAGTACGCCGGACGCGCCCTGTTGATCACGACCGGCAGCTGCGCCGTGCATTGCCGCTACTGCTTCCGTCGGCATTTCCCTTACGGCGAAGAACTGGCCGCACGCGGGCAATGGCGTGACGCTGTGGCGGCGATCGCAGCCGACAACTCGGTCGAAGAAGTATTGCTCAGCGGCGGCGATCCACTGTCGCTCGCGACCCCGAAATTGCGCGAACTGACCGACCAGTTGCGCGTCATTGTGCATTTGCGCCGACTTCGCATCCACACGCGCCTGCCAATCGTGCTGCCGGAACGCGTGGACGAGGAATTGCTGGAATGGCTGGGCCAACTTCCGTGGCCGACCGTGGTCGTCGTGCACGCCAATCATGCCCGGGAAATCGACGGGCACGTCGCGCAGGCCTTGGCGCGCCTGCGTCGCAGCGGGATCACCCTGCTCAACCAAACCGTCCTGCTGCGCGGCATCAACGACTCGGTCGACGCACTCGCCGAGCTCAGCAGCACACTCTTTGACCACGGCGTGTTGCCCTACTACGTCCACCTCCTCGACCGCGTGCAGGGTGCAGCGCATTTCGAGGTCGACCTGGCCTCGGCGCTCGCCATCGAATCCGGCCTGCGCGCCCGGCTGCCCGGCTATCTTGTGCCGAAGTTCGTACGTGAAATTGCCGGTGAAACATCGAAAACACCGATTCCGTAAAAAGTCGTCAAGCCCGTTCATCGGCAAAACGCTGGCCTCGGGCCGATGGAATACGGTAAAAAGACAGTCTGGATTGGATCGGGGACGTCATGGCACCAAAGGATCAGGTCGTTCGGCTGTTGTTGGTCGAAGACTCGATGGAAACGGCCGAGCAGCTGATCAGCACGCTGCGCAATGGTGGCATCCCCGTGCGCCCTGCCCGTGCCGAAAACGCCGAGATGCTGGCGACGATGATCGACGAGCACACGCCCGACGTGATTCTGGTCGACCTCACCAGCACCTCGCCGACGCTCATCGAAACCGTCGCGGCCGTACGCAAGTCGAGCAAGGACATTCCGGTCATCTGCCTGATCAGCGAGATCAACGAGAAGAACGTTCTCGATGCCTCGGCCGCTGGCGCGCGCGCCTGTGCCCTGCTCGCGCGCGCCGAACATCTGCAGATGATCGTGCGCCGCGAATTTGCTGACGTGATGACCAGGCGCGCCGTGCGCCGACTCGAAACCAGCCTGCGCGAAGTCGAGAAACGCTGCGACGCGCTGCTCGATTCCTCGCGTGACCCGATCGCCTTCGTGCACGAAGGCATGCATGTGCGCGCGAACAAGGCCTATCTGGAAATTTTCGGGTACGAGGATTTCGAGGAGATCGAAGGCACACCGATCCTCGACATGATCGCTGGCGAACACGCCGACACCTTCAAGAATCTGTTGCGCAAGATCTCCAAGGGCGAGAAACCGCCAGAAACGATGGAGATCAAGGCCAGTCGCAATGATGGCGCCGTGTTCGATGCGGTCATCCAGTTCGACGAAGCGACGTTTGAAGGCGAACCCTGCACCCAAATCACCTTCCGCCAGCAACAAATCAATGCCCAGCAGGCCGCCGAACTCGATCGACTGCGCTCGCAGGATCTGGTCACCGGCCTGCTCAATCGCGTCAGCTTCATCGCCGAACTGGACAAGGTGGCCGCCGAGGCGGCCTCCGGAAAGTCCGATCTGACCCTGTTCTTCATTGAGCCGGACAACTTCCGCAAGGTGCTCGAGACCGTCGGCATCGGCAATGCCGACCTGCTGCTCGCGGACATGGCGACATTGCTGAAGACCAACCTGCGCAGCAATGACATCCCGGCGCGTGTCGCCGAGTTCAATTTCGGTGTGATCCTGCCGCGCCTCGCCCACGACCAGGCGGAAAAAATCGCGGAGAAACTACGCAAGGCGTTCGAGGAACACGTTTTCGAATTGAACGGCAAGTCGGTCAACTTGACGATCAGTACCGGTGTCGTCTTTCTCGGCGAGAAGATCGCGAACACCCATAACATGCTCGCGGAAGCGAGTTCGATCCTGAAAGCGGCGCAGACCGAAGGTGGCAACCGCTCCAGCATTTACGACCCGGCAGCGCAGGACAAGGCCGACGCCGATAAGCAGCGCGCCTGGCTGAATCTGGTCAAGGACGCGCTCAGCCACGACGGCTTCGTGCTGTATTTCCAGCCGATCATCAGCCTGATGGGCGACGAAGGCGAGTTCTACGAAATCCTGCTGCGCCTGCACAGCCCGAAGGGCGAGATTTCACCCGGCCACTTCCTGCCGATCGCGGAAAAACACGGCCTGATGCCGGCGATCGATCGCTGGGTGATCGGCCGCGCCATCAAAACCGTGGCCGAACGCGAACGCGAAGGCCGCAAGTGCACGTTCTTCATCAAGACCACGCCGCAGACCATGGAAGACGCGGCGATCCTGCCGTGGATCGCGACGCAACTGCAGGCTGCACGGCTGCGCGGTGACGCGCTCGTATTCGAAGCCCCGGAAAGCAAGGTTGTTACCAACTTGAAGGCAGCGCGCAACTTTCAGAAAGGCCTGGAACAGTTCCACGCCAGCTTCGCGATCGAACAATTCGGCTCCGGCCTGAACTCGATGCAGTTGCTGAAGCACGTCGACGCGAAGTACCTGAAGATCGACCGCACCTACATGGCCGAGCTCCCGAAAAACAAGGAGAACCAGGCCAAGGTCAAGGAAATCGCCGACCAGGCCCGCGGCATGGACAAGATGACCGTCGCCGAATTCGTCGAAGACGCCGCCAGCATGTCGATTCTGTTTTCCTGCGGCGTCAACTTCGTGCAGGGCAACTTCCTGCAGGAACCCGAGAAGGTGATGTCTTACGACTTCGGGTGAGGCACTCCGAACTCACCCCATCCCGACCTTCCCCTTGCTGCGCAAAGGGAAGGAGACAAGAAAAGATTGGCAGAATTTCTTCGCACAGAGTTCAGCGATTTGTACCGCTGGTCTCCTCCCCTTTGCGCAGCAAGGGGGAGGTTGGGAGGGGGTCGCTTTCGATCAACCGACGACGTTCGAGCGCGGCATCATTTCCAGGGCGGCGATGCGGTCTGCGAGCGGCGGGTGGGTCATGAACAGGGCGCGCAAGCCGGATTGTTTCTTGCCGGAGATGCCCATCGCCTTCATCTCGTCGGGCAGCACATGCTCGTTCGCATCGCCCGCAAGACGGCGCAGGGCCGAGATCATGCTGTCGCGGCCGGCGAGGCTGGCGCCACCGGCGTCGGCGCGGAATTCGCGGCGGCGCGAGAACCACATGACGATGATCGAGGCGAGCAGGCCGAGCACAATCTGCAGCACCATGTAGATCACCGTATGCGCGATCGAGTCGAGCACGCCCGGGCCGTCGTCGTCATTGCGGCGCAGCGCGGAACTGATGATCGAGGCGACGATATTGCTGATGAACACCACAAAGGTGTTGAGCACGCCCTGAATCAGGGTCATGGTCACCATGTCGCCATTCGCGACGTGGGACACCTCATGTGCGAGCACGGCTTCGATCTCGTCGCGGCGCATGCTGCGCAGCAAGCCAGTGCTGACCGCCACGAGTGCGCTGTTGCGATTCCAGCCGGTCGCAAAGGCGTTCATTTCCGGGGCGTCAAAGATCGCCACTTCCGGCATGCCGATGCCGGCCTTTTCCGATTGGCGGCGCACGGTATCGAACAACCAGGCTTCGCTCTCGTTGCGCGGCTGCGCGATGACGACGGCGCCGGTACTGCGCTTGGCCAGCCATTTCGAGAGGAACAGCGAGATGAAAGAACCAGCCATGCCAATGACGGCCGACATGATCAACAGGCCGCCCAGGCCACCGTTGCGATTGATGCCGAAGATCGAGCTGATCAGGCCCAGCAACACCATGATGGCGAGGTTGGTGCCGACAAACAGGGCAATGCGTAGCATGGTGACTTCCGTTCAAACTGCCGACGTTGGCAGCAGTCGATTAGTGGGCATGGGATGATCGATTTCAAGCACCCGGATGGGACAGAAGCATTTGATATTGCGAAGAATTCGTGAAGGCATGTGTGAGGCTTACGTCGGCCGGTTCGCGCCCTCGCCCACCGGCGATCTGCATTTCGGGTCGCTGGTCGCGGCGCTTGGCAGTTGGCTGCGCGCCCGTTCGCTCAGCGGCCAGTGGCTGATCCGCATCGAAGACCCGGATCCACCGCGCGAAGTCGCGGGGTCAGCGGAACGCATCATCGAAACATTGACGGCGTTCGGGATGACTTCAGATGCCGCGATCGTCGTGCAGAGCACGCGTACCGATCTGTATCAAGCCGCGCTCGATCGACTGATCGCCGGCGACATGGCGTTTCCCTGTGCCTGCTCACGCAAGCAACTCGAAGCGACGGCGGGCCTGCATCTGGTCGACTGCGCAGCGCCCGAACCGGGCTCCGCCCATGCATGGCGAGCGCGCGTGCCGGATCTCGAGATCGGTTTTGTCGACCGCGTCGTTGGTCACTACACGCAGTCCTTGCGCGCTGAGGTCGGCGATTTCGTGCTGCGTCGAAACGATGGCCTGTTCGCCTATCAACTCGCGGTTGTCGTCGATGACGCCGCGCAAGGCATCAGCGAAGTCGTGCGCGGCGCCGACCTGCTCGACTCGACACCGCGCCAGATCTGGCTGCAACAGGTGTTGAATCTACCCACGCCGCAGTACCTGCATCTGCCGCTGGTACGCGACGAACACGGGCGCAAATTGAGCAAGTCGAGTGCGGATTTGCCCGTCGATTCTGCCGATCCGCTTCAAGCACTACGCGCTGCTTTGGCGGTACTCGGACAACATGCGCATTCCGATGAAATCACTGTGCACGCCTTGTTGGCGTCGGCCATTGCGAAATTCGACCTCGAACAGGTACCGGCCTCCGTACCCTCACGCACGGTCGCGGGCAGCGACTAGAATCCCGGCGAAACCGCGCTCGCGGATATCGGAGAAAAAACATGACGCAACGCACTGCACTCGTCACCGGCGGCACCGGTGGTATCGGCACGTCCATCTGCCAGCGACTGGCCAAGCTCGGCCATCGCGTCGCCACCAACTATCGCGACGAAGCCCGGGCGCAGGCCTGGAAAGACGCACAAAAAGCCCTGGGCTACGACTTCACGCTCGTGCCCGGCGACGTTGGCGACACTGCGTCCGCCGCGGAAATGGCGAAGGCGATCGAAGCGCAAATCGGCGCGGTCGACATCCTGATCAACAACGCCGGCATCACCCGCGACACCACCTTTCATCGCATGTCCGCATTGCAGTGGCAGGAAGTGATCAACACCAACCTGAATTCATGCTTCAACGTCACCCGCGCAGTGATCGACGGCATGCGCGCGCGCCAGTGGGGCCGCATCGTGCAGATCTCCTCGATCAATGGCCAGAAAGGCCAGTACGGCCAGGCCAACTATGCGGCCGCGAAAGCCGGCATGCACGGTTTCACCATTTCACTCGCGCAGGAAAGCGCGAAGTTCGGCATCACCGTGAACACCGTATCGCCAGGCTATGTCGCGACCGACATGGTGATGGCGGTGCCGGAAGAAGTGCGCGCAAAAATCGTCGCGCAAATTCCGACCGGGCGTCTCGGCAAGCCTGAGGAAATCGCCTACGCGGTGAGCTTCCTGATCAACGAGGAAGCGGCGTGGATCACGGGTGCGAACCTGTCGATCAACGGCGGCCACTACATGGGCTGGTAACAAAAAAAATATTGTGCCGCGCACCAGAATCAGCGCTTTAATCAAACGCTGCGACTGGTGCGTCGCACAAGCCTTCTGCTAGGTTCGGGCCATGAGCAAAAGTCCCCGCATCATCAAGAAGTATCCGAACCGGCGTCTTTACGACACCGAGATCTCGTCGTACATCACCATTGACGAGGTCCGCCAACTGGTCGTCGACAACGAAGACTTCGAGGTACGCGACGCGAAGACGGGCGACGATTTGACGCGCATGGTGCTGCTGCAGATCATCAGTGAACACGAAGAAAAGGGGTCGCCGCTGTTCAGTACCAAACTGCTGTCGCAACTGATCCGCTTTTACGGTGATTCGCTGCAGGGGTTCATGGGCACCTATCTCGAACGCAGCATGCAGGTGTTTCTTGACCAGCAAGGCCAGTTCCGCAGCCAGATGACGAATATCCTCGGCCAGACGCCGTGGTCGGTGCTCAACGACATGACCGAGCGGAACCTCGAACTGTGGAAGCAGATGCAGTCGAAGTTCGTCGGCGACACCGATCAGAAAAGCACCAGCACGCACACGCCGCCGAAGCCCGGCGAGCGCAAGCGCTGACTTCCGAAGATTCTTAGGATCAGTCCAATCGTAGGGCGCGAAGCGAAGCGCACCGCACCCTACATGTCAGTTCCTGTTAAGGCATCGCAGTCTCGAAGCTGTTCTTGAACAGCGGTGCGAGTGCACCGGCGTCGATCGTGTAGAACGCCGATCCGACCAGACCCGCCGCCAATGGATTCGTCGCCAGATCGGTCACGGAGTCGTCATCGAGCAGGGTCAGCGCGATCGTGCCGCCGGCGAGCCCGGTATAGACATCGACGGTGTAGTTCGTGCTGCCGCCGCTGACACCGATCACCATCGCATCCACCACGCCCGTGGTGGCGAGGCTGAAATCGCTGACGTCGACGCCACTGACTGCTTCGTCAAACGTGACCGCGAAGCGCACATATGGAATCACCGGATTGTCACTGTCGAGCTTGGTGATCGAAACCGGCAACGGTGCGGTACGGTCAACGCTGTAGTCGGCTGCGAGCGGCGATGTGCCCAGCGCGTTGCCGGCAACATCTTGTGCGACCGGCGTAGCTGAGAGTCCAAGCGCCACGCTGCCATCTCCGGTGCCAGTTGCAACGCTGACGGTATAGGTATCACCGCTGCCAGCGACACCGCTGATCGACGCGCCGGCGACGCCCACTGCGGCGAGATTGAAATCACCCACGTCGATACCGCTGACCGATTCCGAGAATGTGACCGCGAAGTCGACCGATGCGGCATTCGTCGGGCTCGGCGTCACGCGCGTGACGCTTGCCAGGCTCGGCGCGACGGCGTCGATCAGCAACGTGGTGTCATCGATCGCTGGCGACGTAACCGCCATGGCAAAGGTATCCAGGATCTCGCCGCTCAGGTTCAACACGATGTTGCCGCCAGCGGTTGCGGTGGCTTGCACTTGCAGCGTGTCGCTGTCGAGTGCAGTGACGCTGTTAATGGTCGCGCCACCGCTGCCGGTGAACGAGAAATCGGCGAGCGCCGCGGAGGAAGCATCGACATTGCGCGAGAAGTTCACGTCGAACAGCACGATCCCGTTCAACGGCAGCAAGTCGTCCGCGTCGTTGTCGGTGATACCGGAAACAATGGCCGGAGCGGTCGGCGTCGTGGTGGTGATGGTCAAGGTGCGCGCCGCCGACGTGTCGACGCCGCCGTTCGCGGTGCCACCGTCGTCATGGATTCGCACCGTCACCGTGGCCAATCCGGTGAAGCTCGCGCTCGGCGTGTAGCTCAATGTGCCGTCAGCCGCGAGAGCCGGCTGCGTCAGAAACAGACCGTTCGCGTCATTGCTGACGATGAAGTCGAGCGCTTGTCCGGCCTCATCCGTCGGTCCGGCCAACAAGTTGGTTGCAAAGCCGGGAACCGACTGAGTCCCGGCATCCGCCGCGACCGACTGGTTGGCGCCGACCGTAAACGCGGGTACGTCGTTGACCGCGACCACGGTGATGGTGATCGTGTCGCTGTCGCTCTTGGACCCATCGGTGCCGGTATTGCCGTTGTCATTGGTACTGATCGAGAGCGTCGCGGCACCATTGAAATCGGCCGGAGACGCGTAGCTCAATCCGTTCAGCGCCGTATTCAGGGCGGCCAGTGTGCCGCTGATGGTCATTGCTGCGCTGCCGTTTGTACCGGCATCAACACTGATGCCGGCAAGCGTCGCGAGTGTCAGCGAACCGGTATCAACACTGAGCGTTTGCGTCAGGCTGGCGCCCGCTGCGTCGCTATCGTTCACCGAGATTGCGTTGCCATTGCCGGTCGACAGCACCAGCGCCGTGTCTTCATTCGTCGACACATTCGCCGTGAACGCGTGCACCGGGGCGGCATTCGCCCAGACATTGGACGCGCCGATATGGTTCAAGGGCTTGCCAGCGACACCGAGCGGGGAAACTGCCGTGGCCGACAACCGGTAGTTCGGATTACCACCGCCGAGACTGCTGCTGGCCACCCAGGCGCTCGCTGCGGAACCGAACGAATCACCGTATCGACCGGCATACCAGGTGCGGCCTGCCAACACTACGGTGGTGCCCGTGGTACCCGCGCCCGGCCGGAAATTGAGCGCCGCATAGGTCTTGTCATTCGCACTGTCGGCGATCGCAATGGAGTCGACGATCGTCCAAGCCGCGTATGTCGCGCCATCCGGCGCACCGTCGTTGTTGCCGGCAGTGTCGATATCGCTACCGGGAATCGGTGCCGCGGCGGCGGTCACAATGAAGAAACTGGTGCTGGGTCGTTCGAACGCGACCGCGCCGGCATTCCCGGAGAAGCCGGAAATGCCGGAGAAACCGCTGGAGGCGCTGCTTTCAACGCTCGCGCCAGGAGCGGTGGCAAACGCATTTCCCTGCGGCAGGAACACCAGATAGCCATTACTGCCGATTGTCTTGCCGGCCAGGTCAAACACGATGTCGACGGTGCCGGGATTCTGGTTGCGATCGCCGTCCACAGACACCAGATACGTGTTTGGCGCGATCACGGTCGAGGCAGGACCACGGAGTTCGACGTACTGCGACGCGCGTCGGGCGGTCGGGCTACCGCTACCGAAGGTCTGGATCTCGTTGATACACAGGTCCGAAGCGCCAGAGCAAGCCGCGGCCGCCGTGCTGACCAGCCAAAAACCGAATCCAACGCAAACCGAATAGCGAAAAGTCATGTCTTGCCCCAAATTAAAATCGAGCGAAGACTACGCACTATGTGAGCCAAATCACATTAATGAAGAAAAACCAATGTCACGGGCGCAAGTGACGGAGCGCTGACGTTTGCATTCGCGGCTTGCCCCTTACCGCCGAGTCCGGATAATGCGCGGCCCCGTTGAGGACCTTGCATGACCGATCCCGCCCGACCCAGCTTCCACGGTTTCGAGCAGTTGCCGCTCAAGGACTACGCGGAGCGCGCCTACCTCGACTACTCCATGTACGTGGTGCTGGACCGCGCCCTGCCCTTCGTCGGCGACGGCCTGAAGCCGGTGCAACGCCGCATCATCTACGCGATGAGCGAACTGGGCCTTGATGCCGGCGCGAAGCCGAAGAAGTCGGCACGCACCATCGGCGACGTGATCGGCAAGTTCCATCCGCATGGCGACAGCGCCGCCTATGAGGCCATGGTGCTGATGGCGCAGCCGTTCTCGTTCCGCTATCCGCTGATCGAGGGCCAGGGCAACTTCGGTTCGCCCGACGATCCGAAAAGTTTCGCGGCGATGCGCTATACGGAGTCGAAGCTGACCCGGATTTCCGCGGTATTGCTCGACGAAATCGCGCAGGGCACGGTGGACTGGGGCCCGAATTTCGACGGCACGCTGGAAGAGCCGAACTGGCTGCCGGCGCGTCTGCCGCACGTGCTGCTGAACGGCACAACCGGCATCGCTGTCGGCCTCGCCACCGATGTGCCGCCGCACAATCTGCGTGAAGTCGTCGCCGCTTGCATGCGTCTGATCGACGATCCGGACGCGACCACACGCGACCTGTGCGAACACATCAAGGGGCCGGACTATCCGACGGAAGCCGAGATCATCACGCCGCGTGCCGAGATGCTCGCGATGTACGAAACCGGCAACGGCTCGGTGCGCGCCCGCGCCGTGTATACGCGCGAAGACAACAACATCGTCATCACCGCAACCCCGCATCAGGTCTCGCCGACCAAGGTAATCGAGCAGATCGCGAACCAGATGCGCGCGAAGAAGCTGCCGCTGGTCGAGGACCTGCGCGACGAATCAGACCACGAGCATCCGGTGCGCATCGTCATCATTCCGCGCTCGAGCCGCGTCGATGCCGAAGAACTGATGGGGCATCTGTTCGCAACGACGGATCTCGAGAAGAGCTTCCGCATCAACATGAACCTGATCGGTCTTGATGGCCGACCGGCCCTGATGCCGCTGAAAAAGATCCTGACCGAGTGGCTGCAGTTCCGCACCGACACCGTGCGTCGACGCCTGCAGTTCCGTCTCGACAAGGTCGAGAGACGCCTGCACCTGCTCGACGGTTTGCGCATCGCCTATCTGAATCTGGACGAAGTGATCCGCATCGTGCGCAGCGAGGACGAACCGAAGCCGGTGCTGATGGCGCGCTTCAAGCTCAGCGAGATCCAGGCCGACTACATCCTCGACACCAGGCTCAAGCAACTCGCGCGCCTTGAGGAAATGAAAATCCGCGGTGAACAGGACGCGCTCGAAGAAGAACGTGCGCGTATCGTCAGCACGTTGAAGTCGAAGGATCGTCTGCGTGCCGTGGTGCGCGACGAACTCAAGCGCGATGCCGAACAATTCGGCGACAAGCGTCGCTCGCCGCTGATCGAACGCGCGAATGCGCAGGCGCTGTCCGAATCCGAACTGGTCGCCGCCGAACCGGTCACGATTGTGCTGTCGGACAAGGGCTGGGTACGCTCCGGCAAGGGTCATGAACTCGACGCCGCAACCTTGTCCTATCGCGAAGGTGACCACTTGATTGGATTCGCACGCGGCAAGTCGAACCAGCAGGTCGCGTTCATCGATTCCGATGGCCGCGCCTACACGACGCCTGCGCATACGCTGCCCTCGGCGCGCGGCAATGGCGAACCGCTGACTGGCCGCTTCACGCTGCAACCTGGTGCCCGCTTTGACGCCGTTACCTGTGCCGACGCCGAACAGAAACTCGTGATCGTCACCAACTACGGCTACGGCTTTGTCACCAAATACGAGAACCTGATTTCTCGCAACAAGGCCGGCAAGGCGCTGGTGTCCCTGTCCGACGGCGCGCGCGTCGCGGCGATCGCGGTGTGCAACGATTCGGCGCGCGAACGTATCGTCGTCGTCACCAGTGCCGGCTACATCCTGATGTGCTCGGTCGCCGAATTGCCGGAACTCGACAAAGGCGGTAAGGGCAACAAGTTGATCGACATCCCGAAGAAGAGCTTCGCCAGTGGCGAACGCGTACTCGGCCTCGTGGTGATTCCAGACAACAGCGGCGTCAGCATCACCAGTGGTGGACGCGCGCTGAGTCGTAGCTGGTCCGATCTCGTCGAGGTTGCAGCCGCGCGTGCCACCCGCGGCACCTTGTTGCCGCGCGGCTATCAGAAAGTGGAACGGATCGACCGCGCCAGCTGATGGCGTTTTCATTCGCTTGCTTGCTCGCGCCAATCCTTCCAGGCATCCCGCGCCTGGAACCAGGAATAGGTCGCCTGCGCCGCGAGATATCCGAACGGCTTGCCCGCCCAGGGCAGGCCATAGGGCTGGAAGTCCGCGAGTCCGGCGGCATCTCCGCACAGCCCGGCGGCAACCAGTTCACCTGCCGCGGTCGTCGTCGCGAGCCCATGTCCACCGAAAGCCTGTGCGTACCAGAGTGATTCGTCGATGCGGCCGATCTGCGGCATTTCGTGGCGCGCGTAGCTCATCAAGCCGCTCCAGGCGTAGTCGATGCGCGGTGAAGTGATCTGCGGGAAGACCTTGCGGATATCGCGCGCCAGCAACGCGGCGACCTGTGCCGGTGCGCGATCGCGTATCGAGATGCGGCCACCCCAGAGCAGACGCGTGTCGCCGAGCGGTCGGTAGTAGTCGAAGGCGAAGCGTGTGTCGTACACCGCAGCGCGCGTGCCTGGAAACATGCTGGCCAATTGTTCGCCGAGCGGCTCGGTGCAAACCACATAGGTCGCGATCGGCAGGATCGAGCGATCGATCTCCGGGCGCAGTCCGGCGAGATAACCACCGCAGCACAGCACGACGCGTTCGGCACGAATGCTGGCACCGGCAGCGGTCGTCAAGCGCCAACCGGCGCCATCGCGCGCCATCGCGACAATGCGCGTCTGTTCGGCGACGCGCGCGCCGCCATCGATGACGGCGTGTGCCAATCCGCGTGCATATTTGAGCGGATGCAGATGGAAGGCATTGCGCTCCCAGAGCGCAGCGCTGTAGCGCGGCGAGTCGATCAGTCCGCGAAGTCGTGCCCCGTCGATCCATTCCCACTCGCTATCGAAATTCGCGCGCAGCAATGCCTGGCGCTGGGTCAATACGCTCGCGTCGCGAAACCAGTTCGTCCACAGCACGCCCTCGTCGACCAGATCGCAGTCGATCCGGTGCGCATGAATGCGCTTGCGGATCAGATTCACGGCGGCGATCGAGCGCTGGTAGACGCGCTTCGCAGTTTGCGGACCCAGCGTCTGCAGCAGACTCGATTCGCCCAGCGAATAGCCGCCGAAGACGAAACCGCCATTGCGTCCGGAGGCGCCGAAGCCGACGCGTTCGGCCTCGACCACGAGCAGGTTCTGATCGCCACGATCAAGCAGACCACGTGCCGTCGCCAGACCGGCATAACCTGCCCCGACAATGACCGTGCGTGCGCTGGTGTCGCTGCTGACCGGAGCGTGGCGCGTCGGACTCGGGTCACTGGCTTCGTAGTAACTCGAAACACGTTTGTCGGGTGGCTGATGCATTTGGTCGGGCCGGAGGGCTGGAGGTGGGGTCACATTCTGCAATACTCCGCGCGACCCGTCAGCGAGAGTTCAGTCATGGCCACGAACAAGCTTGATGTCCCGACCCTGTTGACCCTGCTCGCCGCCACTGCCGCACTTGCCGGCGGCGCGCTCTATGTGGCCAAGCTCGGTGCCAGCGCCGAGCAGAATCTTCCGAGCTTCTTCGCGCAACTGCGCTGGATTATCGCCGTCACCTCCGCCCTGGCCTTCTTCGTCGCCGTGGTTCTCGCACGCCGTCTGGACGCACTTGCACATCAGACCGAGTCGCAACAGAAGTATCCACCCGACGGTATCGGTGCCACGCCATCCGGTGTATCCGATCCCTGCAGCGGCGATGCCGCCTTGATGGTCGCCGCAAGCCTGCGTGGCTACGCCTTACTGGCGCTGTGTCTGGGCATCGGTGCTGGCCTCGCCGGCCTGGTATTTGCCCTGCGTCTGTGAATTGGCCGTCTTTGAATCAGCTTTGGCGGCACGTTCGCGCAGCAGATGACAACGCAGCATGTCCGATCGCAATGCCGCGAGATGCGAGGCCGCAAGCGGCCCGCTGAGCATCGATTGGGCATAGCCGCGCGGTGCGATTTCAACCCCGAATTGCAGCGACTTCGTCGCCAACTCCAGTAACGCCGCCGAGCGTGCGTGACCAAACCCGATTTCCTTGTCGCCACGACGGAAATCCGGCGCAATCAACTCACCGTCGTCAAAACGCAGACCTTGCGTTCCGAGCCGAGCGCTGAACTGTGCCGGCACTATTCCCGAATCGAATTCGACCGCACCGGCAAGTTTCAGCAGCAATTGATAGCCACTGGCGTCACGCGTCAGCACCAGCGACAGCTCGGTGCCATCGAAAGCTGGATCGGCGATGACGAAGCGCAGCGGCAAACTCTCGCAACGCGTCGGAATCGGACTGTCGCCGATGCGCGACGCATCGCCACGCGGCGGCCCCGGCAGGTTCTGCTGATCGACCAGCCCGTCGCCGCACTTGCGCCCCTGGAACACCCAATGCCCGCTCGCATCCTTGCAGCGATAGACGCGCGACTGCGCCGTCACCGCATCGGCAAACAACAACAATCCAAGCACCAGAACCCATTTCCGCATCGACATGACCCCAGCATGCGATATTTGCGCATCCCTGCACAGTGACGGAGCGCGCATGCCGGCCTTGATCCTCGCTTTTCTCGCGCGATTGCGGTTTCGCGCGCTGTTTTTAATCACGCTGTCGATCTTCCTCGTCGATCTGGTCATTCCCGATCTGATTCCGTTCGTCGACGAGATCCTGCTGGGTGCGGCGACCCTGATGCTCGCGCAATGGAAACGCCGCGAGCCGAACCCGAACAAGCGGCCGGAATGACGCCGCAGTTCATCGACAGCCATTGCCATCTCGACGCGCCTGAATTCGACGTCGATCGCGCACAGGTGATCGAACGCGCCGCGGTGGCCAACGTCATCGCGCAGATCATTCCAGCAATCAGTGCGCGCACGTTTCCCGACCTCGCCGCACTCTGTCGTGGCCGCAGCGATCTGTTCGCCGCCTATGGTCTGCATCCCATGTTTCTCGACGAGCACGCCGATGACGACGTCGACCAGGTGCGCGCCGCGATTGTTCGCGACGGTGCGGTCGCGGTCGGTGAATGCGGACTCGATTTCTTCGTCGCGGGTCTCGACCCGGAACGCCAGCGCGCACTGTTCGATGCGCAGTTGCGCCTCGCGAAGGAACTCGACCTGCCGCTGATCCTGCACGCCCGGCGCGCCGTCGACGAAGTCATCCTGCGACTGCGACGCATCGGTGGACTGCGCGGTGTCGTGCACAGTTTCAGTGGCAGCGAGGAACAGGCACGGCAACTGTTCGCGCTCGGATTTCACCTCGGCATCGGCGGCCCGATCACCTACGAACGAGCGCAACGACTGCGGCGACTGGTGGCCGCCATGCCGATCGAGCATCTGCTGCTCGAATCGGATGCGCCCGATCAGCCGAATGCGAGCGCACGCGGCGCCCGCAACGAACCTCGCAGCATCGTCGAAGTCGCGCAGACGGTTGCCGCATTGAGAAATGTGGCGGTTGAGGAAATCGCCGCGGCGACGACTGCCAATGCGCGCCGCCTGTTTCGACTGAATCAGTTCGCCGCGGCTGGCGCCGACTGAATTTTCGCCGGCAACAGCAGACGGTCGATGCCGCGCGCGACCATCGCCATCGCGAAGGCCGCGGTGACATGCATGGCGGCACCGAGCCCGCCGCCACAGTCGAGTTTGCCCGCATCTCCGGCTTCCGGACGCAATCCGCACACGCTGCCATCGGCCTGCGGATAGCGCACGTTTTCCAGTGAATACACCGCTTGCACACCGAAGTAGCGCTTCGGACCGCGAGGAAAATTGAATTCCTCGCGCAGCTTCTTGCGGATCAGCGCGAGCATCGCGTCGTGTTCGGTCTTGGACAGGTCACGCACGGTGATCTTGGTCGGATCGATGCGACCGCCGGCCGAGCCGGAAACGATCAACGGCATCTTGTTGCGTCGACAGAACGCGATCATCTCGACCTTGACCCGGAACGCGTCGCAGCAGTCCAGCACCAGGTCGTAATCACGACTCATTTGTTCGCGCATCGCGCCTGAAGTGACAAACACCGGCTCGGCATGAATCCCAATGGCCGGCGCGATCAATTGCAGGCGCTCGGCCAAGGCTGCCACTTTCAAGCGCCCGAACTGGCCATCCAGCGCATGCAATTGGCGATTGGTATTGGACACGCAGATTTCGTCCGCGTCGAACAGGGTCAGGCGACCGATGCCGCTGCGTGTCAGTGCCTCGGCAACCCACGAACCGACGCCACCGACACCGACGATGGCGACATGCGCCGCGCCGAGACGCGCAGCCGCACCGCGACCATAAAGGCGGTCGATGCCGGCAAATCTGGGCTCAGCGTCGCGAAGTTGTGCATTCATGGCGTTTCATCGGGTCATTCGGACGCAGAGCATACCCACGCCGAACACGATTGGCGCACCGATCCAGCGTGCGACTTGCTACGCTTGCGGCCAGTGTCTGGTGCGGTCTGCGCACCCAAGTTTTCAGGATTCCCGACAATGAAATTGTTCTCCCTGTTCTCCCGCCCCGCCTGGGAAAATGCCGATGCCAACAAGCGCGCGCATGCGGTCGCCAATCTGCAGGATGCGGTTTTAGCCGAAAAACTGCCGGAAATCGCACGTCATGACGCCGATGCGAAAGTGCGCCTCGCCGCCGTCCGTCGCATCGACGACTTGTCCCTGCTCGGCGATCGCGCACGACTCGATCTGGCCCCTGAAGTGCGCGATGCGGCAGGCCAGCGTCTGCGCCAGCGCTTGCTCGATGCCAGTGTCGCACTCGATGCGCGTATCCGCATCGTGCGCGTGATCGACAATGAGCCACTGCTGGAACTGATCGCGACCGAAGCCCCGGAAGTCGACCTGCGGGCCTGCGCGCTGGAGCGCATCCGCCGCGTGACCTTTCTCGCCGATCGTTGCACCCGCGAGACCGATGCCAAGCTGCGCCTGACCCTGCTCGATAGAATCGAAGATCCGACGCATCTGGAGCGCATCAGTGAACGCGCGCGGAAGACCGACAAGCAACTCTCGCGCATCGCCCGCGAACGCTTGCAGGCAGCAAGACTTGCCGCTGGCGACGCCGCAGCGGTTGAAGCCCGTGCAGTCGAACTCTGCGCTGCGCTCGATGGACTGATGCGCGCGCGCACCCAAAATGCAGCTGTCGACATGCAGGACATCGACCAGCACTGGCAGCGCCTTGGCATCGCCGATGACCAGCCGATCAGTCGCCGTTACCGCGGCCTGTTCGACACCTTGAATCACATGCTCAATCCGCCGCCGAAACCGGAGCCGATTGTGGCCATCGAGACGACGCCGGATATCGCAACCGAAGAACCGGCGCCCGCCGTGTTGGCTGCGGAAGCCGAACCCATCGCCCCGGAAATCGATGCCGCAACGTTGGCGGATCGCGCTGCGGCCGAAGCTGCGATCGAGGCGTCACGCATTGCCGAACAAACGCGTCGACGCGAATGGCGCGAGCGCGTTCATGCGGCCCTGAAGCAGTATGCGCAAGCGCTCGACGGCGGCATGTTTGCCGACGCGCGCCTGGCACGCACCGCGCTGCAGGCAATCGAGAGCGAATGGCCGAAGTCCAACTGGGATGAGGCGAAACAGCTCGCCGAACTGGAATTGCAATACGCCAAACTCGAACGCTGGCAGCAGTGGTCGGCACGCGAAGCACAAAAGCGCCTCTGCGAGTCGGCCGAAACGCTGATCGGCAGTGGTCTGCATCCGGACGCGCTGCTGACGCGCGTGCGCGAACTGCAGGGCGAATGGGAACGGGCCACCGCGCATGATCCTGCGTCGGCCAACGACGGCCTCGGTCGTCGCTTCCGCGCGATCATCGCGCAGTCGATCGCACCGGCGCGTCCGTATCTGGAAAAGCGCAAGGAATTGCGTGACGAGAAAGGCCGCGCCGTTGCGGAACTGCTCGACAGTGCCGAGGCAGCCGTTGCCGACGCGGATCTGCCGCTTGCGAACCTGCTTGAATGGCGCAGCAAGCTGGGCGATGCCGGCGCCCAGGTCGCGGAACTGGTCGGCAATGACCGCCGCAGCCTCGGTGAACGCCGCAAACAGCTGATGGACGCCGTGCATGCGCGCGTCGAAGCCTTCAACAGCAATGCCAGCGAAGGCAAGCAGCAGTTGTTGGCACGCCTGCGCCGGCAACTCGCTGCGGCCGACCTGCGCGAGCAGGTGAATATCGCGAAAGCGGCAATGCCGCAGTGGAAAGCCCTGCCGCGCGGCCAGCGCAAGACCGAAGACGCGTTGTGGACGGAATTCCGCGCCCTGATCGATCCGGTGTTCGAACGCGATCGCGAACAGACGACGCAGGCACGCAGCGAACGCGAGGCGCAATCCAATGCCATCACCGCAGCACTGGCCGAATTCGAGGCACTGGCGAGCGCGGACCTGGAAACCGACCTCCTTCGCGCGCAGTCACAGCAATTGCGCCAGCGGTATCAGGATTTGCCGGGGCGCGAACGCGAACATGACCTCGCCTTCGAACGTGCGAACGCCAAGCTGACACATCGGCTCGATGCGGCTCGAATCGCACAGCTGCTGGCGGCGCGCAACCGCACACAGACACTGAGCGCCCATGTTGCCGCACTGGAACAACGTGTTGTCGAGGGCATGGAGGTCGAGTCGTGGTCGAATGTGGTCAGCGATGCGCAACTCGATACCGTACCGACGGAACTTGCCCGGCGATTGGCCGCCGCCAACGCGGCACTGACCGATCCGGAACTTGCTGGCGCATTGCGCGCCGCGCTCACCGACCCCAGCACCGCAGAAACCCTCTCGATCCGCCTCGAACTGCTCGCGAATCTGCCCACACCCGACGCATTCCGTGAACAACGTCGTGAGCTGCAGATGGCGCGGCTCGCCGCAAAGTTGTCCGGTGCCCAGTCGGGATCCCCAGCAGACGACACCCGTTCGCTCTGGCGTGAATGGCTGGATATCGCCGGTACGGGCGCGCCGGCCCGGGCAGCGCTCGACGCGCGTATCGCAGCCGCTTTCACGGCACTGTTCGACGGAAAATAGACGCGATGCTGTGTCGTGCTTTGTCGCGACGCAGCATCGAAAGTGCTTGCCACGTCACACTTTTCCCACGATGGTTGGCGTGTCCGCACCGCGGCATCCATACGTCCAACCAACAGGGGATCACGATGAAATTAACCAGTGCAGTTGCGCTTGGCTCGGCCTTGCTTGCAGTTTCCATCGGTTCGGCCTTGGCGGCGCAACAGGCGCCCGGCGTTGAATCCCTGCGTGTCGAAATGGCCCCAGTGCTGGACAAGTTGGCCGGCGACTATCTCGGTTCGGTGCGTTTCACGATGCGCAATCCGACCAACAAGGCAGTGCGCGTCCTCAAGTATCAAACCCCGTTCCATGGCGTCGAGGCTGACCTGTTCTCGATCTCGGTCGCCGGTGAAGGTGTCGATTACACCGGTCGTCTGGTGAAGCGCGGTGAACCAGCGGCGCGCGACTACATGACCTTGGCTGCAGGTGAAGTGCGCTCGATCGACATCGACCTGTCGGCCTATTACAACTTTGCGAAGAGCGGCCAGTACGAAGTTCGCTACGGGAACCGCCTGCACGGCGAAAATGGCCAGGCCAAGCGCGTGAACTCGACGCCGACGGTGATGTGGGTCGATGGCAATGACCAGTTCCTCGGCAGCCGCGTCGATCAGGAGCCGTGGCACGGTTACGGCGTCAAGCTACTGAATCCGGCCCCGGCGTTTACCAGGTGCACGACGACGCAACAGTCGCAGGCACTGACCGCGTTGAACTCGGCGCGCGCCTATTCCACTGAGTCACGCAGCTACTACGGCAGCCACACGTCTGCGTCGATCACTCCGCGCTATACAACCTGGTTCGGTGCATCGACTCCGACGCGTTACACCAAGGCGACGACCGACTACACCAATATCGAAGCGGCGCTGACCGGCCAGACCATCGGCATCGACTGCGGCTGCAAGAAAACCTACTTCGCCTACGTCTATCCGAATCAGCCCTACAAGATCTACGTGTGCAGGGCGTTCTGGTCGGCCGCAAATACCGGCACCGACTCACGTGCCGGCACGTTGATCCACGAAGTCAGCCACTTCGATATCGTCGCCAATACCGATGACGTGGTTTACGGCCAGGCGGGCGCAAAGAGTCTGGCGACCAGCGACCCGGACGGTGCCCTGCGTAATGCCGACAGCCACGAATATTTCTCGGAAAACACCCCGGCCCAGCAGTAAACCGCTGCACCGACGTCGACGAAAAGCCCGGCCTTGAGTCGGGTTTTTCTTTTTCCGCCCCGGAAAACGCGCATAAAAAAACACCGGGATCGCTCCCGGTGTTTTTCACTGCGAACCGTTTACCGGTTGCGGCGTTTATCGGTTGGATATCAGGCCGGCATGACCTGATCGGCTTGCAGACCCTTCTGGCCCTGCACAACCTTGAAGCTGACCTTCTGGCCTTCCTGCAGGGTCTTGAAACCCGTGCCCTGGATGGCGCGGAAGTGGACGAATACGTCCGGGCCGCTATCACGAGCAATGAAGCCAAAACCCTTGGCTTCGTTGAACCATTTCACTGTACCTACTTGACGATCTGCTGACATTGCAAAAACTCCAAAAATTAAAGATTAGACCAGGCGCTCAAAAAGGAGCACCGACTTGCTGGAAATGCCCAAATACCAAGGGCGATTCGTCACGCAGATCATCGATCAGACTAGGCGAAGCGGCCGCCGGGCGGACGCCCTTTTGGAACGCCCGAACACACACAGCGCCAGCACCCTAACAGAAATTCCGGGGCGATGCGGCATTTCGGAAAATAATTGTCGCAACGATTCATGCGTCACATTGGCCCTGCCGGCATCTTGCCCTCTTCTCAGATCGCCGGATCGGGCGCACCATCGGGATCCCGATGATGCGGAGCTTTCTCATGGCAAGTGGACTGTTGAAGGACCTACGGTTGGCGATCGGCGAAATCTTTTCCGGCGGCAAGATCGATGAAGACCAGCAAGTGACGTTGCAAGTCGTATTCGGGCTGCTCGGCTATCTCGCACGAGCCGACAGCATCGTCACCGATGACGAGGCGAGCTTCCTCAACAACTTGATGGACGACATGAATCTGTCGCTGAGCAAGCGCAAGATCGCGGTCGATGCGATGAATCGCGGCAAGGCGCGGCAGATCGATATCGCCGTCGAGCTGGAACGATTCCTGTCGGTGCATCCAGCTGGCTCGCCGGAAGTCGGCACGCTTTACGAGACACTGCTCAATCTGGCCGGCTCCGATGGTCGCGTGCGTCCGCGCGAACGCGAGTTTCTGGAGCAGATCACGTCCGGCCTTGGGTTCACCCCCGATATTCTTGATCAGCGCCTCGAAGCGATGGCCAGAAAGCCGATCGCATGACGACATTGCACGACCTCGACGCCCAGCAACTCGCGGCCAGCACTTCGCTGGCCGCGCGTTTTTATACCGATACCGCGATCGCCGAAATGGAGCGCACCGCGATCTTCGGACGCCACTGGCAATTGGTCGCCGGCGTGTCGCAACTGACCGATCGCGGCGACCATGTCGTCACGGACGTCGCCGGCGTCCCGGTCATCGTTGTTCGCGACGAATCCGGCAACCTGCGCGCTTTCCACAACGTTTGCCGGCATCGCGCCGGACCGCTGGCACGCTGTGATGGTCGGGGCGCCAAGGTGTTGCGTTGCGGCTATCACGGCTGGACCTATGGGCTGGACGGCCAACTGCGCGCCGCGACCGAAATGCAGGATGCATGCGACTTCAAGCTCAGCGACGTGCGTCTACCGGAAGTGTCGGTCGCGACCTGGCGTGGTCTGGTCTTCGTTGCGCTCGATCCGACGCTCGCACTCGACGACCTGCTGCGCGGCACCGAACGCCTGCTCGGCGATCGCGATTTTTCCGACTACCGGTTCGACCGGCGTCAAGGATTCCCGGTGCCCTGCAACTGGAAGGTGTACGCCGACAATTATCTTGAGGGTTACCACGTCCCGCATATCCATCCGGCGCTCAATGCCCTGCTCGACTACCGCAACTACGTGACCGAGACCGAACACTGGCATTCGGTGCAATGGAGCCCGCTGGAGGGCGACGGACTCGTCTATCGCGAAGGTGTCGCGCTGTACTTCTACCTGTGGCCGAATCTGATGTTGAACATCCTGCCGGACCGGTTGCAGACCAACCGCATCATGCCGCGCGGGGTCGATCGTTGTCGTGTCGACTTCGACTATTTCTATCCGCAGGGCGCCGATGCCGACGAACGCCGCGTCGCTGATCAGGATTTCAGTGAACTGGTGCAGGCCGAGGATGCCGAGATCTGCGAGCGTGTGCAGCAAGCGCTGGCCAGTGGTTCTTATGTGCCCGGGCGACTCAATCCGAAGCGCGAAAATGCCGTGTTCCACTTCCATGAGCAGCTGCGCGCGGCCTATCGCGCAACTGGCGTTGGTGGCTGACCCGCCGTCATCCCGCCCCGGCATGGCGCTCGGAAAACCGCTCAGGCGAGCACGGCGCCCAGGTCTTTCTCGATCTTCTCCGGCGTGTCGGTCGGCGCGTAGCGCTTGACGACATTGCCCTTGCGGTCGATCAGGAATTTCGAGAAATTCCACTTGATCGCGTCGAGTCCGAGGAAACCGCTCTTCTCGGACTTCAGCCACTGCCAGAGCGGATGCGCCTTGGCACCGTTGACATCGATCTTTTCGAAGATCGGGAAGCTCACGTCGTAGGTCAGTGAACAGAAGCTCTTGATCTCGTCGGCATTGCCCGGTTCCTGATGACCGAACTGGTCGCACGGAAATCCGAGCACGACCAGGCCTTGGTCCTTGTGCTTGCGATACATCGCTTCGAGCCCGGTGTATTGCGGCGTGAAGCCGCATTTGGACGCGACGTTGACCAGCAACATCGCCTTGCCCTTGTAGTTCGACAGCGGCACGTCATTGCCGTCGATGTCTTTTGCGCTGAAGTCGTAAATGCTGCTCATGATCGCTCCGAAGAATTAGGCCAACACTACCGGAATCTTGCCGATTTTCGTCTGCCACTCGCGCGGGCCGGTCTGATGCACCGACGTGCCCTTGTGGTCGACGGCGACGGTGACCGGCATGTCGCGCACCTCGAACTCGTAGATCGCTTCCATGCCCAGATCTTCGAAGGCGAGTACGCGCGAGGCCTTGATCGCCTTCGAAACCAGATACGCCGCACCGCCGACGGCCATCAGATAGACCGCGCCGTTGTCGCGGATCGCGTCGATCGCGGTCGGGCCGCGTTCGGCCTTGCCGACCATGCCGAGCAGTCCGGTGGCTTCCAGCAACTGGCGCGTGAACCCGTCCATACGCGTCGCCGTGGTCGGGCCGGCAGGACCGACAACTTCGTCGCGTACCGGGTCCACCGGACCAACGTAATAGATGAAACGGTTGCGGAAATCGACCGGCAGTGACTCGCCCTTGTTGAGCATGTCGATCAGGCGCTTGTGCGCAGCATCGCGACCGGTCAGCAACTTGCCGCTGAGCAGGATCACGTCGCCCGGCTGCCAGGTCGCGACTTCGGCCTTGGTGATGGTGTCGAGATTGACGCGTCGGCCCTTGGACGCGTCATAGGTCAGTTTCGGCCAGGCATCGAGCGAGGGCGGCTCAAGCATCACCGGGCCCGAACCATCGAGGGTGAAATGCGCGTGTCGCGTCGCTGCGCAATTCGGAATGATCGCGACCGGCAAGTTCGCGGCATGGGTCGGGTAGTCCTTGACCTTGACATCGAGCACCGTGGTCAGACCACCGAGCCCCTGCGCGCCGATGCCGAGTGCATTGACCTTGTCGTACAGTTCGATGCGCAGTTCCTCAGCACGATTTTTCGGCCCGCGCGCGATCAAGTCCTGAATGTCGATCGGCTCCATCAAGGCTTCCTTGGCCAGCAGCATCGCTTTTTCTGCAGTGCCACCGATGCCGATGCCGAGCATGCCCGGCGGGCACCAACCGGCGCCCATGGTCGGCACCGTCTTCAGCACCCAGTCGACGACCGAGTCGGATGGATTCAGCATCGCGAACTTCGACTTCGCTTCGGAGCCGCCGCCCTTGGCAGCCACAGTGACGTCGAGCTTGTCGCCTGGCACCAGCTTGACGTTGATCACCGCCGGCGTGTTGTCCTTGGTATTCGTGCGCTTGCCGGCCGGGTCAGAAAGCACCGATGCGCGCAGTTTGTTGTCCGGATGGTTGTAGGCGCGACGCACGCCTTCGTTGACCATGTCTTCGACCGAAAGCGTCGATTCCCAACGAACGTTCATCCCCACGTCCAGAAACACGGTGACGATGCCGGTGTCCTGGCAGATCGGCCGATGTCCTTCGGCACACATGCGCGAATTGATCAGGATCTGCGCGATGGCATCCTTCGCCGCAACCGATTCCTCGCGCTCATAGGCCCTGGCCAGATTCTCGATGTAGTCGACCGGGTGGTAGTAACTGATGTACTGCAACGCGTCGGCAACCGACTGGATGAAGTCTTCCTGCTTGATCGTGGTCACGAAAATCCGCCAAGAGTGAGAGGTTCGAGTTTACGAGAAGGCTGCGCTGCAGCTGCACGAGTCCGAATTTGTTGCATTGCGGCAAATGACTCAAGTGGCTACGCTGCGCGCCCCGTTTCTGGAATGGTCCGGAACGATTCGCCATTTCAGGAATTTCACCATGAAAAAAACCCTACTCGCTCTCGCTTTGCTGTCGATCGGCAACGTTTCGACCGCCACCGAACTCAGTTTCAACAATTTTGAGATCGGCTACGGTGTGGCCGATTTTGATTGTCGTCAAGACTGCGACGGCCTCGGCATCGCTGGAAATGTTGAGATCAACGACCACTTTTACATCGGTGCCAGCTACGTCAGTGCCGGTAATCGCGCTGACGGCGGTGCCGTGGGCGTGGGTTATCGCATCCCGATGGGCGACGCGACGGCGTTTTATACCGAACTCGGTGTCAGCCACGCGAGCGCAGCAGGCTACAGCGAGACCGATCCATTCGTCGGCATCGGCATCCGTTCGATGCTCAGCGATTCGTTTGAACTCGATGGCGGCATCAGCGCGAACCATGGCGACGACACCGATTTCGGCGCACACCTCACCGGCACCTGGTTTTTCAACGAAACCATGGGCGTTTCGCTCGGTCTTGGTGGCGGCGAAGGCAGCTTCGGTGGCGACATCGCCTTCCGCCTCAACTTCTGATCGCGATCCATTGTCGATGACTACGCCGCCTTCGGGCGGCGTTTTCATTGATGCTCGATCACCTAAGATCGAGAGAATCGAATGCGTGAGGTCCGGTGCACACCATACTGCTGATCTGGCACACGCAAACCGGCGGCACGGCGCAAATGGTGGACGCGTTCGTATCTGGGGCTTCCGGTGTCGGGGGCGTGCGCGTTGTCGCGCTGCGGGCCGTCGACGCGACGCCAACGGATGCACTGGCGGCCGACGCGCTGGTGTTCGCGACGCCGGAAAACCTCGCGGCGATGTCCGGCATGCTCAAGGACTTCTTCGACCGCAGTTACTACGCCCTGCTCGATCGCGTGAATGGGCGGCCCTACGCGTCGATGATCTGTGCCGGTTCGGACGGCAGCAATGCGCTGCGCCAGATCGAGCGCATCGCAACTGGTTTGCGGCTACGCAAAGTCGCTGAGGCGATCATCGTCAACACCGCAGCGCAAACACCGGAGCGCATCCTCGCGCCCAAGATCATCGCCGACGTCGAACTGGCACGCTGCCAGGAACTGGGTGCGACGCTCGCCGCGGGGCTTCAGCTCGGCGTGTTCTGATGATCGGTACGAGCCCGATCACGAGCAGCAGCGCCGACACTCGGAACGGTCTGGAAGTCGGAAGCACGGGGTCAACCCCGCGCCGCCCGGCGCCGCAAGTAAGCCGCCGTGTATGGACACACCGGATCGATGCTGAGCGCATGCGCTTCGGCGTATTGCAGGGCATGTTCGGTGAGTGCCGCCGCGATGCCGCGGTTGCCGACGGCGGTAGGCACCTGGGTCGAAAAAATGCGAAGTACATCGTCCTGCTGGACGTATTCGACGAAGCAATCATGGCCTTCGACATTGGCACTGAAGCGGTGACGCACGGTGTCGTGACGAATATCGAGCTGCAGTTTGTCGTTCATCGCTTCAGGCCTCCACGGGTGGCACATCATGTTCGAGTTGTTCGAGATGGCGCGTCAATTCTTCCGGAGAACGCGTGTACGGCGCCAGCCACAGATAGAACGCCGGCACCACGAACAGCGACAGGAAGGTCGACAACGCAACGCCGAAGGCCACAACGACACCGATCGTGGCACGACTCGCCGAACCCGGCCCAGTGGCGAGGATCAAGGGCATGCTACCGGCGATGGTCGCGATCGAGGTCATCAGGATCGGGCGCAGACGCGTCGCGCCCGATTCGAGCACGGCATCGCGCACACTGAGCCCGGCGTCACGACGCTGGTTCGCGAACTCGACGATCAGGATGCCGTTCTTCGCGGCGAGACCGACCAGCATGATGATGCCGATCTGGCTGAACAGGTTCAGTGTGCCGCCGGTGATGGCCAGCCCGAACAAGGCACCGAGCACGGCGAGCGGCACCGTCAACATGATCACCAGCGGATGCAGGAAGCTTTCGAACTGCGCAGCCAGCACCAGATAGACGATCAACAACGCCATCGCGAACGTGAACAACACCGCGGACCCGGACTGTTGATACTCGCGCGACTCGCCCTTGAAATCGATCTGCGCGGTTCGCGGCAGCTCTTCGCGCGCGACATCGCTGATCCATTCAATCGCTTCGCCCAGGGTGTAGCCGGGCGCGATCGCGGCGGACACAGTGATCGCACGCAATCGATTGAAGCGGTTCAAGCTGCCGGGTTCGGCGAGCTCGCTGAGTGTGACCACACTGGCCAACGGCACCAGTTCGCCGCCGCTGGCGCGAACGTAGAGATTGCCGAGATCAGCTGGCGCTGCACGATCAGCAGTTTGGGCCTGCAGGATCACGTCGTATTCCTCGCCGTCTTCAACAAAAGTCGTGACGCGGCGCGAGCCCATCATTGTCTCAAGGGTACGCCCGATATCCAGCAGCGAAACGCCAAGCGCAGCGGCACGATCGCGATCCACCGACACCCGGATCTGCGGTCGCGTTTCCTTGAAATCGGAATCGACCGACAGCAGGCCCGGATTCTTTTCCATGCGCAGCAACAACTGGTCGCGCCATTGCGCCAGCTCGGTGTAATTGGGCCCGCCGATGACGATCTGCAGCGGCTGACCGCCACTGCGCACCAGCCCCTGACGCATTTGCGCGATAACGCGCACGCCCGGAATCTGGCCGAGTTCGGCACGCACTTGATCGGCGACGGCATTGGTACTGATAGTGCGCGCATCCCAGGGTTTCAGCACCACGATACCCTGACCGGTATGCATTTCCTCGCTGCCCCCGCCACCGCCACCACCACCGCCGGGCACACGAATGTTGACGCGTTCGATCGGCTGGCCGGGACCGGTGTACTTGAGCAGCTTCTTCTCGACTTCCATCACCTGGCTGACGGTGTAGTCGAAGCCAGCACCTTCCGGTCCGACGATCTGCAGGAAAAACGAACCGCGATCCTCGGCGGGTGCCAGTTCGCGCGGCACGATTTGCGCCAAGCCATAACTCGCCGCGAGCGCCGTGAGCATGATCAAGACGAAGGGCAATGGCTGACCGATCACTCGCGTCAGCGCACGTCGGTAGCCTTGTGCAAGCCTTGCCAGCGCACCATCGACGCGTGCCGCGAATCCGGTCATCTGCCCATGTGGACGCAACAGCAACGAACACATCATCGGCGTCAGCGTCAAGGCGACAAAAGCCGAAATCGCAACCGCCGCCGCGAGCGCAACGGCCAACTCACGGAACAATCGGCCGTTGTTGCCCTCGATGAACGACACCGGCACGAACACGGCAACCAGCACCGCCGTGGTCGCGATCACCGCGAACGCGACCTGTCGCGACCCGCGCATGGCCGCGAGTTTCACCGGCTCACCCAGGTCGGCGCGTCGTTGCGCATTCTCGAGCACGACGATGGCATCGTCGACGACCAGTCCGATCGACAACACCAGAGCCAGCAAGGTGAGCAAATTGATCGAGAAGCCGAAAGCCCAAAGCGCGATGAACGCCGCGATCACGCAAACCGGAACGGTCACGGCCGGGATCAACGCGGCACGCACCGAACCGAGGAAAAGCCAGATCACCAGAATCACCAGCAACACCGCTTCCGCCAGCGTCGTGTATACCTGCCAGACCGCAACGTCGATGAACACGGTGCTGTCAAAGGTGACACCGATGGTCATGCCCTCCGGCAGTCCCTCGTTGATGCGCGCGACCTCGGCCCTGACCTCGCGTGCGACGTCCAGACTGTTCGCCGTCGACGTCTTGATCACGCCGAGTCCGATCTGCGGTGTGCCGTTGCCGCGGAACAGGGCACGCCGCTCAGACGACTCGATCGCCACACGGGCCACTTCAGCCAGACGCACGACGTGACCGTCGGCACCGCGTTTCAGCGGCAACGCCTCAAAGTCTTTCGTTTCGGCATAGCCGCGATCGATGCGCAGGGTGAAGTCGCGCGTGTCGGACTCGAGCCGGCCAGCCGGCACTTCGATATTTTCCGAACGCAGCGCCGCTTCGACTTCAGCGATCGTCAACCCGCGGGCAGCGAGCGCATCGCGGTCAAGCCAGATGCGCATTGCATAGCGTTGGCTGCCGGCGAGGCGCAGTTGCGCCACGCCGTTCAAGCTAGACAGGCGATCAACGATGTAGCGCTCCGCGTAGTCGGTGATGGCGAGAGAATCGAGTTGCGGCGAGCTCAGGCTCAGCCACATGATCACTTCGGCATCGCCCTCGACCTTGGCGACTTGCGGCGCATCGGATTCCTGCGGCAAGCGGTCGGCGACCCGGCTGACCGCATCGCGCACGTCGTTTGCGGCGCCTTCGATGTCGCGGCTCAACGAAAATTCGAGCGTGATCGAGGAGCGGCCGTTGCGGCTCTGCGACTGGATCGTCTCGATGCCCTCGATCCCCGACAACGCATCTTCCAGCAACTGCGTGATGCGCGTTTCGACAACGCCGGCCGAGGCACCGGGATAGTTGGTTTCGACCGACACAATCGGCGGATCGATGTTCGGCAATTCACGCAACGGCAGACGCGAAAATGCGATCAGTCCGAGCACGATCAGCAGCAGGGACACGACTGTTGCGAACACCGGGCGACGTACCGAGATGTCGGAGAGAAGCATCACTTCACCTCAGGACTTGACTGGGGCGCTTGGGGTGGCATCGACGATCTTGGTGCCGGGGCGAAGCTTGACCGTGCCTTCGACGACGACGCGGTCGCCAATGGACAGGCCGTCGAGGATTTCGACACGTCCACGCTCACGTGCACCGATCTTTACCGGCACCTGCGCAACGCTGCCATCGGCGGCGACGCGGTACACAAAGCTGTTGCGTCCAACTTGCACCAACGCCATTTCCGGCAGCGCCAATGTCTCTCGCGGTGCACGCCGAACTTGTACGCGCAGCAACATGCCGGGACGCAGCTTGCGCTCGGGATTGGGCAACTCGGCACGCACCATCACCGAACGCGTTACGGGATCGACGCGCGAATCGATCGTGCGCACCACGCCGGCGAATGGCGTCTCCGGATAGGCGGCGCTGATCGCGTTGACTTCCTGCCCCGACGCGAGTGCCGAAATGAGCGTCTCCGGCACCGAGAAATCAAGTTTGATCACCGACACATCGTCGAGCGTCGCGATCGGCGTACCCGGCGTCACCAGCGAACCGGGGCTGACCTGACGCAAGCCGAGCACACCATCGAAAGGCGCCGTGATCACGCGATCGGACAACTGCGCGCGCACCTGGTTCATGCGCGCACGCGCGGCATCGCGGGTGGCGCGCTGGGTATCGAGCTGACTGGTCGGCACCAGCTTGCGCGCAGCGAGCTCTTCGCCGCGTTTCAGTTGTTGCTCGGCTTCCTTGAACGCGGCGCGCGCCTCTTCCAATCCGGCCAATTGCGAACGACCGGTGAGATCGATCAATACCTGCCCCGCTTCCACGAAGTCGCCACTGTCGAACGCCACTTTCTGCACGGTCTCGGTGACTTTCGCGGTAATTGTCAGCGACTCGTTCGCTCGCGCGGTGCCCAGCGCCTGAACGCTGTCCTGCCACTGTTGCCGCGCGACCACGGTCGTGGTGACAGTGACTGGCGCGCCGCCGCGAGCCACCTCCGGCGGCTTGCTCCCGCAGGCCACCAGCAACAAGGCCAAACTTGCGACCATCAATCGTCGCGATATCGTTGATCCGGGCATGCAGCGTCTCCATCGGCAGCCGACAACGCCGAGCGGCGTCGCGTCCCATCAATTGAACAATGCAGAAGGGTATCGCGTTCGTCGCGACGGGCCGGTGAACTCGCGCCTGCGGCAGACCGATTCGTCCCGCTGCGCCGCATGATAGCGTCGCGGTTTTCCAGCACCGGATTTTTCATGCGCCCATCATCCGCCTTGACACTCAATGCCGTTGCGATTTTTACGCTGGCCCTGACCGCGTGTTCGCACAGTGCGCGCACTCCGCTCGCCGTCGAACCGGCCACGACCACGACCACGACCACGACTACCATATCGTCTGCTGCACAGGTCACGCGTTATGGCATCGAGGACTTCATCGATACGACGTCCATCACCGGCGCGTCTTTTTCCGCAGACGACAGCCGCGTGCTGTTCTCGTCGAACAAGACCGGCATCTGGAATGCGTACGCGATGCCAGTGACTGGCGGCGAATGGACACCGATCACGCAATCGACCACCGACAACAATTATTCCGTCGGGTATTTTCCCGCCGACAACCGCATCCTGATCACGCGTGACCAGGGCGGCAACGAGCTCAATCATTTGTATGTCATCGAGACCGGCGGCAGCGAACGCGACCTGACTCCGGGCGACAACCTCAAGGCCAATTTTGCCGGGTTCAATCACGCCGGCGATGCGTTCTACGTGCAGACCAACGAGCGCGATGCGAAATTTTTCGATCTGTACCGGTATGACGCGAAGACTTATCGGCGTGCGCGAGTCTTCGAAAACACCTTGGGCTATGAGCTCGACGTGATCGCCGGCGACGGGCGCTACATGGCGCTCGGGAAGACGCGGACCACCAACGACAACAATCTGCATCTGCTCGAAATCGCCACGGGCAAGGTGACACACCTGACGCCACACACGGGCAATGCCAGCTATGCAGCCCATGACTTCGATACAACCGGCCAGGTTCTGTACTACACCAGCAACGAAAGCAGCGAGTTTGCGCGATTGCGCCGCTACAACATGCAGACAGCGCAACACGATGACGTGCAAAGCGAGGCCTGGGACATCAGCAGTTCGTGGTTCTCGCACAACGGCAAGTATCGGGTGGTCTCGATCAATGCCGATGGCAGCACCTTGATCAAGCTTTACGACGTCGCGAGCGGCGCGGAAATCGCCTTGCCGAAACTGCCCGCAGGGGAAATTCGCGGTGTCACCATCGCGCGTTCCGAGCGTCGCATGGCCTTGTACCTCAACGGCGACCGCCAGCCGAATGACCTCTATGTGCTCGAGTTCGGCAAGGATGTGCCAATGCGCCTGACGACCTCGCTCAGCGCCAAGCTCGACGCCGAAGCGCTCGTCGATTCGCAAGTCGTCCGTTTCCCGGCGCGCGACGGCATGGTCATTCCCAACATTCTCTGGAAACCGAAACAGGCCAGCGCCACAGCGCGCGCACCCGCACTGCTGTTCGTACACGGTGGACCGGGCGGACAGACCACGCGCGCCTACAATGTGCTCGCCCAGTTCCTTGCCAACAATGGCTACGTCATCCTCGGCATCAACAACCGCGGCAGTTCAGGCTACGGCAAGACGTTTTTCGCGGCTGACGATGGCAAGCATGGCCGCGAACCGCTGTGGGATTGCGTCGACGCGAAGAAGTACCTGCAGTCGCTCGATTACGTGGATCCGGACCGCATCGGCATCATGGGTGGCAGCTACGGCGGTTACATGACGTTGGCCGCGCTCGCGTTCCAGCCGGAAGAATTCAACGTTGGCGTCGACATCTTCGGTGTCAGCAACTGGTTGCGCACGCTCGAGAGCATTCCGCCCTATTGGGAAAGCTTTCGCGAGGCGCTCTACCAGGAAGTCGGCAACCCGGTGACTCAACGCGAATTCCTGATCGAAACCTCGCCCTTGTTCCATGCCGACAAGATCACCAAGCCGCTGATGGTGCTGCAGGGCAAGAATGACCCGCGTGTGATCCAGTCGGAGTCCGACGACATCGTCGCCGCCGTGAAGAAGAACGGTGTGCCGGTCGAATACATCGTGTTCGACGACGAAGGCCATGGCTTCAGCAAGAAGCCGAACCAGATCAAAGGCTACGGCGCGATGCTGCAGTTCCTCGACCGGTATCTGAAGGGTAACGGCGAAATGCCGGCGCGTTGACCGCGTTGGCAAACCGAGCCCTCGCGTCGCGAGGGTTCCGGCTCCTGGCTTGGTGATAGCGTGATATCGTCTTGCCAAGCCCATCGTTGGAGCTGCGCAATGGCCCAGATCATCGTCAGAAATCTCGATGCGTCGATCAAGTCGGCGCTGCAGGAACGCGCCGCCCTGCGCGGAACGAGCATGGAGGCGGAAGTGCGCGAAATTCTGCGACACGCCGTCGTGCCGCGGCGGTCGAAATCCGCAGGCTGGGCCACTCGGGTCAACGCGCGATTCGCCCGGCTAGACATGCCCGAATTCACACCAGTGCGCTCACCGCCACTTGAGCCAGCAGAACTGCCCGATTGATTCTGTTCGACACCAATGTTGTTTCCGAACTGATGCGTCCCCAGCCGAAACCCGGCGTGCTGTCATGGATGGACGCCCAGGACCTGCCAGCGATCTGGCTATGCGCGATCAATGTTCTGGAAGTCGAGTTCGGCGTTGAACTCGTGGACAACCCGGAACGGCGACTGCGCATCCGCCAACACTGGTCGCGGCTCCTCGAACAGGACTTCGGCAATCGCGTACTCCAGTTCGACGGCGAAGCCGCCACACGTACCGCTGCACTTTTCGCACTCAAACGCAAACAAGGGCGAACCATCGAGCTTCGCGACGCCATGATCGCCGGCATCGCGCAACACCATGGCTGCATCCTGGCAACTCGCAATATCCGCCACTTTGCCGACTGCGGCATCGACCTGATCAATCCGTGGGTGGAATGAGCCACCCGGAATCAGCCACCCCTTGCAGCGCCGCACAAACCCGCTAACTTGTGCGCCGTCGCCTGCGGGCTTGGTTTGAATGGGGAAAGCGCATGTTGGGTCGGTTGATGAATGTGTTCAAGGGCTTCTTCGCTTTGTTCGTGCGCGACATGGAAAAGAAGAATCCGGAAGGTCTGCTGGAACTTGAGCAGGAAAACCTGCGCAAGCAGATCGGCAGCTACAACAACGGCTTGGCCGGTCACGCTGGTCTCGCCGAGCGCCTGATGAGCCAGGTGCGCAAGCTCGAATCCGAGGAACAGGAACTGCGCGCCAAGACGACGGCGCATCTGCGCGCCGGCAACAAGCAGGCGGCCGGACAATATGCGCTGCGACTGCAGACGGTGACGCGCGAGCTTGAGGAAAACCGCAAGCAGCTGGAATCAGCTGAAACCACCTACCGAAATCTGATCAAGGCCCGCGATGTCGCCGTCAATGCCGCGCGCGCAAAAATCGAAGGTCTGAAGGGCGCGATCAACGACATGAAGATGAAGACCGCGATGGCCGAAATGAACGAAATGGCGGCGGGCATGATCGGTTCGATCGGCGGTTCCGGCGATACGCTGAACCGGCTACACGACATGGTCGAAGAAGAACGCAACAAGGCCTCGGGGCGTGCGCGCGTGGCGCGTGATGCGTTGGACATGACCGACGTCAACCTGAAAGAAGCCGAGATGACAGCACTCGCCGATCAGGCACTGGCCGATTTCGCTGCGGCGGAAGGCATGACCGTTGAAGGCACGGCCGCGCCCGCCGCAGCCTCACGCAGCATGGGTGGCACGGCCGAAAAACCTGCCGAACCGCAACAAGGCTGACCGATGCCGTTGTCCGTCGACGCTCCAATGTGGGCTCGTGATCTCGCGCAGTCCTATGAAAGCGGCGCGCACGGCCAGTTCGTACTGTACGGCAATGTTGCCGATCGATTTCCGTTGCAGGGTCGTCTGGTCAGCCTGACCGCGTTTCTCGAATCGCAGCTGCTATCGGGCTTCGCACTGGTGTTTCTGTACGACCCCGGTAATGGACTGAGCGTGCTGCGCTCGGGCGATGCCTTTCAGAAATGGCCGGGCGCGCAGCAGATCGGTGCCGCAACGCGCGAACCGCGCGCAGCAGTCGAACTGGTCACCCGTTACCTGCGTTATCGCGGCAATCTGAGCGCGTTGGGCCGCGACAAGGCCGAGCACATCGCCTGCATTTTTCGTGGCGCCGATCAGGTGTTGCCGGCGAATCGGCAAGGCGAATTCGAAACCGCGAGCTTGGCCAGTCTGGTGCGCGACTGGGCCGCGGAACCGCCGTTCACCGAGTTGCCGTTCGCGAGCTTCCTGATTGCCGACAATCTGAACGACCTGCATCCGTTGATCGCGACCAATCCGCGCGTCGCGCGCGTGCTGGTGCCCTTGCCCGATGCCGCCGTGATCACCCAAGCACTGGCGCAGCTGAAGCTCGATCATCGCAAGGCGTTTGCCGACGACAACGGCAGCGATGTCTCGCAACTGTTGGCCGGCGTCAGCATCACCGCGCTGAATTCGCTGGTGAAGATCCGCGAGCACCAGGGCAAGGCACTGGCCAATGCCGATTGGGTAACCGCGAAGAAGCAAATGGTCGAAGCCGATTCGGCCGGGCTGATCGAGTTCATCGAATCGAAGAAAACGCTGGACAACTATCACGCCCAGGAGGCGCTGAAGATCTGGCTGCGTCAGGACATTGCCTTGTGGCAGGCGCACGATCTGCGCGCGATGCCGATGGGCTACATCTTCTGCGGACCGGTCGGCACCGGCAAGACCTATCTGGTCGAATGCCTCGCGGGCGAAGCTGGCGTGCCGGTGGTGAAACTGAAGAACTTCCGCGATAAATGGGTTGGCTCTTCCGAAGGCAATCTGGAAAAGATATTCCGCCTGATCCGCGCACTCGGGCGTTGCATCGTGTTTATCGACGAGGCCGATCAGGCGCTCGGCAAACGCGATTCCGGCAGTGGCGACAGTGGCCTCTCCGGCCGTTTGTACTCGATGATTGCGCAGGAGATGAGCAACACCGCGAATCGCGGCCGCGTGGTCTGGATTCTCGCCTCCTCGCGTCCGGATCTGATCGAAGTGGATCTGAAGCGCCCAGGTCGCATCGACGTCAAGGTGCCGCTGCTGCCGACCACGACGCAGGCCGAGAGCGCAGCGCTGATCAACGCGTTGTTGAAGCGTCTGGATCTCGCAGTCGACGCCGCCGAGATGGCGAAACTGCAACTGCCGCTGTTGCTGACGCCGGGTGCGGCGGAAGCCTTGTCGGTCAAGGTCTATCGACGAGTGCGCACCGCGAATGAATCCGCAGCCGTCGCCCTCGCCGCCTGCCTTGACGGCTATCAACCACCGGTCGCGCCGGAAATCCTTGAATTCCAGATGCGCATCGCCATTCGCGAGGCCACCGACATGCAATTCGTGCCCGAGTCGCTGCGTGCACTTGGGCGTGTGGATTCGGTGTCGAGATGAAATATCTGCGCGCTGCATTCAACGCCCGACCGTTCGGCATGCCGATACCGCCGAACTGGTTCGGCCTTGCGACGTTTGCAATGTTGGGTGCGTTCATCAATCCCGGGTTGTGGCTGATCGGCGCGGGGCTCGAAATCGGTTATCTGACCTTGCTGGCCGGCAATCAGCGTTTCCGCAAGGTCATTGATGTGCAGGGTGGCGGCGCGCCGGAAGTCGATCCCACCGACCAGCGCTACGACGAATTCGTCGGCCAACTCAGCTATCCGGAAAAACGCCGGCATACTGATATCGAGAAGCGCGCCAGCGAAATTCTCGCAACGCTGAAGCGCACGCCCCTGCTCGAAACCCACAGCGACAGCGTCGAGCAACTGGTCTGGCTGCATCTGCGCCTGCTGGTGGCACTGGTGTCGATCAATCGCGTCATCGATACCGCAGCGCGCGAACGTGCGACGTTGGCGGAACAGGAAAAACAGATCACGACGCGCCTCGCGAAACCGGACATCACGGCCGAACTGCGCCGCAGCCTGGAACAGCAGCAGGCGGTGATCGACCAACGCCAGCAAGCGCACGATGACGCCGGCAAACGGCTGGAACAGGTCGAAGCCGAACTCACACGCATCGACCATCAAATCGCGTTGATTCGCGAGCAGGCCCTGCTCGCCAGTGACGACAGCGCCATCGGCAGCTCGCTGAATGCGCTCACGACCTCGTTCAACGACACCCATCGCTGGCTGAACAGTCAGCGCGACCTGCTCGGCGTGTTCGAATCGAATACGCCGCAACGTTTGCCCGAACGCGTGCGCCAATCCGCACGCAAACCACCGCCCTTACCCGCTGGAGAATCGTCATGAGACTTGCGAATTCCCGTTTTTCGATGCGCGGCAGTTCGACCGGTTCCGCGATCACCCTGTTGCTGGTGCTGGCCCTGCTTGGGCTTGGCGCGTGGCTGATGATGCGCGACAAGAAGCCGTCGGATGCGACGACCGCCGACGCGACAACAACGTCCCAGGATGCCACCACGCCGACAACCGTTGATCACGGCGATGCGCCGACACCGATCGAACCGGTCGATGGCCTGCCGCAACTCGATGCCGCCGCGACTTATCAACCCCAGGGTAATGTCATCGAAGTCGATATCAGCGACTACGCCGGCTATGCCGGACTGATCGTCGCCAATGGCGGGCTGGCGCCGAATCCCGACTCGTTCTTCGCGAAGAACTACGGCTTCCAGGTGAAGCTCAGCCTGAGCGAAGAAGAGAGCTGGTCGCGCCTCAACAACGGCAAGCTGGCCGCAAGCGTGACCACCGCCGATGTGCTCGCCGCACTCGGTCGCCAATTCGAAGTGACGGTACCGGCGCAGATCGGATTCTCGCGCGGCGCCGACATGATCGTGGTCGATGCCGGCATCACCAGCATCAACGAACTCAAGGGCAAGGTGCTCGCCGCATCGCAGTTCAACGAGAGCGAGTTCTTCGTGCGCTACCTCGCGTCTGAAGCGAACGTGCCGGTGGTCGTGCTGCGTGATCTGGATGCGCGCCCGAACCCGGATCAACTCGGTCTGGTGTTCTACGAGGACAACGACATCGCCTGCGACGCCTACGAGCACGAGTTGAATTCGACCTTCCGTCTGAACGGCTGCGTCGGCTGGTCGCCGCGTACCGACGAAGTTATCGAAGCGTCGAACAGCAAGGCCAAGATGCTGGTGTCGAACCGCAATCTGCTGATCATCGCCGACCTGCTCGTTGTCAACAAAGGCTTCGCCGCAGCGCATCCGGACTGGACCAAAGGACTGGTGCACGGCCTGCTCGATGGCAACCGTCGTGTGCGCGATGAACCGGAAGCGAATATCGCCACGATCGCAAAAGCCTTCGGCTGGAGCAATGACGACACCCGCGATGAACTGTCGAAAGTGCATCTGTCGAATCTGCCGGAAAATCAGGCTTTCTTCTCGGGCACGATCGATGCCGCGGGTTCGTTCAACGGCATCTTCCAGTCGTCGGTACTGGCCTACGGCAAGCTCATCAAGAACCCGGCCGATCCGGCGCGCTTTGTCGATGCCAAGCAACTCGATGCGCTCAAAGACAAGACCGAATTCGCGAAGCAGACGATCGCGATCGCACCGATCAAGACGCGCGGCAATGTCTCGCTCGAGGGCGATGCCCTGCTCAGCAAGGACATCCGTTTCTTCTTCGAACCGAACTCGGCCACGCTGGATCGCGAAGCCAAGCAGAATCTCGACTATCTCGACTCGATCAAGGGCTTCCTGCAAGTCAGTCCGGGTTCGATCGTCGTGCTGCGCGGCCACGTCGACAACGCCCGCGTCGGCGAGTTCGAACGCGAAGGCGGCAAGGAATTGGTGCGCAGCATGGCGCTCAAGGCGATGGAACTGTCGCGTCAGCGCGCGCAATCTGTGCGCGATGCGCTGATCAAGCGCCACGACGGCATCACCCCGGATCGCCTTGAAGTCGTCGGCCGTGGCTGGGAAGAACCCGCCGGCGCCGACAGCGAACTGAACCGCCGCGTCGAAGTGCAGTGGTTTACGTTGGAATAAGTGCCGCGATCAGAGCGGACGCGTCGGCGACGGCGCGTCGCTGCAGCCCTTGCAGCTACCGCCGCCACAACTGGCCGCAGATGAAGCGGGTGTTGGTGCGAGCCAGCGACCAAGCCGGCGCATGGCCGAACCGCGTTGCGGGCGCAGCATGATCAACGCGAGCGACGTCCGCGAGCGGCGTACCGCGCCCGGCGCCAGGCGCTGAACGGCATAGGCGAGGCTCGCCGCGACGGCGAGCGCGATGATCGTCCACTGCATGGATGCGCTGTCGATCATGCGAGCCACATCGTCAGTTGGTAGGTGATCAGCGACGCGACATACGCCAGTCCGAAGAGATAGACAGTGGCGATACCGACATGTTTCCAGCCATTGGTTTCGCGCCGGATCACCGCAAGTGTGGACAGGCACATCGGCGCATAGATGTACCAGACGAGAAGCGACAACGCGGTTGCCAACGACCACTCATTCGCGACGATGCCGGAAAGTTGCGCGATGGCGGCGTCGTCCGTCGTTGCCGAGAGTGCGTAGACCGTCGCCAGCGACGAGACCGCGACCTCACGTGCTGCGAGACCCGGAATCAGCGCGATGCAGATCTGCCAATTGAAACCGATCGGCGCGAACAGCGGTTCCATGAAATGGCCGATGCGTCCGGCGAGGCTGTAGTCGATGGCCGGTCCTGCAGCGCCTTCCGGTGGTGCTGGAAAACTCGACAGGAACCACAGCAGCACAGTCAGCGCCAGGATGATTGTGGTGACGCGACGCAGGAAGATCGCCGCGCGTTCCCACAGACCGATCAGCAGATCGCGCGGATGCGGCAGCCGGTACGACGGCAGTTCCAGCAGCAAGGCGTGCTCGCCGCGATCACGGCGCCAACGCTTCATGATGGTGGCGACGATCAACGCACTCACGATTCCCGCCGCGTACAACGCGAACAAAACGAGGCCCTGCAAATTGATCCACCCGGCGACATCCCTGCGCGGCACGAAAGCGCCAATCAGCAGCGTGTACACCGGCAAACGCGCCGAACAGGTCATCAGCGGCGCGACCAGAATCGTCGCGATGCGGTCGCGCGGATCCTGGATCGATCGTGTCGCCATGATGCCGGGAATGGCGCAGGCGAAACTCGACAGCAGCGGAATGAAGGAGCGTCCACTCAGTCCGGAAGCGAACATCAGCCGATCAAGCAGAAAGGCCGCGCGCGGCAGATAGCCGGTTTCCTCAAGCGTGAGAATAAAGGCGAACAGCAGCAGGATCTGCGGCAGAAATTCGAGCACGGTGCCGAGACCGGCAAAGATGCCGTCAGTGACCAGACTCTGCAGTGGGCCATCCGGCATCACACCGGAAATCCAGGTGCCGACCGAAGCAGTGCCCGCAGCGAGCAGATCCTGAAGTGGTGCCGCCCACGCGAACACGGCCTGGAAAATCAGGAACATCACGAGGCCAAGCAGGGCCAGACCGAACACCGGATGCAGCACGACGCGATCGAGTGCGTCCTCGATCGCGACGCTCTGCGCCGGCAACTGCACCGCCGCGCGCATCAGTCGCCGTGTCTCAACGTGCAGGTCGAGTGTCGGATCAGCGACAGGCGCCATCGGTAGTGTTTGGTCGATGACGCCGCGCAGCGCATCGGCGCCATGACGTTTGACGGCGATCGTCTCCACCACCGGGATACCGAGCTCCGCCTGCAGCTTCGCCACATCGATGCGAATACCGCGCCGCGCCGCCGCGTCCATCATGTTCAAGGCCAGCACCATGGGCTGGCCGAGCGCACGCACTTCCAGCACGAAACGCAGGTGCAAGCGCAGATTGGTGGCATCGGCGACGCACACCAGCAAATCGGGTTTCGGTTCTTCGGGATGAAAACCGCGACAGACATCACGCGTGATCTGTTCGTCCGGACTCGTTGCATCAAAGCTGTAGGTGCCGGGTAGATCAAGCACGCGCACAACGCGACCAGAAGCCGTCGTCAATCGGCCTTCCTTGCGCTCCACGGTCACACCCGCGTAGTTCGCGACTTTCTGGCGGCTGCCAGTCAGCTGGTTGAACAGCGCGGTCTTGCCGCAGTTCGGATTGCCGACCAGGGCGATATTGGCTTCGCCGGCGCTTGCGGTCATGGCTGCTGAGCCTGCAACTGGACACGTGCTGCCTCGGCGCGACGCAACGCAAAACGCGCATCGCCAATCCGCACCAGGATCGGTTCGCGCGCGACCGGCCCGAAGGCAAGCACGCTCACCGCTTCACCGGCGACGAAACCGAGATCGCGCAAGCGGCGCGCGATGGCGTCATTGGCTCCGACCGATTCGACACTCACGACGATGCCTCCTGCGCCACGCGGCAAATCCGACAAATTCACGAGCCGTTCCACCTGATACAAATGCGAATGGTTCGCATTATAAGCACGAATCTCGTCCTCCACATGACTGGCGGCTGTGCCGTTCACGCTCGGCCGCCAAGCGCTGACCGTTATCATCCGCGCCCCAGCCACAGCGGAACCGCCATGTCCTCACCCGTCCGCATCGATCGCCACGGTAGCGTCGCGCACGTTGTCCTCGACCGCTCCCATATCCACAACGCGTTCGACGACGTCCTCATTGCGGAACTCACTGCCACCCTGAAACAACTTGAAGCTGACGACAGCGTGCGCACCATCGTTCTGAGCGGTGCCGGCAACACGTTTTCTGCTGGCGCTGACCTGAACTGGATGCGGCGTATGGCGCAAGCATCAGCCGACGAAAACCGCGATGACGCGCTCAAGCTCGCCGAACTGATGCGCACCTTGAACTACCTCGGCAAGCCGACGGTAGCGCGCGTGAACGGCTCAGCTTATGGCGGCGGCGTCGGACTGATCGCCTGTTGCGACCATGCGATCGGCGTCGCATCTGCGAAATTCTCGCTCTCCGAGGTGAAGTTGGGGCTGGTGCCGGCAGTGATTTCGCCGTACGTCGTGAACGCTGTCGGTGGACGCCACGCGCGGCGTTTGTTTGTCAGCGGCGAAGTGTTTGACGCCGACTACGCGCAACGTATCGGACTGCTGCACGATGTCGTCGCGGTCGATGAACTCGATGCCGCGATCGAACGCGCCCTGCACTTCCTCGCCAAGGGCGGACCGGTGGCGCAGCGCGAAGCCAAGCAACTGGCCTTGCGTCAAGCCGGCATGACACGCGAATCACAAGTGGCGCGCGACGCCGAGAACGCCGACTTGATCGCGCGCCTGCGCGTGTCGCCGGAAGGCCAGGAAGGGCTCACCGCGTTCCTCGACAAGCGCGCACCGCACTGGGTTGGCGACTGATTTCAGGCCGGATGCACGCTGTCGCCTTACGCGCCGTCCCTCTACAATGAGCCGTTGTTGAGTCACCCACTGTCGTGTGGAGCGCCCCGTGTTTCAAAAGATCCTGATCGCCAACCGCGGCGAAATCGCCTGTCGCGTGATCCGCACCTGCCGCCAACTCGGGATCCGAAGCGTCGCCGTCTACTCCGATGCCGATGCGAATGCGCAACATGTATTGCAGGCCGACGAAGCCGTGCACGTGGGCGGTTCGCGACCGGCCGACAGCTATCTGCGCGGCGACGCGATCATCGCGGCCGCGATTCAGACCGGCGCCGAAGCGATCCACCCCGGCTACGGCTTCCTGTCCGAAAATGCCGACTTCGCCGAAGCGGTCGCGAATGCCGGTCTGGTGTTCATCGGCCCGACCGCAGCGTCGATGCGCAAGATGGGATCGAAGGCCGGCGCCAAGATCCTGATGCAGGGCCACGGCGTGCCGGTGGTGCCCGGTTACACCGGCGAAGACCAGGACGCCGCACTGTTGCAGCGCGAGGCCGATCGCATCGGCTATCCACTGATGATCAAGGCTGCGCATGGTGGCGGCGGCAAGGGCATGCGCGTGGTGCGGGCAGCGGGCGAATTCGCGTCGCATCTCGAGAGTTGCCAGCGCGAAGCGAAGAACGCATTCGGTCGCGACCGCATGTTGCTGGAGCGCTACGTCGAAACCCCGCGCCATATCGAGATCCAGATTTTCGGCGACACGCACGGCCAGGTGATTCATCTGAACGAGCGCGAGTGTTCGGCACAGCGCCGCTACCAGAAGGTGATCGAGGAATCGCCCTCGCCTTTCCTGATCTCGGCACTGCGTGCGCAAATGGGCGCTGCGGCTATTGCCGCTGGCAAGGCGATCGATTATCACAATGCCGGCACCGTCGAATTCATCGTTGGTCCGCAGGGCGATTTCTATTTCATGGAAATCAACACGCGGCTGCAGGTCGAACATCCGGTGACCGAACTGGTGACCGGCCTCGATCTGGTCGAATGGCAGTTGCGCGTCGCGTGCGGCGAATCGCTGCCATTGACGCAATCGCAGATCAGCTCGCGTGGTCACGCCATCGAGGTGCGGCTCTACGCCGAGGACGCCGAACAGGGTTTCCTGCCGGGCTCGGGCCGCATCCACAAGCTCGCGTTGCCCAAAGCTGATGCGAACGTGCGCATTGACGCCGGCGTGATCGAAGGCGATACCGTCTCGATCTTCTACGACCCGATGATTGCCAAACTCATCGTGCATGATGTCGATCGGCCGTCTGCGCTGCGGCGACTGCAAGATGCACTTGCGCAATGCGATGTGCTGGGTCCGAAGTCGAACATCGATTTCCTCGAGCAACTGGTACGCCATCCGGCCGTTGTCAATGCAACGATCGACACCGGCTACCTCGATCGCCATCTCGATGAGGTGCTCGCGACACCCTCGGCATTGCCTGAAGCGGCAATGATTGCCGTCGCCTGTGCCGAACTGCTGGCTGAAGAATCGGTCGCGATCAGCGCCGCCCGCACAAGCGCGGATCCGTTCAGTCCCTGGGGCACAGCCGATGCCTGGCGTCTCGGCCATGCCGGCAAGCGCGTCGTACGCTTCGAATGGCGCAACGAGCAATTGATGTTGGCTGCGCACGGTGCCAATGGCCGCTACACACTTGATGTCGGCGGACGTCATGTCGAGGTCGAGCGCGCCGTGCACGATGGCGAATGGCTGAGTGCGCGCCTGTCGGGTTCAGCACTGCGCGTGCACGTGCGTCGCTCCGGCGACGACTGGCTGGCCTTCGTCGACGGCCGTCGTTATCGCCTGCATCCAAGCAGCCCGTTCAAGTTTGAAGCCGGCGCAGCGCATGGTACGGACGCGATCAAGTCACCGATGCCGGGACGCATCATCGCGGTCAAGGTGGCGCTGGATGCCATGGTCGAAGCCAATCAGGAATTGATCATCATGGAAGCCATGAAGATGGAAATCACCCTGCGTGCGCCGCATGCCGGCAAGCTCACCGAACTGCGCGCCGTGGCCGGTGATTTTGTCGAAGCCGATGTCCTGCTCGCGAAAGTGGAGGCTGCACCATGAAGCGTCTGGGTCTGCTGTTCCTCGCTGCGTTCGTTCTCTCGGGCTGCGAGCGCGTGAGTGTCGAATCGGTACCGACCGGCAAGGCACTGGCCTGCGACAAAGATCTGACCGGCTGGTGGCAGGTCGAGTCTGAGCAAGCGAGCGCCGCGAACGATGAGGACGAGTCGCTGCACCTGTTCGTCAGCGACGACTGCTCGCGCTGGATCAGCGTTGAGCAGGATGCGAGCGAACACACCAAGCGCGTCGAAGACATGGCCATTGCCATGCAGATTGAACTGCGCGAAGTCGAGGACGCGCGCTATCTGGTGCTGTCCGATCGCGACAAGTCGGCGGCCGGAAAACACGATATTGGCGAAGGCTTCGAGTTGCTGCGCTACATCGCGCACCGAAATCACGTCGACCTGTTTGAAGCCGACCCGAAGCGCGAAGCGCACCGCGTTGCCGATGGCCAGGTCAATGGCCGCGTCGAGACCACGTCGCACAACCCGAACCAACCCGGAAGCGGCAACATCAACACCATGATCACCGGCGATGGCGACGCGATCGCAGACTGGTTGAAGCGCTTCGATCCAATCGACCGCGCCTTCATGGAACTGCGCCGCGTTGACGAAAAGACCCAGTCACAACTCGATCGCCACTTGAAAACACCGGCCTTCGGCGGCAAACCCAAGCCCCATGAGTGAGCCCATGAGCGATTCCGCCGTCCGCATCGTCGAAGTCGGCCCGCGTGACGGGTTGCAGAACGAGAAGGCGATCGTGCCGACGGCGACCAAGATCGCGTTGATCGATCGTCTGTCAGCAAGCGGCCATCGCAGTGTCGAGGCGACGAGTTTCGTCAGTCCGAAGTGGATTCCGCAGTTGGCGGATGCCGCAGAGGTTTACAGCGCCATCCAGAAACATGAAGGCGTCGCCTATCCGGTGCTGGTGCCGAATCTGCAAGGCTACGAGCGTGCGCTCGCGGTCGGCGTGCGCGAGGTCGCGGTGTTCACTGCGGCGTCGGAAGCGTTCAACCGCAAGAACATCAACGCCACCATCGACGAGTCGATCGAACGCTTCATGCCGATCCTCGAACGTGCACGCAATGACGGCGTGCGCGTGCGCGGCTATGTCTCGACTGTGCTCGGCTGCCCGTATCAAGGTGACGTCGACGTGCGCGACGTGGTGCGCGTTGCGAAACGCATTCACGAGCTCGGCTGCTACGAGGTTTCGCTCGGCGACACCATCGGTGCCGGCACACCGGCACAAGCACGCGCGATGCTGCGTGCAGTCGCAGACGCGGTGCCGATGCATGCGCTCGCCGTGCACTTCCATGACACGCGTGGTCAGGCCCTGGCGAACGTGTTCGCCTGTGTCGAGGCCGGCGTGCGTGTGGTCGACGCCTCAGTCGCCGGTCTCGGCGGCTGTCCCTATGCCAATGGCGCCACCGGCAATGTCGCGAGCGAAGATGTCGTCTACATGTTGCAGGGCATGGGCATTGCGACCGGCATTGATCTCGACGCTCTGGTTGCGACCGGGCAATGGATCAGTGCCGAACTCGCCCGCGAAAACAACTCGAAACTTGGTCGCGCACGCGCACCGGCGCGCTGCTGATCGCAGCGATGCTCGCCGCACTGAAACAGGCCTATGCCGAACAACGCCACGCCGACGCGGTGCGCATCGCGCGCCAGATTGGCAGTGTGTTGGTGCAATCCGCGGATGGGCTGATGCTGGCCGCCAACGCGGCGATCAAATCGGAAGCGCTGTCCGACGCCGACACCTGGCTGACGCAACTGCGTCAACGCTTTCGCGACGACGCCACGCTGCGCCGCATCCACGCCAATGTATTGAATCGACTCGGCGTGAATGCCCCGGACCGCGCCAGCGCACGCGATTACCTGCAGCGCGCGTTGACGCTCGATCCAAGCCATGCAACCGCGCGCTTCAATCTGGCGCTCGAACAACGTCGTGCCGGACGCGATGATCTGGCCGTTCCGCTGCTGATCGAGTTGCAGGATCAGGACCCGTTCGACGAAGCGGTGAATTTGAACCTCGCCGAATGCCATGCCTATTCGGGCAATGCGGCCGCCGTTACCGACTTGCTTGCGGCGCAGGCCGCATCCGGATTCAAGGACAAGGCGCAATGGCGTGCGGTCGCGCTGACTTCGCAAATCGATGCGTTCTGGCCGGATCTGCTCGTTGGCGACGCCGACCCCCATCGCACCGCTCATATTGCGGTCACCGTGGTGATGGAACAGATCGAACAGGATCGGCGCGATGCCGCGATTGCCACTGCGGAAATTGCAGTTCGCCTTTGCGACGGTGCCGCACCGATCTGGCGCGGCGTGCTCGCTGCACACCTGCATCCCGGCCATGTCATGGCCTCGTCGGCTGCGATCGATGCCGAGCGCGCTCGATTTCGCGCGACACTTGCGGAACTTCGCGATCAACCACAAGCGCACATCGCACCGTCGCTGTCACAACTGTCGTGGTCGAATTTTGCGCTCGGCTATCACGGTCGCGACGAACTCGCGTTGCAATCGCAATACGGTGACTGGCTGTGCGCTGCGGCCACGCGCATGCGCCCCGACCTGGCGATTCCAGTGGCGGTTACGCGACGCGACCGCCCGCGCGTGGTGCTGGCCAGCAGCCACTGGCGGCATTGCACGGCTGGCCATTACTTCCGCAGCTGGATCGATGCCCTCGCCGCTTGCAGCGAGCTCGAAGTCATCGTGCTTGCGATCGGACCCATGTTCGACGACCTGACCGATGCGATCGCTGAGACGCCGGCGCGCCTGATCAAGCTGGAAGGCGATGTCGATGCCGATTGCATCGCCGAATCCTTGCACGCGCTGCAGGCCGACCTGATTCTTTACCCGGAACTCGGTATGGACGTGCGCCTGCTGCCGGTCGCGGCCTTGCGCCTCGCTCCGTTGCAGTGGATGGCTTGGGGACATCCGGTCACCAGCGGCCTGCCGAGCATCGACGCGTACTTGAGTTGCGCCGAGATGGAGCCAGCGAATGCGGGCGCGCATTACCGTGAGCGGCTGCATCTGTTGCCCGGGATCGGTACACGCTACCCCGCTCCGCCGCGACCACAACCCGCGACGCGCAACGAACTCGGTTTGCATGTCGGCCCGCTGGTGGTGGTGCCGCAATCGGGCGTGAAGATCCACCCGGACAACGATGTCGTTTATCGCGACCTGTTGGCGGCGGTCCCGGATGCGCAACTGCTGTTCTTTCGCAACGAGTCCGCGCGCGTCACCGATCGACTGCGCGAACGCTTCGCACGCACGCTGCCGGAGGCGTCCATGCAACGCATCGTTTTCCACCCGCTGTGTGCGCGCGAGCAATTCCTGCGCGTGATCGGTGCCTGCGACCTGATGCTCGACACGCTGCATTGGTCCGGCGGCAATACGGCGCTCGATGCTTTGCGCATGGGTACCCCAATCCTGACCACGACCGGCGCCTTCATGCGCGGCCGGCAAACCAGTGCGATGCTGCGACTGCTCGGGCTCGAACAGGCGCTCGTGACCACGCCTGAACTGCTCGCGAGCCGTGCCGCCACTTTGCTGCGCAGCGGCGAACTCACGGGTTTGCGCACTGAAATCGACGCCAGGTTCAGTCGCTTGCTCGACGGCGACTTGGCGCTCGCGCAATTGCAACTGATCGTGCGCACGGCGCTGGACGAACATTTCAAAGTGTTATCCTGATCACAGTTCTTGTGCGATCTGGGAGCTAGCGATCTGATATGACGCCCGATCCGGCCGGCGCAAATGCGACCACTCCGACGACCACGCTGCGCTCGACCGAAGGGCTGGAATCGCGCTATCGCAGCCTGCTTGACGCCGTCCCCGACGCGGTCACCGTGCACGACCGCCACGGGCGCATTCTGGAAGCCAACGAGACCGCGGCCACGATCTACGGCTATGCCCTCGATCAATTGCGCGGCATGTGTGTCAACGAGCTGAATCCGTCCTTGCCCGACGATCACATGGAGCGGGTGTTCCGCACCTTTCAAGTTGGCCAGACGGAAACTGTCGAAACCACGAATCGGCACGCCGACGGACACATCTTTCCGATTGAAGTGCATTCGAACATGTTCCTGGACGGCGACGAGAAACGCATCATCGCGGTGGCGCGTGACATCAGCGCGCGGCACTTGGCCGAAAGCGAATTGCGCGCCTCCGAGCAGCGCTTTCGTGACTTGTTCGACGCACTCGACAAGGGCATTCTGGTGCAGGATCGCAGCGGTCGCGTGGTCTCGGCGAATGCCGCGGCGGCACGCATGCTCGGCATGGACGAACAGGCGCTGCGCGCCGAAACTCTGAGCGTGTCCGACTGGCGATTCGTCGATGAGAACGGCACGCCGATCAAACCCAGCCAACTGCCACCGAATCGTGCGCTGGCGAGCGGCCAGGTGATCGAATCCACGGTGATCGGCATTTCCAGCCCGGCGCTCGGCGGCTACTCCTGGTTCACGGTCACGGCGGTGCCGCAGGCGCGCGCGCAGGAACCGGAACCGTTTCAGGTGATCACGCTGTTTTCCGACATCACCGAGCTGAAACTGCAGTCGTTGCTGTTCGACGAGGTGCAGTCACTGGCCAGTATCGGTGGCTGGCATTTCGATTTCCGCCGCACGCGCATGTACGGTTCGCGCGAATTGCACCGACTGCTGGAAGTTGCCGAAGGCAAGCGGCTGACGCGCGGAGGTGTGCTTGCGATGCTCGTACCGAGTGACGGTGAACGCCTGCGCGCTGCCATGATGGCTGCCCGCGGTCAGAACCAGGCCTTCGAACTGGAAGTGCGACTGGCGCCAGCCAGCGGACAACGCCGCTGGCTGCGTGTCATCGGGCAGCCGCAGTCGCAGCGCGGCGTCGTCGAAAGCGTGATCGGCACCGCCCAGGACATCACTGCACGCAAGCGTCATGAGGAACAACTTCGACGCCAGGCGCTCACCGATCCCTTGACCGGACTGAGCAATCGCGACGCCTTGATGCGCAATCTCGCCCTCGCGCTCGACGAAGCGGTGCCCGGCGCGGGCCCCGCCTTGCTGTACGTCGACCTCGATCGCTTCAAGGTGATCAATGATCTGCTCGGCCATGCCGCCGGCGACGGCCTGCTGGTCGCGGCAGCGCAGCGACTGCGCCGTGCGGTCGGACCGAACACCTTGCTCGCGCGATTTGGCGGCGACGAATTCATGGCCATGATCGCGCCCTGCGATAGCGACAGCAACGCACGTGACATGGCGATGCGTATCACCGAAGCGTTTTCCGAACCGTTCCCGCACAGCGGCGAGGAATTCTCGATCACCGCCTCGGTCGGCATTGCGCAGTATCCGCAGGACGGCGCGACCATCCAGCAACTGATCAATCATGCCGACGCGGCGATGTTTGATGCCAAGCGTCGCGGCCGCAACAACTGGCAAGCGTTCACACCGGCACTGGCGCGCAAGCTCACCGATCGGCTGCTGATCGAAACGCAATTGCGGCGCGCGCTCGACAACCAGGAGTTCTATCTGGTCTTCCAGCCGCAGGTGGACCTGCATACCGGCCAGGTGATCGCCGCCGAGGCGCTGATCCGCTGGCGCAATCGCATGCTCGGCGAATTGGCGCCGGACCTGTTCATTTCGCACGCCGAAAACACCGGCGACATCGTGCGCATTGGCGCCTTCGTGATCCGTGAGGCCTGCCGGCAACTGCGCAGCTGGCGCGATGCCGGCCTCGCGATTCCACGCATCGCCGTCAACGTCTCCTATCGCCAGTTCCTCAGCGACAACCTGCCGGATATCGTCAGCGGCGCGCTCACGGAATTCGGGCTCGAAGGCGAATCACTTGAACTCGAAATGACCGAACGCGTGCTGGTCGAGGACGTGCCGGACACATTGGAGATTTTCAACGCGATCAAGCAACTCGGTGTATCACTGGTCATCGACGATTTTGGCGAAGGTTATTCGGCGCTGAACTACCTGCGCCGCCTGCCCTTCGACGGCCTCAAGATCAGCCATCACTTCATGCAGGGCATTCCCGGCATCGCCACCGACACCGCGATCTGCGAAGCCATCATCCGCATCGCGCAGAGCCTCGGCATGATCGTCATCGCCGAAGGCATCGAACTGGAAACGCAACGCCAGTTCCTGATACGCCAAGGCACCCGACTGGCCCAGGGCTATCTGTTCTCGCGCCCGATCACGCCCGACGAGTTCGCGGACTTCGTCCGCCTGCACGGCTGCACCGCATGAGTTTCAGCCCTTGAAGTTGTGTCGCGCATTGGGCATGTTGGCGGCATGAATTTTCGCATCCGCAGCATCACACCCGCCGACAACGCCGCCGTCGCCAACATCATCCGCGCGGTGATGCCGGAATTCGGGGCCGACGGCCCGGGCTTCGCGATCCACGACGCCGAAGTGGCGGCCATGGCCGAAGCCTATGCGATTTCACGCGCCGCCTATTTCGTCGTTGAACGTGATGGCATTGTGCTCGGCGGTGGCGGCATCGCGCCGCTGATCGACGGTGATGCCGACACCTGCGAACTGCGCAAGATGTACTTCCGCCCCGAACTTCGCGGACTCGGCGCCGGTGCCGCGCTGATGCAGGTGTGTCTAGATGCCGCGCGCGAACACGGGTTCCGCCGCGTCTATCTGGAAACCCTGACCGGCATGGACGCTGCGAAAAATTTGTACCGCAAATCCGGTTTCACACCGATCCGCGAAGCACTCGGACGCACCGGACATTTCAGCTGCGACAGTTTTTTCGTGCGCGAACTCTGAGCGACAGACCGTCAGCTTTTCTTGGCGAGGTACTGACGCAGCCATTCGCGCTCGCGTGTCATCACCCAGACCCCGAACGCAGCCAGCAGGCCGATGAACACTGTCGCAGCGTTGATGAACAGCATCAGCTTGCGCGCGGCATCGCCGCTGTCGCTGAAAAAAGCGAATGCCAGCGTGATCACAAACAGGCAGATGCCGCGACCGCCAGCCTGAATCTCCACTTTTTCTTCGTCTCCCAGAGCACCGCCAGGCAACAAGGTCATCAGCATCGACAGCAACGGTGCGACGACGACCGCGATCAGGGCGATCTGCAGACTTCGATCCATATGCACCTCGCGCATCGCATCGAAGTGCAATGCCTGAAACTCGAGCGCGAACACGAGGATTGCGAACGCGGCAAAGCACAGATCAAGCACGATCGCCGCACCCGGCAGCAGTGTCTGAATCGCGCTCTCGGGCAACCGCTGCTCGTTCTTCTGCATCGCCATGACCATGTGCCAGACAAAGGTATCGTCGACAAAGTCCTGGAAATGCTTGTGTACGCGTTTGCGCGCGAACAACCATTTCAGGACATCGACCACGATGCCAACCGCGATGCCGGCCAGGAACACGATCAACAAGGCCGTCGCCGACCAACCCCAGGCGTAAAGTCCGAGCAAGCCAACGCTGCCGACGATCAACCAATGCAGCATGCTCAACAGCAAACCCTGCAGATATTTCGGGGTGCGGCGTCTCAACGCTGCGGGCGCGCAGTCGGCGAAGCGTTTGCGCACCGCCGAATCGATGGCGATATAACGGACCTGGTGCTTAGTACTTGTCATCGCATGCGCTCCGTGGTGCCGCGATGATACGGGTGTTGACCACCTTGATTGATCGCGCGATCAGTCGGCGACCGGATCGACCGATACCTTCCAGCGCGCGGCGAACAAGCCTCAACGATCTTCGATGGGCGTGAATGGCCGGTCGTCCGGCCCGATGTAATTCGCGCTCGGACGGATGATCTTGCCGTCGATACGTTGCTCGATGATGTGCGCGCTCCAGCCGGCGGTGCGCGAGATCACGAACAGTGGCGTGAACATCGGCGTCGGCACGCCCATCATGTGGTAGCTGGACGCGCTGTACCAGTCGAGATTCGGGAACATCTTCTTGATGTCCATCATCAGCGTCTCGATGCGCTCGCTGACGTCGAACAGGCGCTGGTTGCCACCTGCGGCACACAGGCGCTTCGAGATGTCCTTGATGATCGGATTGCGCGGATCGCCGATCGTGTACACCGGATGTCCGAAGCCGATGATGATCTCCTTGCGCTCCATGCGCGCGCGGATGTCGGCGTCGGCATCGCTGACCGATCGGTAGCGGGCGATGATTTCCATCGCGACTTCGTTCGCGCCACCGTGCTTCGGACCACGCAATGCGCCGATCGCGCCGGTGATCGCGGAATGGAAATCGGACCCGGTGCCGGCGATCACGCGCGCGGCAAACGTGCTCGCATTGAACTCGTGCTCGGCGTACAGGATCAGCGACTGGTCGAGTGCACGCACATGCAGGTCGCTCGGCGATTTCCCATGCAACAGATGCAGAAAATGCGCGGCGATCGAGTCGTCATCGGTCTCGACATCGATGCGGCGGGCGTTGTGGCTGAAGTGATACCAGTACAACAGCATCGATCCGAAGCCCGCCATCAGTCGATCGGCGATATCGCGGGCCTCGTTGACCGGGCGCGTGTCCTTCTCCGGAAATACCGTGCCGAGCACCGAGCAACCGGTGCGCATCACGTCCATCGGATGCGTGTTCGCGGGCAGCAGTTCCAACGCATCCTGCACCGACGGCGGCAAGCCACGCAGCCGCTTCAACTTGGTCTTGTACGCGACCAGTTCCGCACGCGTCGGCAGATGCTCATGCACGAGCAGATGCGCGATCTCCTCGAACGTGCCCTGCTCGGCCAGATCCTTGATGTCGTAACCGCGATAGTTCAGATCGTTGCCGGTACGCCCAACGGTACAGACTGCGGTATTGCCCGCAGCAACGCCGGAAAGCGCGACGGATTTCTTGGGTTTGAAGGTGCTGACGCTGGTTTCAGACATGGTCACTTCGCTCGGAAAAGGCTGTGATTATAGCGATGAGGCAAACACCAATTGGTTGCCGCACCGGGGCGCCGTCAGATATCGCCAATCTCAACCACGGTGCGGCCCTCGCGCAACAGCTCGCAAGCACGCTCAAACGTTGCGGTGAAAACGATTTCAAGGCGCGCGTTGCTGACGTTGCCACAGGTCACCCACAACAGCTTCGGCGGAGGCCCGAGTTCCTGAATCAGATTCACGAAGTCGATGTCCTTGGATACCAACACGACGTTTGCTTCGCGCGCGGCGGCAAATATTCTGCGATCAGATGCGTCGCGCAATCCAAGATCACGCAACGCCGCTGCTTCGATGCCGAAAGTCTGATTCAGCCAGTCCGCCAGACGTGGCGGCAGTTGCGCGTCCAGCCACAACTTCATGCCGCCAGCCGCTCGAACTCGATGCGGCGAGCGGCGAACAGCAGGCAAGCGCGAATGTCGGTCTCGGTGATATCCGGAAAGTCTGCCAACACCTGTTCGACGCTCACGCCATGACCCAGCATTTCTAGAATGTCGGCCACGCGAATGCGCATGCCACGGATGCAAGGTCGGCCACCGCAAACTTCCGGGTCAAAGGTGATGTGCTGTTCGATGCTCATGCCAATGTCCAGCGCGTAATCCAGCCCAATCGTAACCGACCTCGGGTTCAGTAAGACAAATTGATCAAACGCTGTGCTCTTGTGCAGCCGATCGCCGTCGCCAGACCGACCAGCCGACGAAGCACAACATCCGCAACACCAACCGACGCATGATGGGACTATTTCTCACCCGCAAACAGCGCGTCGAGCTTCTGCTCGTAGCTGTGGTATTCGAGAAAGTCGTACAGCTCGGCGCGGGTTTGCAGGGTGTCGATGATGTTTTTCTGCGTGCCTTCGCGGCGCACGGTTTCGTAGAAATGCAGCGCGGCCTTGTTCATGGCGCGATAGGCGCCGCAGCAGTAGAGGGCGATGTCGACACCGCTGTCGCGCAGTTCGTCGGTGGTGAAGAACGGCGTCGAACCGAACTCGGTGAGGTTGGCGAGGATCGGCACCTTGACCGCGGCTTTGACGCGTCGATAGTCGTCGAGCGAACGCATCGCTTCCGGGAACACCATGTCAGCACCGGCTTCGACGTAGGCGCAGGCACGATCAATGGCCGAGTCGAGGCCTTCGACAGCGGCAGCATCGGTGCGCGCCATGATCACGAAGTTCGCGTCGGTGCGTGCATCGACGGCGGCCTTGATGCGATCGACCATCTCCTCGCGCGTGACCACTTCCTTACCCGGACGATGGCCGCAACGCTTCTGTCCGACCTGGTCTTCCATATGCACGGCGGCAACGCCGATGTGGATGAACGAGCGCACCGTACGCGCGATGTTGAATGCACCACCCCAGCCGGTATCGATGTCGACCAGCAACGGCATCTGCGTCGCGTCGACGATGCGGCGCGCGTCAGTCAGCACATCTTCCATCGTGCTGATACCGAGATCGGGCATGCCCAGCGAATTCGCAGCGACGCCGCCACCGGACAGATACAGCGCCTTGTAACCCACGCGCTTGGCCATCAGACCGGCATAGGCGGTGATCGCGCCCATCACCTGCAACGGCGCCTCAGTGGCAAGTGCGGCGCGGAAATTCGCGCCGGCGGAATTCGTCATGATGTTCTCCATAAACGAAGCGGCCTGGAGGCCGCTTCAAGTCGGTTACAACAAATGCGCGACACCCGCGCGTTCTTCTTCGAGTTCGGCGAGGGTTTTGTCCATCATCGTGCGGCTGTAGTCGTCAATGGCGAGGCCGGTGATGCGGGTGTATTCACCATTCGCACAGGTGACCGGGACGCCGTACATCACATCTTCCGGGATGCCGTAGCTGCCGTCCGATGCAATGCCCATCGTGACCCACTTGCCGTTTGTGCCGAGCATCCAGTCACGCACATGGTCGATCGCGGCATTCGCAGCCGATGCGGCGGACGACAGCCCACGCGCTTCGATGATTGCCGCGCCGCGCTTGCCGACCTTCGGAATGAAGGTTTCGCGATTCCAGGTTTCGTCGCCGATCTTGTCCTTCAGCGACGCACCGGCCACGGTGGCGAAACGGTAGTCGGGATACATCGTCGGCGAATGGTTGCCCCAGACAATAAGTTTTTCGATATCCGCGACGGCCACGTTCGCCTTCGCGGCGAGCTGGCTCAGTGCGCGGTTGTGATCGAGACGCAGCATCGCGGTGAAATTCTTCTTGGCGATGTCTGGCGCCGACTTCATCGCGATGTAGGCATTGGTATTGGCCGGATTGCCGACCACCAGCACCTTGATGTTGCGGCTCGCAGTTTCGTTCATCGCGCGCCCCTGCTCGGTGAAGATCTTCGCGTTCTCAAGCAGCAAATCCTTGCGCTCCATGCCCGGCCCACGCGGACGCGCACCGACCAGCAAAGCGACATCGGCATCCTCGAATGCCTCTTTCGGATCAGCGGTGCCAACCATGCCGGCGAGCAGCGGGAACGCGCAGTCCTCAAGCTCCATCATGCAGCCCTTGAGCGCGGCCTGCGCCTTGTCCATCGGCAGTTCCAGCATCTGCAGGATGACCGGCTGGTCACGCCCGAGCATTTCACCGGAGGCGATGCGATACAGCAGCGAATAACCGATTTGACCGGCAGCACCGGTGACGGCAACACGGACGGGCTTTTTCATCAAGATCTCCTCACAAGAACGATTCACGAGTCAGACCGCTTTGGCGAATGATCGAAGCCAGCGTTCCGACGGCCAATTCTGCGTGTTGAGGCACCGGCACCGTGGTGGTTCCAGTCTCGTCAACCCGTTGCATTACCAAATGACTTCCGCGCTGTCGCACGGCGACAAAACCAAAGCGTTGCATGATTGCGCAAACTTCCGCACCAGACAGTCGCGGCAATTTAGGCAACCGCGACCTCCATCTGAGTGACGTACACCTCGCCGTGCAAACGCGACTGCATTTCTTCCGGCGAAGCGGTCTCGAAGAACAATTCGACCGCCTCACGCAGATTCGCACGCGCCGACTCGACCGTATCGCCCTGACTCGCAATATCCAACTCGGCGCAATGTGCCACGTACAAATCTTTTTCGCGCTCAATGACGGCAGTAAATCTGTAATTTTTCATTGACGGCACTCCATTCGCGACGATCAGCCAAGCTCGGCAAAGAAATCGACGATGCGCTTCAAACCGTCCGGCAGTTGCGCGGTTGGACAGGTGTAGCTGATGCGGATTGCGCGAGATTCGCCAAAGGCCGATCCGGGCACGCAAGCCACGCCTTTGATATCGAGCAGGGCATTGCACAAGTCGATGTCGTTGCCGATCAGGCGACCGTTGTGCGAACGGCCATAAGCGCAAGAGACATCCGGAAATACATAGAACGCGCCCTGCGGCTTCGGACAAACGACGCCCGGAATCGCAGCGAGCGCCGCCATCACCTGATCGCGCTTGTCCTGGAACTCGCGGTTCTTTTGCACCGGCACATCCTGCGGACCCGAGAACGCGGCAACCGCCGCAGCCGTGACAACCTCGGGGATATTCGTGATGTGGTTCGAATTGAGATTCACCAGCGCCTGCGCGACTTCGATCGGCCCGGCGACCATGCCGACACGCCAGCCCGGCATGCCGTAAGTCTTGGATATCGAATCGATCAGGATGGTGCGGTCGCGCAGTTCGGGGCGCGCCTTGACCAGGTGCGCATAACCAAGGCCATCGAAGATCATGCGGTTGTAGATGTCGTCGGAAATGATCCAGGTTTCGGACTCGACCAGCACGTCGGCGAGCGCGCGCACTTCCGCGTAGTCGTAGACCATGCCGGTCGGGTTCGACGGATTGTTGAACAGGATCGCTTTCGGCTTCGACTTCAGCGCTTCGCGCAACTGATCCGGCAGCAGCTTGTAATTCTGTTCGGCACTGCAACGCAGCAGCGTCGACCTAGCACCGAGAATGTCGGCAATATCCAGATAACTGGTCCAGTAAGGTGTCGGAATCAGGATTTCGTCGCCTTCGTCGAGCAGCGCGTACATGACGTTGAACAGCACATGTTTCGCGCCGATGCCGGACGCGAGATTGGCGCGTTCATAACCCTCGAAACCGCCTTCACGCAGATGCTTCAGGAACGCATCGAGCAACGCCTCCGCGCCGCGATTCGAGCCGTAATTTCCCGAATCCTTGCCAAGTGCTTCACGCGCGGCGGCGTAGACATGCTCACCCGGCAGAAAATTCGGAACGCCGATGGAGAAACTGATGATGTCGCGACCTTCGGCCTTCAACTTCTTGGCCTTCTCGGCCACAACCATGATGGCGCTCGGTTTTGCACGACGCGTGCGGCTGGCAAGCTTCAACATCAGATTCCCCGCTATGGATGTGAAAACAGCCCGCGCCGCGGGCGAACCTTCGGAGCTTAGCACGCGAAAACGAATTCGCCTTCCCCGCACAAAGTCACTTGCGGCACGGTGGTTACATCGCAGAATCAGGTTCAACCCCCAGCGGAGTTCGCCATGTCATTGAGCCAGTTGTCCGCGTCGCGAATGCTGCGCGTCCTGTTGCCATTCACGCTGGCGCTGGCGCTGACGGCGTGCAAGTCCACGCACGTGCGCACGACGACGGATTTCGCCACCAAGGTCGACCTCACCGGCAAAAAAATCGTGATGGTCGAGCCGTCCATTCAGCTTTATGAAATGCAGGCCAGCGGCATGTTGGAGCCGAAGGCAGACTGGACGCGGGCGGCACGCGAACATTTTCCTGCCGCCGTCAGCGCGTTTTTGCGCAACAGGGACGCGACCCTCGTGCCTGACTACTACCCCGCAGCCGAGATGCCGTCCGGACATCGCATCCGCCAGGTGCTGGCCTTGAACACCGCGGTGATGTCAACAATCTTCACCCACAGCTACATGCATGTACCACTGCCGACGCGCGGGACAAAACGCCGCAAACCGCTGTCGTGGACGGTTGGCCCGGGTGTACAGGAGATCAAGAAGATCACCGACGCCGACTATATGCTCACCCTGCAAATCTCCGATTCTTATTCAAGCTCCGGACGCAAGGCGATGATGCTGCTCGGTGCGGTGTTGCAGGTCGCGATTCTGCAAGGTGGGAACCAGGGCGGCATCGCGACCTTGGTCGATCTCAATACCGGCGAAGTGGTCTGGTTCAACGTCATGACCGACCAACTCGGCGACATGCGCGATTCGAAAGGCTCGACCCAGACCGCGCGTCGTCTGCTCAAGGGGCTACCACTATGAAACCAAACCCGAAATTGATTGCGTTGATTGCCGGAACCTGTCTGATGCTGGGTTGCGCGTCGCAACAGCCGCTGCGCGAAATGGCCCCCGGTGAACGACCGCCTGAAAATACCGACGAAGCTGGACTTTGGACCGCGCTCGACGAAGCCGAATTCTCGCTGCAGAGATCGCCGCTGCGCATTCATGACCCGGCCTTGAATGCCTACGTCAAGAAGATGGTGTGCGATCTGGCCGGCGAGTACTGCAAGGACATACGCGTCTACATCATCCGTCGCCCCTACTTCAACGCCAGCATGGCGCCGAACGGCGTGATGCAGATCTGGACCGGCGCTTTGCTCCGCTCTGAAAACGAAGCTCAAATCGGCTTCGTCATCGGCCATGAGATCGGGCATTTCCTGCACCAGCATTCGGTGAAGCAGTGGCGACGTCAGAAGGACATTTTCAACGCGCTGAGCCTCTTGCAACTGGTCGCCGCAAAGACCGGCACCCAGGACGCTTACGACATTTTCGACATCAGCCGCCTCGCTGCGTATGCCTCGCTGTACAAATATGGGCGTGACGCGGAACGCGAGTCAGACACTGAAGGCTTTGAGCGTGCCGTCAAAGTGGGTTATCGCGCCGATCAGGGCTCAATACTCTGGCAAGGCCTGCTCGCGGAGGACAATGCCCGCGACCAGACCAAGCCATCGGGCATCTTTGCCACCCATCCGGCCACCGAAGAACGCATGACCACGCTGCGCGAAGCCGCCGAGGCCTTCAACGACGCCGGTTCACGTACCAATGAGGACGAATATCTGGCGGCCACCGAGCCGTTCTTCGCCAGTTGGCTGGAAGACGAAATGGGGCGCCGACATTACCCGCAAACGATCGTGTTGCTGGATCGACTCGAGCAGCGCATGAACGGCAAACACCTGGCTTGGGTCGAGTATTACCGCGGTGAACTGTTCCGCAAGCGTCGTGCTGGCGGCGATGACAAGCGCGCGGTTGATGCCTATCGGGCGTCGATGAAAGTGCCGGGCTATCCGTCGATTGCCCACCGCGACCTCGGATACACCTACCGCAACATCCAGATGCCGCGCGAAGCCATCGTCGAATGGCAGCAATACCTGAAGCTCAGCCCCGATGCCCCCGACCGCGCAACGGTCGAGCACTACATCGCCGAAGCCCGCGGAGTCGCACATGCAAATCCTTGAATCCAGAATGCTTCGTGTCGCCGCGCTCGCGATGTTGGCATTGCTCACCGCCTGCGGCGCGCCGCCGGGACTGGTGCGGCCGAACGACCCGGTCAAGGTCTCGCGAATCTTTGAAGTCACTTCACCAATCGAATGGGCGCGTTATCGCTTTCCCCGTGGCGAGATCTGGACAATCGACGGCACGTCGCTGAACCGGATTCTCTACTACACGAACATCCGCGACAAATATCATGTGTTCGCGGACTACCGTGCGACCAAACGTCGACCGGACGGGGCCTTCTTCCGCAAGGGCATGGATGCCAGTGAACTCGAAGCCGTGTTTCGTGATGGCTTCACGGCGCTTGGCCTGGCCAACGTCAAGACCACCAATCTGCATCCGATCCAACTCGGTGGCGAGACCGCATTCCGCTTCGACATGGCCTTTGATGTCGGCAATGGCCTGAGCTACCTCGGCCACGTGACTTTTTTCGAGCGCAAGGAAAAACTCAACTTCATCTGGTTCTCGGCCCCCGCCGAGTACTACTACCCGAGAGACGAAAAATCCGTCGAGCAGATTCTTGCCGATCTTCGCATCCGCAAGTGACAGCTCATGACCGGAGCGCACTGTGCGCTCCGGTCCATCGAAATCAACGCTGGTCGAGAACCGCGTTCCAGGCATCGAGTTGCGAACGCACCTTGTCGAACAGGGCGCTGTAATCGCCTTCAATCGTGATCATGTTGATCTTGTCACCCTGGCGGATGGCATCAACAATTTTCTGGTCTTCCACCGCAACGATCTTGCCGAACACGGTGTGCTTGCCGTCAAGATGCGGCGTCGGACCATGGGTGATGAAGAATTGGCTGCCGTTCGTGCCCTTGCCACCGAAGGAACCCGCATTGGCCATCGACAACACGCCTTTTTCGTGGCGCAACGCCGGGACGATTTCATCGTCGAATTTGTAACCGGGACCGCCGCGACCGCTGCCTTCCGGGCAACCGCCCTGGATCATGAAGTCCGGGATCACGCGGTGAAAACTCAGGCCGTCGTAATACTTGCGTCGGGCGAGATTGACGAAGCTCGCGACTGTGTTCGGCACCTGGTCGGCAAACAGGGTGACGTGGATGGTGCCGCGGTCGGTCTGGATATTGGCTTGCAGGTTGGACATGGTGTGCTCCGGTGAAAAACGCCGCGCATCATAGCCGCGGTGGCGACGATTCACGATGACCATGCACGGCCGACGCGGCGATGCCCCACTGACCCAGCCAATACAGCCCGATATTCAGATAGCGCAGACCGTCGTGATGATCGATGAACCGGTTCCAGGCCAGCACAGCGTCGCTGAGCACGAACAGCACAGCACCCAGAACCGCGAAATGCGCACGGGGCCCTGATCGCCTCTGGGCGCCGGCGCGCCACAACATCAACCCGATCACAACCGCGTAAATGACCACGGGCAGCTTCATCGCGCCGAGTTCCCCCAGCCGAAACAGGGCCGTGAGCATTATCGCCACGGCCACTAGCGACATCAGCAACCACGCCGGATCTAGCGCCCTCGAGCGTCCGACATAGGCGGACGTGTAGGCGAGATGGGCGACGAGGAAAGCGAGCAGACCCGCCACGAACCAATCGCCGGGCAACGCCAGCAGGGCATCGCCGAGCAAGGACATCATCAGACCAGCAGCGATCCAGCGGGCATAGCGATCGCCGAAACCATCGCGCCACACCCAGACGATCGCGGCGCTGACCGGAATCAGCTTGAGCGCGAGCATCCACGGCCAAGCAAGGCCGGTCGCAAAGCCGGCGCAGAACAGCAACGCAGCAACGACGGCGATGACCAGCAGGACTCGGGCACTCATTCCCGGATGATGCCTGAACCGTCCGGCGACCGGGATGCCTGCAACGGCCAATGCTCGGCTATACTCCGCGCCCTCGCGGCCTCTAGGCCCTACCGTTTCCTCCTCCCAACCACCGGCAAACCCTGTCCGGAACGGATTACCGATGTCCATCGAAAAGCTGCGCAATATCGCCATCGTCGCCCACGTCGATCATGGCAAAACCACCCTCGTCGATTGCCTGCTGCGTCAGTCCGGCACGCTCGGTGACCGTCAGGTCATCTCGGATCGCGTGATGGACTCGAACGACATCGAGAAGGAACGCGGCATCACCATTCTTGCCAAGAACACTGCGATCCGCTGGACCGACAAGCGTGATGGCACCGAATATCGCATCAACATTGTCGACACCCCGGGCCATGCCGACTTCGGCGGCGAAGTGGAACGCGTGCTGTCGATGGTCGACTCGGTGTTGATCCTGGTCGACGCCTTCGATGGTCCGATGCCGCAGACCCGCTTCGTCACCCAGAAAGCGTTCGCGATGGGCTTCAAGCCGATCGTCGTCGTGAACAAGGTCGATCGCGATGGTGCACGGCCGGACTTCGTCCTGAACGCAACGTTTGACCTGTTCGATCGACTCGGCGCGACCGATGAACAACTCGATTTCACCACCGTCTATGCCTCGGCGTTGAACGGTTATGCCGGCATGTCGCCGGACGTGCGCGAAGGCAATATGGACCCGCTGTTCCAGGCCATCGTGCAACACGTGGAAGCGCCCAAGGTCGACGCCGAAGGCCCGTTCCAGATGCGCATCAGTCAGCTCGACTACAGCAGCTACGTGGGCCTGATCGGCATCGGTCGCATCCAGCGCGGCCGCATCAAGACCAACACCGCGGTCAGCGTCGTCGATCGTCATGGGGTGAAGCGCAATGCGCGCGTGCTGCAGGTGCTCGGCTTCATGGGCCTCGAGCGTCGCGAAGTTGCGGAAGCCGAGGCCGGAGACATCGTCGCGATCAACGGCATCGAGAACCTCGGTATCTCGGACACCGTGTGCGCGCTCGACACACCGGAAGCGCTGACCGCATTGACCGTCGATGAGCCGACGATCAGCATGACCTTCCAGGTCAACAATTCCCCGTTCGCCGGCAGCAAGGAACATTCTGGCGGCAAATTCCTGACCAGCCGCCAGTTGCGCGATCGTCTGAATCGCGAGCTGATGCACAATGTCGCATTGCGTGTGGAAGACACCGAAGAAGCCGAAAAATTCAAGGTCTCCGGTCGCGGTGAATTGCACCTGTCGATCCTGATCGAGAACATGCGCCGCGAGGGTTATGAAGTGGCCGTGTCGCGCCCGGAAGTGATCATCAAGCAGGTCGATGGCCAGTGGATGGAGCCGTTCGAGAACCTTGTCTGTGATCTTGAAGAACAGTTCCAGGGCGGTGTGATGCAACGCCTCGGCGAGCGCAAGGCGCAGCTCAAGAACATGGAACCGGACGGTCGCGGTCGCGTGCGTCTGGAATACCTGATCCCGGCCCGCGGCCTGATCGGCTTCCAGACCGAATTCCGCACCATCACCGCCGGTACCGGATTGTTGTTCCATGTCTTCGAACACTATGGCCCGCGTGCCGAAGGTTCGATTGGCAAGCGCCAGAACGGCGTGATGATCAGCAATGGTCAAGGACCGACACCCGCCTATGCGCAGTACGCGATGCAGGAACGTGGTCGCTTGTTCGTCGAGCCGAACCAGGAAATCTACGAAGGCCAGATCGTCGGTATCCACGCCAAGGACAACGACCTCACGGTCAATGCCCTGCGTGCGAAACAGCTGACCAACTTCCGCGCCTCGGGCAAGGACGACAACCTGATGCTGACGCCGCCGGTCAAGTTCTCGCTGGAACAGGCACTCGAGTTCATCGAAGACGATGAACTGGTCGAAGTGACGCCGGTCGCAATCCGCCTGCGCAAGAAAGCCTTGACCGAAAACGACCGCAAGCGCGCGACACGTCACGCAGCATGACGTTCAGCGGGCGCTGTGGTTCCACAACGCCCGCTTGCTCAATTCAAAACTTGATCATTGCTCCCGTCGGGTAGGCGTCGCACAATCGACGCTCCTCAAAGGAGTACGACGGTGATGCAGTTGAGAATATTCCCCATGCTCGGCGGTCTCGCGCTGGCCTGCGGCGCGTTGTTCGCGTCGCCCGCAGCGCAGGCGCAGATCGTGTCCAAGCACACAAGTTATGGCTTGATCGTATGCGAATCAATCCGCGGTCGAGAAGGCTTCTGTCCGGCCGAAACCCGCTACGGCGTGGCGCTGAAACGCGAGCTTTCGCGCGGATATTGCGTCGAAGAGGAGACTTGGGGCACGCGCCGCGATGGCATCTGGGTCAGCGGCGGATGTTCCGCTGAATTCGAAATCGGCTCGCAAGCACCGGCCAATTCCGGCGTCGGAGGCGGGTATGGCAATCAGGGCGGCGGCTACTCGGACTCGGACGAACGCTTCATCTGTGAATCGGTCAGCAATCGCTACGCGCGTTGTGACGTCGATACCCGCGGTGGCGTCGAACTCGTCGAACAACTCAGTCGTGGTTCCTGCATCGCCGGTCAGACCTGGGGCTACGAGCGCGGCTTCGTCTGGGTCGATCGCGGTTGTCGCGGCTGGTTCGAGTCCGGTGGCCGTGGCTACGGCCCGCCCGGTCAAGGTCAACCGGGTTACGGTGATGGCGACTGGGGTATCGAAGGCGACGAATATCTGATCCGTTGCGAATCGATCAGCGAACGTCAGGCGTTCTGCCCGTTCGAGGTTGGCCGCGGTCAGGTGATTCTCGAAACTCAACTGAGTCGCGGTTCCTGCATCCTCGGTCGCACCTGGAACTTCAATCCGCGCGGCATCTACGTCTCGGGCGGCTGCCGCGGCGAATTCCGCGTTGATCGTGATTTTCGCGGCTCAGCAGACGGCGGGCAGTCGGGATACGGCGGCTACAACGTCGTCCGCTGCGAGTCCTTCAACGAACGCCGCAGCAGCTGCCCGGCCGACATCCGTCGCGGCGCGCGCCTTGATCGACAACTCAGCAAAGGCGCCTGCATCGAAGGCCAGAGCTGGGGCTGGGATCGTCGTGGCGTCTGGGTCGACCGCGGCTGCCGTGGCGATTTCGTGATCGATTGATCGAATGTCGACGCCGTGATCCCGGCGAGAGCCGGGATTACGGCGAGCACCGTGATTACGGCGAACACTGATAGTAGAGAACGTTCTCGGTATTGATGGCCCCGGCCTGACCGAGACTGATCGTGCCCGCCTTGCGCAGGTGGATTTCGTCGCGGTGCAGCCGCAGTTCCTCGTCTTCGCCCAAGCGGACAAAGGTTCCGTTCGTGCTGCGGTCGCCAATCATGTAATAGCCGCGCTTGTATTCGATCGACGCGTGATTGCGCGATACCCACTCGGCGTCGATCATCAAACTGGAATTCGGATCGCGTCCGAGCGTGAACGGCGGCGAGCTCGGGCTCAGTTCCATCACCCGACCCTTGAAGCGCAGGATCAGCTTGGCGCCGCCGGCACCACCGGGCAGGTCATCGAGGCGGATCGCGCGCTGTACCGTGGTGACATTGGACAGGTCCTCTTGCCAGATCACATCGACGATCTCGATCGGGTCGATCTTGCCGGCGACACGAATCGCACCCAGCTGGCGCGTCTTGATGCTGCCGACATTGGTCATGCCACGCACGCTGCTCGCAGTCGTGACGATCTGCTCGCGTTTCGCCGTGGAGGCCATGCGCGCGGCGGTATTGACCGCGTCGCCGTAGACATCGTCGGCTTCGATCAGGGTATCGCCGTGATGCATGCCGATGCGGATGCCGACGTTGTCCTTGACGAAAATGGCGTCGTGCGACACCCGTTTCTGCATGTCGATCGCCGCCAGCACGCCGTTGAGCGCGCCAGGAAACGTGCACATGATCTCGTCGCCGATGGTCTTGATGACCTTGCCGCCGTGCGTTCCGGCGATGCCGGTCAACGCGTCCAGCACGCGCGCAATGATCGTGCGCGCCTCGACATCGCCGCGCAATTCGAACAGCTTGGTGCTGCCGCTTACGTCGGCAAACAAGATGGTGAGGGCGCGGGTCTCGGACATGTCCCCGCGATGATAGGCGAAGTCGGACGGGGCGACTACCCGCACGAGGCGAAAACCGGTGCGGGTCAGGTCACAATTTGACCGGCCCGGGTCTCAGGAAATGCGATTGCCACAAGCTATCCACAGGGTTATGCGTAACGTCCATGGGCGTCCGCCGACTAAACTTCCGTACTTGCAACGACACTGGAACCGCATGGCCGCCCGCTCCGAATCGATCGCTGCCGTCAAGAAAATTGACCAGCTCCGCGTCCCGCCCAACTCGATCGAAGCCGAACAGTCGGTACTGGGCGGCCTGATGCTGTCGGCTGAAGCCTGGGACAAGGTCGCCGACCGCATCAGCGAACACGACTTCTACCGGCGCGACCACGCCATGATTTACCGCGCCATCGGCGAACTCTCGAACAAGGGTATGCCGGCCGACGCGGTCACGCTGGGCGAATGGTTCGACGCCCAGGGCATCGCTGAACTGGTCGGCGGCTCGCGCTACATCCTCGAACTTGCGAACACCACGCCCTCGGCCGCGAATATCGTCGCCTATGCCGATATCGTGCGCGAAAAGTCGGTGTTGCGGCAGTTGATCGATGCCGGCACCGAAATCGCTGGCGACGCCTTCGTGCCCGAAGGCCGCTCCAGTCATGAGTTGCTTGAAACCGCCGAGCAGAAGGTGTTCCGCATCGCCGAGGCCGGTGCGCGTGGCCGCAAGGGCTTCGTCACGATGAGTTCGGCGGTGAAAGACGCCTTCACCCAGTTGCAGCATCGCTACGAAAACAAGGGTTCGGTCACGGGACTCGCCACCGGCCTGCATGATTTCGACGAACTGACCGCTGGCCTGCAACCATCCGACCTGATCATCCTGGCCGCGCGCCCATCGATGGGCAAGACCGCATTGGCCCTGAATATTGCCGAGTACGCGGCGATCAAGAACAAGAAAGCAGTTGCCGTATTTTCGATGGAAATGTCGGCCTCGCAGTTGGCCTTCCGACTGATCTCCTCGCTTGGCCGCATCAACCAGCAGCGTCTGCGCACTGGCGAACTCGAAGACGAGGACTGGCCGCGCGTCACCTCGGCGATCGCGCTTCTGAAGGACGCCAAGATCTTCATCGACGACACCCCGGCGCTGTCGCCCGGTGAATTGCGCGCACGCGCGCGGCGACTGAAGCGCGAACATGATCTTGGCTTGATCGTGATCGATTACCTGCAATTGATGGCAGTGCCCGGCACGCGCGAGAATCGCGCCACAGAAATTTCGGAAATTTCGCGCGGTCTCAAGGCCTTGGCGAAAGAACTTAATGTTCCGGTGATTGCATTGTCGCAGCTTAATCGATCGCTCGAGAGCCGTACCGACAAGCGCCCGATGATGGCCGACTTGCGCGAATCCGGCGCGATCGAACAAGACGCCGACGTGATCGTGTTCATCTATCGCGACGACTACTACAACAAGGAATCGGCCGACAAAGGCTTGGCCGAGATCATCATCGGCAAGCAGCGTAACGGCCCCACCGGCAGCGTGAAACTCGCCTTCCTCGGCCAGTTCACCAAGTTCGAAAACCACGCCTCACCCGGGTTTGCACGAGGATTCGAGTGAGTCGATCGGCTTTCGCCACGATCCACCTCGGCGCGCTTCGGCACAACCTCGCGCGCGTGCGCGAACTCGCGCCGCACAGTCGGGTGATGGCCGTGATCAAGGCCGACGGCTACGGCCACGGCCTCGAACGCGTCGCGCGTGCGTTGTCCGGTGCCGACGCTTTCGGCGTTGCGGCGATCAGCGACGGCCAGCGCTTGCGCGCCGCCGGAATTGCACATCGCATCGTCCTGCTCTCGGGCATCGATGAAGCCGGTGACTTGCTGGAAGTGCGCCGGCTCGGCCTCGACGTCGTGGTGCATCATCCGCACCAAGTCGCCTTGATCGCCGCCGACCGCGATCCGCGTCCGCTGCGCCTGTGGCTGAAACTCGATACCGGCATGCATCGCCTCGGCTTCGATCCGGCGCGCAGCGAAGCCCTGCTCGCGCAACTGCGGGCCTTGCCGAATGTCGCGCCAGACATCGTGGTCATGAGCCATTTCGCCCGTTCCGACGAAACCTCGGACCCGACCACCGCGATGCAGATCGCGCATTTCCGTGTCGCCACGGGGCATGCGAATCTGCCGAAATCGCTGGCGAATTCGGCGGCCATCGTCCACTACCCGGAAGCACATGTGGACTGGGTACGCGCCGGCGGTGCGCTGTACGGACTCAGCGTCGAAGCGCAACGCACCGGCGCCGACGACGGCTTCCGCCCGGCGATGAGCCTGTCGAGCAAACTCATTGCGATCAACACCGTGGCCAAGGGCGAGCGCGTCGGTTACGGCGGCCTCTACACCTGCCCCGAGGACATGGCGGTCGGTGTGATTGCGATCGGTTATGGCGACGGTTATCCGCGCAGCGCCGCGACTGGCACACCCGTGCTGATTCGCGGTCGCACGGCGCCGATCATCGGGCGCGTGTCGATGGACTTGATGACCGTCGACCTGCGCGAACACGCTGATGCCGAGGTCAATGATCGCGTGCTGCTGTGGGGACCGGAGCTGCCAGTCGAACGCATCGCAGCAAGCGCCGGCACCATCAGCTACGAACTCACCTGCGGCATCACGCGGCGGGTGATGTTCATCGAAGACGAAACATAAACAATTGAACGGAGACTGGACTATGCCCGAAATATCGGGTAGTGTCTCAGTTTGCCCCCGAACTGATTTTTTCCGGGAGAGCGGCGATTTCTTCAAGGCTCCAAACATGATCTGAGACACCTGCCTCCATAGCCGGTGTGACCCGGAGCGTCTTGTGGATGCGAGCGAAGTTGTAGTGGAGGAAGTGGAGCGCCATCGCGTGCGCGTGGTTCTCGACCTTCTTGGAGAATCCGTTTGTCAGTCGAGTCAATCGGCGAACCCCCATGCGGATCGTCAAGTTCTGCCGTTCGACGTAGCTCGTTGAGGCTTTCGTCAGGTCGGGGTTGCCGCAGACTGCACCCACTACGATCCCGCAACACGTGCCAGGACTGTATCGCTTCTCGGCCGTCTTTCCGCCGCTGTCCGCGTACAGCTTCGACAGAATGGCGTAATCGATGTTCGCGCCAAAGGAGTCTTCGACAGCCTGCAGGTAAGGCCGGTGCTTGTCCGTGGTCAGTTGCACACGATGCTTGAGGCGCCCGGCCAGATCCTCGATGAATGCCTTTGCTGCATCGCCATCGCGGGAACCGACCAGGTAGCTCGGCACAAGTTTTGTATCGGCACAGAGCGCGACCCAGGTCCAAACGTCGCCGTAGCCGAACACGCCCTTCATGTTCGCCGGAACGTTCTTGGCCTTCGAATAGCAGAAGCCCCAGATTTCGTCGCACTGCAGGCGCTTGCAGGGCAAATCTCGCATCGATCGATCCATGTAGATCGAAGCCGCTTCGCCAATGTCGATGAGTAACTTGGTGACGGTGTTGATCGAGCAATCGGCGAGCCGCGACGCGGACCGGAGGCTTCCACCTTCGGTCAAAATGCCGATGATCTGCGTGCGCTTGGACAATGCAAGGCGGTTCATTGGATTGCTCAACTCCTTCTAGTTGAACACTATACATGACCGCTCAAGCATTCAAAGGAAAGTGACGTTCTTGCTGCGTTCCAGCGCCACTTTCCGTTCAGTTTGATGCGCCCGTAGGGCAGTCAGATGTGCCCGAGTTGACAAGAAATCTGTCGAGGGCGAGTATTAGCTCGCATCAAGGTGCTCGGTGCTGGGTCGTGCTGCGCTTTCTCAGGGTTCATGCGCGACCCAGCTTCGATTTCTCAGGCCGCCGAGCCGGCCCTAGTCTCGTTCACGTCTTCCCCTTGGCCGTCGGTGTACTTCTCGACGATTGCGTAAGGCGGAAAACGCCACGACGGACCAATGAAAACCGGCGATCTCCGCTGTGGTAGATGATGTTGGCGACGGCCGTCGTGGCGTGGCTCTCTCGCACCCCGAGGTCGATGCCCTCTTTGGCGATCAGCGGCATGAGGTCACGAGCAGAAAATTCGGAGCCGTTATCCAGCGCGTATTTGCGAGCGAGCGCGAGCACGCGGGCCTTACGCTGCTGTCGCTGATCGGGCCGCATCTTGCTCGAGGGAGAGGCGCCCCGGGGCGCAAGGTGATCCGTTGGTGCTGCTGGAACACGCGCCGACTTCTGCTCAACAGGTGGGGGCTTACGGCCAGCGACGTCGAGTGCGGGACGCGACGCCTGCGTTTCGCCGCCGCGCGCACTTGCTGCTGACCTCCCCGCCGTCAGCGCATCGAGAAGATTTGATCTGAGCGCCAAAGCGGCGCGTTCTGCCTGAAGCTCAGCCATGCGTCGGTCGAGATCCGCAGACGTATCGTCGATGCGTGCGCGCTCAGCGCGAATGGCGGCTGGCAACTCGTTGGCGTTGCCATTCCAGATTGCAGACAAAATGCCGTCCGGCAACGCCGGAGCGGTCGGTGTGTTCGAGGTTGTCATGCGCGCTTTCTCAGGGTGCGTGTGGGGTGAGCATAGAGGACGCAGGAATCTGAACGCAACATCCCCTAACGACCCGTGTGATCATCGGAGGCGCAGAGAGTGAATCTCTACGTCATTCCACACATTGAGACGGATGCGATTCGGCTCTACCCCGTTTGACGGATTGCCGATCGACTCTAGATCCGCGACGCGCACCTCATGTGGCAGAACATTGGCAAGTTCGATTCGCTGCATACGGCAAAGACCGATTAGGCGCCTCTGAGGAACGAGGACGATGGACCCGGCTACCGCGTCGACGGCGAGGGATAGGTCTTTTCGAGTGTGGCGAGTTTCTCGCGCGCCTGGTCGGCAGAACGGTCAATTCCGCCTTCATGTCCGGTACCCAGTTCGCAGCGGATTTGGTCGACACACCCGGAGCAGGCAAGCGACTCTCTCTCGCTCTCGTCCACTCGCAGAGCATGTAAGGTTGAGCCCCCATTTTCGCAGTGTTTGCCGATGAAGCTCCGCTTGCTGCTTTGCCTATTGCTCGCGCTGCCGACTTCCGCGCTCGCAAGGGACGCGAAAGCCGCAGAGGTTGGGCTCGACGCTCGCGATTCGGCAGACATAGGCACGGCAGCACTGCGGCATTTGCTCAAGCAGCCGGAGGGCTCCATCGACTTGGCGAGAGCCAAGGTCACGATCGACCACATGGCCGATCCGACGGTCGACATTGAAGGCACGCTTCGCCAGCTCGACCAATGGGCGGCCAAGGTGAATGCGCGATTCCCGATCGGCGCCTCCAACAAGCTCAAGATGGACCTGCTCATCTCGACGCTTTATCAGCCCGGCCCTTGGAACGACCACCGCCCCTTCAGCTACGACTACACTGACCCGTTCGGCAAAGACCTCAAGAACACGCTGCTGTCGACCTACTTGGCGACGCGCAAGGGCCAGTGCGTCATCATGCCGGTTGCTTTCGTGCTGTTGGGGCAAAAACTCGGGCTTCCGGTCACGATGACCACTGCGCCTTATCATCTGATCGTGAAATATGGCGATGAGGAACAGGGCCAATGGACCAATCTGGAAGCCACCAGCGGCTTCTTTCGCGCTGACACCATGTATGAGCGAACCCTGCACATCTCGGCCGAAGCAACCAAGCACGACACCTACCTGCGTCCGTACACGCAGCGAGAATCGATCGCTTTGTTCGCAACGGCCACGCTGGCTCCTACCCATAAAGTCAAGCGCCAGCCGGAGCTTCTGCTTCAAGTGACCGATCTCATCCTCGAGGCAAACCCGAAGGACGTGATCGCGATGACGCTCCGGGGCGATGCCTATTACGCGCTCATTGAGCAGCGCTTCATGCGCAAGTATCCAACGGCCCAACAGATTCCAGCCGCGCAGCGAGAGGAATATCTTTCCTACATCCGCAAGAATGAAGAGTGGTACGCCAAAGCCGCAGCGCTGGGTTGGAGAGAATGGACCGAGCCGCAGCGGGCCGACTACGTCAAGCACTTCATGAATATGAAGTCGAATAGCGAACAAGGAAGCATGTGATGCGTGAACTACCGAAATTCGTCAGCCAGATTCTGGCGTGGTCCCTCTTGCTTGCTTCCTCTGCAAACGCTGGTACTGATCCGGCTGCGGTCGACACGAATACCGGCACGAACTTCAACCGGTACGCCTACGCCAACAACTCACCGTACAAGTTCACCGATCCGGACGGGCGCAATCCGAAAGGATGTGGCGATGGCACTTGCAATGGCGTGATGCTCTCCGGACCCCTCGACTATCGCAAAGACGTGCGCGGTCGACTTGAGGAAATTCGTAGCGCCGATCCCGAAAACGCACAACGCTTGGACACGCTGGAAGGCTCGAAATTTGCTCATCGCATCGTTCCGCTTTCGCGCGAGCCCGCAACCGAAGGCAGAGCCGCGAATAGAGCAAATGCTGGTCCGGAAGCAAACGGCGAAATTCGCGCGGATGGCACCGCTGGCCCTGGCGTCGGAACCGTCACGGTCTACGACCCGAACAAGTCAGTCTCGGGTGGAGTTAAGGGCTCGGGAACTCCCGCGGGGATTCTGGCGCACGAACTCGTTGGTCACGGCTTTGACAAAGATCAAGGGACAAACGATACGTCGAAAAATCCTGCGACCGGGGAAAGACGCTCTGAGGAATCAGGGAGAGCAGCTGAGCGTCGTCACATCGAACCCGAAACCGTTGAATGAGCATGGGTATGGTGCGACAGGGTCGTATGGGCGGGTCAGCGGCCCTAGTCATCGGACTAGTCATTCTCGTTGGCTGCGATCAACGAGTGACGCCACCGAGTGCGGCGGCAAGCCAGCCACTTCCGTATGCTGCGGCGACGCCGGCGGACATACCGCTGTGCGTCTTGATGTCAGCCGCGGCGTTGGATGAAACAGCGATCGGCCAGGCGAAGGCCGCAGCGGAGAATGAGCTCCGCTCTCGCGAGCCGAAGATGAGATTCGACTTCGAACGCGCCATCGCCGGTCCGGAGGACGGACAGATCAGCCTGGTGTTCGCAAATCTGACCTATTCGGATCTGTACGAAGTCTACGTCGCGCAGCAAAGTGATGGCCGACTGCTTCGGGTAATGCGCACTGGCGGGCTGTACTACCCGGAAGGCGATTGCGAGGGGAAATGAACACCGCGGCGGCACCTTCGTTCGCCGCGAACGCGCGGCGCGCTGGGATTGCCGTGTTGGCCTGTCTCATTACCGCGTGCAGCGTCGAGTCCGGTTCGATCGAAATTCCGCAGATCAGCACATTTGATCCCGCCGCTGATTGCGTTGATCTGAACGTCCGAACGGTCGGTGTGGACGCGCTACCCAAAAACGTGATCGCTGCTGTGACAAGCGATGCACGCGAGACAGTCGGCGAAGTCGGCCTCTACAAGGTCCTCCGCGACAGCGGCTCCAATTCCAAAGTGCATGTCGTGTTCGATCTCAAGCGCGCGAGCGATCTCTACATCGTCTACTCGGTCGATCCATCGAGCGGCACGGTCCTTCGGAAGTTCAAGCTGGGCAGCCTTCATTACCCTCAGGAAAACGCTGGTTGTCGACAGCCCAAGCTCGCGCGCTAAGCTCACCAAGGTTCGAGCAAGCCTGCATGTTTATATGGGTATCCGGATTCCGCTGTGGGACCGCTCTTTCTGAGCGTAGGGCGCTCCGCTGTTACTGCCGTGGGATTGGGCACGGGGGTTGTTAGCGATCCGTCCCGATTTGTGTGGGATTTCTCACGGACTCGCCGAGATCGCAAACATTCGCCCAGCTTCGTCCGGCGGGACCCCGCCGTCCGCTGCTCCGGTAAGATCTGACATGGGTATTGTGTTGCAGAATCGCTAGTCGGTTGTTTCGTGGAGATCTGTCGATGGAAGTGATTGTTGCCTTCGTTCTGACAGTCGTTTCCTATCACGTGTATCACATGTTTACGGCTAGATGCCCTGGCTGCGGATCTTTAGCGCTCCATCGAACCGATGAAGCCAAGATCAACGAGGACAGGACTCAATACGACCGCGGTGCAGTAGAGGATCAACGCGCGATCAATCGGCTCATCGGCATCGCCGATCATGACGAAGATTCCAACGGTCACTATCCGCTTGACTTCAAGTATCGCCCGCTTGTGTGTGGATCCTGCGACCTTCAGTTTCGCCGCCACGATGCTGAGTTCTGGCAATCGATAACTGCAAAAGTCGGTAGCGCGGAGGCCACGAAGATGTTTGCAGAGCACCAGAATCGCAAGCGGACTTAGTGATACCGAAGGTTGGAGGCAGCAATGGGCAAGTATTTGTTCTTCGCGAGCTTGGTCGCCTTCTTGATTGCGACTTTCGATCGCGCCCCACACATGTCAGACAGGTGGAAGTTCTTCGCAGAAGTTGGGCTCTACAGCTGTATCGGCATGGTCGTCGGACTGCTGTTTTGGCTGTTCGGCTAGCGACCCGTCGAGTCGGCGGCGCTAGGCCGACAGCGTTCGCAGATTCCTACGACCGCGTAAGCGCTGGCGCATACAGGAGAGGTCATGAAGTACCTGACTGGCGGCACCGACATGTGGTGCCCAAAATGCGCCGAGATCAGAACCTGCAAAGCTATCCCTGGCGCGCAAGTAACGGCCCATGCAAGCGACTACGCCCAGCGCTTCTTTCACCCGAAGCATCCCGATCTGAATTGGTTTCAGCGAGGCAGACAATGCCTGTCGTGCGGTCATCGGTTCATCACGGGCGAAATGGCACGCGAGTTTTTGTATGAACTGGTCGAATTGCGCAACGCGTTGGCGGATCTAAAGAAGAATGCAGAAAGCTATGCTTCCGAGTCCGAGAAGGCGTCGAAATCGCTCAAGAAACTCACAAGCTCCCTCAGTGTTCTGAGGGCACTCAACATTTACAAGGACGCGTAACTGTGTGCGCTCAGACATTAAAAGCGGAGGGCTATGCCGCCCCTTCGGGTCTCAGAGTCGCAACGCGTTCTCCTGTGGATTCGGGGCCACCGGTCAACACGCTAGAGTGGACAAGCGCCACCTCGGCGCCATGCACACCACAACATCGAGGAAATCGTTATGCGTAGTCTGGTCATGGCCCTGGTCGTTGCAGCAACACTGTCTTCGTGCGCTCTCGTTCCTGCCGAGCGCGTGTTTGAATCGCGCATGTACAACCTAGCCACCGGCGAGGTTGTTATCGGGGTTTCTCGCACAAACAGGGCGGGTCAAAGTGTAATTACCGCAGGTCCGACACAATCCGGAGAGACGTTCAGCGGAGAGGCAACGACAATCGACAATCGCATACACGCTTCATCCCAGGGTAGCGGCACCGTACACACGCCAGGCATCCTCACCGACACGTACATCCGTACATCTAGCTACTCCACGACCACGCCTGGGTATCAAAACGGCAGCGCAATTCTTGTCGGCTCAAAGGGGACAGTGATCGACATCCTCTATCGTGTTTCGCTCGCGGGCACTGGCGAAGGAGAGGGCACGGACAACAAGGGCGTGAGGTACCGTATTCAGTTCTCGCAGCGGTAAACGCACCAGCCTTCCTGTCTATCCATAGCTGGCACCAACTGATTCAGATCCCGGTCAGAGCAGCGAACGCCGGTACTGGCTCATGGCGCACTATCGTGCAACTCGCTCGCTGCCCAACTTCTGCATGCGATTTGGCGCCAATTTGCGCGGCCTAGAGGCCCTGAGGATTGCCTCAAAGAAGACAGGGCATAGGAAACGGCGGGTGGAATCAAGATCACGCCGGCTCACTGATCACGGTTTATCGGAACGGCAGATCACGACGGCCGGCACTCGCAGGTCAAGCTGGTCACTCGAAATGGCCGGCGTCCAATAGCTTCACCAGCGTCGGGAGAAATGGCGCGTACTCGACCACGCGCTGAACATTGCGCTGTCGAGACATAGACTTGCCGGGCGTGAATTTCATCCACGTGCCTCCCTCCCCCTTGGCCGGCTCGGCGACCACAACGCTGCCGTCCTTGCGTGCCTTCGGGTCGAAGAGCATGCGCGCTCTGATGACATCGAAGCTGTAGCCGCGGCCCATAGATCCCTTGTCCTTGCCCAATCGTATTCAATGCGAGCAAGATCAGCGTCACTCTTCACACAATTTCGTTTGGCCTCTAGTGTGCATTCGATCAGCAGGTGACGCCATGAACAGCGATGACGGAGATCCAGCAAGACGGTACGAAGAAAAAACGATCAATGTGATAAACGAAACAAAGTCGGCCGTTGTTGGCACAACCAGAGGGCTATGGGCATCACTACCAAATGGGCTGAAATCAATCATAGGAGTGGTGATCACAATCTTCGCTATTTACTTCGTGCTCTTCAAGGTCGTGTTTCCAGTGCTGAAATTGATTCTTGGGGCGATCGCCAAGTAAATGCCCACAACCTCAGCCTTTCAGAGCAGTCATATCTCGATTTTGAGACAGGAAAGTTCGCATGAGCGTAGGAGACGATCCCAGGGCGCCATTGTTTGCCAAAGGTTGGGATCTCGACGCGCTATCGGGGTAGAACACGAATGAACGCGCTTCGCTCCGAACAATCTCAGTACTTGCGCCAACGCGAACCTGGCAGCGCGATCCTTAGTGCGCTGACGAAGTTACTGGAAAACGACAGCTACCTCCTGCAAGTCGATGCCAACGAGCGAGCGATCACGCACCGACTCGCGATGTACTTGCAGTGCGAATTGCAGGAATGGCACATCGACTGCGAGTACAACCGGAATGGAAACGCTTCGAAGAGTTTGCTGAGACAGCCCGCGGAAGGCACCGATGGCAGCTTGGTCTACCCGGACATCATTGCGCATCGTCGAGGCAAGCGTTGGCCGGACAACTACGTGGTGATTGAGGTGAAGAAGAACACCAGCACACGGACCGATGCGGAGGATATCGGCAAGCTCAGACGCTTTCAGATGGACCCAGAATACCGTTACCAGCACGCGCTGTTCATCGAGTTTTCCACCGCGCCCCCTGGCGTTCTCCGACTTGAGTGGATCGACGCCGCGATCGACAACTAACCGCTATTCGCATTTGCTTCTCGCGAATTGTTCCTCTGCGCCCTATGCAGGGAGCTAATGGCTCACCACTACGCGCCAGGAACTCGTGACGATGTACCAATCCGATTCACTTGATCATGAGGATCTCGATTTGTTCTACGAGTTTGTTGCGGATGAACGGATGCGGAAGGAAATCGACGATCGAGAGGCAGCTCGCGCGAAGCCTATTTCTTCTTTTTCCAACGCGCTTTAGCGGCGTTGCGAGCGATTTCGCTTCGTTGCTTGCTGGTCAGGGCCTTCGCTCTCGCGACTCCACCCTTCAACCCGCCTTTCCTCCCCAGTTGGACGGCAGCAGGGTCCTTCTCTGTTGCGCCAGAGATTGAGTCCGGCTCTTCCGAAGCATCCGCCGTCGCTTGGTCAACGATGAACTTGGCGAGTTGGTTCAGATCTCGGGGGCGCTTGGGGGTTTTCATGAGCGGAGTATGGCCAAGCCTTCGTGACCGCTCAAGCAAGTTCAATCACCTTCGATCAAACTGAGACACTACC
>JAYUVY010000059.1:0-93809 GCA_043753835.1 Lysobacterales bacterium | reverse complement strand
TCGGGCCGACCATGCCCATGGCGGCCGCGCTGCCGCTCGGTCTCGCTGGGCTGGCGCTGCTACCGCTGTGGCCGAGGCTGTCCCAGCGAAACGCGCGGGCGGCGGCAGTTGGCCTGCTGGTGGCAGCGGCCGCAGTCGCGCTGTGGGTGCAGATGGATCCGCCGGCGGACACGCGCGCGGTCTATTCCGACAGCAAGACCTGACCGGCCCCGCCGAAGCGGGGGCCGGTGCGATCACTGATCCAGGAAACTGCGCATCTTGCGTGACCGGCTCGGGTGCTTGAGCTTACGCAGCGCCTTGGCTTCGATCTGACGGATGCGTTCACGCGTCACGTCGAATTGCTTGCCGACTTCTTCCAGGGTGTGGTCGGTATTCATGTCGATACCGAAACGCATGCGCAGCACTTTCGCTTCGCGCGGCGTCAAGCCGGCGAGGACTTCGTGCACGGTTTCCTGCAGGCCGGTGGTGGTTGCGGAATCGAGCGGCGATTCGACCGAGGTGTCCTCGATGAAGTCGCCGAGATGCGAATCTTCGTCGTCGCCGATCGGCGTTTCCATCGAGATCGGTTCCTTGGCGATCTTCAACACCTTGCGGATCTTGTCCTCGGGCATTTCCATCTTCAGCGCCAGTTCGTCCGGTGTCGGCTCGCGACCCATTTCCTGCAGCATCTGGCGACTGATGCGGTTGAGCTTGTTGATCGTCTCGATCATGTGCACCGGAATGCGGATGGTGCGCGCCTGGTCGGCGATCGAACGCGTGATCGCCTGGCGGATCCACCACGTTGCATAGGTCGAGAACTTGTAACCGCGTCGGTATTCGAACTTGTCGACGGCCTTCATCAGGCCGATGTTGCCTTCCTGGATGAGATCCAGGAACTGCAGGCCACGGTTCGTGTACTTCTTCGCGATCGAGATGACCAGACGCAGGTTGGCTTCGACCATTTCCTTCTTGGCGCGACGTGCTTTCGCTTCGCCGATCGACATGTGCCGGTTGATGTCCTTGATCTCGGGCAGCAACAGGTACAGCGTCGCTTCGTGGCCCATCAGGCGTTCCTGCTGCTCCTGGATCTGCGCCTTGCAGCCCTTGATCGCATTCGCCCACTTGGTGCCCTTGCGCGCTTCGTTCTCGACCCAGCGCAGATTGGTTTCCTTGCCCGGGAACGCCTTCAGGAATTCCTTGCGCGGCATTTTGCCGACGCGGATGGCGAGGTCCATGATCGCGCGCTCGTGGCTGCGCACGGTGTTCACGACTTCACGCAACTTCTTGACCATGCCGTCAATCATGATCGACGGCAGCTTGAGCTTCAGGAACTCTTCCTGGATCGACTTGCGCAGCTTCAGCGTCTTCTTGTCTTCGGCGCCGACCTTGGCGTGCGATGACTTGAACTTCTCGTAGTAGTCGCCGAACAACTCCATGCGCCGCTTCACTTCGGCCGGATCCGGGCCGGTGTCGCCCGGGGTCGATTCTTCGGCGTCGCCGTCGGCAGTCTCATCGTCGACGTCCTTGGTCGGCGCGGTGCCTTGTTCCTCGGCTTCGAGCATGGCTTCGGTGAGCGCGGCGGCGGCTTCGGCAGCGGCGGCTTCGAGGTCATAGAAGCCGGTGAGGAATTCGCTCATGCGCTTCTTGCCGTCGAGATGCGACTCATACTCTTCGAGCAGCAGTGACACCGACCACGGGAACTGGGACAGCGCGTTCTGCACCTGCGCCAGACCTTCCTCGATGCGCTTCGCAATCGCGATTTCGCCTTCGCGGGTCAGCAGTTCGACCGTGCCCATCTCGCGCATGTACATGCGCACCGGGTCGGTGGTGCGGCCGGTCTCTTCAACCGCCGACAACGCCTGAATGGCCTCTTCGGTCGCGGTTTCATCGTCCTGCGCGGCCGGGGTTTCCTGCAACAACAAGGTCTCGGCGTCCGGCGCAGTCTCATGCACCGCGATGCCCATGTCGTTGATCATGCTGATGATGTCTTCGATCTGCTCGGGATCGACGATGTCGTCGGGCAGATGGTCGTTGACCTCGGCATAAGTCAGATAACCCTGCTCCTTGCCCTTGGTGATCAGCTGCTTGATCTCGGATTGTTGATCGCGCTTCTCGACGAATTCAGTGGCCATGTTCACTCCAAAGGCTGCAAGGTCTAAACGATGTTTGTTGCCGGAAGCGGACACGGAACGCGTCGCGGTTGTCTGCGACGGGGTCAGGTACACGGGAATCCGAGTCGCGCGCAATGCGCTTCCGGCAGAAGGACAAACAGTATAGGCAGGCTGTCAAGGGCGGCTAAGCCGTTGATTGATAACTACCGCGCCTGCAGCCAGAAGGTCACCGGCCCGTCATTGATCAGGTGCACTTGCATATGGGCGCCGAACTGGCCGGTTTCAACCACGGTATGCGCGGCGCGGGCGCGTTCGGCCAGGCGGTTGAACCAGCGCAGGCCGGCTTCGGGTGGCGCGGCCGAGGTGAAACTCGGGCGCATGCCTTTCCGGGTGTCGGCGGCGAGCGTGAACTGCGAGACCAGCAGCAAGCCGCCGGCAATGTCATGCAGCGAGCGGTTCATCTTGCCGTCGTCGTCTTCGAACACGCGGTAGCCGAGCAGACGCATCAGGGTACGTTCGACTTGGGGCTCGCCATCGTCGGGTTCGACCGCGACGAAGGCGAGCAGGCCGCGGGTGATCTCGCCGACGATCTTGCCGCCGACTTCGACGCGGGCGGCGCTGACACGCTGGATCAGGGCGATCACGGGGACGGGACTCCGGTTTGCTTGCTGGCAATGATCAGCGATGATCGCAGGATGAGCCTTGAAGTCGTGTGTCGAACGTCGTGTCTGAATTGAATGCGGCACCGCTGAAGGTGCGGGCGCTGGCCGGCTTGCTGCGAATCGGTGCACGCTTGCCGCTGCCGTGGCTGCACCGGCTCGGCACCCTGGTTGGACGCGTGGCGGCGGCATTGCATTCGCGCGAATGGCGTGTGGCCGGGCGCAATCACGAACTGGTCGGTGGCGCGCTGGGCATCGTTCATCGTCAAGCTTTCGTGCGTTCGGTGTTGATCGAGACCGGCAAGAACCTGACCGAACTCGCGGCGGTCTGGGGCGCCAAGCCCGAGCAAGCACTTGGCCTCATTCGTGCCGTGCATGGTCGCGAGCTTTACGATGCCGCGCGCGCGCAGGGTCGCGGCGTGATCGTTGCCGCACCGCATCTCGGTTGTTGGGAGCTGCTCAACCTGTGGCTGTGCGCGCAGGGGCCGATGGCCCTGCTCTATCGCGTGCCGCAACACGCCGAATGGGAGGCGCTGCTGCGCGATGCGCGCGGCAAGCTTGGCGCGACCCAGGTGCGTGCCGACGCCGCCGGTGTGCGCGAATTGCTGCGTTGCCTGAAACAGGGCATGACGCTCGGCATCCTGCCCGACCAGCGTGCCAAAGGCGGCGAAGGCGAGTTCGCGCCGTTCTTCGGCCTACCCTGCAAGAGCATGACCTTGCTGTCGCGGCTGGCAGAGAAAACCGGTGCGCCGGTGGTGTTCGGCTTTGCCCGCCGATTGCCGAAGGGTGCCGGCTTCGATCTGCACTTCCTGCCCGCCGACGCCGATATCGCAAGTCACGATCGCGTCGTGGCCGTCACTGCCCTGCATCGCGGCATCGAAGCCTGCGTGCGGCTCGCGCCCGAGCAGTATCAATGGACCTACAAACGCTATTCGGCGCAACCCGGCGTCGAAGGTGACCACATGTACGCGAAGGGATGAGTCATGAAAACAGTCTTGCTTGCCGGTGGCACCGGATTGGTCGGCGTCGAGTTTCTCGCGCGGTTGCTGATGGACGCGCAGTCTGGCTGGCGCGTGGTCGCGCCGACGCGGCGTGCGATCGGATTCGAACATCCGAACCTGATCAACCCGGTGATCGACGTGATGTCGCGCAACAACGAGGCGATGATCAATCTGCTGCGTGAGGCGGACGTCGAACAGGTCGATGCCTATGCCTGTTGCCTCGGCAGCACCTTGCGCAAAGCCGGTTCCAAGATGATGTTCCATGCCATCGACCATGATCTGGTGCTGCGTTTCGCGCGCATCGCGCTGGCTTTCGACGCCAAGCATGCGCTGCTCGTCTCCGCTGTAGGCGCCGATCCGGCGTCGGGCGTGTACTACCTGCGCGTCAAAGGCCAGACCGAACGCGATCTGGCGCAACTCGACTTCAAGCGCGTCGACGTGTTGCGTCCGGCGCAGTTGCTCGGTGCGCGCGAGGAATCGCGGCCAGCCGAGTGGCTCGCGCAACACGCCGCGCGCGTCTACAGTCCGTGGTTGAGAGGGCCGATGAGCCGCTACCGCGCCATCGCCGGCGCCGATGTCGCCCGTGCGATGATCCACTACCTTGGTGAATCCGCCCCGGGCCTGCACGCGCATCTGCATGAGGACTTGATGGGTGCGGCAGCACACATGGCAACCAGTTAGGTTGGTGCTAGCCTCGATCGAATTCGGTTCCGACTGTGGGTCAACTTCTGGGAGTCTTTGCCATGAACGCCGTGTTTCGCGCAATCCTTCTGGGTGGGCTGTTATTTGCAACGGTGCTGCACGCCGCGACGATCGAAGTCGCCGTCAGCAATTTCCGCTACACCCCCAATAACGTCACCATCAATGTCGGTGACACCGTTCGCTGGACCAACACGGGCGGCTTCCACAACGTGAAGGCTGACAACGGGTCCTTCGGCAATGCGGCGTCATCGTCAGCCTGGACGTTTTCGCACACATTTACCGCAGCCGGCGATGTCCCCTACTTTTGCGAAGTCCACAGCTCTCCGGGCGACAACATCAACACCAGCATGAACGGGTTGGTGCGTGTGCAAGCGGGGCCGGCACCGGCCTTTGCGATCAATCAGGGCCTCGGTGGTTCCTGGTTCAATCCTGCCACTGGCGGCCAGGGTTTTCTGATCGACCTGTTGCCGGACCTGAATTTCATGTTCGTGGCCTGGTTCACCTTTGAAAAAGCGCTGCCGCCATCGGCCCTGGTGCCCACGCCCAAGGTCGGTTCACCTGAGCAGCGCTGGATGACGGCTTCTGGCGTCTATACCGGCAACCCGGCGACCTTGCCGTTGTATGTCACCAGCGGCGGCCTATTTGACAACGGCAAGCCGGTGACCACGACCCAAGTCGGCACCATGACCCTGAATTTCACCGATTGCTCGAACGCAACGGTCACCTACAACATTCCCGCTGAAAATCTGACTGCGACGATTCCGATTTCGCGCCAGACCACCGGCATGGCTGCGTATTGTCGTTCGCTGATTCCCGCTGCGCGCAGCACCTCCGGCGAATGAAGCGGCTCGTCGTCGGCCTCGCGCTGTGCACCGCGTTCGGCAGTGTCGCCGCGCAAGTCGTGGACGACTCGCGTGCGCGGATGCCGTTCACGCAAACCGATGCTTGGGCCATGGCGTATGTCAGTTCGGCGACGCTGATGACCGGCTTCGGCGCGACCCCCGAAATCGCCCCTGGCGACTCGCAGTTCAGTGCCGAACTCGGACATATCCCGCACTTGAGCAGCGCCGAGCAGCGGGTCGGACTCGGCGGCATCAAGCAGGAAGATCTGAACAAGTCGCCGGTGGCGGGACGGGCGCGTGGGTGGCTCGGACTGCCGGCCGGCTTCGTGTTCGAACTGGGCTATGCGCCGCCGCTGGAAATCGATGGCGCGAAACCGCAGGACCTGTTTTCGCTGGCGCTCGGGCGTCGCGTGATCGACCGCGCGAACTGGTCGCTGTCGGCACGCATACATGGCCAGCATGGCGCGGCGATCGGCGACGTCACCTGCCCTTCAGCCATCGCTGGCAGCGATGATCCCGCCGTGAATCCGTTCCAATGCCTGCAGCCATCGCGTGACCGTATCGCGTTGAACCATTACGGCGCCGAGCTGACCAGTGGTTTCGGTGCGGCCGATTCGGCTTGGCGCGGGCATGCGACGCTTGGTGTCGCCCGCTTCGAGCCTGAAGTGCAGGTTCGCGCCGAACAGCGCAGCTACAGCAATCGCACCGTGCTCAGCAGTGCGGGTACGCGGCCTTACCTCGCGCTCGGCGTGACGCGGGCGTCGACTTCGACCTGGCAGTGGAGCGGAGAAGTGCTGTACGTGCCGCTCGACATCCGCCGTCCCGGTCGTGCGCTCGCCAACGAACCCTACTGGAGCCTGCGCCTGATGCTGCGCTACGCGCACTGACGCGTACGTCGGTGCTTGCGTCACAGCCCGCGTCCCCGCACCATCGGCGTCACTTCATCAGCATCTCACTCGGGGGCTCGCATGGCACGCAATCGCATGACTGAAACGACGACGACGGGATTCGGCAAGCGTTTGGGCAATTCAATCGCTGGTGCGTTGATTGGTGGATTGATGTTTCTCGGTTCGTTTCCGCTGTTGTGGTGGAACGAAGGTCGTGCGATCGCCGAGGCGCAAGCGCTGAGCGAAGGCGCCGGTGCCGTCGTGCATGTTGCCGCGGACAAGATCGATGCCACGAACGAGAACAAGCTGCTGCATGTCAGCGGAGAAGTGAAGGCGGATGCCGATGTCACCGATACCGAAACCACGCTCGCGGTCGATGCGCTGCAACTGAAGCGCGTCGTCGAGATGTACCAGTGGAAAGAGGACAAGCAGTCGAAGGAAGAAAAGAAGCTCGGTGGTGGCAGCGAAACCGTGACCACCTACGAGTACGTAGAGCGTTGGTCGGACGATGCCATCGAATCGAGCGACTTTCGTTATCCCGATGGCCACGAAAATCCGGACAATTGGCCGCTGTCGTCGCAGACCTTCGCATCTGAATCGGTGCATCTCGGTGCCTACCCGCTGGCACCCGCTGCGCGTGAAGCCGTGGGTCAATGGGAAGACCTGCCCGCCCGCATCGCTGCTTCGCTGCCCGAGCAATTCGGCGAATTCCTCCGTCAAGAGGACGGTCGCCTGTATCGCGGTGCGAATCCGGAAGACCCGGCAATCGGCGATGTGCGCATTCGTTATCAATACCAGCCGGAAGCGGTGTATTCGCTCGTCGCGCGGCAGGTCAATGGTGCGCTCGACCGTTACATCGCCAGCAATGGCCGCGAGGTGTTGCTGGCTGAATCGGGCAACGTCGAGGCCGCAAAAATGTTCGAAGGTGCGCAGTCGCGCAACAGCCTGATCAGCTGGCTGGTGCGCGCTGGCGGCACGGTGTTGATGTGGATCGGGCTGTCCATGGTGTTCGCACCGATCTCGCGCGTGCTCGACATCTTGCCGATGCTCGGCACCATCGGCAGCTGGGGTATCGGCTTGGTGACGGGCTTGATCTCGGTGACCTTGTCGGGACTGACCATCGGCATGGCCTGGTTCTTCTATCGGCCTTGGCTCGGTGGCGCGATCATCGTCGCCGTCATCGCCCTGTTCTTCTGGTCGCGAAGTGGCAAGAAGCCGGCTGTCGCGGCCGGGCCTGCGGTGATGCCGCCGTCGGCACCACCGCCGTCAGCACCGCCGCCACCACCCATGCCGTGAGTCGATCCTGACGCCGGCGCAACTGCATACCCTGTTCGAGCTGGCGGCGTATGCCGTCGGCTTCCAATTGTTCGTGCGCGAACGCCGACGCTTTCCGACGACGGCAGAACTTGCCCTGACGCCCCGCCTGGCGCTGATCGCCGGTGCCATCCTCGGTGCTGCGATCGGCGCCCGGCTGTCGTGGTGGTTGCAGGATCCGCTGACCGCGTTCACGAATTTCCCGGATGTCATGGCCTTGATGCAGGGCAAGTCGATTCTTGGCGGACTGCTCGGCGGTGTGGTCGGGGTCGAGCTCGCGAAGTGGCGGGTCGCGGTGCACGAATCGACTGGCGATGCCTTTGTCGTGCCGATCATCGTCGCGTTGATCATCGGTCGCATCGGCTGCCATCTGACCGGGCTCAGCGACCATACCGCCGGCCTGCCTTCGGCCCTGCCATGGGCGCAGGATTTCGGCGATGGCATCGCGCGCCATCCGACGGCGTTGTACGAGATCGCTTTCCTGATGGTGTGGGCAAGCGTGATTGCCTGGCTGTCACCGCGGCTGAGCGAACGCGGCGATCGTTTCCGTCTGCTGATGTTTGGCTATCTCGGATTCCGCTGCGCCATCGAGTCGCTGAAACCGCTACCGTTCGCCTATCCATTCGGGCTGTCCGGTCTGCAATGGCTGAGTCTGGCTGGTATCGCGTATTACTCGCGGTCGATGCCGCGCATGTTGCGGACGACTCTGGAGAAAACGGCGTGAGCAAAGTGCGGCCCTATCTGTTCTACGACAGCGCGGTGTCAGTGTGCACCACCTGTCTGATGCGCGTCGAGGCGAAGATCTTGATCCAGGACGAACGCGTGTATCTGGAGAAGTGGTGCCCCGAACACGGCCGCGAACGCGTGCTGATCGCCGATGACGCCGTCTACTATCGCGCGGCGCGCGAGACCTGGATCAAGCCACCGGAATTGCCGCGGCATTTTGCGACGCCGCAGCGCTATGGCTGTCCTTACGACTGCGGTCTGTGTCCGGAGCATATGCAGCATGCCTGTCTGGCGCTCGTGGAGCTGACCGACCACTGCAATCTGCGCTGCCCGATCTGTTACGCCGACTCCGGACCGCACCGGCCCGGTTTTCGCGATCTGGCGACGATCGAAGCAATGCTCGATGCGATCGTGAAGACCGAGGGTGAGCCCGATGTGGTGCAGCTCTCCGGCGGTGAGCCGACTCTGCATCCGCAGTTCTTTGAGATCATGGACGCGGCGCGCGCCCGCCCAATCCGGCATCTGATGCTGAACACCAATGGCATTCGTATCGCGCGTGAACCCGAGTTCGTCAAACGCTTGGCCGAATACCGCACCGGCTTCGAGATCTATCTGCAATTCGACTCGCTGCGCGACGACGCACTGACCACGCTGCGCGGCGCGAAGCTGCGCGAGACGCGGATGCGTGCGCTCGACGCGCTCGATGCGCATGACTTGTCCACGACGCTGGTGGTGACGGTGATGCGCGGCGTCAACGACGACGAGCTCGGCGCGATCATCGACTTCGCGAAATCACGGCCCTGCGTGCGCGGCGTCACCTTCCAGCCGGTGCAGGCCGCGGGTCGACTGGAAGGGTTCGATCCAGCGCAGCATCGGTTGACGTTGACCGAAGTGCGCCGACGCATCCTCGAGCAATCGCCCGTGTTCGCGTCAGAAGACCTGGTGCCCGTGCCGTGCAATCCGGATTGCCTGGCGATGGCCTATGCCTTGAAGCAGGGCGATACGCTGGTACCGCTGACGCGTTATGTCGACCCGAAAGTGCTGATCGAAGGCGGCCGCAATTCGATCGTCGTCGAACGCGATCCGGCCTTGCGCGAACAGGTGTTCAAACTGTTCTCGACGGCGAACTCGCCGGACGCGAGCGCACACCATCTGTCGAACCTGCTGTGCTGTCTGCCGAATGTCGAGTCGCTCGCCGGCCTTGGCTATCGCGATGTGTTCCGCATCATCATCATGCAGTTCATCGACGCCCAGAGTTTCGACTTGCGCGCGGTCAAGAAAAGCTGCGTGCACATCGCCCAGCCGAACGGCGAACTGATCCCGTTCGACACCTACAACATCTTCTATCGCGACGACCGTCGTGCCTTGCTCGAACAACTACGCGAACGCAGCATGCGGGCGTGGCAGCCTGCAGCAGTAATCGCCAAGGAGACGACGCCATGACTTCACCTGATCGCGCTGGTCCGGACCATTCCACCCCGCCGCGCCCGCCGGCAAGTGCAGGGCGGGATCACTGGGCAATTGGCGTCGCCTGGGGTTTCGGCTGCATCGTGATGGTGTTGCCGCTGGCGTTCATGGCCAGCGTGATCGCCGGCCAGTTCGAGCCCGAGGGCGCGTATCTGGGATTGATGGTCGCCGCCGTGTTCGGACTCTGTCAGTGGCTGTTCGTGTTGCCGCTTGGCCTGTATTTGCGCAGCCGCAAGCCCGACACGGCCATGGGTCTGTGGATCACGGCGGGTATTGCAACCCTGTTGAATGGTGCCTGTTTCGGCCTGATGGCGCTTTGATGTTCTGGCCTCAGTAGGCGTTGACGTTGTCTTCGTCCTCGGCCGTCGTCGAATGCCGCAAGTGCGCGGCCATCCACAGTTGCAGTTGCGCCAGTGGCAGCGCCGGGGTGACGAAGTAGCCCTGGATGTAGTCGCAGCGCTGTTGCTGCAGCCAGTTCAGATCGGCCAGCACTTCCACACCCTCCGCCACCAGCTGGAGGCCGAGGTTGTGACCGAGTGCGATCACTGCGCGACAGATCGCCGCAGCGTCCTCGTCTTCCGCTACGCCGTGCACGAAGCTCTTGTCGATCTTGAGCTTCTGCACCGGAAAGCGCTTCAGGTAGGCGAGCGAGGAGTAGCCGGTGCCGAAATCGTCGATGGCGAGGCCGATGCCGAGTTCGCGCAAGCGCGCCATGATCGCGATCGCCTGATCGAGCTCTTCCATCAGCACGGTTTCGGTCAGCTCCAGCTCGACACGCGACGCATCGACGCCATGGCGGGTCAGTTCGGCGGCCAGGCGGTCGATCAGCGTCGGGTCACGGAATTGCGCCGGCGACAGGTTGATGGCGAGGCGCATCGGCGGCAGACCCTGCGCATCCCAATGCGCGATGTCGCCGATGCTCTGGGCGATGATCCAGTGACCGATGGCGAGGATCAGTCCGCTCTGTTCGGCCAGCGGCACGAAGCGATCGGGTGAGACCAGACCGAGTGTCGGATGACGCCAGCGGATCAGCGCCTCGACCCCATGCAGTTTGCGCGACGCGGTGAGCAGCACCGGCTGGTAGTGCAATTCGAACTCCTCGCGCGCGATGGCGCTCGCAATCGCATCGAGCATGGCTTTGCGTTCGAGCAATTCCGCATGCAGCCGCTCGGTGAAGAAGCGGAACGTGTTCCGGCCTTCGGACTTGGCGTGATACATCGCCAGATCAGCCTTGCGCAGCAATTGGTCGGCCTGACGGTCGTCGCCGGGACACAGGGTGACGCCGATGCTCACGCCGATCTTGACCTGATGCATGCCGATCTCGAAATCGACACTGATCGCGTCGATGATGCGCTGCGCCATGAGCACGCTCGCGGCCGCATCGTCGAGGTTCGGCATCAGGATCGCGAACTCGTCGCCACCCAGACGCGCGACTGTATCGCCGACGCGGACACAAGCCAGCAGTCGCTCGGACACCGCCTGCAACAGGGCATCGCCGACGCCATGGCCGAGACTGTCGTTGGCAACCTTGAAGTGGTCGAGATCAAGGAACAGCAGCGCCATCGTGTCGCCGCCGAGCAGACAACGTTCGACCGCTCGCTTGAGGCGGTCGTTGAACAGCGAACGGTTCGGCAACCCGGTGAGCGTGTCGTGCGTCGACAGGGTGCGCATGCGCTCTTCGGCGCGCAGGCGTTCGCTGACATCGCGCACCTGGATGTTGTAGACGCCGGCACTCGGGCCACGCCAGTAGCTGACCGAGACATCGGCCGGAAAGGCGCTGCCATCGCGCCGTTGCGCGCTCAGTTCGAGCACGCGATTGGCCGCGCGGCTGGCGGCGACTGCATCCTGCAGGTCGCTGTCCTGGCGCGGGTCCCAGGTCATCAGGCGGGACAGCGGTTCGCCCAGCAGTTCAGACTCGGACCAGCCGAACATCTGCGTGCCGGATCGATTCACGGCACAAATGCGCGCACCGTCGTCGATCTGGATCAGTGCATCGTGCGCCAGTTCGGTGACCGCGCGGAACTGCTCGGCCGATGCCAGCAGTTCGGAATGGCTTTCGGCGATCCGCTCTGCGTACTGGTTGAAGCGCCGCGCGAGCAAGGCCAGCTCGTCCCGGCCATGCACTTCAATGCGACCGGGCACGATCGAATGTTCGGTACTCGCGAGTTGCTCGGTCATGTGCCGGATCGGCAACACCAGGAAGCGCCGCAGCAGCCAACCGGCGATGACGATCACGACGACGATCGCCAGCGACATCGCCCAGGCGACGCGCTGCATCACCGACTGCACCGCGTCTCGCACCAGCCGTTCCGGTTGCACCACCACCAGCTGCCAACCGATGCCCGGCATGCGTAGCGTTGTGGCCAGTACCGCTTCGTTGAGGAAAGGGTCGTGCCCGAGTCGGGCCTGGCGGATTTCCGGTTCGCGCTCACGGTCGTCCAGCAGTTGTTCGGCGATGTGACGGGATTCGGTGGCGTCGATGGTCGTGGTTGCCGCGTCGAGCTTGGCGGCCAGCGCAATGTGCTCGGCGCTGTCGCCCGCGCGACTCGGTGGCGCCAGGAACGCCAGCAGCTCGCGGTAGTCGCCGCGGTCTTTCGCGAGCGCGACCAAATTGCCTGCCAACACCGCGTCGTTCGCGGGTGGCAGGGTAATGAACACGCCGTTGCGGTCGAGCGCGAACGCGTAGCCCTGCAAGGCGCGGCCGCGCGCTTCCAGAAATTTCTGCAAGCCACTCAGTTTCAGGTCGACCGTACTGGTACCGATAAAGGTGTCGCCGATACGCATCGGTGCACTGCAGGTCACCATCTTCTCGCCGCTGTACGGATCCTGGTAGGAGCGTGACCAGTAGCAATTTCCAGAGTGCTGGTAACGCGTCGGCACATACCATTCTTCGGCGTGGTAGCCCGGGCCATCGGGCGCGTTGTAGTCGTCGAAGTAGCGCAGTTCGCCGAGGGCGTCCCGGCCCCAGAAAAAGCTGCGGCGTTCGACGTCCGCGGCAAACGCGCCGGGTTCGGGCCACAGACCGCCACCGGCGATGAGATCGGCGCGGCCGTCGAGATCGAGCATGGACGGGATCAGCGCACGCCATTGCGCTTCATTGTGCGGCAATTGTTCGCCGAGGTTTTCGAGCGCGACCGCGAGGCCTTCCGTCATCGCCAGTTCGCGGCCCATTTCACTGGCGATGCGATGCGCTGCAGTGCGCGCGAGTTCGCGCTCGCGCGCCATCAGCAACTCGTGGCCACGCGCATAAAACACCGCCAGCACGGCGGCCAGCATCAGTACCAGGGCCGCAAGCAGGCCGATCAACAGCTTTGCACGCAGGCTCTGACGAAACGGCACGTGGGCCGAGTCATGCGCCGGGGAGTTACCCATTCCTTAGGCTCCAGCTACGGGTCGGGAAAGTCGCATGCAACCGCGTTATTGGCAACCTGTACGAAGTCACCTGCACCAGGTTGCCAACACGAAGTCGCCGTGGCGGTTGGCCGTTATCGATGCATGGGGCGTGGTGCCCGGCGCGCCTTCGTCGCCTGCTCGAAGGCGTAGCCGAGCCCGAGCAGTCTGGCTTCCTGATATGGCAACCCCATGAAACTGAAACCCACCGGCAGGTGTGCGACGAATCCCATCGGCACGGTCAGGTGCGGATAGCCGGAAACGGCCGCGAGCGAGGTGTTGCCGCCGCTGTACTGGTCGCCGTTGATGTGGTCGATCAGCCAGGCCGGCGCGCCACTCGGCGCGACCAGCACGTCGAGCCGATGCTTCGCGAAGGCGGCGTCCATGCCCCTGACCCGCGCCGCGTCGCGACATTTGGCGAGCGCATCGAGATAGGCCTGGTCGGTCAACGCGCCCTTGGCCTCGGCGCTCTCGAACCATTCCTGCGCGAAGATCGGCATTTCCAGGGTGGCACGGGCGCGATTGAATTCGATCAGTTCGGCCAGCGAACGTGCCGGCGCCGACTTCGGCAGACGTGCCAGATAGGCATTCAAGTCCGCCTTCAATTCGTAGCTCAACACTTCGAATTCGGCGTCGTCGAATTCGCCGAGGGTGTCGATCTTGATCTCGTCGATGATCTCGGCGCCCAGGTCCTTGAGCGCGCGCAGCGCGTTTTCGGCGAGTTTGTCGCACTCCGGATGGAAACCGAACATGCCGCGTGCCACACCGACGCGAGCACCTTGTGCAGCGCGCGCGGTCAGCGCCTTCAGGTAGTCGCGATCAAAATCGCTGCTGGGCGGCGCGATGAAACCGGGTTCGGTATTCGGCTGTGCGATCGCCGCGAGCAGCGCGGCGGCATCGGCGACGCTGCGCGTCATCGGCCCGGCGGTGTCCTGCGAATGCGCAATCGGGATGATGCCGGTACGCGGCACCAGGCCCACGGTCGGCTTGAGTCCGACCAGGCCATTCGCGTTCGCCGGCGAAATGATCGAGCCGTCGGTTTCGGTCCCAATACCGAGTGCGGCAAATTCCATCGACATCGCGACGCCGGTGCCGGAACTTGAGCCGCTCGGCGAGCGCGTGCGGTCATAGGCATTGCGCGTCTGTCCGCCACGGCCGCTCCAGCCGCTGGATGAGCGCGTCGAGCGCGCGTTCGCCCATTCACTCAGATTGGTCTTGCCGAGCAGCACCGCCCCGGCCGCGCGCAGGCTGGCCACGATCGGTGCATCCACCGGCGCATGCCAATCGGCCAGCGCCAACGAACCGGCACTGGTGTGCATGCGGTCGCCCGTGTCGATGTTGTCCTTGATCAGTACCGGCAAGCCGTGCAGCGGGCCGCGATCGCGGCCGGCCTTGCGCTCGGCATCGAGGGTCGCGGCAATGGCTTCGGCATCGGGATTGATCTCGATCACCGAGTTGAGCCCGCCGTCCAGCGCCTGGATGCGTTCGATGTAGGCCCGGGTCAATTCGAGCGCGCTGAATTCGCCATTGCGCAGTCCGAGCGCCAACGCCGCGCGGTCCTTGTCGGCGAAGCGGTTGGGCGGTGCATCGCGCCCCGCGTGCGCGGCACTGACGCCGGGCAAGGTCGATGCGGCGGCGAGCGCCGCGGTGCCGGCGAGAAAGTCGCGACGGCCTGGGTTGTTCAGGTTGGACATGCGTTGCTCCCGGTTGAAGGCTGACCAAAGGATCCCTAAAGGCGCTAATCAATGCAACAATATCTATTCACGAAAATCAGCATGTAACTGTTTTTTGTGGAACAAACACCGAATTATCTATTCACTTACGTATACGTATTTGCTCGGATGCATCATCCGCTCACTCCGGAGCACCAAACGCCGCCTCGACCGCCTCGACCGCCTCGGGCGGTGCCATGTGCGAGGCGTCGGCCTGAAATGCTGCAATTGATTGGATTACCCACGCGAACGCTAGCGCCGCCACGATTCCTATCGCGTCGGAAGCTTGAGTGAACAGGTTCGCGCGAATCATCTCGTCTATTGACTCCGCTTTCATGGTCGTACTGAAGGCCATGCGGCCGACCAAGTTCGAAATGATCCACATCCCCCACCAGAGCTGAATTGATACCGGAGCGCCGTCAATGTTCCAGCGCCGCGGACTCGCGCTCGCGTTGTGCAGTTCGCGCATCACCTGAAACGGCCGGAACAGGTTCATGATCGGCACGAAGTACCAACCCGCCGCCCAGCCGGGGGAATAATCGAGGCCTTTGACCTGCGCCGTCCAAAGGTTCGCGTTCGAACGGTAGGTCCAGACCAGGGCGAGCACGACGCTTGCAATGAACAATGCGACTTGCGCTAGCCCGATCAACATCTGGCGCGTGTCGCTTACATCAGCCGCCGCCGCCATCGCGGCTAAATCGGAGAAGGCACCGGCACTCATCCCTTGCAGCAGCCTTCGCTCCAGTTGGCCAGAAAACACTGCGATCACGCCGAGTGCGGCCTGCGCATACAACAGCCAGATCAGCCATCGCGTCAGCGCAGTCGTGCGATACAGCGGATAACTTCTTGTGATTGCCATGGTCAGGACTCCCGGTTTGAATTGAACTCATTCACTCGCATCCAGCGCTTTGGGGTCGACACCGAGGTCCTTGAGCTTGCGATACAGGTGCGTGCGCTCCATGCCGGAGATGCTCGCCAGCCGCGAAACCGAGCCGCGGCAGTGCTTGAGTTGGCGCATCAGGTAGGCGCGTTCGAAGCGGTCGCGGGCGTCGCGCAGGGGCAGTGACAAGTCGAGCAGGAAGTCGCCGGCGGGTTTGCCCGGACCGGGCGCAAGGATGCCGAGTGCGTCCTCGATCTCGTCGAGATCGATCTCACCCTCGCCGCCGATGATCAGCAGGCGCTGCACCAGATTGCGCAATTCACGCAGATTGCCGGGCCAGCCGTGGCGGCGCAGACGATCGATGGCGGCGGCGTTCAAGCTGCGCGGTGGCAGGCTGTCGCGCGCCGCGACCTGTTCCAGCTGCGCGCCGAGCAGGGCCGCGATGTCCTCGGGCCGTTCGCGCAACGCGGGAACCTGCACCGACAGCACATTGAGCTGGAAGAACAGGTCCTCACGCAAGGTGCCGGCTTGTAGCTCCTGCTCCAGCGGGCGCGTCGCCGAGGCGATGACCCGCGCTGCAAATGGCCGCGGCCGCTGACCGCCCTCGGGCACGAACTGGCGTGCGGCGATCGCCGAGGCGAGACGCGCCTGCGTCTGTGCATCGAGGCTTGCGACCTCATCGATATACAAAGTGCCATTGGCGGCCTGCGCGATCGCACCGGATTCTTCGCCAGTGGCCGATTCCCGCCCGAACAGCGCGGCGATGCCGCGTTCGCCGGCCATGGTCGCTGCCGCAAAATGGATGAAAGGCGCCGCGGCGCGCGCGGCATGACCGTGCACGTAACGCGCCAGACTTTCCTTGCCGGAACCGGTTTCGCCGCGTATCAGCAGCGGCGCGTCGACATGCGCGGCACGTTCGAGCTGGGTGCGCAGGATCTGCATCGCGGTACTGCCGCCGATCGGTGGGGGCGGTGCGATGCGCGAGCGCAGGCCCTGATTCTCGCGCTTCAACGCGGCATGTTCGAGCCCGCGTTGCACGGTGGCGAGCAGCTTCGCGAGCGACACCGGCTTTTCGAGGAAATCATAGGCGCCGAACTTGAGCGCGCTGACTGCGGTCTCGATCGTGCCATGCCCGGAGATCATCACCACCGGCGCAACCAGGGTGCCTTGGCCCTGCCATTCCTTGAGCAGGGCGACGCCGTCGCCATCGGGCAGCCAGACATCGAGCAGGATCAGGTCCGGTTTGAAGCTCGACACCGCGTTGCGCGCCGCAGCGACGCTGTCCGCTGTTTCGACCTGATGGCCCTCGTCGAGCAGGATGTCGCCGATCAGTTGACGGATGTCCGGTTCGTCATCGACGACCAGCACGCGGTTCGGGTTCATGCACACCTCAGCAAAGCGGTGCCGAGCATAGCGAAGCCAATGCGCGCGCGACTATGGTGCCCATCCCCAGTCATGCCCGCACTTCGACAGTTGCATCCGACGCCCCGACGCCCCGGCGCTGGCACAATCGGGTTCTTTGCCGCATCGTTCATCCATGGAACTGAGCCACATCATCATCCTCGCCATCGTGCAGGCCCTGACCGAATTCCTGCCGGTGTCGAGTTCCGGGCATCTCGGCTTGATCGGGTTTCTGTTCGGCTGGGATTACCAGGGCGTGAGCTTCGATCTGGCGCTGCATTTCGGCACGTTGTCGGCCGTACTCATCTACTACCGCAACGATCTGCTGGCGATCGTGACCGCCATGCTCAAACGCGACTACAGCGAACGCGGTCGCCTGCAACATCGCCTCGGCATCGGTATGGCGCTCGCGACGATTCCGGCGCTGATCGTCGGCGTCAGCATGGGTGAGGAAACCGCCGCGACGCTGCGCATTCCGATGCTGATCGCAGTGAACCTGATCGCGTTCGGCGTGCTGCTCGGCGTCGCCGATCGCAGTGGCGCCAAGGAGCGCGGGGTCATGAGCCTGAGTATTCGCGACGCGCTGATCATCGGCGCGGCACAGGCGCTGGCCTTGATTCCAGGTGTGTCCCGATCCGGCATCACCATGACTGCCGGTCTTTTTCTCGGCTTGCAGCGCACCGAAGCGGCGCGCTACAGCTTCCTGCTCGGCGTGCCAGTGACGATTGCTGCTTGTGCTCACGGCGCGCTTGGCCTGTACACCGGCGACGAAGCCTTCAACCTCAAAGACTTCGCGCTCGGCGCGCTGGTCGCCGCCGTCGCCGGCATCGCCTGCATCCACTTTCTGATGGGCTTTCTGCGCCGTCTCGGACTGATGCCCTTCGTCTTCTACCGCATCGCGTTGGGCTTGGTCGTGCTGGGCGTGGTCTTCCTGCGTTGAAGCGCAGCGTGGCCTATGTCGCCGGCCACTGATTTGCCTCAGCGGTGAAGTCCTTCGAACCGGTGCGCACCACGCAGAAGCGTTGCCCGGTCGGTGCCTGCATCACACACCACGTCTGCACCCGCTTCACGATGCTGGCGCCAAGTGTTTCCAGACGATGGACCTCGGCGTCGACATCATCGGTCTCGATATCGAGATGCACGCGACTCTCATGCTCAACCTTCTGCACCTCAATATGCAGACGCTGCTGCGGATCTTCGAGCCGCATGTACTTCTCGCCCTCCTCCGCCGGCAAAGCCCGTACCGCCATCCCCAACGCCGCACCCCAAAATGTCGCTGCCGACTTCAAGTCATCGGTGCGGCAATCAATGATGAAACCGGCAAGTTTGCTCTTGTGCATGGCTGAGAATTCCCGTGTTCGCGGCAAAAATTTCGGAAGCAGATCGGGGCACCTCGGCGTGTCGTTTCGCTCAATACGTTGAGCACTTTTACTCAATGCATCGAGTAATCCGTGAGTCGTCAATGATCGGATTTGCTTGAACTATTGTTGGTCGAAACCACGACCTTCACGTGTTGGAAACAGCGCGCCGCCGCTTCGATCGATTGGGGCGAAGCCGCCAACGAATCGCCGCCCCATTCCTCACTGAAGTAGTGAAGGTGATCGCTCGCAGAACCACCAGCGGCCGAGCGTGCAAGCTGGAGCAAGTCCTCTGCAAGCTTGCGGAAGGCTTCCGGACAACCGTGAATTTCCAGCGTCTCCGAATCTGGCGCGTATTCGAACGAGAGTTGGTCGTTATCACCCATCCGACTATCTCCTTTTGGTTTGGGTCATCCGTCTCAATGCACCCGGCGCTCGGCATACCGAGCAAAATATCCGCCCGCCTCATCGATATGGAAATCAATGATGAAACCGGCGAGTTTGCTTTTGTGCATGGATCAGCGCCCTCGTGGGCTTGGTGGCAAATGTTGAGGAAAATCGCCGCAATTCTGCATGTCGTTTTACTCAATACGTTGAGTAATTTTACTCAATGCATTGAGTAATCCGTGCGTCTTCATCGATTGATGGAAGCGCCTTGGAATGCTTGGCGAGACAATCACATTCGATCGCTTCAGCAAAGCCACGGCTTCGGATCAAACCGTCCTTTGCCCAACTTGAACCCTTTTAGGTCTGCCGCCGCGACGCGGTCACGGAATGCGTCGGTCACGAACATGTCGAACTGCCGTGACTGACCCGGCACAATGAATATTTCGTGGGTGCCGATGCGCTCAACATGAAACGCGGGAGCCATGATCAAACGTCGCTCGATCGGAAGACTCGACGGTGGGCCGCGCTTTGCCTTGGATTCGTCGATGCAATCAATCACCGTCGTGCCCCAGTACCAGTAAAACGGTTCTTCGCGATCCGCAATCGATACCGGAAACAATTCACCCGACTTCGTTAACACGTCGCCGAGCACATCGATTGCGCGCTGACTGAATAGTCGAATGTCGGCGGATGCCGTGTGGAAGTCACCCTTCTTCATCGGTTTGTGCTTTGGATTTGCGGTACCAAAACCCTCGCAAAATCTGAGCGGCGGCTCTTCTTTCTTCGGAAGCGTCACCCGATCCGTAAGGAACCCATGCCGGTCACGATCGGCGTCGGACACCGTGCTGTAGGCCGCGTAGTCGTCTCTGCCGTCCAACATGAATACTTCCATCTCTCGATCGCTCCTTCAGTCAATCAGTGAACATTCAGTTGCCAACTGCCTTCCACGAGCGGCCGTAGATCAAGAGCTCCCCTGATCCGCCATTTGGGAACCTTCTCTCGATGGGGAGGTAAGACAATCGAGGTTCGGCACAAATCAGGTTTCAATTTGCTGTGGCGCAGTCGTCTCAATGCACCCAACGCCCGGCGCGGCGGCGTAGCACGGGTTTGGGGGTGGCGTCGGGGTCGACGCCTTCTTCGATTGTCGGCGGTTGTTCGCGCCAGTATTGTTGTACGTCGGCGACGGCGCCGGCGATGGCGTGCAGCAGTTGTTCGCGGTCTTCGTCTTCGAGCGGCGCCAGTTGTTCGGCGGTGTCCGACTCGAACAGGCCTTCGTCGGCGGAGATGCGGATGATCGGATCGAGCAGGTCCATCAGGCGCGGGTCGGTGCTCATGCGTGACTCCCATACGCCGGAGCGCAGGTCGATGCCGATGCTGAAGCCCTCGCACCAGCCGATCGCGGCGAGTGCGCTGCTGCCGTCCTCTTCCTCGAATTCGCCGAAGATCGGCTCGTAGGTCAGCGCTTCGAGTTCCTGGATCACGCTGTTGTACAGGCGCACGATCAGGCTGAGCACGCGGTTGGCCTGGTCGGCGTCGTCGAAGCCGTTTTCCTGATCGACGATGTGCGGCAACCATTCGTTCGCGGGGATCGGTTCCGGGCCGGCGACGACGGCCGACAGCAGGCCATGCACGCCATCGAGCGACAGGCCTTCATTGGCCGGATGCGCAATCAAATACGCGTTCAGTTCGTCCAGTTCGCTTTCATTGAGGCCGTAGGGTGTGGTGCCGAACATCGTCGCCTGTGCGTCCCGTCACACCCGACGGGTGCGTTGGCGGGCAGTGTAATGGGGTGATCTCTTGGCTGCGCATGATGGGCCGCGCACGACGGGCTTGGCGCGGACTGCATTCGTGCGCACAATGAACGCCCAGAACGGAGTCAACCATGTTGCTTGGAATGCCACGCACGCCGCCCAGCCGCACCTTCGGGTTCGCCCTGATCATCGTCACGCTGATCATGCTGGTCACTTCCGGAATCCATCCGGTCGATCGCCTGACCTGGGCCATGGAGGTGATCTGGGTCGCGATCGGACTGCCGCTGATCCTGATCCTGTGGGGACGCTTTCCGTTGACACGCCTGCTGTGCATCCTGCTGGTGATCCACGGCGCGATCCTGATGCTCGGCGGTCATTACACCTATTCCAAAGTGCCCCTCGGCGACTGGTTCCGCGACGCGCTGGAGCTGTCGCGCAACCATTACGACCGCCTCGGCCATTTCGCGCAGGGCTTCGTGCCGGCAATCCTCGCGCGTGAACTGTTGCTGCGGCGAACGACGCTCAAGCCGGGCGCCTGGGTGTTCTATCTGTGCGTCAGTTGCGCGCTCGCTTTCAGTGCCTTTTTCGAGATGCTCGAGTGGTGGACGGCGGTCATCATGGGGGGTCGCGCCGAAGCTTTTCTCGCAACCCAGGGCGATATCTGGGACACGCAGTGGGACATGTTCCTGGCGATGTGCGGCGCGATCATTTCGCAAGTCCTGTTCGCGCGCCAACATGATCGCGAGCTCGGCTTGCGATGAGTCGCGAGGTGCTGGCGGTCTGCGCGCCCGATGGTGCGCGTGCCGATTTGATCCTGCATCACGGCGACGCGCCCGATCTCGTCTATTGGCTGTCAGCGATGGGCGTGACCGCGCGCAATTACGACAGTTTCGCGAGCGAACTCGGTCGCCACGCGATCGGCGCCGCCCTGCATGAATGGCGCGGCGCTGGTTCCAGCGACCGCCGTGCCGCGCGCGGCTCGGACTGGGCCTATCGCGATCTGCTCGCCGACGTGCACGCCGGTATCGCGGCCCTGCGTACACGCGCACCGGCGGCGCGCATCTGGATTGGCGGACACAGTCTCGGCGCACAACTCGCGGCACTGGTGCTGGCGCGCGACACCACCCTGCACGGAGTGCTCATCATCGCCAGCGGCATTCCCTATTGGCGCAGTTTCATCTGGTGGCAACAGCCGGTGTTGCTCGGCGTGTTCGCCTGGTTTCGTCTGCTCGCTGCGGTCTGCGGCTATTTCCCCGGACGCCGCACCGGCTTCGCCGGCAACGAAGCAAAATCGGTGATCCGTGACTGGTCGATCAGCGGTCTGCGCGGCACCTACAAACACGCGCTGCCGGACGGCGATCTCGATGCCGAACTCGCCGCGCTGACGCATCCCCTGTTCGCACTGCATCTGCAAGACGATCGCTTCGCACCGCCGTCGTCGTTCGCCGCCCTGCTCGCCCGACTGCCGCGCACGAAGCAGACGCGCGTCCATCTGCTGCCCAAGGATTTCGAGAGCGGCCGCGCCGATCATTTCTCGTGGTTGAAGGATCCGGGGCCAGTCGCGGCTGCCATTTCCGCATTCGTGCGATCGTCGTCGTAGTCATCATCGCAACAGGAACATGCCATGGGCCCGAATCTGTTGATCGCGATCGCGGCAGCGATCCTGCTGCTGCTCGGCAGCGTGCATCTTCTTTACACCTTCGCTGGTTCGAAATTGCATCCGCGCAATCGGGATTTGATCCAACAGATGCAGGCGTCGTCACTGGTTCTGACCCGCGACACCACGATGTGGCGGGCCTGGATTGGCTTCAACGCCAGCCATAGTTTGGGCGCCATCCTGTTTGGACTGGTCTACGGCTATCTCGCGCTGTTTCATGCGCCGATGCTGTTCGGCGCGTGGTTCTTGCTCGCGGTCGGGGCGGGCATACTCGCCAGTTTCGTGCTGCTGGCCTGGCGTTACTGGTTCAGGATTCCGTTCTTGGGTGCGGTGCTCGCACTCGCCAGCTTTGTCTCAGGTTGCGCTTGGGCGTGGTTGCGGCCGGCTTTGTAGTGCTTCAGGTCGGCGACGATGATCAGCGTGATGACAACCAGCAAGGCCCACGAACTGATCTTGCCTGCATGCACGATCTGCCAGCCTTGGTGCTGGTTCGGATAGGCCCAGGCGCCGAAGAAGGTTGAGATGTTCTCGGCGATCCAGACGAAGAAGCCGATGAGCGCAAACGCCAGCAGCAAGGGCATGGTGATGCGCACGTGCCGCGGTGTGAAGCTCACGCGGGTGCGCCAGAACGCGGCGATCAAGGCCGCCATCAGCCACCAGCGCAGATCGCCGATGTAGTGGTGCGTGAAGAAGTTCGCGTAGATCGCCACCACCAGCGGCAGGCTGTGTCGATAGCGCGGGTAGTGTGCGAGTTCGAGGTCGAACAGGCGCCAGGCTTGCATCATGTAACTGGCGACTGCCGCATACATGAAGCCGGAATACAGCGGCACGCCGAAGAGTTTGCTGTAGGCGAATTCCGGGTAGCTCCAGGAGCCGATGCCGGGCTGCGTCTTGAATACCTCGAGCGCAAAGCCGATCACATGGAACAGGCAGATCGTCTTCAGTTCGTCGACGGTTTCGATGCGCAGCGCAAGCAAACCGGCCTGCAACAGCAAAGCCATGATCAGGATGAAGTCGTAACGCGGCAGCGCGCCGAGTGGCAGCCAGGTCGACAACGCGAGCACCACGAAGAACGACCCGGCGAACACGCAGGCGCGTGCTTCCTTGGCGACGAACCAGATGAACTCATCGCGCCAGTCGCGGATATCGATGGGGAGATGCATGCGGAGATCTTGCATCCGTGATCTGTCATGCATCGGTTGCGATGCAGGCACCGCCGGGTCGATTTGCGGGCGTGGCTAGTGCAGGCGTTCGTCGTTGCCGCGTTCGCGGACTGGAAACTGAAGCACCACGCCACGGCGGTCGTCGTCGCTGATCGCGGGGGGGTTCGGCCCTTCCCAGATCGGTGCGACGTCTTCGGGCGCATGCAATTCGAGTTCGGCGGCGCGACGTTGCGCTTCGCGTTCAAGTTCTTCCTCGATCTCCCACGAGTACTTGCGACGCGCCGGCGCCGGGTCGCGTTTGCGCACCAGGATCGCGGCGACGATGCCGCCGATGGCCCCGGTCAGGTGGTATTCCCAGGACACGCCGGGCTCGCGCGGCAGGATCGTCACCAGCATGCCGCCGAAGAACGCGAAGGCGAGCAAGGCGGCGGCGATCGAGGTGCGGTCGCGACGGATCAGGCCGGAGACGAACACGAAAAACATCAAGCCGTGGGTGACACCGCTGGCACCGATGTGAAACGACGTACGCCCAATCAGCCAGGTGCCGATGCCGGCGATCAGCCAGATCAGCGGAATCGCCCATTTCGAACCTTGCGGATAACGATAGATGGCGAGTGTGCCGAGCATGAACAGACCGAAGCTGTTGCCGAGCAGATGTTCGAGCGAGCCGTGCAGCAGCGGCGCGGTCAGCACACCGATCAGGAATTCCGGTGCGCGCGGGCGAATCGCAAAGGCGTGCAAATCCACGTTGAACTGGTGTTCGCCCCACCACAATGCGGCGAGTGCGACGACGAACACGGCGACGCCGATCAGCACGCGATGGAAGCGTTGGGCGTCGCGGCGCAGTTGCGCCTGAGTCGGTGGGGGTGGCGGCGTGAGATCGATCATCGGCCTATCGTGGGGGCGCGACGGCGTGGCGCAAGGGCTGCCGGTGGTCGGCTCGGGCTTCAGGCAAAAAGAAGCCCGCGATGGGGGCATCGCGGGCTCAAGACTTGACCGTGGTGGGCCAAAGCAGCAACCGGAGAACCGGTATGCGCATTGTCCGCATCACGCTCTCAGATCATGAGAATGCGCAAGACAAAGTGACGCGGTGCTGCCAAAGCCGGAACCCATGCTAGCGTCGCCCCCCTTTGACGGACGCAGCCATGGCCTTGCATCAAGCCTCTGGGCGGTGGCAGCTCGGGCTGACCCTCGCGATCACGACCGCGGTCTTCTGGGCGACCTTGCCGATCGCGATCCGTCTCGTCATCGAGCACGTCGATGTGTGGACGCTGATCTGGTCGCGCTTCGTTGCGGCGGCATTGATGCTCGGTCTGTGGTTCGCGTTGCGCGGTGGCTTCGCGCAGTTCCGCACCCTGCCGCGCACGGGCTGGTGGCTGATGCTGCTCGCCGCGGTAATGCTGATCGGCAACTTCGTCGGCTACACCATCGGCTTGGACTACACGACACCGGCGAATGCGCAGTTGCTGATCCAGGCGGCACCGCTGTTGATGTCGATCGGCGGCATCATTGTCTTTCACGAGCGCTTCAATGCCCTGCAATGGTGCGGTGTCGCCGCGGTCGCGATCGGACTCACGGTATTCGCAGTGGATCAATCACAACACTCGTCCGTGCCGCGTGACCGCTATCTGCTCGGCGCCGCGATCGTGCTGACTGCAGCCGTGCTCTGGGCGGTGTATGCGCTGGCTCAGAAACAGCTGCTGCAGCACCTCGGCTCAGGCGCGGTGATGATGCTGATCTATGCCATCGCGGCGGTGTTGATGACGCCCTTCGCTTCGCCCTCGCAACTGCTCGGCCTCGACCGTCTGCATACGCTCGCGCTCGGCTACTGTCTGATCAATACCGTCGCCGCTTATGGCGCATTCGCCGAGGCGCTGGTGCATTGGGAAGCATCGCGCGTTGGCGTCGTGCTGGCCCTGACGCCCTTGCTCACGGTGGTCTCGGTCGAAGTTGCGCACCGCCTGAATCCCGACTTGGTGCCGCCCGAAACCATCACCACACTCGGCTATGTCGGCGCAGCCGTGGTCGTGATCGGCTCGGCGGTTGCTAGCCTGTCGCGGAAGGCGCCCTCAGTGCTGGCAGACGCGACAGTAAAAACTTGATCGCTGCGCATCGCGGCGCGCCGTGATCGGGGTGCCGCACTGCTTGCAGGCCGCACCGGAGCGGCCGTAGACGAACAGTTCCTGCTCGAAGTAACCGGGTTCGCCATCCGGCTTCAGGAAATCGCGCAAGGTGGTGCCGCCGCGTTCGATCGCATGCGCGAGGATTTCGCGGATGGCCATGGCCAGCGCCGCATACTCGCGGCGCGTCACTTTGCCGGCCGCGCGCATCGGCCGCACGCCGGCGGCGAACAAGGCCTCGGCGACATAGATGTTGCCGACGCCAACGACGATGCGCTGGTCCATCAGGAAGGCCTTGACCGGCGCCGAGCGACCACGACTGCGCACGAACAGATAATCGCCGTCGAAGTCGTCGCCCAGGGGTTCGGGCCCAAGTTCGCGCAGCAGTTCGTGCGTGGTGCCGGCATCCTGCCAGAGCAAGCAGCCAAAGCGGCGCGGGTCGTTGAAGCGCAACAGTTGCTGGTTATCGAGCGTGATGTCGACATGGTCATGCGCGCGCACGGGCACATCCGTGGCGAGCACGCGCAGCGAACCGGACATGCCGAGATGGATCAATGCCGCACCGACTTCGGTATGCAGCAGCAGATATTTCGCACGCCGTGTGACCGCAGTCACGCGCTGACCGCTGAACACGTCGCTGATCTCGCGCGGAATCGGCCAGCGCAAGTCGGGCCGACGCAAGGTCACTCGCGCAACGCGGCGACCTTCAACATGCGGCGCGATGCCACGCCGCGTGGTTTCGACCTCGGGAAGTTCGGGCATGGCCGCATGGTATCGACAGCGCTTGCCGAAAATGGCAATCGGCGCGACATTCGCAGGCATGCTCCGGACTCTGGCGATGATGTTGCTGTTGGTTTGCGCGACATCGGTCGCGTGGGCCGAGATCGGCACGAATCGAATTCGGCTCGACACGCTTGATGTCTACCGTGGCATGCCGGCGAATTCGGTGCGTGCGGTGCTGGTCGACCAGGACGGTTTCGTCTGGGTCGCTACCCAGGATGGGCTCGCGCGCTACGACGGCGGTCATATCGATATCTGGCGGCATCGCAGCGACGATCCCGACTCGCTCGGCGAAAGCCATGTCATCGGGTTGGCCGAAGACGCCGCAGGCAATCTGTATGCCGCGCATCCGACCGCCGGCATCAGCGTGCTCGACCGCAGTCGGCACCTGATCACGCATTGGCGGGCCAGCAGCCATGGCCTGGTGTCCGATCGTCTCGCCAGCCTGGTGCGCGCCGGCGACGGCGGCTTGTGGGCGATGTTCCAGAATGGCGAAGTACAGCTGCTCGACCTCGCACAACAGCGCGCCGTCAGCCTGCCGGAGATGGATCCGCATGACCTCGGTGCGGTGCGTGCGATTGGTGCCGGCACCGCCGGCGGGTTGTGGCTGGCGTCGGAGACCGGGTTGTGGCGGTTCGAGATCGGCCGGCCGAGACTGGTGCGCGAATTGCGCCTCGGTCCGGTCACCACGACGCAGACCCGGGTATTGCAGGAAGACGGCTCGGGCACCTTGTGGGTCGGTGCTGGCGATGGTCTGTGGCGACTTGCGCGCGATGGCAGCAGCAAGGTCGAACTGCCCTTCGCAACACCGGAAGACGCGGACCGGCCGGAAGTGGAAAGCCTGTTGCTGGATCAGAATTCGCGGCTGTGGATCGGCACGCGGCGCGGCGCCTTCATCTACGACCGCGCGCGCCAGCAGGTCGTCGAACGGCTCGACCACGATCCGGCCGATCGCCAGAGTCTCGGCAGCAGTCGCGTCACCACGCTTGCTCAAGGGGCCGATGGCGTCGTCTGGATCGGCACCTGGATTGGCGGGCTGTCCTCGCATGACCCAAACGCCGCGTCGCTGCGCACCTTGCGTCGCCGTCGCAACGATGCCGAGTCGCTGCCGGCTGACCCGGTGGTTGCCATTGCTCCCGGCGCAGATGACAGCCTGTGGCTGGCGATGGGCGAATCGGCTGGCCTGGTGCGCGTCGATGCGCGGGGAGGCGTGCTTGAACGCCATGTCTATCGCAGCGACGCGAGCAGCGGTTTGAGCAGCGATTATCTGCTGAGCCTGGCGCGAGACCATGATGGAAAACTCTGGATCGGTAGCGGCGACCGCGGCCTCGACCGACTTGATCCGACGACCGGGGTGATCGAGCGGTTCGGCTCGGCCGGCGGCGGCTTTCCGGGCACGACCGTGCGCGCGCTGCTGGTGACGAAGGCCGGCGACCTGGTCGTCGGAACCTTGGGGGAAGGCTTGATCGAACGCTGTGCAACCTGCACGAACTTTGTGCAGCATCGTTTCGGCGAAGCGGCCGGCCGACTGCCCGATGATCGCATCACCGCGCTCGCCGAATCCGCGCAAGGCCGGCTGTGGATCGGGACGCGCGGCCATGGCCTGGCCCGGCGCGAGCGTGGCAACGACCGCTTCCAGAGCGCCGTCCTCGATTTTGCGGATGCTGCGAGTCTCAGCATCAGCGATCTGGTCGAAGGCCCCGACGGCACATTGTGGATCGCGACTTATGGCCACGGTGTCATCCGTGTCAAACCCGGCGCCAACGAACCCTGGCCAACCGAGCGTTTCGACGCGGCGCGCGGACTCTCGGCTGACCACGCCTCGGCGCTGAGCTTTGATGCCAGTGGCGACTTGTGGGTGGCGACGGCACGCGGGCTGGATCGCATCCAGTTGCCCGAAGGCCGCATCCGCGCATTCGGACCGCATGCCGGTGCCCTCGCCAGCGGCTACTTCCTCGGTGCGATGGCGCTGACCGGTACCGGCGAAATCGCCGCGGGTGGCATGGAAGGCCTGAGTCTCGTCGATCCGAAATTGATCAGCGAACCGCGTCACGCACCACAGCCGCGACTGATCGACTTCTCCATATTCAACCGGCGGCTGGTGCCCAAGCCCGGATCGGCACTGAAGTTCGGGGCCGACGGTGTCGCCGAGTTGCGCCTTGGACATCGCGACGAAATGCTCGGCATAGAATTCGCCGTGCCGAATTTCGGTGCCAGCGAACGACCGCGGCTCGCCTATCAACTGGAAGGCTACGACCGCGACTGGATTCGTGCGGCTGATGACCAGCGGCTCGCGACCTACACTCGACTACCAGCCGGCGACTACGTGTTCCGGGTGCGCGTCATGGGTGACGACGTGCGCGATGAGGTCGGCAAGGAGGCGCGTGCACGCATTGGCGTCGCGCCAGCGCCGTGGGCAACGCGCAGTGCCTTTGCCGCCTATTTGCTCACCGCTGCGGTGTTGACCGCGCTGGTGATCCTGCGCTGGCGCGCGCGTCAGCTGGATCGGGCAGAGGCCGAGCGCATGCTGGTCGACAAGGAGCGGCGCCTGCACGCCGCGCTATGGGGCAGCGGTGCCGAGTTGTGGGAGCTCGACATCAGCACGCAACGCATCAGTCGCGAAAATCGCCTGAACGGACTCAAGATCAACGATGCGCCGACCGAAATCGATATCGGCGAATACCTGCCCTATGTACACGTCGATGACCGGGCGATCGTCGGCAGCGCCGTGAGGCGCATGGTCTCAGGCGAAACCGGCACCTTCAGCATGGCCTATCGTTCCGAGTCGCGCGACGGCGACTGGGTCTGGTTGCTGTCGCGCGGACAAGCCGTGGAAAGCGACGCCAACGGGCGCGCCAAGCGTTTCGTCGGCACCACGCAGGACATCAGCGAACTCAAGCGCACCGAAGACGCACTGCGCAAGATGACCGAAGACCTCGAAGCTCGCGTTGAACGGCGCACCGCGGCCTTGAGTCGCGCCAATGACAGCTTGCAATCGTCGCTGACGCGCATCCAGGACATGCAGAAACAATTGGTCGAGTCGGAAAAGATGGCCTCACTCGGCCAACTCGTCGCCGGTGTCGCGCATGAGATCAACACCCCGATTGGTGTGGCCGTGACCGCGGCGTCGTTTCTGCGCGAAGAGGCACGCAAGCTGCAGCGCGTGCACGCCGACAAGACGATGACCGCGAGCATGCTCGAACAGTTCGAGTCGCAGATCATCCAGGGCTCGGAAATGATCCTCGCCAATCTCGAGCGTGGCATCCAGATCGTGCGCAGCTTCAAGCAGGTTGCTGTGGATACGGCTTCGGAAGCGGCGCGCGAGATCGACCTCGCCGAGTATTTCGACGAGATCCTGCTCGCCTTGCATCCGCGCCTGCGCAAGACCGCGCACAAGGTTTCGGTGCAGGTGCCGGAACCCATTCGCATCAACACCTTTCCGGTCGCGATCTACCAGATCGTGACCAACCTGGTGATCAACTCGATCATCCACGGCTTCGAGTCGGTCGAGAACGGACACATCACCATCACCGCGCGCACCGACGGCGCCGATGTCGAGATCGACTACCGCGACGACGGTTGCGGCATGAGCGACGACGTGCGCGAGCGCGTCTTCCAACCGTTCTTCACCACCAAGCGTGGTCAGGGTGGCAGCGGGCTCGGCATGCACATCGTGTTCAATCTGGTAACGCAGCTGCTGCAGGGCGTCATCCGCTGCGAATCGACCGTGGGCGCGGGTACGCGTTTTCTGATCCGCTTTCCGCGCGTGAACGTGCGCCCCGAGCCGCGTACGTAGGCGTCAGGGGCTGAAAAAGCAAAACCCGCCAAACGGCGGGTTTTGTCTGGATCAGGTGAGCACGAAGGCTTACTTGATCTTGGCTTCCTTGTACGGCACGTGCTTGCGCACCACCGGGTCGTACTTGCTCATCTCGAGCTTTTCCGGCTTGGTCTTCTTGTTCTTGTCGGTGGTGTAGAAGTGACCGGTGCCGGCGGTGGAAATCATGCGGATTTTGTCGCGCTTGCTTGCCATGGTTCAGTCCTCCTCAAACCTTTTCGCCACGTGCGCGCAGTTCTGCGAGCACGACGTCGATGCCGTTCTTGTCGATGGTGCGCAGCGCATTCGCAGACACCTTGAGCTTCACCCAACGGTTCTCGGTAGCGACCCAGAAGCGGCGCTCATGCAGGTTCGGCAACCAGCGACGACGGGTTTTGTTGTTTGCGTGGGAAACATTGTTTCCGGTAAGCACGCCCTTACCAGTGACTTGGCAGACATTCGCCATTACACACCTCGTTTACGGCATCACGCCCATGGCCTGGACGATATCGGCCCCGAACTGCAAGCAGTCGCACGGTCTCGGGAAAGGATGGTCTTGCGAGGCGGCCCCGTGCGGCCGGCCTGCCGGGAACGCCGGCACCAAAGGGGCGCGCTTTATACCGGACTACGCAGGCAAAGGCAAACCAGACAAGGGTTTAGGGTTTGATTTCGGTCGCGTTCTGGCGCAGCCAGGCGGCGAATTCGTCCTGGCTAAGTTCGCCTGCTGCGAGGCCGAGCATTGCGACCAGCGCCTGTTCGTCGCTGGCACCAAGGCATTGGCCATGCAGGCGCAGAAAACCTTCGGCGAGCAGGAATGCGGTGCGCTTGTTGCCATCGACGAAGGGATGATTCTTCGCGATGCCAAACGCATACGCGGCGGCCAGATCAGCGACATCCGGCGCGCCGTAGGCCGCCAACTGCTGTGGTCGGGCGAGTGCCGACTCCAGCAAACCGGCGTCGCGCAGACCCGAGGCACCGCCATGCTCTTCCAACTGCTCGTCGTGGATCAGGATAACCAAGTCACGACTGAACCAAGTCCAGTCGCGGCTCACTTGGCCAACTCACGCAGCAAATTGCGGCGCTCACGCATGATCTCGCGCATGACTTCCATTTGCGCGGCCGAATCGTTGTCGTAGGGCGTGAGCTTCAGTCCGTCAGGCGTCTGTGAGACGAACAACTTGTCGCCCTGCTTCACTTTCAGGAATTCCAACAACTCTTTCGGCAACACCACACCACTGGAATTGCCGATGGCGCGGATGGTGAGGGCTTCAACGGGCATGGCGGCCGCTCCGTTATAACGTGGGTGGCCACAGTATCACAGCCAGCCTCGCCAAAGCCCGGGGCAGCAACGACTTCGTCGGTATCTGCGAGGACGCTGCCGCTAGAATCGCCGCCCCTCACCGAGTGCGCCCATGGCCGAGCATTTTTCCCTGCGACTCAAGCGTGCGCACATGCTTGCGCCGAGCGTGCGCCATTTGGCCTTTGAGCGCGCCGATGGGGCCGAACTGGCCTACATCCCCGGGCAGTTCCTGCAGGTGCATTTCCATTACGACGATGGCAAGCCGACCAAGCGCAGTTATTCGGTCGCGACCGTGGCCGGTGATCCGCAAAACCCCGAGGGCCTGATCGAGATCGCCGTGTCCTATGTCGAAGGCGGCGCCGCGACGAAATTGCTTTCGGCATTGCAGCCCGGTGACGAGATCACGGCCAGCGGCCCTTATGGGCGCTTCTGTCTGCAGGACGCCGATGCCAATGTCCGATATTTGCTGATCGCGACCGGTACTGGCGTCACGCCCTATCGCGCGATGCTGCCGCGCCTGCGCGAACTGGCGCAGACACGCGGTGTCGAAGCCGTCTTGTTGTACGGCGCGCGCAATGCCGGCGAGTTGCTGTACGTCGAAGAATTCGAAGCCTTCGCCGGCGAAGTGCCGCAGTTCCGCTTCGTGCCCTGCCTGTCGCGCGAAATGCGCACCCCGGCGCGCGGCAACGAACGCAGCGGCTATGTGCAGCAGGCATTGGCCGAATTCGCACCGAATCCGACCAACGACATCGCCTATCTCTGCGGCAACCCAAACATGGTCGACGCCTGCTTCGAAACGCTCAAGGGCTACACCCTGCCCATCCCGATGATCCGCCGCGAGAAGTACGTCAGTTCAAAGTAGGGTGGCTTCGAAGCCGTCGAGGAAAATCTTCGGAATGACGGTGGCGCAATCGAAGCTGCAGGCATCGCCGTCATTGGTATTGTTGTCGTCGCACTGCTCCAGGCCTTCGAGCACGCCATTGCCGCAGGTGTTGGGCGGAATCGTGCCGTTGACACGCGCGTTGTTCTTGGGTGCCGGTGCGGCGAGCTTGAAATTCGCCGCCGAATCGTCGGTGTCATCCGCCGCGGTAAGCGTGGTGTCGGGCAACGCGATGTCCAGTCGCCGCACGGCAGCGCGCCCAGGAATCAGACCGCCCGGTTCGATGTTCGGCGACGACGTCGGGTTCAGCGGCGGTCCGACCAGACCCACGGTCGAATTCGAAGGCCCCGAAAAACTGCCCCAGGCGACACAATCGATCGGGATCGCGTCGAAGCAGACCTTGCCGCCGGCTATCGGAATGACCGCTGCGGGAATAACCAGGTCAGCACTCAGATTAAAAAAGGTTGCGGCTTCCGCCGTCGCAATGAAGATCTTGTCCTGGTTCGCCCCAAGCGGAACGGCCCCCGGAAACGTGAACGTACCCGAGGCGAGCAGTACGCCGGCGCTGTCGTAGACGGTGACCTTGTGCGTGCCGACCTGATTCTGACCGCCGGAATACATCTGCAGCACCACGTACTGCGCATTTGGTGCCAGCGCTGTTCCCGGGAAAACCTCGACGACCTTCATCAGGTGAAAAGCGGCCATCGCCGGAGCAGCCACCGTTGTAACGAGTAGGCCCAAGCCAATCTGCTGCATGCGTTTCATCATGAACTCCAGGATGTCGAGTGGGCCAAGCGGCGCATGCTATCGCGGCTCGCGTCAGCAAGTGCGACTGACACCCGTCACTCACCTATTCGCGGGGCGATCGCCTAGGATGCGCCCCGTCCCCAAGGAGGACTTTCATGAGCAAGGCGTTTTGGGTGGTTGCGGCGGTGTTGTCGGGCGCGATCACGACGATCGATGCGCAGGCGACCGATCGCACGATCGGCTCGATCAGGTTTTCGCAGTGTGATCTCAAGAATCCGGCATTGGCGGACGTGGTCGGCGCACAATGCGCGACCCTGCAGGTGCCGGAAAATCCGGATCAACCGAACGGGCGCATGATTCCACTGCGCATCGGCTTGGTGCCGGCACAAGACGCCGAGCCCGAGCCCGATCCAGTGTTCTTTCTGGCGGGCGGGCCAGGCCAATCGGCGCTCGAGAGTTATCCGACCATCGCCACCGGCTTCGAACGCATGCGCGAGAAGCGTCACATCGTGCTGATCGACCAGCGTGGAACCGGTGGATCGAACAAGCTGGTGTGCAAGGGCAGCGACGACGAAAGCAGCTTTGCGGCCGAGGAAGCCGACGCCGGCGCACAACGCGGATTCGCCGAAAAATGTGCCAGGGAACTGGCGGAAAAAGCCGACCCGCGTTTCTACACCACCAGTGTCGCCGTCCACGATTTCGATGCGGTGCGCAAGGCGCTCGGCGCCGAGCAGGTGAATCTCGTCGGTGCTTCCTACGGCACGCGTGCGGCGCAAACCTACCTGCGCTATTTCCCGGGCAGCGTGCGCACGATGATCCTCGACGGTGTGGTGCCGGCACCGCTGGCCCTCGGCAACGAGCATTCGAAGAATCTGGAGGCGGCCCTGGCTGGCATTTTCCAGCGTTGTCGCGATGACCAAGCTTGCTTCAAGACTTTCGGTGATCCGCAGGATGACTTGACGCGGCTCAAGGCCGAATTGCGAGTCGCACCGCGCAAGGTTTCGTTCCGTGATCCGAAGAGCGACGTCTTGCGGCACGAAGAACTGACCTTTGGCCATCTCGCGACCACGGTGCGTCTGTTCGCCTACTCGCCAGAAGCGGCGGCCCTGTTGCCGCTTGCGTTGCACGAGGCCGCTTCGGGCAATGCCGAACACCTGATGGGACAGGCCGACCTCGCTGCAGGTGATCTCGGCGAGTCGATCATGCACGGCATGCAGTTGTCGGTGATCTGTGCCGAAGACGCCGGGCGCTTCGTCGTCGACGAAGCCGACGGCGCGACCTTGCTGGGTACCGACATGCTGACCGTGGTGCAGGCGCAATGTGCCGGCTGGCCGGTGGGCGCGCGGCCCAAGGATTTCAACGACCCGATCAAGAGCGACGTGCCGGTGCTGCTGCTGTCCGGCGAGTTCGACCCGGTGACGCCGCCGCGTTATGGCGATGAAACGGTGAAGGGTTACGCGAACGGACGCCACATTACCGTGCGCGGTCGCGGCCATATCGTGCTGACCGCCGGCTGCATGCCGAAACTCGCCGCCGAATTCATCGCCAGCAAGGACGCCAAGGCGCTCGACGTGAAATGCCTGGACGCGATGCCGGTGACCCCGGCATTCCTGAATGCCAACGGCTGGAGTCCGTAAGCCATGATCGAAGTTCGCGATTTGCACAAGGCCTTCGGCGCGGTGAAAGCCGTCGACGGCGTCAGCTTCACCGCCGAGGACGGCAAGATCACCGGCCTGCTCGGCCCGAACGGCGCCGGCAAGACCACTTGCCTGCGCATGCTGTACACCTTGATGACCCCGGACCGCGGCCAAGTCCTGGTTGACTCGCTCGACGCGCAAACCGAGACCGTGCAGGTACGCCGTCGTCTCGGCGTGCTGCCGGACTCGCGTGGTCTGTACAAGCGCCTGACGGCGCGCGAAAACATCCGCTACTTCGCCGACCTGCATGGCATGGATGGCGCGCTGACCGAACAACGCACCGCCGCGCTGATCCAGGCACTCGGCATGCAGGACATTGCCGAACGTCGCACCGAAGGCTTCTCGCAAGGCCAGCGCGTGAAAACGGCGATCGCGCGCGCGCTGATCCACGATCCGCGCAACGTGATCCTCGACGAACCGACAAACGGGCTCGATGTCATGTCGACGCGGGCGATGCGTACCTTCCTGCACAAACTGCGCGACGAGGGCCGCTGCGTGCTGTTTTCGTCGCACATCATGCAGGAGGTGGCGGCGCTGTGCGATCACATCATCGTGATCGCCAAGGGCAAGGTGGTGGCACAGGGTTCACCGGACGCGCTGCGTGCGCAGACCGGTGAAGCGAATCTCGAAGACGCCTTCGTCAAGGCGATCGGCACGGATGAGGGGCTGTTCGGATGAAATCATTACGGATGAAATCGGCAATCTGGACCATCTTCCGCAAGGAAGTGATCGAAAATCTGCGTGACCGCAAGACCGTGCTGAATGCGCTGATCCTGAGCCCGTTGCTCGGGCCGGCACTCTTCGCGATCATGATTTCGACCATTCTGACGCGTGAACTCAGTCGTGGTGAAAAGCCGCTGGAACTGCCGGTGATCGGTGCCGAACTGGCACCGAACCTGGTCGCCTTCATCGGCACCCGCAACATCGTCATCGAAAAGGGACCGGCCGATCCGATCGCCGCGATCAAGGCGCAGGACGAGGAAGTGATCCTGCGCATTGACGATGACTACGTGAAGGCGTGGAACAAGGGCGAGCCAGCGGAAGTTGAACTGATCTTCGATGCTTCGCGTCAGGATACCGAGGCTTCGCGGCGACGCGTCGAAGCGGCCCTGCAGGCGTATGCCCGCACCGTCGGTGCCTTGCGGTTGGTGGCGCGCGGCATGAATCCCACGGTGATCAACCCGATCGCGATTGTCGATCGCGATCAGGCTTCGGCGGTCTCCAAAGGGGCGCAGTTCCTGGCCTTCCTGCCGTACATGCTGATCCTCGGTGCCTTCATGGGCGGCATGTATCTCGCGATCGACACAACCGCCGGCGAACGCGAACGCCAGTCGCTCGAACCGCTGCTGGCGACGCCGGTGCCGCGTGGCCAGATCATGCTCGGCAAGCTCGCGGCGACTTCGGCCTTCGCCATCACTTCGCTGCTGCTGACCTTGATTGCATTTGCCGTGATCCTGCCGCAGATGCCGTTGGCGAAGCTCGGCGTGACCTTCAACTTCGGCGTCGGCGTGTTCGCGCAGATGCTGTTCGCGCTGGTGCCGGTGGTGCTGATCGCGTCGTCGCTGCAGACCCTGATCGCCGCGAACGCGAAGAGTTATCGCGAAGCGCAAAGCTGGCTCGGCCTGTTCACGATCGTGCCGCTGATCCCGACCATGATCATGATGGTGGTGCCGATCAAGGTGCAGCTGTGGATGTTCGCGGTGCCGTTGCTCGCTCAGCATCAGGCGATCATGAAACTGGCGCGCGCCGAATCGATCGCACCGATCGAATGGCTGGTGCTGGCCGGCAGCGGTCTGCTGCTCGCAAGCATCACCGCCGCGATCACCGCGCGCATCTACCATCGCGAGAGTTTGGCGGTTTCGGCTTAACGCCGCGTCCGCGAACTACCCAACTTGCGCGTGATCGTGTTGCGACCGATGCCGAGCAGTCGTGCCGCTTCGACACGATGGCCGCGGGTCAGTTCAAGGGCGGCTTCGAGCAGGGTCTTGTCGAACAATTCGCGGGCTTCGTCGAATACGCCGACGCGGCCTTCGCGCAGCGAAATCTGGATGGCTGCGCGCAGTGATCCCGGCCAGTCGAGATCGCGGCCGGAGGCCGCTCCCACGTTGGCTCCGACATCACCATCAGTGCGAGCGTGGGAGCGGCCTCTGGCCGCGATCTCCGGGTCGCGCAGGAAATTCGGCAGCTCGGCGAGTCCGATTTCGCGCCCGGAAGTGATGACCGCGACGCGCCGGCACAGGTTTTCAAGTTGCCGCACATTGCCCGGCCAGTCATGCGCGAGCAGGCGTGCCATGGCCTCGTTGCTGAAGCGTTTGCTTTCAACACGCGCCTCGCGCGTTGCCCGATCGAGAAAGCCCTGGGCGAGCAGGCGGATGTCGTCGGTGCGCGCGCGCAGCGGCGGGATGTCGAGGCGCACGACATCGAGGCGATGCAGCAGGTCAGCGCGGAATTCGCCGCGTGCCACGCGCGCTTCCAGATCCTGATGCGTCGCCGCGATCACGCGCACGTCAACGCGGATCAGTTCACGGCCGCCGACGCGATAGAACTCGCCCTCGGCGAGCACGCGCAGCAGGCGTGTCTGCAATGCGATCGGCATGTCGCCGATTTCATCGAGGAACAGGGTGCCACCTGCGGCTTGCTCGAAGCGGCCGATGTGGCGTTTGTGCGCGCCGGTGAAGGCGCCGGCTTCATGTCCGAACAATTCCGATTCGAGCAGTTCGCTTGGAATCGCAGCGGTGTTCAGCGCCACCAGCGGCGCTTGGTTGCGCAGGCTGTGCGTGTGCAGGGCGCGCGCCACCAGTTCCTTGCCAGTGCCGGTTTCGCCGGTGATCAGCACGTTGAGATGGGTTGCGGCGACGCGGCCGATGGCGCGAAATAACTCACGCATCGGCGCCGATTCGCCGAGCAGTGCGGTTTCGACCATGGCGACCGTGCGCGTGCTCACCGGCTGGCCGGCTTGCGCGAGTGCGCGTTCGACCAGGCCCGTGGCGGCGTCGAGATCGAAGGGTTTGGGCAGAAAATCGAAGGCACCGCCACGGAACGCGGCGCTGGTGCTGGCGACATCGGTGTAGGCGCTCATCACGATCACCGGCACATCGGGCTTCGCGCGCTTGAGTGCGTCGAGAAACGCGAAGCCGTCAGTGCCGGGCATGCGCACGTCGGTGAACACCACATTCGGTTCGGCATGCGCGAGCACGCTCAATGCGGCGCGCGCGTTGTCGAAGTCGCGCACCGTGTAGCCGGCATCGCGCATCGCTTCTGCGAGCACGAAACGTACCGACCGGTCGTCATCAACGATCCATATTTCGCTCATTCCGCATTGTCACCGGTAACGCGTTCATAAGGCAGTAGCAGGGTAAACACGGTGTGCCCGGCGCGACTGCTGAAACTCAGTCCGCCGCCGTGTTCGCGCGCGATTTCCTGCGCCAACGCGAGCCCGAGCCCACTGCCTTCGGCGCGACCGGACACGAGCGGCAACATCACCCGCGGCGCGAGCGCGTCAGGAATGCCGCGACCATCGTCGATCACGTCGATACGCAGCGCCAGCCGATGCGTCGCTTCACCAATCACCACGCCGTGTTCCGCACGCGAGCGCAGTCGAACTTCGTTGGCACCGGCTTCAAGCGCGTTGCGCACCAGATTCAGCATGGCCTGGATCAACCGGTCGCGATCGCCGAACAGTTCGGGCAGGCTCGGGTCGTAGTCGCGGGTGATGCGCGCGCTCCAGCCGGCGTCGGCTTCAGCGAGATTGCGAACGCGTTCGAGCACATCGTGGATGTTCAACGCGGCGAACGGCCGCGACGGATGCGGATCGAGCAGGCGTTCGACGAGATCGGCGAGGCGCTTGGTCTCGGCATCGATCACCTCGATATAGCGCCGCGCATCCGGGTCGGTGATGCGCCGCGCCAGCAGCTGCGCCGCACCGCGCAGGCCGGCGAGCGGATTGCGCACCTCATGCGCCAGGCCCTTGAGCGTGGCCGCAAGTGCATTCGGCAGCGCGGCGGCGCGGTCGACTTCCGGCAGATCCGAGGCCGGATGCCACTCGATCATGAAGGCGGCGCCATCGACCGCCACGGTCGTACAAAAGACATCGGCGCGCAGTTCGAGATCGGGCTTGGCCTGAAACACGACCGCGCCGACGCGTTGGGTTTGCGCTTCGACCTGACAGCGCGAGATCGCGGCCAGCAATGCGCCGCCCGCGGCGCCAAGATCGGCGAGGGCGATGCCGCTCCAACGGCGCGCACCGGCCCCGGTCCAGGCACAGAACGCGGCATTCGGCAGCACGATGCGCAGATCGCGATCGACCAGCAGCACCGGCAGGCTGAAGGCGTCGAGTAGGGGCAGGAATTCACTCAGGGGCATGCGCGAGTGTAGGCGCGGGTGTTGTGGCAGAACCAGCCACTGACGAAACGCCCGGCGCAGGGCCGGGCGTTTCGTGATCAAACTCCGATTTCTCGCCGCTCAATTGGGGAAGCCCGGCTTCGTGCTTTCTGCGCTAGCGGTCCACTGTGTCGAACAGGCGCTGTACGGTACCCGTCCCGACGAAGTGCGATAGCAGGCGGTAGTTTTTCGTGTCGTGGCGCACTCGCCCTGCAATTACAGCGGGTGAGCGTTTCACTGCTGCCGCGAGGCTTGCGATGTTCAACGGTGAAGGATCCAATTTTGCTGCACTTGCAGCCCATGTCGATTCCGGAATCAGAATTTTTTTCGCGAGGTCATCGGCGTCATGCTCCACGCCTTGACCTTCGATCGACATATCGTCCACAAAGCGATCGCTTGTCCCGGGATCAAGATGCAGTCGGACGTGCGCCAATTCGTGCAAGAGACAGAACCAAAAGTGGTCCTGCCTGTCATAGCGCAAAGTCATTCCGACAACCGGCGTTTCGTCATTGCGCAAGAGCGCAGCGCCGTCGACGTAGGTCTTTGCCAGATGTTGCAGAACGACAAGAGCAACACCATGCTCCGCGAGCAGCTTTCGCGCCAAAAGAGGGCCATTCTGGAACTGGCTGAGCGAGGCGATTTCATTGAGAAAATCGTCCGTCAACACGCCGCGCTGGTACCGCCCTTTTCCGAACTCGATGACTTCGTGAGATTTTGCCAAGATTGCCAGACACCAGGCATCCAGCGCGTAGGCATCAGCCTTCGCGTTCTTGCGCTTCATGTCGCTCTTGCGGAAGTATCCATCGCACGACGCCCCGCTGGGCCCAGGACGGGCTCGAAGCATCAGATCGGCCATCGCCGCTTCCGCAGTTGGCAGGGTCGGATCAATCCAGCCCAGCTTCCTCATCTGTTTGACTGGATATCGATCCCAGTCTGGCGCGACTTGCTGCAAGGGCTCATCCTGCAGAAGCACGCTCGCCGGGATGCCGAGTCCATTGTGCAGCGCACGCGCCATGGCGAGTGTCAAAGGACGCTTGCCTGACAAGACTTCGGACACCTTCGCGCGCGAACCGATATAGGGGATGAGGTCACGCGGCTTGAGTCCGCCCTGTTCCATTCGAAACTGGATGGCTGCCAGTGGACTTGGGATCCCCATCGGCTCGGTCTTGTCTTCATAACGCTCGATCAAATCAATCAGCACGTCCAGTTCATCGCCCGCGGGGGTGCCTGGAGTGGCGTCGATGAGCTCATCCACGTGGGCCAGAGCGGCGGCGTAGCTCTGTTCGTCTCGAATGGGTTTGATGGCTCGGGTCATGCTCATATCTCAGTGGCATCGATCTTGTCGTACTCCGCGTGAGTACCAACGAATCGGATGTAGACGGTCTGGAAGTCGTAGAGGACCTTCACGACCAGTCGATAGGAATTCCCTTTGATATTGAACACAACCCGGTTGTCGGGAAGGACGCTCGCATGCCGGTACCTGTCTTTGATCGCTTGAGGCGACGCCCACGTTGCATCCTCAGCTTCGCGATACCAAGCCTCGAGCGATTCGCGTGAATCGGAATGGTGTTCCCAAAACTCGCGAAGTTTCTTCTTCGAAATGACTCGCATTGGTCTCGCGCGTGTAGCGACGAAACCAATATGCTCCCAAAATGGTAATTAGTCAATCGATCCAAATTTGAATCATTAAGTGCGCAGAAGTGACCAACCACTGGTCCTTGGCGCTTTCGTCAGATGAAACTTTCTTTCATGCACAAAAAAGCCCTGCTGGTTAAAAAGCCTTGAATATCAGGGCCCCAGCAGGGCTTTCGGAGTTACCCCGACGTGCGGGATTTCTCGATGCTCAGATCGAGTAATACAACTGAAATTCGAGCGGGTGCGTCGCGGCGCGGAACTTGGTGACTTCCTGCATCTTCAGGTCGATGTAGCCGTCGATCATGTCGTCGTTGAAGACGCCGCCGGCTTTCAGGAATTCGCGGTCCTTGTCGAGGGCTTCGAGCGCCTGGTCGAGCGAATGGCAGACGGTCGGGATGTCCTTCGCTTCCTCGGGCGGCAGGTCGTACAGGTCCTTGTCGCTTGGCGCACCCGGATCGATCTTGTTCCGGATGCCATCGAGGCCGGCCATCATCAGCGCCGCAAAAGTCAGGTAGCCGGAGTTGACCGGATCCGGGAAGCGGATTTCGATACGGCGTGCCTTCGGGCTCGACACCCACGGAATGCGGCACGAGGCGGAGCGATTTCGCGCCGAGTAGGCGAGCATCACCGGTGCTTCGAAGCCAGGTACGAGGCGCTTGTAGCTGTTCGTGGTCGAATTGGTGAACGCGTTGATCGCGCGTGCATGCTTGAAGATACCGCCGATGTACCAGAGCGCGAGCTGGCTCAGGCCGCCGTAGCTGTCGCCGGCGAACAGGTTCTGGCCACCCTTCGCGAGCGACTGGTGCACATGCATGCCCGAGCCGTTGTCGCCGACGATCGGCTTCGGCATGAAGGTCGCAGTCTTGCCGTTGCGGTGCGCGACGTTCTTGACCACGTACTTGAGGTTCAACAGTTCATCGGCCTTCGCAACCATGGTGTTGAACTTGACGCCGATCTCGCACTGGCCGGCGGTTGCGACTTCGTGATGATGCACTTCCACGGTCTGGCCCATGGCTTCGAGCACCTTGCACATTTCGCTGCGAATATCTTGCAACGAGTCGACCGGTGCCACCGGGAAATAGCCGCCTTTCACCACCGGACGATGACCGGTATTGCCGGATTCGTAGGTCTTGTTCGAGCTCCATGCTGCTTCTTCCGATTCGATCTCGAAACTGGCCGCGTTCATGCTGTTGTTCCAGCGCACGTTGTCGAAGATGAAGAATTCCGGTTCCGGACCGAAGAACGCGGTATCGGCGATGCCGGAGGACTTCAGGAAGGCCTCGGCGCGCTTCGCGGTCGAGCGCGGGTCACGCGAGTAGGCCTGCATCGTGCTCGGCTCGAGCACGTCGCAGATCAGGATCAGGGTGTTGTGTTCGGTGAATGGGTCGAGCACCGCGGTGCTCGCATCCGGCATCAGCACCATGTCGGACTCGTTGATGCCTTTCCAGCCAGCAATCGACGAACCGTCGAACATCTTGCCGTCTTCGAAGGTGCTGGCATCGATGGCATGCGCCGGGAAGCTGACGTGATGCTGCTTGCCGAGCAGGTCGGCGAAACGCAGGTCGACGAACTCGATTTCGTGGTCCTTGATCATCTTCAGAACGTTTTCGACGGACATGGCAACTCCTTGGACGTTGGGGTGGCTTTGCTGCGCAATCGCCGTGCCAACACGCAGGCTAGTGAAATCAAAGAGTTGCGTCATCGCGACCGGGCGAAGTGGCCGGGCTTTGCACGCTGCTGGTGCGAAGTCTGCTAGTTCGCACCGCCACGGTGCCTGATCGCTGTTGTCCGGCGCTACGGCGGTTGATAGTTTTCGGGTTCAATCAGGAGCAAGCCGATGAACCCGATTCAACCGAAGAGCGGTCAACCCAAGAGCTACACCGAAATCGCCTGGAGCGCGATCAAGGTGTTTTCCGACGACGGCACCATTGACGACGGCGAACTCAACTTCCTGGTCGGCCTCGCGCTCCGCGACAAGGTCGTCGATGAAGACGAAAAACGCGTGCTGAAGTCCATCTTCGACCGCGCCGAATCCTCGACCAGCCTGTCCGCCCGGGTGCGCGAGCGCATCCAGAGCGTGCGCGCGCAGCACGGGATTTGAGCTAGAACGAAACGCACACCACGCTGCGCTCATGCAGCGTCGATTCCTGCTTGAAGCGCGTACGATAAAACGTCCGGACTTCGTCGATCGCAGTTCGCGTCGCGGTGCTGTCGGCATGCATCAACACCAGCACTCGGCTGTGTTCGGAAACGATGCGGCCGTCGGCACCGCGCCACTGGCCGGACGCGTCAAACCAGGTCAGTCCGTCCGGGAAGCGTGGGGTGACGGTGTCGGCGAGGAAGGCCAGCCATTCGTGCTGGTCGACGGTATCGGTCGAGTCCGGAATCGCGGTGCCGAAGTACAAGGTCGAGCGTTGCATCACGGATTCGCCATCGCGGCAGGACAGGGCAGGCATATTCGCCGATGTGCCCTGCCGGACGTGGTGACAGCCGCCCACGCCAATCAGCAACAGCATCAGCACGATACTTCGGCCCAAGCGACCGATGCCGATCACAGGTTTAGTCCCGCGCGCGCAGCGAGAATCGCGGCGATGACATCGGGCGCGTATTCGAACGAGTCGTAGTACAGCCGGTCTTCGGGCAAACCGGCGGCCATGAAGCGATGCCGTGCGGCTTCGATCATCGCTGGCGGTCCGCTCATGTACAGATCGAATTCTGCGAGATCGGGAAAATCGGCGAGCACGGCTTCGTGCACGGCACCGCTGCGATATGCGCCTTCGAGTGCGGGTTCGGCATCGGACAGCACCGGCGTGTAAGTGAAGGCGGGATGGCGGTTCGACCATTGCTGGGGCAACGTCGGCAGATACAGATCCTGTGGTTGCCGCGCGCCCCAGTACAGATGGATCGGGCGCGCGCTGCCGAGGTGCAGGAAGTGCTCGATGATCGCCTTGATCGGCGCAAAGCCGGTCCCGCCAGCCATGAAGATCATCGGCCGCTCCGAGTCCTCACGCGGCACGAAGGTGCCGAGCGGTCCTTCGATACGCAGCAGGGAACCAAGTGGCCAGGCATCGAACAACTGCTGCGTGAAGCCGCCGCCAGGCACACGCCGCACATGCAGTTCGATCAGCCCCGCATCTTCCGGCGCGTTCGCGATCGAAAACGCGCGGCGCTTGCCTTCCGGCAGCAATACATCGAGGTATTGCCCGGCCAGCCAACGCAGCGGTTCGCCCTTCGGCGGCTTGAAGCGCAGCCGCAGCACATCGTCGGCGAGCAGGTCGCGTTCGACCAGTTTCACACTCAGCATGCGTCGCGGCAGATCGGCCACGCTGGGCACTTCACGCACCGCGATCGTCAGATCGGTTTCCGGATGCGCCTGACACAACAACACGTCGCCACGAGCGCGCTCAGCCGCACTCAGGGCGCGTACCTCACTGTCATGGCGACAGCGACCTTCCAGCACATGCGCGCGACAACTGCCGCACAACCCGCTCAAACACGAATACGGCAACGCATACCCCGCCCGCCGCGCCGCATCCAACACCGACTCGCCATCGGTGACATCGAACTGGTGACCGCTGGGGAGAATGGTGATGTGGTGGTTCACTCGCTCACTGCCTCTGCGGCGTCGGCCGCAACCGGACGCTCGCTCGGGTTCAAGCGAACGGGACATTCTTCAGTCGTCAGCGAGTAGGGGTTTCGGCCGCTTTCCACAAGATCCTCGAAGACGTCTTGGCCGTCGTCCAAGACATCCGTTGCCGCGGGGACATCAAGTTCGGATTTGCCGTCGCGGACGCGCTGGCGCAGCTGTTCCAGTTCAAGCACACCGACACAATCGTGAACGCGAATTACGTGACTGTAGCTGCAAAAACCGACATATCCTTTATTGTCCGTCGCCACCAAAAGCGTTCCGCCCGGCATCACCGGAATACCGCAGTCGCCGCCGCCATATCCGGTGATCAGAGTGACCAGGCGACTGGGATCGCCCTTGATCGCCGCCTCGATCTCGAAGCGCATGCGCAGCCCATAGTCGACGCCTTCAGTCGGCTCCCAATCCTCATCCTGCTCAGCGCGTTGCGCCATGCGCCAACCAGGTTCAGTAGCGACATCTTCGACTTGGGTGATGCGCGCAACGAAGACCAGCGGAGCGCCGTCAAACCGTTCTTCCGGCGTTGTCCGGGGACAACTGCACGCTTGGGCTGACGCGCTGGCAAAGCAGTACAAGAGCACGACGATCATGAAACGCATGGGCAAACCTCAACGGCGCGCAAGGATGATAAGCCGTCCCGAAACATGCCGAACATTTGATCCGTATCCCGACGCGGATTCACCGCACACCGCGCGCGGCATGCTCGTCAAGCTGCGCCATGGTTTGCTGCAAGACCACGGGCACGCTGGAACGAAATTCTTCGTCCAGCGTGAATCTTGGCATGTCGTGTTGAAGCCACGCCCAGACCCGTTGCGCTTGCGAGCGATCCTTCGGCTTCTTCAACGGATCGCGTTCGGGCTTCTGGGCGAGCCAAGCCTTGTGCAGGGCGAAGTATCGAGGGTCGGGAACGCTGATGGCGGTGGGCGTGCGATCAAGTCCGGTCACGACATGCCGCAACGGCTGCCCCAACAGCAACCATTCCTGTTCGGGCATGGCAATCGTCTGAAACGGCTCATGCGCGGCGGCTTTCATCACCGATGGTGCCGTCGATAACTCGATTTCGCGGCGTGCTTGCGTGCGCGCCTGAAATGGGCGTTCGACATTGATGCTCAGGTCCGGTGCAAATTCACGCAGCGTCGGCCACAGCACAAAGTCGCCACGATCCACGTTCGAGGTCCACGCCAGATCGAAATCGCGCGTGGCGTGCATGCGTTGGCCGGTCCGCTGCTGGGCTTCGATCTGGTATGCCGGCATCGCATTGGTGCCAATCACCATGACGGTTCCGCCCAGCAAGCCGGCACGATCCAGATGCTGTGCCAGCTTCGCGGACCAGCTGTCGACAACCGGAAGTCCCATCGCGACATAAACCGCCGCAGCGCGGCGGAGATCAGGTGTGGTCGCTGCGATCGTCTGCTTGATATCGTGCTTGCGCGCCCGAAAAGTCTCATGGATTTGTTCGGTTTCGGGTGAGCGCGGCCCAATGCTTCGTTCGTCGCGATTGGCCAGCCGATGGACGAGATACTGGCGTTCCCCGCGGTTTCGCCAAAACATCGATCCCTCGTGCTGATCGAGCGCGCGCCAGACCTCCAGCGTGGCCTCGTAGGCATCGCGCAGATCGATGATGGCGCGAAGTGCATTGTCGTCAAACGCTGGCATATCAACGTTTTCCACCTATTTAGTCTAGGTGGCTATTTTAGGTGGAACATGCGTTCGATGTCGAGATGGGCAGGCGGAAAATTTTGGATGCCTTCGACTGAAGTGGTTCGCAACTTTAGCCCGGCGTGGGGTGCATGCGATCAACCGTGACCGCCGTCCCCGAACGGCCAACGCAACAACGCGCCGACCTCATGTTCACCGGGATAGTGGCTCGGGTCGAAGACGCCGACGGCGGCGGGTTTGTGGCCGTAGTGGAACGTGCCGAACACCTGGTCCCAGAGTGGCAAGGCGGTGCCGAAGTTGCCGGCGTCGGCGGGATTGGTGCTGTGGTGCAGACGGTGCAGTTCGGCGCTGCCGAGCAGGTAATTGAGCGGGCCGATCGTGCCGGCGACGTTGGCGTGGGTGACGAGGCTTTGGGTCAGCGCGAACAGGGTGGCGACCAACAGCGCATCGTCGCTGAAACCGAGCGCGACAAGTGGCAGCGTGCGCGCCAACTTGTCGTACAGCGCGTTGAACGGATGTGCGGTCAACGCGTTGCCGGCGTTCAGTCGCTCGGGACGGTGGTGCAGCAGGTGCACGCGCCACCACCAGCCGCCGCGGTGGCTGAGGCGATGCAGCCAATAGCTGCCGAATTCGGCGGTCACCAGCGCCAGCGGCAGTTCGATCGCAAAGGGCAGCGTCGAAGATGCCGGCGTCAAGCCGATCGCGAGCAAGCTCACGAGTGCTGCGGCGACGCCATCGGCGACCACGTTCAGACCGAACACGCCGCCATCGCGCGGCAGGTCTGCCTTCCGCCAGCGCCAATCTGGCCGGTAGGGCTGCAGCTGTTCGGCGGCCAGCAACAACAATGCATTGATCAGCAGCCAGCCGAACACGACCAAGGTAGGCGGGTCATGTCGCATCAGCAGAAACCAACCCGGCAGCGCGCCGAGCAGGACGAGATGTGGCCAGTGCAGTCGGGACACGGGTCGAAGCCAAGCAGAACGGATCGTCATCGGTGAACTCTGGCGAGCAATGGGGATGTCGATATGCTGACCGCCGATATGGATCAGCGCCTTAACCCGAGTTTAGTTGGCGCCGCGACGCCGTTGCCAACGACGCTGGCCGCGCACCTCGCGGCGGCCCCACGCCATGCATTCGCGGTCGGCGAGAGCCTCATTGCCACCGACGCGAAACCCGACCACATCTGGTTCCTGCACGACGGTCTGGTACGCATGTATGCGCTTTCTGCAGAGGGCCACGAGGCGAATCTCGGCTTTCACGGTCGCGGGGACTTCGTATTCGGGCGCATCGCCTGGCGCAGCGGTGCCTATTGCTGCATCGATCGCGCGCTCGGCGTGTCCGCCCTGCAGCCAACGATCGCGACGCGACTCGGTGTGGAGCAGCTCGCGCAATGGCAACGGGACGATCCGTCGATGGCGGCTTTCTTTATCGAACGCCTGCTCGCGATCACCAGCGCCCGCATCGGCCGCGAACAGGATCTGGTGCAGCGCTCGGCTGAAACCCGCTATCGCGAACTGCTGACGTCGCAACCTGAAATCACCACCACCGTGCCGCTGCAGCAAATCGCGTCCTGGCTCGGCATCACCCCGGTCGCGCTCTCGCGGATCCGCAAGCGCGTGCATGGCAGTGATCGGAGTGTTGCGCAGTGAACGCCGCGCTGCGTGCCGGCGCTCATCCTTTGTCTTGGCTACCTTGCTCGAGTGCAGTGCAGGCGCCGGATTGCCGGGCTAGCGTGCGGTCATTCATCACGACCAGCGGAAATCTCGTCCCACTGCTGTTGCGCGCGGCGCGCGAAGGCGCCTTGCGGTTGCCACTTCTCGTTGATGGCGCGCAGCGCTTGCGCCAATGGCGCGAGTTCGGGTGTGGCACCGCCCTTGAAGCGGCAATAATCCAACACGAGGCGGGCTTGAGCGTGTTGCCAGTGCGCCGGTGTCTGGGTGTCGCGGAGCCGTTCGGCGGCGCGCTCGACCAGCGCCGTGCCGGTGCTGGCATCAGCCTGGCTGCAACGGATATCGGCGAGCGCGATTTGAATCGCCGCGTGCATGCGGTGCTGACTGGCGGCGGCGATCGTCAGCGCCTCTTCGAGCAGGGTGCCGGCTTCCGTGAGATCACCCTGCAGCAAACGCACATAGGCGAGGTTGTGCAGCGAGAACGCGAGGTCGTCGAACTCGGGGCTGCGATGGCGACGATCACTCGCCAGCGCATCGCGCAGCAGCGGCTCAGCGGCTGAGAGATCGCCCTCCTCAAGCAGCAGTCGACCGAGGTTGTTCTTGAGTGTGCCGACTTCGGGGGCATCGGCATCGGCGACCTCAAGTCGCACCACCAGCGCATTTTCCCAGACCTTGCGTGCGGTCCCGCGGTCGCCCTGCGCATACGCATTCGCGCCGCGCGAAGTGAGCGCGGACAGGGTGATTGGATGGCGTGGACCTAAAGTCGACAGCAACAATTCCTGCGCGATCGCAAAGTGTTGTTCGGCAGCAACGTGCTCGCCGGAATCGAAATCGAGGAATGCCAAGCCCAGTTCGGCCTGGCCACGAATTGAAGCGACCTGTGCCGCAGACAGTTCAGCCGCAGCCGCTGAATCAATCGCGCGCAAGTAGTGCGGACGTGCCGCATCCGGATTCTGCGAGCGCGACAGAACGTCGCCGTAAACATAGGACCAACGGGCGCGCTGGAATGCCGTTGCGCCGTCGCGACGGATCAGCGCATTCGCGGCTTCGACCTGGTCTAGCGCAGCGGCATAGTCCCCGGCATCGTGATGGACGGCGGCAAGGTCGATGCGACTGTCAATGCGCTGCCCCAAAGACTCTTGCGAAACATCGTTGTCCGGTAAAGCCGCCAGCGAAGCCTGCAACAATTCGACACTGCGTCGATTCAGTCCGAGGTTTGCGTACGCGCGGCCCATTGCCGCGAGAAAGCGTGACTTCACCACCGGCCGCACGAACTCGGTTTGATCGATGCTGGCCACCGCGCGATCGAGCACAGCGCGCACTGTCACTTGGTTGCCATTGCTCTCGTTCGGGTCGGCGAGTTGGAACACCGACAGCAGAAATTGCCGCGTTTGCTGCTCGGACTGCAGCTCCACTTCGGCGCGCGCGCGCGCCACGCTCGCCTGCCAGGCGAGCCAGGCGAACCCCAACGTCAGCAACAAACTGACGCTGGCGACGAACGCCCATTGCCGCTGCCGTCGCCGGAACTCGCGACGACGCAGGTCATCGAAACGGACACCAAGCAGTCCGGCCGCTGTCTTCAGGAATGCGGATTCAAAGCCATCTGCTTCGCGGCGCGCATCCGCCGCAATCGCTTCGCCCAGAGGTCCGTCGCGTTGTTCGGGATCGGCCAACGCCAGAGCTTCCGGCAAGGCGGCGTGCGCTGAGTCCGCGCGCGGATCGATCCCGGGGTCACCGTCGACCACGAACGCCAGCAACGGACGCGTCGGATAATGTTCGCGAAAATAGCGAACCTCTTCGTTTACCCAATGCGAGGCCACCGCCGCGGGCGAGCACACCACGATCAGTGCCTCCGCCTCGTCGAGCGCCTTGCGCAAACTGTCGGAGAGTGCAGCGGCGGACGCCAGTTCGTCGCGGTCGAGGAACACGGGTTGCAGGCGCCCCTGATGGTTCAACGCGGTCACCAGGTCACGCGGAATGCGAAACGACTCCAATCGTCGATGCAGGTGCCGCGCCGCGACCGCATCGCGATGGCTGTAGCTGATGAAGGCGCGATAGCGCAGTGCCGCGCCCGGCGTCGTCGCTCGCGTGGTCACTGCCGGCTCAAGACCCGCGTTTCCATGCCGTCTTCGAAGATCGTCGCAATCTCCTGCAGGCACACATTGTCCTGCTCGGCCAACGTACCGTTCCAGGTGCCGAGGTAGTCGACGAATTGCGCGCCAAAGACGCCGAAATAACTGCGGAAGCAGAAGTACTCGCCGTCATATCCATCGGTGCCGCCTTGCCAGATACCGGGGCTGATATAGGCGTGTTGATCCGTCAGCGGGATGCCCGTGAGCCCATAGAGACCGACCACGGTGATTTCGTTGCGAAACTCATAGAACGCCCACTGGAATCCGTTCGGATTGTCAAAACGGTTGCCAGCCAGATAGGCGTAACGCACGGCCGTGGCGTGGTTGTCGAGATTGGCACCGACCATCGCCGCGAGACCGGGCTCGTCACCAGTGAAGAAACTGGCGGAAGAAAAATACGCATCCCCGGGTTGCAACGGATCGTAGGCCACCGTGATCTGGCAGTAGGTATCGGTATTGAAATTGAAGGCGGGATCACTCTGCCCGGAAAACGTGTAGGTGTCGAAGTCGCCACCCCAGGTCACCAACGTATTCGCGGTCGTCGAGCCCGGACATGCGTCGAGGCTGAGGGCATTACCCCAGTCGCCGACGAAATCGATGCGTATCGATCGCTGCGCCGCTTCGCCATGCTGGCTCGCCAGCGCCGCAAGAACGGCAATCATCCCAAAAAATCGAGTTCGGACAGCCATCATGTCTTCCTTACCCCGGTCGCAACGGATTGTGCGCCACTGCGAACGCAACAGCCACACCGACATGGGTTGGATACACTCGAATCGTCTCAGCCCACAGCAACCCATGACCGCATCTCTTCCGATCGAGGCCCTGGAGGTCGATGGCTGGCTGGCCCAGCTCAAGTCGCTCGAACACCAGGGCGAGTGCTTCCGCGCCTATGACCTGGCGATGCAGGGTCTCGCGCGCTGGCCCAATGAATTCCGGCTCGCGCACCGCGCCGTGCTTGCCCTGTGCAATGCCGGTGCCACCGGGCTGGCGCGCAAGCGCTACGCCGAACTCGGGTTGGCGGCGCAGGCCGATCTGGATTGCATCACCCTCGACGCGCGTATCCACAAGGCCGAGGGGCTGGCAGCGCGCGGGGATGCGCGCGCTCTCGCACTTCGGCGCGCTGCTGATCGCTACCGCGACGCGTGGCAATTTGCATTGCGAGAACAGCCGGAAACGGCATATTTTCCCGGCATCAACTACGCCACCACAGAGTTCCTGCTCGACGTCCATTCGACGACGACGCGAACACTCGCCACGCGGGTGCAGGCGCAGGTGACTGAACTGCTGCGCAGCGACGCCGAAAACTACTGGTTGTGGGCCACCGCGATAGAAGCGGCCCTGTTGCTGCGTGATGACGAACGCGTGCGCGAATGCCTTCCCCGCGCGCTCGCGACCGGCGCACAAGCGCACGCCCAGCGCGCGAGTACGATGCGCCAGTTGCGCGAAATCCTGGCGGTGAGCAACCGCGACGACGCCTTGATTGCAGCACTGCGGCCGCCATTGGCACTGCATTACACCGGCTTGCTGCCAGTCGCTGCGCATCGACAGCGGGGCATGCGCAGAGACGAAGAAGCGGGGATCGCGGAACGCATCGCCGCTGCACTCTCCGCGCGGGGAATTGGCGGAGCCTATGGCGCGCTCGCGGCCGGATCCGACATCTTGTTCGCCGAGCAGGCGCAGCGTCTCGGCATTCCCTTGCACGTGGTCCTGCCGTTCGTGATCGACGACTTCGTGCGTGTGTCGGTCGCCCCATTTGGCACACGCTGGGTGGATCGATTTCATCAGTGCCTGAACGCGGCAGCCACCGTCCGGTTCGCGACCGACGACCTCTATCTCGGTGATGACGCGCTGTTCAGCCATGGCAGCCGCATGGCCATGGGTCTGGCCGTGTTGTCGGCCGCCCAACTCGCAACCAGCGCGCTGCAGCTCGCAGTATGGGATGGGGTCGATCCGGGCACCGATATCGGCACCGTCGCCGACATGCGGATATGGCGCGAAGCGGGTCGCGCGCAAGAACTCATTCTGATCGACCCGCCGGTCGAAGGGGTCGCGCCCGCGTCGCGAAGCCATTCGGATTGCAACCCCCTGCGTCGGCAAGCTCGCACGATGCTGTTCGGCGACCTCAAGCACTTCAGCTTGCTCAGGGATCATCAGATTCCGGCATTCAATTCGGTGGTGTTGAAGGCGGTCGGCACCACCCTCGACCGCTTCCACAACCGCATCTTGTTCGTCAACTCCTGGGGTGATGGCCTGTTCATCGTGTTTGCCGATCCGGCCGATGCCGCAGCAGCGGCGCTCGCCCTGCAACACGCCATGAGCAAGATTGATCTCGCAGCACATGACCTGCCAAAGACGCTGGGATTGCGCATCGGTGGACATTTCGGGCCGGCCTATTGCCTGGATGATCCGGTTCAGCGTCGCCCGAACTTCTTTGGCGCCCAAGTCACTCGCGCTGCCCGCATCGAACCAGTGACGCCGGAAGGTTGCGTTTACGTCACTGAACCGTTCGCGGCTGCGCTGGCGCTGACGCACGAGTCCGAATTTGCCTGCGAATACGTCGGCATGACTGAAGCCGCGAAATCCTATGGCGCCATGCGCATGTTCCTGCTGCGCGCGAAGGGCACGCCGCCGTGAGGCGTCTCTGTCTCCTGCTGGCGGGTTGCGCGGCATTCTTTGCGGCGGGAGCTGGCGCGCAGTCCCCTGTCGTCTTGCCTGAGCCGAACCTTGATCTCGGTCGCAACGGACTGATGTTTGCGGTCACCACCCTGTCTGATCGCAGCGTGGTCGTCGGCGGCAGTTTCAGCGAGGTCTACGACCCAACCACCAATACGCACCATGAACGCCGGAATCTGGCGCGCTTTCTCGCCAACGGCAGCCTCGATCTCAACTGGAATCCAGGCACCAACAATGGGGTACGTTCGCTGACGGTCGACAACCTCGACCGTGTCTACATCGGCGGCGATTTCACCGAACTCGGCGCCGAGCAGCGCGCGCGGATCGCCCGGGTCAATGGCGCCAGTGGTGCGGTCGACCCAACCTGGAATCCGTTTGCCGACCAGACGGTCCTCGCTTTGCGCTACGACGCTGCGACCGATGCCGTGTTTGCTGGTGGCAGCTTTGTGACCATCGGCGGCCTGCTTCGCGCCCGCATCGCCAAACTTTCGACTCAGGGTTGGGGCCAGGCGAACGGTGCCTTCACGGCCACCGCAAACGCGAGCGTATGGACGCTGACCACCCATGCCGGCGCACTTTACGTCGGTGGCGACTTCACGACGATCGGAAATGCACCGCGCAATTACATTGCGAAACTCTCAACCACTGGCAGTGGCAGCGTCGACAGCAGTTGGAATCCGTCGGCGAATGCCGAGGTCTATGCGTTGGCTGTGGCCTCGGGCGCGACTGGACTCTATGTCGGCGGCCGCTTTGGGCAGATCGGCGGGCAAAACCGCAGCTGCATCGCCAAACTTGCACTTGCCGCGACGGGCACAGCGGACGTCGCCTGGAATCCCGGCGCAAATAATTCGGTGTTTGCATTGACTGTTGCACCGAACGGCTGGCTCTATGCCGGTGGTGCATTCACCCAGATTGGCGGTCGCACGCGCACGCACGCGGCGATGATCCTCGACACTGGCAATGTCGATATCGGCTGGAATCCGGGCCTCGACGACTACGTTTTCACGCTCGGCTACGCTGACTTCGACTACATCTACGTGGGCGGCCAGTTCAGCGGCTATGGCGGGCGCCCGGCATCTGCGATGGCGCGATTCAACACGTTTGGCACTTCGGTCGGCTTGTTTCACGGGCTCGAGTACGCGGCCAGCATCGAAGCGGTCGCCGCACACCCGGATGGTGGTGCCATCGTCGGCGGCGCATTCACTCGTGTCCGCCAGGGCATACAGGATCGGCACCAGAAAAATCTGCTCAAATTGTCGGCGGCTGGTGTGATCGATGCGAACTGGAATCCGGCTGCGAACAGCACCGTATTCTCGCTGGCGGTGCGCAACAACGGCGATGTCTATGCCGGCGGCGCATTCACCCGCATCGGCAACAGTGTGCGCAATTACATCGCCAAGCTGCCGGGCAGCGGTCTCGCAGTTGCCGACGCGACCTGGAACCCCAGTGCAAACGGAACCGTGTGGAGCCTGGTCGCGAGCGGTGACGGCAGCGTGTTCGCTGGTGGTGATTTCACCCAGGTCGGCGGCCAGACCCGCGCGCGTCTCGCCAAACTCGCCGGGACCGGCACCGGCGGCGCTGACCCCGTCTGGAACCCTGGCAGCGACGGCATCGTCTACAAGCTGGCGGCCGACGGCAACGCGCGACTGTATGCAGCGGGATACTTCCAGACGGTGGGCGGGCAGTCGCGCCAGTTTCTGGCGCGCATGGCCATGGGCGGCAGCGGTGCTGTCGACGTGTCGTGGGCGCCGACCCCAGGCTGGATGCCTGCGGTGATGGCTGTGGATGCCAGCGGTCGTAGCTACTTCGGTGCCACCGGCGGCTGGTTGGCACCGGTGACCCGTGTGCTCGATTCCGGCGTCATCGACACCGCATGGCAGCCGGCGCTCGATCCGTTCTCTTACATTTCAGCGATCGCGGTCGCGAGCGACGCTTCCATCCATGTTGCCGATCAGGTGTGGCGACGCGTCGACCCAAGCGCAACGGGCAATGTCGATCCGAACTGGCGCGTGGGCGTGACCGGTTCGATCCAGCATCTGATCGAACTCGGCGGCGGTCGCTGGTTGGTCGCCGGCCAGTTCAACACCATCGACGGCTTCGCGCGCCGCCAGATCGCGCTGCTGGCGCCGGATCAGCTGTTTGCCAACGGCTTTGACTAGGGGCGGCGGCGGGTGTGGACCGAACGACATGGCGCTGAAGAACCACAATGCCCAAGCCTCGCCAATGACATCGCTACCCGTGCGAAGTGATCAAAGATCCTGCTAGGGTCGGGCTCGGCGAGGCATCGCTGTCGTCTGCGATTGCGTCGTTCAAATCTTCTGGTCTGTCATTGGGAAGCTTGCGTGCATCGTCCAGGAAGTGCCGATCTTGCCTTGGACAAGCCATTCGCCGCGTATAGCGGCACCGAGCCGTATGTTTTCGTGTGCTACGCGCACAAGGACGCAGGCGTTGTCTATCCCGATTTGACCCTGCTTTCCCGCAATGGCCTGAACGTCTGGTACGACGAAGGCATTCCGGCCGGGTCAGCCTGGCGTGCCGAAATTGCGGCAGCGATCAAGGGCGCGAAAAAGCTGCTCTTCTTCATCTCGAAGGCGTCCCTCAATTCGCAGCATTGTCTGAGGGAAGTGGATTACGCCCTGAGCCACGACATCGAGATTGTTCCGGTCTATGTCGACGATGCCGACTTGCCGGCAGGGCTGGATCTTGAGCTGAATCGCGTGCAGGCGCTGTTCCGATCAACCGACGCCATGTACGCGCAACACCTGGTTGGCGCACTGCAGGGAAGGCCCCACATTGCCCAGCAGCGCCGGTTGACGACGAAGCGAAACCGCTATGTCGGGCTCGCTCTGCTTGCGCTTGCGCTCGGTGCCTTGTCGCTGCTTTACGGCATGCAGCGGGATGCGACGAACGCCCGTGAACCTTCAAGCCGGCTTGCGATGGCCGGGCCGAATGCCTTTGATCACTATCTCGAAGGCCTGACGCTGATGAAGCGCTGGGACAAGGACGACAACCTTGACCGCGCGATCGGCTTATTCCAAGAAGCCGCCAAGCAGGACCCGACGTTTGCGCTGGCCTTTGCGCGCTTGGCGGAAGGCTTGCGCGTGCGCTACATGCTGACCAAGGACGAGCAATGGCTGACCGAAGCGACCAACAACGCGAATGAAGCCGTGCGCCTGGATGCCGGGCTGGCGCCGGTGCAGGTGGCCTTGGGGCGCGTCTACGCCACCCGCGGCAATAACGATCTGGCCTTTGCCGCGCTGCAGCGCGCGCTCACGATCGACGCCAATGATGCGGAAGCGCATCAGGCGATCGCGGTCGTCTATCTGCGCCTCGGCAGGCTTCAAGAGGCCGAGGCGTCGTACCAGAAGGCGCTTGCGTTGGACGGCGAAAACCCGACGACCCTCAATGCCTACGCGAACTTTTTGTTCGGACAAAGTCGCTTCGAAGATGCCGCGGTTCAATGGCAGGCCATGGTGCGTATCGCCCCGGACCATTACGCCGCCTTGGTCAATCTGGGTGCCGCATTGAACGAAACCGGCAAGGTCCCTGAAGCCATCACCATGTATCTGCGTGCGCTCAAACTGCGACCGACCTACATGGTGTACTCGAACCTGGGCACAGTCTACTCGCGCGGGAAACGCTATCCGGAGGCGATCGATGCGTTTCGCAAGGCACTCGAAATCGACGATACGCAGTGGATCGCTTGGGGCAACCTGGCGCAGGTTTACGCCTGGAGCGACGGCAAGGACCAGGCGCAGACCGCCGCCACGTTTGCGCGTGCGATTGAACTGGCCGAATCGGCGCGACAAAAAAGTCCGCGCGATCCGTTCGTGCACAGTGACCTTGCGCTTTACTACGCCAAGACCGAACAGCCGGTGTTGGCGCTGCAGCGTCTCGAAACCGCAATCACCCTCGCCCCCGACTCCGGCGAAATTCAGGCCGCGGCCGCTGAGGCCTACGAACAGCTGGGGCAACGCGACCAGGCGATCGCGTTTGCCGGCAAGGCGATGAAGTTGGGCTTTTCGCGGCAGCGATTGCAGCGCAATCCGGCGTTTTCAGGTCTACTCACCGACTCAAGAATGCAGGCAGTGCCGTGAGTCATTCGAGTTCACGAACCGTCCCAGTAAGAGATTCCACGACCAACCACCTACACAAACCACCGGAGACTGAAAAATGACCACGCTCACGTTGAACGACAGCGGGCCCTCGCCAGACCCACTCACCGTGACAAAGCGTTCGGCGCTCACCATTACCAATGCCATGGCCACTGCGACCACCGTCACCGCCCCCGCGGGCCTGTTCAATCCGCCGCCCGGCGATATCGCGGCCGGCGCCAGCAAGGACGTCACCTTAGGCAACACGGCGGGTGCGAACACGTATTCTTATTCCACGACCAGTCCGAAAAGGGACGTGCGTAGCGGCACGATTGATATCAGCAATTAGCGCTGCAATCCGACGCGCCATTGCCCTTCTCGGATGGGGCGAAGGCTGCGGCCTTGATTCTCCGCCCATGCTTTCGCCTACACCAACGCAAAGGAATTCACATGAAATCGATTCTTGCCATCGCAACCCTCGCCGCCCTCTGCGCAGTCTCGTCAAACGCCATCGCCGCCCGCGCTAATGCGCCCGCGGTCGTTGTCATCAAGGCGACCAACGCAGCAGAAGGCGCGCAGCAGTGCAGAGCCGCACAGCGGACTATGGGTGGAAAGGTGAGTTGCCAGCTTGTTCCGGTGGTATTGAGCCCGCGTACCGGCACGATCAACATCGGTAATTAGCGCGGTCTGCGGCCACCTCAGCGACTTGCGAAAGAAGCCACCGACCGCTCGTTTGCATCGAGCGGTCGGTGTGGTTGCGGATGGGGGAGGCACATTGTGGACGTCAGGCGTCAACGCACCCGCGGCTTCGCCCGGTGCGTTGGTGCTGCGGTCCATGGATCGTCGGGCCAGGGGTGTTTCGGGTAGCGGCCTTTCATTTCTTTTTTGACTTCGGGATAGGTGCGTTCCCAGAAGCCTTTCAGGTCTTGCGTGACCTGGATCGGGTTGCGGGCTGGGGACAGCAGGTGCAGGACGATCGCGATCTTGCCTTTGGCGATGCGCGGGGTGTCGGCGAGGCCGAACAACTCTTGCAGTTTCACCGCCAGCACCGGCGCGTCACCTTGATAACTCAGCGCGCGGGTCATGCCGCTTGGCACCGTGAGTTCGCGCGGCGCGTGTTCGTCGAGTAGCTTGCGCTGGGTGTAGTCGAGGCGACTGCGCAGCGCTTCGCCGAACAGTTCGCTATCGACATCGGACAGCCGCCATTTGCCATCGAGATACGGCGTCAGCCATTCGGAAATGGTCGCCACCAGTGCGTCATCGCTGCAGTCTGGCAGGCCGAGTTCCGGGCACCAGGCGCGCAGCGATTCCACCCTTGCCTGCCATTCGCGCAGGCCTTCGCTCCACGGCAGCACACCCAGTCCAAGCTGGCGAATGCCGTCAGTGAGCATGGCCGCAGTCGCGGCGTCGCGCGGTGCCGGCAAGCTCTTGCGTTCGAGCACCAGTTCGCCGAAGCAACGTTCTTCGCTCGCTTCCACGGCGCGCTTCTCGCGCTTGAAGCCGAGCGCGCGGCGCGTATGGAAATGGCTCGCATACAGGCGATCGAGCGTATCCGGATCGAGTACCGCCGCGCGCTGAATCAGGCTGTCGCGATCTTCGAAGCGCAGCTCTGACACCACCAGCCACGGCTCGCCGAACAACAGCGCGTTGTCATGCAGGCGCGCGCCACGGCCGTTCGACAACTGATAGCGCCGCGGTTGCGCAACATCCATTTTGGCGATGCGGTCGGGGTAGGCGAGGGCGAGCAGGTCGCCGAGCTGGTGATGGGAATCCAGAGTCGCCTCGTCACCACGCTCCAGATGCAGGCGCCGCCGCCATTGCTTCGCGGTCTGATCGATCAGCGCGAGCGTGCCGCGGTCGGCCTGGTCGACGCGACGATTGGCGCGGAAATCATGCAGCGCGTGGAGACGATCACGCAGGTTCTCCGAACGCCGCGCTTCACCGCGCAGCGGATCACGGCCATCGAGCAAGGCGGCGACATCGCAGGCCAGCGCGCGCTCCGGTGCACGTGCGCGCACCAGCAGATTGGCGACGCGCGGATGGGTGCCGAAGGCGAGCAGCTTCTTGCCATGCGCGGTGACGCGGGCGTCTTCGTCGAGGGCATCGAGCGCCTGCAACAGACTGATCGCTGCAGCCAATGCGGCCGGTGGCGGCGCATCGAGCAGGCGCAATGCATCGCTGCCCCAAAGCTTGAGTTCCAGCACGAACGCGGCGAGTTCGGTGCGCGCGATTTCGGGACGGGTGCCGGGTTCGAGGCGCTGGCTCTCCGGCCAAAGTCGATAACACCAACCCTCGGCAACACGGCCCGCACGACCGGCGCGTTGCGTGGCCGACGACTGCGCGATCGCCACCGTTTCCAGGCGACTCATGCCGCTGCCGGGGTCAAGCCGTGGTTCGCGCGCCAGACCGGAATCGATGACCACGCGCACGCCGGGCAAGGTCACGCTCGACTCGGCGACATTGGTCGCGAGCACGACGCGACGACGCTCACCCGGACGCAGCACGCGCGCCTGTTCCTCAACCGAGAGTTCGCCATGCAGCAACAACACTTCGGCGTCGATCTCGGTCAGCGCGCGCGCGCATTGTTCGAGCTCGAACTTGCCGGGCAGGAAGCACAGCAGGTCGCCGGCATGCGCGTTCAGGGCGTGCTGAATCGCGCGCTTCATCTGGAACGCGAGTGCCTCTTGCGGGCGCGATGGAAAATGCGTCGTCGTGACCGGATAACTGCGACCGGCGCTGGTGACGCGCGGGCAGTCGAGGTAACGCGCGAGCTTTTCGCCATCGAGCGTCGCCGACATCACCAGCAGGCGCAGGTCTTCGCGCAGCCCGGCTTGCACATCCAGGCACAAGGCGAGTCCAAGATCGCTGTGCAGATGGCGCTCGTGGAACTCGTCGAAGAGCACGGCGCTGATGCCTTCCAGCATCGGATCGTCCTGCAGCATGCGCGTCAGAATGCCTTCGGTGACGACCTCGACGCGGGTGGCGGCGCTCACCTTCGATTCGAAGCGGATGCGATAGCCGACCGTGGCCCCGACCGCTTCGCCGAGTGACTCAGCCATGAAGCCAGCGGCGGCGCGGGCAGCAATGCGGCGCGGTTCCAGCATCAGGATCTTGCCGCTGCACCATGGCGCGCGCAGCAGCGCCAGCGGCACCTGGGTGGTCTTGCCGGCACCGGGCGGTGCTTCGAGGACCAGTCGCGGATGCGCCGTCAGTGTGGCGACGATCTCGGGGAGCAAGGCCGTGATCGGCATGTCGGGTGTGGCCATCTGCACAGTTTGGCGCTGCCGCGCGCGCGGCTGCAACCGCTGGTGCGGCGGCGCACTTTGGGAAATGGCTGCAGCTGAGTAATCTGTGGCCATGAGCATCGAACCGCAATTCACCCTCAACGGCAACGCGACCTCGCTCGCCGACGCCGAGCCGACCCAGTCGCTGTTGCGCTGGCTGAAACAACAACGACTGAGTGGCACCAAGGAAGGCTGTGCCGATGGCGACTGCGGTGCCTGCACCGTGGCCATGGTCGAAACCGACAGTCGCGGCCAGTCGCGCTATATCGCCGTGAATAGTTGTCTACTGCCGCTCGGTGCCGTTGTTGGGCGCGAGGTGCTGACCGTCGAAGCATTGGCCGAAGGCACGCGCCTGCATCCGGCGCAGCAAGCCCTCGTCGACTGTGCCGGCTCGCAATGCGGTTACTGCACGCCGGGCTTCGTCATGAGCCTGTTCGTCGGCACCTGCAATAGCGAGCTGTCCGACCACACGACCGAAGGCAATCTCTGTCGTTGCACCGGCTATCAACCGATCCGCGCCGCCACTACCTTGCTCGCGCAACAGTCAGCGGCGAGCGATCGCTTTGTGCAGACGCTGGCGACGCCACGCAGCGCCCCGGTGTCGACACGGCTCGGCAGCTATCACAGCCCAACCACCGTCGCCGAAGCGCTTCAGCTGAAACAGACGGATCCGGATGCTGCGTGGATCGCCGGCGCCACCGATCTCGGCGTCCTGCTCAGTCATGGCCAGCCGGTGGCGCCGATGCTGATCGCGCTCGATCGCGTCGCCGAACTCAAGGTGCTGCATGTCCGCGACGACACGGTGCGCATCGGCGCCGGCCTGTCGTTGGCAACGATCGAAAAAGAACTCGCCGGCATGTTCCCGGCACTCGACGACATGCTGCCCTGGTTCGCGGCGCGCCAGATCAAGAACCGCGCAACATTCGGCGGTGGTCTCGGCACTGCTTCGCCGATCGGCGATCTCGCACCGATCCTGCTCGCACTCGATGCCACGGTTCACTGCGTCGGTGTAAACGGCGCGCGCGACGTGGCGATCCACGAGTTCTTCATCGACTACCGCAAGACCGCCCTGTATGCCGGCGAGTTGATCATCGCGGTGACGATTCCGCGTCGCGCCCATCTGGTGACGGCGTCGTACAAGGTGGCCAAGCGGCAGACCGACGACATCAGTATTGTTGCAGCGAGCTTCGCGCTTGCCTTCGATGTCAGCCGACGCGTGCAGCAGGTGCGGCTTGCCTACGGCGGTGTCGCGGCGATTCCGAAACGCGCGACGCGCACCGAGACGCTGTTGCTCGGTCGCGTGCTCGACGACGCATTGCTGGAACAGGCGCGCGCCCTGCTCGTGGATGAATTCACGCCGCTGTCCGACCATCGCGCCGATGCCGCATATCGACGAGCGCTCGCTGGCAACCTGTTCGCCAAGTTCGTCGCCGAGCGTCTGCCATGAGTGGGCACACGCTGCGCCACCACGAGTCGGCGATCGGCCATGTCAGCGGCCGCGCCATCTACACCGACGAACAGCATCCGCCGCAGGGGATGTTGAACGTCTATCCGGTGCAGGCACCACATGCACATGCGCGAATTCTCGCGCTCGATGCCAGCGCTGCACTCGCGCTGCGCGGCGTGCACGCGGTAATCACCGCGGTGGATATTCCCGGACACAATGAGACCGGGCCGATCGTCCACGACGAACCGCTGATCGCGCAGGATCTCGTCAGCTTCTATGGCCAGCCGGTGGCCTGGGTCGTCGCCGACAGCGAGGCTGAAGCGATGAATGCAGCGAAACTGGTCCGTGTCGACTACGAAGTGCTGCCGGCGCTGCTGGATGTGCCTGCGGCGATCGCTGCCGAGTCGTTTCATCTGCCGCCGGTGCAAGTATTGCGTGGTGACGCCGAATCGGTATTGGCCGCGTCGCCACAGCGTCTGCAGGGCGAGTTGCACATCGGCGGCCAGGATCACTTCTATCTGGAAACCCAGGTGAGCTGGGCCAGCATCGATGGCGAAGGCATCGTCCACGTCACCTCTTCGACCCAGCATCCAAGCGAGACCCAGCACATCGTCGCGCTTGTGCTCGGCATTCCAGCGCATCGTGTGGTGTGCCGGTGCATCCGTATGGGCGGCGGTTTCGGCGGCAAGGAAACGCAGGCGAATCCGTATGCGGCGATCGTCGCGCTGGCCGCGTGGAAGACCGCGCGACCGGTACGCATCAAGCTGACGCGCGCACTCGACATGCAGCTGACGGGCAAGCGCCATCCGTTCTTCGCACGTTTCGATGTCGCCTTCGACGACGACGGGCTGTTGCAGGCGGCGCGCATCGATCTGGTCGCCAACGGTGGCTGGAGCGTGGACCTGAGTCCACCGGTGCTGATGCGCGCGATGGTGCATGTCGACAATGCCTACTTCTTTCCGAACCTCGCCGTGCACGGCCGAATCGCCAAGACGAACCTCGCCTCTAACACCGCATTCCGCGGCTTTGGTGGTCCGCAGGGCATGCTCGTCGGCGAGGAGATCATCGACCGCATCGCACGCCAGCTCGGCTTGCCGGCGGATCTCGTTCGCGAGAGGAACTTCTATCGTGGCGATGCCGATGCCGAGCGCAACCAGACCCACTACGGCCAGCCGGTGGTCGACAATCATCTGCCGGAACTGTGGGCGCAGTTGCGTGCGTCGAGCGACTTCGACGCACGCCGTACCGCAATTGACGCGCACAACGCCGAGCATCCGCAGCGCAAGCGCGGGCTCGCGATCACGCCGGTCAAGTTCGGTATCTCCTTCAACAAGACCGAATACAACCAGGCCGGTGCGCTCGTACACATCTACGCCGACGGCAGTGTGCAGTTGAACCACGGCGGCACCGAGATGGGCCAAGGCTTGCACACGAAGATGTTGGCGGTCGCGGCGCAGACGCTGGGCGTGTCGGTGGCGCGCATCCAGATGATGGTGACCAGCACCGACAAGGTGCCGAACACTTCGGCGACGGCGGCGAGCAGCGGCTCCGATCTCAATGGCCAGGCGGTCAAGGCGGCTTGCGAAACTCTGTTGGCACGCATGGCGCCGGTCGCTGCGGCGTCGCTGGCCGGCGATGTTGCGCAGATCGTTTTCGAGAACGATCGCGTGTTCCTGCGCGGTCATCCGGACCAGTCGCTCGCCTTCGAGGATGTGGTGCGCGCGACCTACAACGCGCGCATCAGCTTGTCGGCCACTGGCTACTACCGCACGCCGGGACTGACCTGGGACCCGAAGCTCGGCCGCGGCCACCCGTTCTACTACTTCGCCTTCGGCGCGGCGGTGAGCGAGGTCGAGGTCTGCGGCTACACCGGTGTGCATCGGCTGCTGCGCGTGGACTTGTTGCACGATGTCGGCGACTCGATCGCGGAAGTGATCGACCGTGGTCAGATCGAGGGCGGCTTCGTCCAGGGCATGGGCTGGCTGACCTGCGAAGAACTGCGCTGGAATGACCAGGGCCGACTGCTGACCGACGCGCCGAGCACCTACAAGATTCCGACCATCGGCGACGTGCCGGCAGACTTCCGCGTCGATCTGTTCCGGCGTTCGAGCACACCGAGCACGCAGGTGATCTTCAACAGCAAGGGTGTCGGCGAACCGCCGCTGATGCTCGCGATCTCGGTGCGCGAAGCGATCCGCGACGCCGTTGCGGCATTCGGCGCTGCGCGCGCGGTCGAACTCGCGGCACCGAGTACACCAGAAGCGATCTACAACGCGATTTGCAAGGTGCGGGGCGCTTCGATTTGAGCGAGCGACTGTTCGCGCAACTTGCGGCGCTGCTGGAGCATGAGTCTGTGGTGCTGGCGACCGTGCTCGATACGCGCGGTGCAGTGCCGCGGCATCGTGGTGCGCAGATGCTGATCACATCAACGCAGACCTGGTTCAGTGTCGGGGGCGGGCGGCTGGAGGCGCGTGTGCTGGAAGACGCCCGTACCCTGCTTGCGCGTGGCGGCAAGCGTACGCTGATCGACATCGACCTGACCGGACGCGCGGGCGCTCTGGGCATCTGCGGGGGCTCCATGCGGGTCGCGCTGCGTTGTTGGCAGGGCGACAGCGACACACGCCGCGCACGACAATTGCTGCACAGTTTGCAGGCAGGCGACGCAGTCACGTTGACGGCCGCCGATATCGGCACCAAGGTCGAATATCGCGTCGAACCCGATCCACGCCTGTTGATCATCGGTGCCGGCCATTGTGGTCTCGCCCTGTATCGCGCTGCCGCTGCGCTGGACTACGACCTCTGCATTTACGACTCGCGCGCAGAAGGAATCGCTGCCGCTGATTTCCCGTTAGCGCGCATCCTGCCGGATCTTCCGGCGCTGATGGACTGCCTGAATACGCGCCGCCGCAAACAGGTCGTACTGCTCAATCGCGACTATGGGGCCGATATCGCTGCGTTGATGATGTTGATCAATCACGACATCGAATTCATCGGCATGATGGGCAGTCGCAAACGCATCGAAACCGTATTCGCCGGGTTGCCCGAAGGCTTTGAGGGCCTGCGCCAGCGCGTCACCGCGCCGGTCGGCATTGAAATCAGCGCGGAAACCCCGGAGGAAATCGCGATCAGCATCCTTGCGCAACTGATCGCGCAAGCCCGAACGACGTAAATTGCGGGCGTCGTATCGCTATAGAAACGTCGTGAATTCGTCGAGCGCCATGCGCTGGATATCCGGCACCTGACAACCGGGTGCGGCATGGCCAACGACGAGCAGCAGGTAGGCCATTTCGTTTTTCGGCCGACCGAGAATATCGTTGAGAAAGCCCATCGGACTCGGCGTGTGGGTCAGCGTCGCCAGTCCGGCATGATGCAGTGCGGTGATCAGCATACCGGTCGCGATACCGACCGATTCATGCGGGTAGTAGCGCTTCGACTTGCGGCCCTCGGCGTCGAGCCCGAAGCGTTCGTAGAAGACGGCAATCAGCCACGGCGCCACTTCAAGAAACGGCTTGTCCGCATCGGTGCCGAGCGGCGCGAGTGCCTGCAACCATTCGTCCGGGGCGCGATGCGCATAGAACTCGCGTTCTTCGGCTTCGGCGGCTTCGCGGATGCGCCGCTTGATGGCCGCATCGGCAATCGCGACGAATCGCCACGGCTGCTGGTGCGCGCCACTCGGTGCCGTTCCGGCCGCGCGCAGACATTGTTCGATCACCGCCCGCGGCACGGGTGTGTCGCAGTAGTCGCGAACCGTGCGACGCGTCGCCAGAGCGTCAGCAAAGGCTTGCGCGCGCGTCATTCGCTCTTCGTCGGCAAACTCTGGAGGCGCGGGCAGCGCGATGTAGCCGTTGGTGGGCATGGGTGTGCCTTGTGGGTGTTGCGTGTGGATAGGAAGTTCAGACCGAGGAACTGCCGCGTCGCTTACGGCTTCGTTTTAGCCTTGATCTGTTCGCGTGTCTTCGGCACATGTTCAGCACGGCTGCTTTCGTAGTGCGCAATGAACGTCTTCGCTGGCATGCGTCGGAACGATTCCGCGATCACATCAAGCGCGAGTTCGTCGAGCGACTTGAAGCGCACGCAGCCCTTGCCCATGCCGAGCTTTTTGCCGGCCTTCGCCCAAGCCTCGCGAAACCAGCGTGCGGCACCCGTCGCGGCACCCTCATCGAATTGCGTGTACAGGCCACACAGGTACAGGCTCATGTAGTTTTTCTGCGAAGCGAAACCGGCAAACGGCAAGGGCAGTTTCGGATTGCAGTGATAACCCGGCGGATAGATCGAGTGCGGCACCGAGTAGCCGGCCATGCCGTAACCCATGCCTTCCTGATATGCGCGGTCGATGTTGGCGAGGATCAGTTGGCGCAGCGCGGTGAGCGCGGCGCGACGGTCTGGCGGCAATTCGGCCAGATACTGTTCGACGGTTTGCGCGTTCGATTGCATCGCATTGCTCCTTAGCGGCACTGGCTTCAAGAATATCGCGCGGCACCGTGTTTGCATGTGCGCAAGCGGCCACCGACACTAGACGCATGCAGATCGAAATCATTGAACAGCGCCGCCTGCGCGCGTCCCCACATGCCGTCTTTGCGCTGGCGCTGGATGCGGAGCGTTTTCCGGCGCTGTTCCGAGGTTACGGACTGATCCCGGGGATTCGTCGCATCACCCACCACTCGCCCGCTGCGGTTGGCGCCACGCGCACTCTTGAGAACGAGGACGGCACGCAGTTGCGCGAGGTGATCACCGCATTCGATTCACCGCATCGGCATGCCTACACCTTGAGCGGCATGCGCCCACCGTTCGCGTGGCTGGTGCGTGCCGGCCATGCCGACTGGACGTTCACGGCGGACGATGCCGGCTGTCTCGTACGTTGGTCATACCGATTCGAGCTTGCCAGTGCATGGTCATGGCCGCTGGCTGCACCCTTGTTGCGCATCTTCATGCGTGGCGCGATGCGGCGCTGCCTCGCAGCCCTGGCCGCGGCGCTCGAACCGCCGCCTGCAACAGACTGATCAGAGACGCGCTGCGGTTTGCGCCGCGCTTCGACAAACGCCTCAATTCCCGACACAGTGTGCATCTGCACTCGACGAAACCACCATGCCCGATATCGACAATCTTGCCAGCCTGATCCGCGCCGGACATCCGGTGATCGCCATCGACACTGCGGAAGAGTCGCGTGTCGTCGAGAGTTTCCGCCATGTCATCGGCAAGGTCTGGCGGCCGCTGTATCGCTGGAGTTTGACGAACGGCCTCGAGCGTCTGGACATGACGCTGGACGATCCGCTCGTCGCCTCCGAAGCGACGGCGACGCTGCAATACATCAAGGACTGCAAGGAACGCGCGATCTTTCTGCTGTGCGATTTCCATGGCTATCTGCGCTACCCGATGACGATGCGCTTCCTGCGCGAAATCGTCGACCGCAACGGCTGCGCCGCGCATACGCTGGTGCTCATTGGTGTCGGCATAGAGGTGCCGAAGGAGATCGAGGCGCACACGGTGCGCGTGAATCTGAAGTTGCCGGACGAAGCCACGATCGGCAAACTCGTTCGCGACGAAGCCTTTCTGTATTCGCGTGAACATGGCGGCAAACGCGTCGAGATCGATGCCGTCGCGTTCAAGACCATCGTCCGCAATCTTCTGGGCTTGAAGCTGCCGGACGCGCGCCGCATCGCCCGCCATCTGGTGTTCCGCGACGGCGCCATCGGCATGGCCGATCTGCCTGAGCTCGCCAAGCTCAAGTTCGAATTGCTCAACCGCGACGGCGTGCTGCATTTCGAGTACGAAACCGCCGCCTTTGCCGATGTCGCCGGGCTGACGCGATTGAAACGCTGGGTCGAGCAGCGCCGTGCGATCTTCGTCGGCGAAACCAAGGTCGCCGGACTCGATCCGCCGAAGGGCCTGCTTCTGCTCGGCGTACAAGGCTGCGGCAAGAGCTTGGCGGCGAAGGCGATCGCCGGTTCCTTCGGTGTGCCGCTGGTGCGGCTCGATTTCGGCGCGCTCTACAACAAGTATCACGGTGAAACCGAGCGCAATCTGCGCGAGTCGCTGGCGAATGCGGAAGCGCTGTCGCCCTGCGTGTTGTGGTGCGACGAGATCGAGAAAGGTCTGGCCACCTCGGACAGCGACGACGGCGTGTCGCGGCGCGTGCTCGGTGCCTTGTTGACATGGATGGCCGAACGCAAGCACCCGGTGTTCCTGGTCGCGACCGCAAACGATGTTTCGCGGCTGCCGCCGGAATTGCTGCGCAAGGGTCGCTTTGACGAAATCTTCTTCATCGACCTGCCCGACGCCGGCGCACGCGATGCAATTTTTCGCGTGCATTTCGAGAAACGCGATATCGCCTGGGAAGCCTTCGAACTCGGTGCCCTGGTGGATGCGAGCAACGGTTTTTCCGGCGCCGAAATCGAGCAGGCCATCGTCGCCGCGCAATATGCCGCGCATGCCGAATCGAAGCCGATGCAGCAACGCCATCTGCTCGGTGAGATCGCAGCCACGCGACCGTTGTCGGTGCTGATGGCGGAACCGGTGCGGCAGCTGCGCGACTGGGCACGCGAACGCACGGTGAGTGCCGACTGAGCGCACGCAGACAACGGTCGCGACCACACTGTGGCGAAATGTGAGCATGATTTTTATTTGATTTTCACGGCTTGAGTACAACGCGCCGCCTAACGTTCGTGTGGCCCGAGCACCCCGCTTTGGCCTTCGAACACAGCCAAGGCCCGCGCATGAAAACGCGTTTCTGCAGCTCCCTCTCGACGCCTCGCGACCGTGCTGAAAGCGCGAAGTCGCGCAGTTTCGTGGGTGTTGCGGCGCACCGAAGGTCGAAAACGTCGCAGTTAGCGTCCGCTGACCGTAACGGCATGGTCGTTCCGGCCCCCTTCAATTACCCCAAAGGTTCGCCATGAAAAAGGTTCTCCGCGTCTCCGCGCTCACGGTCGCCATGCTTGCAGGCAGTGTTTTTGCCTCGTCGCACCGCGAAGCCCCGTTCATCACCGAACATCCCAAGGTTGATGCCAGCGACTTCTACATGTTCCGGTCCTATGAGAATGGTCGGGCCGACTACGTCACCCTGATCGCCAACTACGTGCCGTTGCAGGATTCTTACGGCGGCCCGAACTACTTCGCGATGGATCCGGACGCGCTCTACGAAATCCATGTGGACAACACTGGCGACGCGATCGAGGATCTGAGCTTTTCATTCCGCTTCACCAACGAAATCAAGAATCTGACGGTGCCGGTGAACGGCGTCAACGTGCCCGTGCCGCTGTCCTACATCGGTCCGTTCGGCACGACGCCGACCGCGAATGACGCCACCAAGAACGTCATCGAGAGCTACACCGTCGGTGTCGTACGTGGCGCTCGCCGTGCTGTAGCCGCGAGTCTGGCGACCAATGTCGGCGCAGGCGGCACCAGCTTCCGCAAGCCCTACGACAACGTTGGCACCAAGACCATTCCAAATTACGCCGCCTATGCCGACAGCCACATCCATCGCATCACCATTCCGGGCTGCACCGGTGAAGGCAAGGTGTTCGTCGGACAGCGCAAGGACTCGTTCGCGGTCAACCTCGGCGAAATCTTCGACCTGATCAATACCAATCCACTCGGCCCGGTCGACGGTGAAGGCAATGATCTCGACGACAAGAACGTCACCACCTTGGCACTTGAGCTGCCGATCAGCTGCCTGACCGGTAGCAGCGGCGCCATCGTCGGTGCATGGACCACGGCCAGTCTGCGCCAGGCGAAAGTGCTGAATCCGCTGCCGCGCGGCAATGTCGCCGGCGCCACGGCGCAACGCGGTCCGTCGATCGAGAATGGTGCCTGGACGCAGGTATCGCGTCTGTCCGCGCCGCTGGTCAATGAGGTCGTGATCGGCCTGCCCGACAAGGATCGTTTCAACGCGTCCGAGCCGAAGAACGACGCCCAGTTCGCAACTTACGTGACCAATCCGACCCTGCCGGCGCTGATCAACATCCTGTTCAACGTGCCGGCGCCATCGCGCTTCCCGCGTACTGATCTGGTTGCGGCCTTTCTGACCGGCGTCGATGGCCTGAACAAGCCCGCCACCGTGACCACGTCGGAAATGATGCGCCTGAACACGAGCACGCCAGCAGTTGCAGCGGCGACGCAGAACAATCTCGGCGTGATCGCTGGCGACGTCGCCGGATTCCCGAATGGCCGTCGCCCGGGTGACGATGTCGTCGATATCGCGCTGCGCGTGATGATGGGCGTGCTGCTGCCCGTCGCCGAAGCACCGGCTGGACAGGCACCATTGACCGATGGCGTCGTGCAGAATGCGGCGCAATTCGACCAGCGCTTTCCGTACCTGAAGACCCCGCGCGCCGGCAACGCCGACTGATCGCCGACCCGACACGAGGATTCAGCCATGCGCATCACACCCATACGGGCTCTCATACGGGCCACCGTGCTTGCCGCGTCTCTCGTCGCTATAGCGGCGTGCAGCGGCAGCTCGAATTCACCTGACGTCACCCCAGGCCCAGGTACGCCACCGGTCGTCGACAGCCGCTTCGTCACCTTCGTGAAGTCGCTGCTGGCGACCACGGCGGCCGACACCGCAGCACCCATCGATGTCAACGCCCGCGAACTGACCTTCGATGAAAACGTCAGCGCCTACAACGACGTACTCGGCAATTAAGCAGGGGGTAGGCCGAGGCCGCGGACAGATCATCGTCCGCGGCCTCGTGCTGCTCTGCAGTTTCGCCGCCGCACAGGGATGGGCCGGCGAGCGTCCGCCGCGATTTCGACCGACTGTGCCAGAGACCGAAATCGCACACTTCAGCGATGCCGTGCGCGACGCCAGCGCCGCCTTGCAGCGTCCACTGCAACTGCAAGACGTCGAAGCGCTGATCACCCGTGCCATCGCCGTCGAAGACACGCGATTGCTCGGCTATGCCGAAGCGCGCCTGCAACCTTTGCAAGAGCAATTCGGCAGTGCCATCGATGCCGATTTTCTAGTCGCCTGGATCGCCCAGCATCGCCATGACTACGCGACCGCAACGCGTTTGCTGCAACGCGTGCTGCAACGCGATCCGCGTCACCTCGGCGCGCTGCGTACCCGTGCCTTCGTCAGCCATGCGCTCGGCGATGCCGCGCAACTGCGGCGGGACTGCGTCGCGCTCGCGCTTGCCGGTGATCGCGACTACGCCAGCCTGTGCTCCGCGCTGTGGCAATACGCCGGCGGCCAGCTGGATGCGGCCGTAATCAGCGCGATGGCGTTGACGCATGCGCAACAGGACCTGGCTTTGCGCGACGAATCATTACGCCTGATCGCAGAGATCGAATTGGCGCGGCATCAGCCCGCTGCAGCATTGGCTGCGATCAACGCCTTGCCCGCGTCACGCCCAGGCGACCTGCGCACGCGCCTGCGCGCGGAACTCGCGCTTGATGCTGTGCATACCGTATTGCCCGATACCGACAGCAGCGACGAAGCGCTCTACTTGCGCGCACTAGCCGCAAGCAAAGGTGGTACGAGCGACGCAACGGACCGACGCGAGCAATTCCTGGCGCGACTCGCGGCCCGCGAGCAAGTGCATGACGAAGCCTGCGCCGGTCTCGCCAGCGAGTATTTCCTCGATGTCACCCCCGACCCGGAGCGTGCGCGCGACTACGCCCGCCGCCATCTCGTGCAGGCGCGCGAGCCACGCGCGCTGGCCCTGGCGCGTCGCGCTGGAGTGACGCCATGAGGGCGTGGCTGTTCCTGGTATCGCTGATCGTCAGCACCGCATTGCCGGCACACGAGCTGGCCGAGGCGCGTGTGTACATCGATGCCAAGTCCGACGCGCCGCTGCGCATCGAATACGACGTCGCCTTGTCCGACCTGCAACTCGCATTCGGTCTCGATCGGGATGGCGACGGCATACTCAGCGTCGCCGAGTTCGATGCCGCCGAGCCGGCTCTGCTCAAGGCTTGGCAGGCCGCGCTGCGCCTCAGCGTCGATGGCAAAGGTTGCGAATTGCGCGCCGAGTCGTTGCAGTTGCGCGACTATGCCGCGATGCGTTATGCCAGTCTGGCGCTGCAGAGTGACTGCCTGGCTCCGTCCCGATCGATAGAGTTGCACAGCGACTTCCTGTTCGATGGCGATCGTGGCCATCGCGCGCTCATCTTCTTCAACGACGGTGCGCGCAGCGCCGTGCAGGTCGCCGACGCGTCGGCGCGATCACGGCGATTCGAAGTCGGTGTCGCCGACAGCGGCTGGCGTGCATTCTTCAGGGAGGGCGTGCACCACATCCTGATCGGCTACGACCATCTCGCCTTTCTGTGCTGCCTGCTGATCGGTGTGGTCGCGACCACGCGCGCACCGGACTCGCGCCGACCGCTGGTGACCGCCGCCTGGGTGGCGACGGCATTTACCCTGGCGCATTCGCTGACCTTGTCGCTGGCTGCTTTCGGCATCGTCACGCCGGCCAGTCGCCCGGTCGAGATCGCGATCGCCGCGTCGGTGGTGATCGCCGCGATCCACAACCTGCGACCACTGGCACCGATATCACCGGCCTGGTTCGCCTTCGGCTTCGGCCTCATCCACGGCTTCGGCTTTGCCGGTGCGCTTGGTGAACTTGGTCTGCAGCGCGGCTCGGAATTGCTCGCCCTGCTCGGCTTCAATCTCGGGGTCGAGGCCGGGCAACTGCTGGTCGTCATTGTGGCCCTCCCGCTGTTCACGATACTGGCGCGTCGGCCGCGGACCGGACCCGTGTTCGTCGCGCTCGCATCTTTGTGCATCGCTGGCGTCGGCGCGTATTGGCTGGTCGAACGCATCGTCGCCTGAGCGGGCTTGGTCGCAGGGCACGGGCTCGCTATGGTCACGCTTTCCGTTGCAAGTCACCCGCTCATGTCACGCAAGACCGCTTCCGCATCGAGCAGCATCGACGCACCCGCAGGCTTCGCGGTTGTCGCCGAGATCGCGCGGATCGCGCTCGAAGACCTGGCGCCGATGCCGATGCAGCAACGCATCACCGACACGCTGGCGCGGCATTTCGGCTGGGAATTCGTCGCGTTGATCGCCATCGATCACGATCAGGCGCGTTTCCGCTGCGAGGCATTGACCACGTCGCTGCCAACCGAAATCCATGTCGGCTACGGGCGCGAACTGGGCAGCGGCGTGGTCGGGCGCGTCGCGCTGTCGGGGGAATTGATCCTCGTCGGCGACGCCGCGCAGGCCACCGACTTCGTGCACACCTTGCCCGGTGGCCGCGCCGAACTGGCCGTGCCGATCCGCCATCGTGGCGAGGTGATCGGTGTGCTCAATCTGGAGAGTCGACACGCGCACGCCTTCGACGCGCATGTCGATCTGGTCGTGACCATCGCCGAACTCATTGCCGGCGCCATTGCCGCCGCGCGCAAGTTCGAAGCGCTGGAACGCCGCAGCGTGATGTTGAGCCTGGTCGCCGAGGTCACCCGCACGCTGACCGAAAGCGAAGATCTCGATGCGCTGCTCGTACATCTGCTCGAGTATCTGCGCGACCGCTTCGCGACGCTGGAGGCCACCGTGCTGTTCGAAAGCGATGTGCGCGACCATCTCGAAGTGATGGCGCATCTCGGCGCGTCCGGGCACATCACGCGCCGCGGCAAGCTGTGGCCGGTCAGTGCCGGCGTCGTCGGTCGCTGCTATCGCAGCGGCGAACTGCAATTTGTCGACGATGTCCATGCGGATCGCGAGTATGCGACGGTCAATGCCGCGATCGTCGCCGAACTCGCGGTGCCGATCCGCTTCCGTGGTCAGGTGTTCGGCGTCATCAATCTGGAAACCGACAACGCCGCGCGCTTCGACGAATCGCATCGGATGCTGATGCGCACGCTTGCCGACCAGATCGGCGGCGCCATCCATCTTGCCCGCATGAAGCAGCGTCTCGAACAAAGTCTGTTGACGCTGGAGAAGCAAACCCGAGACCTGCAGGAAACGCGCGCCAACCTTCAGCACACGACGGCGCAGCGCGATCGCGAAGCGCGTCACGCGCGGCTCGGCGTGCGCGCCGAGGCACGGACGTTGTCGGCGTGGTTGCGTCGGCAACTGCGACTGGTCGCGCATGGCAGTGCCGGTCTGGTGCTGGTGGTGGCGAACGACAACGATGTACCGAGCGAGTCGATCGAGGGCGCGAGTGCGTTGCGCGTGCGTCTCGCCGAGTCACGCGTCGCGCTGACTTGGCGTACCGAGGGGGTCGCGGCCAACGATGCGCTGATCGCGCGGCTGCGCAGCCAATCGGCCTGCGGCATCGCGCGAGTTGATCCGGGTGTCAACGCGACGCCCGAAATGCTGGTCAGTGCCGCGACATCGGCCCTGGCGTCGCAGCAGGTGCAAGTGATTGCCGATACCGACACCCGCCGTGGCCGCGGTCGTCCACGAAAACCGGCGGTGAACTGACGCGCGTCAGTCCAGCTTCTTCAGCCACTTCAACAGCGGCGCCCAGTCGTCCTGATGCGAGCGCGTCTGTTCGCTGTGATAGTCGAACAGGCTCTTGCCGATGCCGGCGAGCAGCACATAACCCTGCGAATCGCGCAGCTCGGCGATCACCGGAAACGGCGCTTCCTTGAGCCGCGCCACGGCCATCTGTGTGGCATTGGTCCACGGCTTGGTGCGGTTCGCGACAATCGCCACCGGCACTTTGCGCTTCTTGATCGCCGGCAGCGCTGCCAACTCGGCAAAGAATGCTTCGGAAGCTTCGAGGTCGATGATCGATGGCATCACCGGTATCACCAGCGCATCCGCGCTTTCGATCAGGTCAGCCACTTCACTGATGCGAATGCCCGCAGCACTGTCGATCACGCAACGCTTGGTGCCCTCGGGCAACTTCGCCGTGATCTTCGGCCCGATGCGCCCGTGCATGCCGAGCACCGGTGCAGCGAGCGCCGCGCGCTTTTCCGCCCAATGCAGGGACGACCCCTGCCGATCGCAGTCGATCAGGACCGTTTCCTTCCCCGCGGTCGCATAAAACGCCGCCAGATTCGTCGCCACGGTCGTCTTCCCACAACCGCCTTTCGGACTCGCGATCAGGATGGTGCGCATGGCCTTGCTCCGCTGCCGTTTGGGTGAAGATAACGGCAGTGGGGCGCGGGGCAAAATCGCGGGCTTCGATTCAGTCGAGAAACGCCGTCTTGACCACACGCAGCAACTGGTTCGGATCTGCGACTGGCAACTCTGGCCGGTGGCCCTGGGCGATGGTCCAGATGATGGTGCCGCCGAGCAGGTTGGTGCGCACGTATTGGCCTTTCGCGGCGATCGATGTCGCATTCTCGTAGGTCAGGTAGTTGCAGCGCGCACCGACCGGCCCGACACCGCCCACGGACGACAGCCAGGGCGCGGACGCGGTGGCGTCGTAGCCGGGCGTCATCGTCGGCAGATAGTTCGCGACGATGTTGCGGTAACTGAAGGTGCCGTCGCTGCCGACGATGTCGCCACCCTGGGTCACCTGATCGGGCGCCGTCATACGCTGGTAGCAAGTGCCGTAGAAGCCGGTGCCGACCGCGAGCTTGGCGGCGGGAATGCCGGTACCGAGGTAGTAATCGGTGCTGGCATCCACCGAACTCGGTGTATTGCCCTTGTGGCCGTTCAATGCCGAGGAATGCCAGCTCCACCAACCGAAGTCCTCGTACAACATGCCGTAACTCATCACCGCGATACGGTCGAGCACGTCACCCATGGCATCCATGAAGGCGGCCTCGTCAGCAGGCGGGAAATTGCTGTTGATCCAGCCGACCGGCATGGTCAGCAGCAGGTTCGGTCGCTGTGCGCGCAGGCTTTGCGCCAGCGCCAGCAGTGGTGCGTGGTCCTGGGTCTCGATCGGCTCCCAGTCCAGATCAAGCCCGTCGGCGCTGTAGTGATCAACCTTGGCCAGAAGGCTGGTGACGAAGGTTGCGCGCGATTGCGGTGTCGCCGCTGCAGCGCGCCAGCCATCGATTTCGCCAGCGCCGCCGATCATCAGGATCGCCTTGCGGTTCGCCGCATGCGCGGCAGCGATGACGCCCTGTGCCCAGATCGGGCCGTTGACGTTGTCGATATCGAAATGATCGGTCAAGGTTGCGTCGGCGTTCGGGATCAGGCGGCCGACCATCAGATGCGTCAGTGACGCGAAGTCGATGTCTGCGGTCGCCAGCAGATTGCGTTCGTAACCGACGTGGTAGCCCATCACCCAGCGCGGCGATGCGGGTGGCGCACTGCCGCCCTCGAAGCCGTCGTCGAACAACGGGGTCTCGGGTACCGCCACACCATCACCGGCGAAAAAGCGCCAGAACGCTTGTGCTGCATTGGCCCAGAGGGCATGCGCCAGTCCAGGAATGGCGCACCACTCCACCGGCCGCGCGCATTGGTCGTAGGCGACGCACGGTGAAGGCGTGGTGTTCTGCGTCGTCGCCGCGCAATTCTGTGTGGCGACATGGTTGTCGCGGATGTTCTGGCCGATGGCATAGGTCACGCCACTGGTCTGATCGTTCTGTCCCCAGATCAACAGGGTGCCCGGCAGATTGCAGTTCACGACGTTGCCGGTGTAGGTAAAGTCACCGACCGCATACAGCGAACCGGAATGGATGCCCATCTTGCGGATCACACCCGCACCCAACCGGCAGCCGAGCGCCTGCGCCATCGTGCCACCGCCACTGAAGCCGACCAGATACACACGCGTCGGATCGATGCTGATCCCGGCCACGCCATAGTTCGCGATGATGGCCTGCACGAAACGGCCTTCGTGGCCACGGCCGGTATCCGTCCAATACTCGAAACTGCCGCCCGCCGAACTGAGGTAACTGAAGACCGCTGCGCCGTTCGCCTGCGGCTCCAGCGGCAACGCCGAGCGCATCCCCGCCGCCGTGCCGCCATCCCCATGCAGGACGATCACCAACGGCAACGGTTGCGCGCTGCCGCCCGCCGGATAGCTGTGCAGCGACGTGCGCTGGATCGCATCGACGGCGTAGATTTTGGTCTGGGTCGTGTAGGCGACACCCGCGTGCAGGTTGCCGACGGTGAGCACGAGGACCAGCCAGATCCACAGAACGAACGGACGTTTCATCGTCGACCCTCCGCGGCGATTCGCCATTCGAAATGCTAGCACCCGTCCGCAAGGGCACCCGCTGCTAAACTTCGCGTCCATTTTTGCTGACCCCGAGACTCGACATGGCCGTACCCGCCGAGCAGTTCGACCGTTCCTACACGCTGGAAGACAAGTACACGCGGCGCGAGGGGCGGATTTATCTGTCGGGGGTGCAGGCGCTGGTGCGTTTGCCGATCATGCAGGCGTTGCGCGACCAGGCCGCGGGCCTCAACACCGCCGGATTCATCTCGGGTTATCGCGGTTCGCCGCTCGGCGGCTTTGATCTGGAACTGTGGAAGGCGAAGAAGCACCTCGAATCGCAGAAGGTGAAGTTCCAGCCGGGACTGAACGAAGACCTCGGCGCGACCATGGTCTGGGGTTCGCAGCAGACCAACCTGTTCCCGGGCGCGAAGTACGACGGCGTGTTTTCGATGTGGTACGGCAAGGGCCCGGGCGTCGATCGCAGCGGTGACGTGTTCAAGCATGGCAATGCCGCCGGTACCTCGAAACATGGTGGCGTGCTCGCGCTCGCCGCCGACGACCATGCCTGCCGATCGTCGACCCTGCCGCATGGTTCGGAACTGGAATTCGTTTCGGCGCTAATGCCGGTACTGAACCCCGCCGGCGTGCAGGACATCCTCGACATGGGCCTGATCGGCTGGGCGATGTCGCGCTTCACCGGGCGCTGGGTCGGCTTCAAGACCATTGCCGAAACCGTCGAATCGTCCGCGTCGGTCAGCGTCAATCCACATCAACTCGATATCGTGTTGCCGGATGATTTCATCCTGCCGGCGGGCGGCTTGAACATCCGCTGGCCGGACCCGCCGCTGGATCAGGAAATGCGCCTGCACCAGTACGCGGTCGCTGCCGCCGAAGCCTTCGGACGCGCCAACCGAATCGACAAGACCATCATCGACTCGCCGCGCGCGCGCTTCGGCATCGTCACCACCGGCAAGAGCTATCTCGATGTGCTGCAGGCACTCGAATATCTCGGCATCGACTTCCGCATGGCCGCCGACATCGGCATCCGCGTCTACAAGGTCGGCATGACCTGGCCGCTTGAGCCGGTGGGCATCCGCAACTTCGCGCGTGGCCTCGAAGACATCCTGATCGTCGAAGAGAAACGCAGCTTCATCGAATCGCAGATGAAGGAGGCGATGTACAACTGGGACCACGCCACGCGCCCGAGCATTGTCGGGAAGTTCAATGAGGGCGGCGACTGGATCTTGCCGAGCACAAATGAACTGACGCCAGCACGTATTGCCCGGGTGATTGCCGGGCGCCTCGCCAAGTTCTTCACCAACGAGTCGATCGAATCGCGTCTGAAGTGGATCGCCGAAAAGGAGCGCGAACTCGCCGCGCCGCGTGCGAATTTCCCGCGCGCTGCGCATTACTGCTCGGGTTGTCCGCACAATTCATCGACCGTGGTGCCGGAAGGTTCGCGCGCGCTCGGCGGCATCGGCTGTCATTACATGGTGACGTGGATGGATCGGCGCACCGATACCTTCACCCAGATGGGCGGCGAAGGCACGACCTGGTGCGGCCAGGCGCCGTTCACCGACGAGAAGCACGTGTTCCAGAACCTCGGTGACGGCACCTACTTCCATTCCGGTTCGCTCGCGATCCGTCAGGCGATCGCGGCCAAGGTCAACATCACCTACAAGATCCTCTACAACGACGCGGTCGCGATGACCGGCGGCCAACCGGTCGACGGCACGCTGACGGTGCCGGACATCGCGCATCAGGTGCGCTCGGAAGGCGTGAAAACCATTGTTGTATTGAGCGACAACATCGAAAAGTGGTCGCGCCCGGAAATTTTCCCGGAAGGTGTCGAATTCCTGCATCGCGACGAACTCGATGCGGTGCAGAAGCGACTGCGTGAAGAGTCGGGCTGCACCGTGATCATCTTCGACCAGACCTGCGCCGCCGAATTGCGGCGTCGGCGCAAGCGCGGCAAGGCGGTTGATCCGGCCAGGCGCGCCTTCATCAATCCAGCCGTGTGCGAAGGCTGCGGCGACTGCGGCGTGAAGTCGAACTGCGTGTCGGTGTTGCCGCTGGAAACCGAATTCGGTCGCAAGCGCGAGATCGACCAGAGCAACTGCAACAAGGATTTTTCCTGCGTGAAGGGCTTCTGCCCGAGCTTCGTCACCGTGCAGGGTGGCGGCCTCAAGAAGAAGAAAGGTTCAGGCGCGAACATGGACTTGTCGAACGTGCCGATGCCGACTTTTCACAGCAACCTCGACCAACCCTGGAACATCCTGGTCACCGGTATCGGCGGCACTGGCGTCGTCACCATCGGTGCCTTGATCGGCATGGCGGCACATCTCGAAGGCAAAGGCACGTCGGTGCTGGACCAGACCGGCCTCGCGCAGAAGGGTGGCGCGGTCACCACGCATGTCCGCGTCGCACGCCAGCCGTCCGACATCCATGCCGTGCGCATCGCCGCCGGTGAAGCTGATCTGGTGCTCGGTTGCGACATGGTCGTGGTCAATGACTACTGGTCGATGTCGAAGATCCGTTCCGGCCGCACGCACTCGGTGTTGAATGGCTACGAAGCGATGCCGGGTACGTTCACGCGCAATCCGGACATGCAGTTCCCGAAGCTGCAGATTGTCGACGCCGTGCACAACGCCATGGGCGAGGAAGCACCTGACGTAATCGACGCCACCGAGATCGCCACCGCATTGCTTGGCGACTCGATCGCGACCAACACGTTCATGCTCGGCTACGCCTGGCAGAAAGGCTTCGTGCCGGTGTCGCTGTTCGCCTTGATGCGTGCGGTGGAGTTGAACGGTGCGGCGATCGAGATGAACAAGCGTGCTTTCGACTGGGGCCGCATGGCCGCGCACGATCTCGCGGCCGTCAAGAAAGCCGCAGCGTTGCGCACGGCGCCGGCGCTGATCGACTTCGTCGGTGCCTCGCAGGCGGCCACCGATGCCGATGAACATCTGGCGACCTCGAGCGCATTCGAAGGCTTCGGCCCCATCGCGCAGACGCTGGATGAAAGCGTCGCGCTGCGCGTGAAATTCCTGACCGAATACCAGAACGCGGCCTATGCCGAACGCTACAAGGCACTGGTCGACAAGGTGCGCTTCACCGAAGCCGGTGAACTCGGTGGTGCGACGAAGTTGTCCGAAGCGGTCGCGCGCTATGCCTTCAAGCTGATGGCCTACAAGGACGAGTACGAAGTCGCGCGCCTGTACACCACCGGCGATTTCGCCGCGCGCATCCGGGATACCTTCGACGGCGACTACAAGATCCACTTCAACCTGGCGCCACCGCTGTTCTCGAAGAAGGACGCCGACGGCCATCTGGTCAAATCCGAATACGGCCCGTGGATCTTCACCGCGTTCAAGTTGCTGGCGAAGTTCAAGGGCCTGCGCGGCGGCGCCTTCGATCTCTTCGGCTACACCGCCGAGCGTAAGATGGAACGCCAGTTGATCGAAGACTACTTCCGCACCGTCGACGAGTTGGTCGGCAAACTCGACGCCGGCAATCACGCCACCGCGATCGCCATCGCCGAAGTGCCGGAACACATCCGCGGCTTCGGTCACGTCAAGGAAGCACATCTCGTCAAGGCGAAGGCGCGTGAAACGGAACTGCTCGCGCAGTTCCGCAATCCGGTGGTGATCGAGGCGGCGAAGGCGGCGTGACTGGCACACTTGCTTAAAGTTTTGTCAAATCTTTAAGCAAGATTTAAGCAGCGAATTCAGCCAGCAAATCAGTTCTCGAAGCCGTCCAGAAACAAGCCGTCGGTCAGCATGATGTCGGTGTCGGTTGCGGAATTGTTGGCCGACGCTTGGTCGTAATAGCCCGCGCCCCCCGCGATCGTCGCGGTGTTCTCCAACGTTCCCGTCGCAGTCGGGCTGACGGTGCAGACCGAGGTGTAGGTGACGGTGCTGCCGGCAGAGAACGTGTTCGGGAGATTGACGATGTCGTTGATGTCGCCCGTAAACGGCCCGGCCGTGCAGGTTGCGCCCCCGGAACCGACGCAAGTGGTACTGCAAGCGGTCAGCGCGGCCGGGAAAATGTCGGTTACGGTCACGCCGTTCGCGTCCACGGAATATGTATCCCACGATCGACTCGCCTGGATCGTGTAAGTCACCGTGTTGCCCGGCAACACCGCATCGACGCCATTCGACTTGGTAATGCCGAGATCGATGTCCGGGCTTGAGATGCGGATGTCGTCAATGGCGACCGAGGGATTGGTCCCCGAGCCATTGCCGTTGTTGCGCCAATGAAAACCGACGCGGACATTCGGGTTGTTGTCGAACGCAGCCGGCAGCGCCAAGGTATAGCGGGTCCACTGGCCCTGGCTGTAGCCATTGCAGGCGCCGCAGCAGACCGAGGTCAGGCAATACTGATAGCCCACCGGCCATGTCGCACCATTGTCGGTGCTGAGGCGCAGTTGTGCGCGGTCGTCGGAACACGCCGCACTGCCGAAGGCGATGTAGTCGAACTCGAGCTTTGATGCGGTCCGGCCGCTCAGATTGATCGTCGGCGACACCGCCATGCGGAAGGTGGCGTTGGTCGCACCGGTTTCGTTGAAATCCGCACCCATGTCGCCCCCCGATCCGGGATCCGCGCCGATGTGCAGGCTGGCATCACCGACGCAGCTGGATCCGCAGCCCGGCGGCACTATGCCTTCCTCGCTGCAACTGATGAACCAGTTGTTCGGTGCGCCGCCAGAAACACCGCCGTCATTGTCAAGGATGGTCCAGCCATTCCAAGTGCTGGCGATGCAATTCGACGCGCAGCCATTGTTGAAATCATCGGACCAGGCCACCGCCTGAGCGTGAGCTGCCGAGCTCCCGGTAACCATCAACCCCAATGACAACAGCCAGTGGCCAACATGAGTGCGCATACCTACTCCCCGGGTCAGGATTCGAAGCCGTCCAGAAACAGCGCATCGGGCACCAGGCTGTCGGTGTCGGTGGCCGCATTGTTGGTGGAGGCTGGATCGTAATAGCCGGCTCCCGCCGAGATCGTCGCGGTGTTCTCCAGTGTTCCCGTCGCGGCCGGGCTGACGGTGCAGGCCGAGGTGTAGGTGACGGAGCTGCCAGCAGAAAACGTGTTCGGGAGATTGACGGTCTCAATGATGTCGCCAGTAAACGGGCCGGCCGTGCAGGTTCCGCCACCCGAACCGACGCAGGTCGTCGTGCAAGCGGTCAACGCGGCCGGGAAAATGTCGGTTACGGTTACGCCGCTGGCGTCTATGGCCCAGCCATTCCAAGGCCGGCGGGCTTCGATGGTGTAGGTCACCGAAGTACCAGGTACCACCACACTCACCCCGTTGGTCTTGGTGATGCCGAGATCGACACCGACACTCCCGATGCGGATGTCATCGATCGCCACCGACGGATCGGTACCGGAACCGTTGCCGTTGTTGCGCCAGTGAAAGCCGATACGGACATTGGGGTTGTTGCTGAACGCTGCGGGCAGGGCGAGTCGGTATCGGGTCCACTGGCCCTGGCTGTAGCCATTGCAGGCGCCGCAGCAGACCGACGTCAGGCAATATTGAAAGCCTACGGGCCAGGTGGCGCCATTGTCCGTGCTGAGTCGCAGTTGCGCGCGGTCTTCGGAGCAACCTGCACTTCCGAAGGCAATGAAGTCGAACTCAAGGGTGACCGCGGCGGTGCCGGTCAGGTCGATCCTCGGCGATACCGCCATCCGGTAGGTGGCATTGACCGCTCCGGTGTCGTTGTACGAAGCGGCCATGTCGCCACCGCCCGCGGAATTGGCGCCAATGTGCAGGCTGGCATCACCGATGCAACTGGATCCGCAGCCGGGCGGCGCTATGCCTTCCTCGGCGCAGCTGATGAACCAGTTGTTGGGTGCGCTGCCGGTGACGCCGTCGACATTGTCGAGGATGGTCCAGCCATTCCAGGAACTGGCTTCACAATTGCTGGCGCAGCCATTGTTGAAGTTTTCGTACAAGGCGATGTCCTGCGCGAGAGCAGGTGAGATCGCCACGACCAGCAGCCCTACCGAGACCAGCCTGCGGCCAAATTGAAAACGCATGTCTACTCCCCAGTTGAAGTATCGAAGGTAGCGGAAGTTCGTCGGCGTAACATCCGTGTCTGTCCGGCCGCCAGCACTGCCGCCGCGAGCGGAAGTGCAAACAATGCGGACAACGGAAAGCCGACCATCGGCCCGCCCAGCAACTGGAATCCGGCCAGTGCCGAAGCCATTGCGACGAGCGCAAAACCGATCGCCATCGCCCAGACGCGATCGCGCCATGGCGCCAGCCACACCTGCCAAAGCCAGCACAGCGCGAACACGATCTGCAATGCAAATGCGTAGCGCCCGCCGATCAGCAGCGCGCCGACGCTGATCACCGCCCAGATGCCGATCCGCACAGATCCGGATGTCGGTTCATCGGCTCGGGCGAGACCCAACCAGACGACGATCGCCAGCAGCATCCACGGCAGCATCGGCCACCAGAACAAGGTCGTGGGATTCAGCGCAACATTGTCGGAATAGTTCGTGTGCGCCAACCAGGCACCATAGGCGAATGCTGCCGCCGCACCGAACACCGCCAGCAACCGAACTTGCGCACGTGCATGACGCCAGAGTTGCGGCTGGTGCCGCAACAGCACATGGCTGAGCAAACCGGCATTGAGGCAGTAGAGCAGCAGCACGGTCGACTGGTCACCTACGCCATATTGCAGATGCATCGCGCCGACCAGCAGTCCGAGCAGATAGGGAATCGCGCCGGTCGCAAACAACATGCTGTAGATCGCGAGCGCCGCCAAAGCCGCACGCCACACGCTCCCGCGTTTGCCGTGCACGTACAAAAAACAGGCGATCACCAGGCACGCGATCTCGATGCGGATGCCGAGCGTCGCGCCGCGCATCAGGCTCGGACCGCCGAAGGTGAAGTAGGCCTGCGCGAAGTCGGACCAGCTGTTGATCGAGATGTAGTTCATGCGCGCCGGAATGCCGCGATGCACGAGCAGATCGATGATCGGTGCCGACCAGGAAAACACGTAGCAGACGATGGCCAGACGCGCGGTGCGAATCATCGCCACGCCGGTCGCCATTTGCAGCAACGACATGAAGGCGAGGACGACAAAGGCGAACCAGAGCCCGATGTGGATGACGTCGTCGGTCGTGTACAGCCGTTGGCTCGAGAAGAATTCCAGACAGAGACGGATGCCGAGCAAGGCGAAGAACAGCACGATGAATCGCGGAAACGGCACCGGGATGTTCTCGATGCGCTCGGCCGTCGCGCGGAACCACGGCAATACATCGGTGACATTCATGGCGACGACGCCTCGGCCTGCAGCGCGAGGATGGCGATCGCAGTGGCGAACACGTCTTCGCGCTTTTCATAACTGGCGCTTGGAATCGGGAACCAGCCGCCGTTCCAATGGCCGTCCGCTTGCTGCATGCGCCGCAGCGCGTTGCGTGCCGGTTCGATCAGCATCGCCGGCGCGTCGGCGTCGCTCAGAGCCAGCAACATCAGCGCGGTTTCGAGTGTGCTCGAGACATGGCGATCGCCTTTCTTGGACTGGAATGACCAAGCGCCGTCGGCCCGCTGCGTCACGCGCGCGAATCCGATCAGCGCTTGTCTTGCCGATCGCGTCGACGCCGCACTTGAACCCAATGCCCGCACCGCCGGCCACAGCGCATACCCCGGCGTGCCGTAGTACTCCCAAGCCGCATCGAAATCACCTCGCGGCCGCTGCGTATCGAGCAACCAGTCGCGTGCACGCTGCAGTTCGGGACCTTGCTGATTGAGTCGTGCACCGACTGCCAACACGAAGGCAGTGACCGAAGGGAAATCGAGGCGTTCGCGCACATCCGGATTGCCGACCAGGAAGCGCCCATCGGGTTGCTGATCGGCGATCAAGGCCGGCCAAAGCTCGCGTGCCCGCTGAATCTGGCCGACGTCGATCAGCAACTGCAGATACTCAGCCGAAGTCTCGACACAGGTCGCTTGCCGACACCGCAGGTTGTGACAGAGCAGTCCCTGCGCATTCTGCTGGTTCGCCAGAAACTCTACTGCGGCCGCGGCAGCGTCGACATGCGCGCTGCTGTGACTGGCCGTCAGCGCGCGGGCCGCGATCACCGTCTCCCAGGTTTCGAACAGGGGATTGCCTTGGTCGGCGATCGCGCCATCCGCGCGTTGTTGCACGACCAGCCAATCGCGTGCGCGCGCCAAAGCATCCTCGTCTGCTGCGGCGTTCGCGCAGATGACGAGCAACACGAATGCCGCAGCGATCAGAAAACGGCGTAGCGCGCGGTTAGCCACAGTGCTCCAATCAAGGCGACCTGACTGAGCAGGTATACACGGAACACCCGCGCTTCGACGAACGGCTCGCGTCGCAGTTCGCGCAGGTGCCAGAGCAGCAATGCGAAGTTCAAGGGCAACAGCGACCATGCACCGAGCAGCCAGGCAGCGCTGGCGTACGCGAACACGGTGGCAATCGCGATCGCACGCCGTGCGCCTTGATCGCCGAGCAGTACGGGCAAGGTCGGGATGCCTGCCGCGGCATCGCCCTCGGTGTCCTTCAAATCGATGAAGTTGGCGGCGAGACCGACGGCGATCACCAGGTACAGCAACCACGGCCGCGGAAAGTCGAGCCAGAGGCCGCCGCAAAGGACAAACCCGGCCACCGCCAACATCGCCGAGTTCGCGCCGATCATCAGCTTCGCGAAGATCGGCACGCGCTTCAGCCGAAATGGTCGGCACGAATACAGGAAGTAGACGAGGCTGACGGCCGCTACGCCGAGTGTCGCACTGCGCCCAACGATGGCCGCGAGTGCCAGCGCAATGAGCAACGCGCCGCGACCGATGCGCTGGTAGCGGTCGGCATCGATGGCGCCGCTGGCCAACGGGCGCCCGCGATTGCTGATCCGGTCGATCGCCAGGTCTTCGATGTTGTTGCTGATGATCGCGAACACCGCGGCGTAAGCCAAGGCGATCAGCAGTCCGAACAGCGCCAGCGCATCCGCCAACGAAAACGCAGTGCTTGAAGTGCGTTCGTGCAGCATCGCGCCGAGCAGCACCATCGCGTCGTAATGCAGCAGCCGTTCGGGACGCAGGTCAGCGAAAATCAGTCGCAGTGTGGCCGGCGCGCGCCATCGCAACCAGGCCAGCGGCGCGACGGCAATGCTGCAGAAGACGAGGATTTGGACGCAGGCGATCAGCACGAATCGGTTCATTCCGAAAACCGGAACGTTAACCGATACGCATCGCAGCAATCCGCCGACCGTGCTGCAACGGTGCCGGGCAAGTTGGCGGCACTTCAAGGTCGGGCCGGATACTGGCCGTGGATGTAATACCAACGGCCATCGATGCGCGCGAAGCGGCTGATCTCGTGCAGCCGCTGCGCCGAGCCGCCGCCGGTCGCGTGTCCGCATGCCACGTCGTGGCCAGATAATTGCCAAGCCCCAGCACATGGGCGCTGTAGCGCGAGCGCATCAACTGCTCGGCACTCTCCGCAATCGCGCCGGCGTGAAAAAGACCGCAGCAGCGCGCGTAGTCGGGAGATCCGCAGGGGCAGGCTTGAATCGCCATGTCTGGCCTTCGTGAACGATGATGCAGGCGAACCACGGGCTCTGGCTCGCGACTAGACTCGGGAGCATTGTCCATGGCTGCCGGAAGATCTGAACATGAATCGATCATCGCACTGTTTGGCGCTGGCACTGAGCGCGTGGTTGTGCGCAAGCCCGCTATTGGCCGCCGACAAACCGACCAAACCGAAGTACCCGAACTATCCCAGCGAAACCCCGGCCGAATTCAAGCCATCGACCACCGGCTTCGACCACGAACGCCGCGAAGTCGAGATCCCGATGCGCGACGGCGTGAAGCTGCACACCGTCATCCTGGTGCCGAAAAATGCAAAACAAGCACCGATGCTGCTGACGCGCACGCCCTACGACGCCGACGGCCTGACGTCGAACGCGCACAGCCCGCGCATGGCCGCGGTGCTGCAGGGTTACGACAACATCGCCGACGTGATCAGCGAGGCCGGTTACATCCGTGTCATTCAGGACGTGCGCGGCAAGTACGGCTCGGAAGGCGACTACGTGACGAACCGGCCGTTCCGCGGTCCGCTGAACCCGACGCCGGTCGACCATGCCACCGACACGTTTGACACGATCGACTGGTTGGTGAAGCACGTGCCCGAGAGCAATGGCCGCGTCGGCATCATCGGCATTTCCTATGACGGCTATCTGGCCCTGACTGCGCTCGTCGATCCGCATCCGGCGCTGAAGGTGTCGGTGCCGATGAATCCGATGGTCGACGGCTGGATCGGCGACGACTGGTTCCATCACGGCGCGTTCCGGCAAATCAACATGGGCTATCTGCTGGAACAGGTGGTGACGCGCGACAACGACGCCTCATGGTGGTTCAGTCATCACGACCAGTACGAGGAATTCCTGAAAGCCGGCTCCGCCGGTGAACTCGGCAAGCAGCGCGCGTTGGAGCAGTCCGGCTTCTGGAACAAGATCGTCGCGCATCCAGCCTACGACGCGTTCTGGCAGCAGCAGGCGATGGACAAGCTGCTCGCCGCGCAGCCGCTGAAAGTGCCCACCATGATCGTGCACGGACTCTGGGATCAGGAGGACATCTATGGCGCGCCGGCGGTGTATCGCGCGCTGGAGGCGAAAGACACCAAAAATGATCAGGTCTATCTGGTCTTGGGGCCATGGAATCACGGCCAACAGATCGATGAAGCCAGCAGCCTCGGCCCGATCCAGTTCGACGCCAACACCGCACTGCAATTCCGCCGCGATGTGCTGCGGCCGTTCCTCGATCATTTCCTGCGCGACGAAGCCCCGAAACACGACACCGCGCCGGTCGTCGCGTTCGAAACCGGGACCAATCGTTGGCAGAGTTTGTCGGCCTGGCCGTCCGGCTGTAATTCGGGATGCGCGACGCGCACGCAGTCGCTGTACTTGCGCGCCGATGCCGCACTGTCGTTTACGGCACCCGCGGCGAACGAGGCGCTTGAAAGCGACTACGTGTCCGATCCGGCCAAACCCATCCCGTTCACGCGCCGACCGATTCAGGCGGTCAACTATGGCGACGACGACTATTGGCCGAACTGGCTGGTGGAAGATCAGCGCGATGCATCGAGCCGCACCGATGTGCTGACTTTCGTCAGTGAGCCGCTGACCGAACCGCTGAAAATTGCCGGTGAGCCAATTGCGCAGTTGTTCGCCGCGACCAGCGGCAGTGACAGCGACTGGGTAGTCAAACTGATTGATGTCTATCCGGACGAAGTGCCGCGCCAGCCGGAACTCGGCGGTTATCAGCTGATGATCTCGGCGGACATTTTCCGCGGGCGTTATCGCGAGAGTTACGAACACCCGAAGGCGATCGAAGCAAATGCAATGCTGCCGTATCGCATCCCGCTACCGCACGCGAACCACGTCTTCGGCAAAGGGCATCGGCTGATGGTGCAGATCCAGTCGAGCTGGTTTCCGCTCTACGACCGCAATCCGCAAACCTTCGTGCCGAACATCTTCTTCGCCCAGCCCGGCGACTACCGCAAGGCGACGCAGCGCATCGGGCACGCGCCAGGCGCGGCCAGCCGCATCGAATTGCCGGTCATCGACGCGCTACTGCCCTAGCCTGAATGCGGGTCGCGATCGTGACGTGCACGCGCGGGTCTTCCGGCTACAATCCCGCCCCCTTTGTCCTGCCCGTATCGGAGTTGCCATGAGTCTCGATTCGACCTGGTTTTCGGAACCGCACGAAAAATCCGGTTCAGCCATCTCGTTTCGCATCACGCGCAAACTTGCGGAAGAGCAAACGCCGTTCCAGAAAATCGAGATCTACGAGACCACCGACTGGGGCAACCTGATGGTGATCGACGGCTGCGTGATGCTGACCACGCGCGACAATTTCCTTTATCACGAGATGATCGCGCACCCAGTGCTGTTCACCCATCCGAGCCCGAAGCGCGTCGTCATCATCGGCGGCGGCGACTGCGGCACGCTGCGCGAAGTGCTCAAGCATCGCGAAGTCGAATCGGTCGTGCAGTGCGATATCGACGAACGCGTCACGCGTCTCGCCGAAATCCATTTTCCCGAGTTGTGTGACTCGAACAACGATCCACGCGCAACCCTGATGTTCGACGACGGCATCGCCTACATGCGCGGTCTCGATGCCGAATCAGTTGATGTCGTCATCGTCGACTCGACCGACCCGATCGGCCCGGCGGAAGGTCTGTTCAACAAGGCGTTCTATCTGAGCTGCCTGAAGGCACTGCGTCCGGGCGGCATTCTGGTGCAGCAGAGCGAATCGCCGCTGGTGCACATGGAGCTGACCAAGGCGATGCGCGAGGCGATGAAGACCGCCGGTTTCGCGCACGTGCGCACGCTGCCATTTCCGCAGCCCTGCTACCCGACCGGCTGGTGGAGCGCGACCATGGCGCGCAAGCATCTGGATCTGGACACGTTCCGCGAACGCGGCGCGCAGACCAAGCAATTCGCCACCAAGTACTACAACGCCGACACCCACAAGGGCGCGCTTGCCATGCCGAATTTCCTCGGCGATTTCCTCGGCGAGTAAGTTGCTCCAAGGAAGCATTACTTCCAGAACGGAATGCGCCAGGACGCCGGCTTCGCGCCGTCGTCCCGATTCCGGCGCGACGGCCACTGCGCGATGCTGATGACGTGCCGACCTCGGTTCAAGCTGCGGGCGTCGATCATGAACGCGACGCCGCGGATGCGTGATTCCGCGGCAACGTAGAAGTCCGGCCGCAACTGCAGGCGCTGTCCGTCGACGCGCACGGCCAGCAGCGCGGCGTAACAGTCGAGTAGCGCGATCTCGTCATCGGCAGCGTCCTCGCGCCGTGTCGCAGCGGCAGACTCCTCAACCCGGGATGCGGTGTTCGGTGGACAGACTCGGCGCACCACATCGCCAACCCGACCGTCGTCGTGCGGCACCACCAGACGCAACCAGTCGCCTGCCAGCACCGCTGAGTCCAGATAAGGCACAAGCCGCACGCGGTCGGCATTGCGACGCTGGTCGTCGTAGTGCTCAGGAAGCATTGCCAGTCCGGTCGCAGACGGTCTTGGCATGAGCAATTCGGCCCCTGTCGGCACACCATTTCGGCGCCAGCTGATCGACACGATCACGGCGACCGAGATCACGAGCAATGCGCCCAGATACATCGTCATGGTCTTGCCGGTGCCGATGCGGGTGTTCAGCGTTGTCAGCAGCACGGCAACTGCGGGTGGTTGCAAGCGCTGATACGCACGCATGATCGTGCTCAACAGGCGTGCAAGACGCCCATTGGGTCGCAGCCGTCGACCCCAGATCTGGTCGATGCCATAAGCAACAAATGCGGGGCCAGCAAGCATGAACGCGAGCGCAAACATCGTCGGCCATATCCACTGCGGATAGCCGATGAGCCCGATCAGCAATGCCGGCAACACCAGCAATATCGGCATGAGCAGTCCGATGACGGTGATGGCGCCAAGCGCGAACACCGTCGTCGCGCGATTGTCGAGGCGCTCGGCGATCTGATCGAGGCTGGGCAGACTGCTGCGCATCGCTTCGCGCGCGAGCGGGCCAGACGTCAGTCGCTCGAAGTCCGGGCCCTCCGGAAACATCGAGCGCATGCCGACCACCGCGATCCATAAGCCGCGCACGGTCAAATGCAGCACGAAAGTGCCGATCAGCGCGTACAGCGCCATCAGTACATAGGCGAGAAGCATGGCCGCGAGCTGCACGAGGTCGGCACCCAGCCGCGCAATCACCGGCTCTGTCATCTCGGTCAGCGTTGTCGGTAGCTGCAGCAGACCGAACACGGTCGCGCCGGACAGCAGCAGTTCCATTTCCCAGGTCGGCGTCGTGCGTGCGGGGATGGCATCGGCATCCGCTGCGGACGCCTTGCCCCCGAACAGGGTCACAGCGCATCACCATCAAGTTCGCCGGTGCGAATGCGCACGACGCGATCGAGTTGGTAGACGAAAATCTTGCCGTCGCCGATCTTGTTGGTGTTGGCCGCGTGCATGATCGCCTCGACCGCGCGCTCGCACTGGTCGTCGGCGACTGCCACTTCGAGCTTGATCTTGGGCAGGAAGTCGACGACATACTCGGCCCCGCGATACAGCTCGGTATGGCCCTTCTGACGGCCGAAACCCTTGACTTCGGTCACCGTGATGCCGGTGACGCCGACTTCCGCCAGGGCCTCGCGAACGTCATCGAGCTTGAAGGGTTTGACGATCGCCATGATCATTTTCATACGCATGCTCCGTTCGATCCGCCGAGCTTAGCGAATGCGCTGCGACGCCGTGACGCCCGCGCGCTGCCCGCGAGGGAACCCGACTTTGCGAATTTTCTTAGGCACAATTCCGAAACCGCCCGAAGCGCTGCCCATGAGGCGCTGCGTAATCTGACGGCCAATGAGGAGGCAAGACCATGATCAATGTCCGCGCAATCGACGAACTGGCCCAACGACTGGCAACGCTGGTACCGCCGGGGTTCGACGCCGCGAAAGAAGATCTGGCGAAGACCTTCCGCGCCACCATCCAGGCCAATCTGGAACGCCTGAACCTGGTGACGCGCGAGGAATTCGATGTGCAGCGGCTGGTGCTGCTGCGCACCCGCGAGAAACTGGAGACGCTTGAAAAGCTCGTCGCCAAGCTCGATGCGGAGAAGAAACCGTCCTGACCTCTCACCGTCAGCGGGCAGCGTTGGCCTCCCCCGGGGCCAGATGGAAGGGACTCCGTCGCCCGCGCCTTTCTACCAAGACCCACTCACCCGTGCCGCATCCGTGCGGCATTTTTTTCGGAGTCATGAGGCTCATGTCGCACATCATCGCTAGCCGCAACACTCAGGGACGCAACCCGGTCGCGCGGCGCGAGAGCACGGCATGAGCCTCGCCATCGTTCATGCCCGCGCCGCGCTCGGCGTTGATGCGCCGCGCGTCGACATCGAGGTGCATCTGTCCGGAGGATTGCCTGGAACCAATATCGTCGGCCTGCCGGAGGCCGCGGTGCGCGAGAGTCGCGACCGCGTGCGCTCGGCCCTGCTCACGTCCAGCTTTGACTGGCCGCAACGGCGCATCACCATCAATCTGGCACCCGCAGACTTGCCCAAAGAGTGCCTTTTTGGAAGTTAAGAGTGCATCTTGCGCAATAACGGTGCGTGTTTGAGCATACGGGGTGTCATTTCCCACCGGCGCAGACTGATTGAGCGGCAAGATTCGACATACCTTCGGGCTGACTTCAACCCACCTCATCCGTTCCATCTTGGGCTTGACCCGGGGAAACGTCGCGCCGGACCCATTCGTGGATGTCCTGCTCTCCCCGTGGGTAGACGATGGTTCGACTGATGCTCGAAACCTTCAGGCTTCGACCGTCACAAAGTCGGTTCCGATCGGTGAACTCATTGACTTGTATGGCGGTGCGCTCGTAGTGGACAACATAGTTGTCGGCGACCGATTGCTCGAGGAATTTGAGTTCGAGGTCGATTTCCAATCGGACGGAACCAAGGTTCGACGATCTCAGATCGAGGGGGCGACGATTGGAGCGGACGATCCGCGGGGGGACACCATGTTTCTCAGTCTGCCGACAAAGTGTGGCCGGCAGATATTCATTGCGATGGCGGAAATCTTTCGCTTCTACTACCTCTCATCCTCAATTCTGGCGCGCACTGTCTTAGGCCCAGAGATCCTTGAACCGCGAAGATCGATCTACGCACCCAAACACACGTCGCCGGAAAGCGAGAGCGCGCCTGCAAGGCTAGTTGTGCGGCGCGGGATGGCGAAGGGCGACGTCCCGACAATCGCCCGACTAGTGTTTTCTCCCGATCAAGTCGGCCTCAAGCGCGCTAAGGCAATTTACACGCGCTCGATCGGCGAGGTACCGAAGGGTCCGAAGTTGCTTGCGGCAGAACCACCGTTCGTGGGCGACGCCAAGCTCAGATGTCGAGGTCGATTGACTAGCGATGCGGCGGATTCACCCATCCTCATAACGAAGTTGGACTCCTGCTCGGGCCCCTTGTATTTCGAGTCATTGGAGTGGCGCTACGAGGATGACTACAAGGCACCGCCAAAGAGCAAGTCAGGAAAAGAGGGCAAGAAGAAAAAGAAGGGCCGGCGCCGCATCGGAACTGCGGAACTGCAGTTCCTGTATCTCGATGCCGGCAAACTGCCCTCGACAGACTACGTCTCGCAGACGTTCTTGGTTGATTCCTTGGATGACAGATTCACTGTTCTTGAGAGCACCCAAGTAAAGCGGGTTCGCCTCGACGCATCCGGAGACACGAGGACCAAGAACAACAAGCCGAAGCAAGGCGATCCGCTGAACTTGACCGCCAATAACCCGCAGGGCAATAGCGAGGTTGGAGGAGGCACTCAAGCAACAGATACGGTCAGCACCCACAAGCAGGATGAGAGTGAAGGCAAAGATCCACCTGATTCCAGAGCGACACCTGCCGAGGTCTTGCTACACACAATCGATGTCGCCGAAGAGATTGCCCGAATTTCCAACGCCACGATGTGCGACCGAATCGTGTCAGACAAGCCAGCTCAGTGCGTTGGCAGACTCTTCAACTTGTTTCCTGAAGCTGTCGGCGGCGCGAAGCGGCGGTGGCTGTATCTGGACGACGAACGAGCGACGAACCGCCGCCCGCTACTCCTCATCGAGTTCCACGCAAACGGCCGGTATGGATACTTGGCGGACATCGTCAGGCGCGGCGTCGACTCCATGAGCCTCATGTTGTTGAAGACCATCGAAGGTGGTCGTGCGTCGCAAGAGCAATTGGTGAGTTTCATTGAGGTGACGGCGGCCGCGCGAGTAGAAGGGCGCCAGACGCCGGCCGCGGTGCTTCGCGAAATGGAACTCGAAATCGTGCATCGGAGACATCGACTCGTTGGCTCGATTGAAGACCAAGCGAAGGAATTCTGCACGATCCTCGTGCTGAGCAGCTGAGCAGCTGAGCAGCTGAGATGCATCATGTACCTCGAGGCGTGCAGCCGCGTCTCGCCTTTCCTCTTGTTCGCGGCCAGAAGTCGGGCCGACCACTCGCTGTTCGCTGCGGCGTCCAGCTTCACGCTAAATCCGGTCATGGAGCGTCTCAGAATCTGAGACAGGAGCGAGCTAGGGTCAAACCGTCTGGGAGACCACCCTTGAATGTCGTAAGCCCGTCCTCATGCAGTTCTCGGGATCCGCTGGGGTCACTGAGTCATTCATGGCGAGCAGGGGACTTTGATCCGAGCCATCGCTGGACGACTGGCCTTCCATCCGCAGGGACTACTTCCCTGCCGCTTCGTGTCGTTTGATCCAACCAAGGAGAACGTCGTGAGCAAGTCAGAAAAAACTGGCGGCACTGTCGCCGCGAAGGCTTCATCCGTACTGCGCAGTTCGACTGCTTGACCTGCTGGCCGATTTTCGGACGAGCTGAAAGTTGAGAGGATAGCTCCCGCCCCATAGCGAGGAGCGTATGCGAAAGTCCCGATTTACCGAAGACC
>JAYUVY010000058.1:0-37333 GCA_043753835.1 Lysobacterales bacterium | reverse complement strand
ACGCCCAGCACCGAGCTGAATTGCCCTGCGATGATCGTCTTGCCATCCGGCTGCACCGCCGTGGCAAACACGGTGGAGCCTACGACGTTGGCGTTGAGTGCGTCGAGGTCGCCTGGGGTGGCGTGGATCAAACCCGAAGCCAAGCCGAAGACCAACAAAAAGACAAACCTACGCAGGGTTTTCATCACAGTGCTCACAGAATATTGGATCGTATTGACCCACACCAAGGGCAATCGAGTTTTGATGGTGCGAACTATCAACTCAGCTTGACGTTGACCCGCCATCGCCAGCAAACGTCATATTCGGAACCCGCACCGGTAAGGACCGGGGGAAAGCGAAGCGCCAGTCTTTCCTATCGTCAATCCGGCGAAAGCCGGAATGACGAGCAAGAAGCAGCGTCGGCGTGGCGAGCAGAAAACGGCGCCGGCATCACTCAAACCCATTACGGAAAATTCCACGGATATCTGGCCCATCCGAGGCGATGTTGTTGTTGAGGTTCGGGTCGGTGATGTTGGCGGGCGGCGTGACCGACGCGCTGTTTGCGATCGGCGTTTCCGGGCCTGAGTTCGGCAGCGCTCCGAACACGAATTGCACCGATGAGGTCGCCGGCAGATCAACCAATGCGTTGAGCGCGCCGCTGCCATTGGCCGGATTCGGACACGCGGCATTGTTCAGCGGTGCACACGTCCACAACGCGGCGCTGAAATCAGTGCCTGCGCCAATCGCATCCTCGACGCGCGCGCCGATCACCGCCGCCGGGCCTGGATTGGAGACCGTGATCGTGTAGTCGACATAAGCGCCCCCATTGACGAATACCGCGCTATTGGTCTTGCTGATGGCAAGGTCGGCACTACTGCCGCCGCTGCCTGGAATCACACTCAACTCCGCTGACGGCACGCTCAAACCAATCGCATTGCGGGCACGCACCGAGCAGCGATACACGACGTTGTTGTTGAGTCCGCCGACATCGATCACCAGCGCATTTTGGGTGTTGCTGATCGGGCCAGGCGTGCAGCTTGCGCTGTAATCCAGAATTGCGCTGCCGCCATCGCTGATCGGCGCGTTGAAGCTGATGCGTGCGGCTTGATCGAGCGGCGCGGCGCTGAGGATCAAGGGCGCTCCCGGCACATCAATGATGTCCTGGTCGCCGACCAAGATGCCGTTGCTCGCGACATGCGCGGTATCTCCCGAGTAGCTGGCCGTGATGGCGCGGGTGCCGGTGCTGGCAAACGTGGTGTTGCACACTGCACTACCGGCATTGACGGGCACCGACGCACAAGTGCTGATCGGAACCGCGTTGGCGGCAAATGCGACCGTGCCGCTTGCACTTGCCGAGGACACCGTGGCGATGAAGGTAACGCTTGCGCCGGCATTCGCAGGCGTGCCACTGGTTTGCAGTTGCAGCGTGGTCGGTGCCTGCGGCGTTACTTCGTTGGATTCCTCCGAGGCCGCCCCGCCACCAATCGCGTTGACTGCATTGACACGACAGCGCACCGGCACACCGTTGGGCAAGCCATTGACGGTGATTGGTGAAGTTGGACTGCTGGCGGCAAACGAACAGAACGCGTTGTAGATCGTGATCGGGCTGCCACCGTCATTGGCTGGCTGGGTGAACGTAACGGTGACACTGCCATTGCCAGCCGTGAGCACGCCAATGGTTGGGGCGTCGGGCACCGAGCGCAGGGTGAGGTCGTAGTTGCGGGTTCCCGTGAAACCATTGGCATCGGTCGCGGTGACGGTGAAATTGTAAGCGCCGCGCAGACTGGGGATGCCCGATAGCAACCCTGAACTGCTCAGGTTCAAACCGTTCGGCAAGTTGCCCGCAGTCACTGCAAACTGATGCGGGGCAACGCCGCCGCTGGCGAGCAATTGCACTGGGCCATAAGGCACATTGGTCGCGCCATCGACCAGGGCCGGCGCAATCGTGATTGTCGGTGCAATCACTTGCTGACCACCGGGCAAGGTGCCGATGCTCGGCAAGTGCGCGGCATCACCGCTGTAACTGGCGGTGATCACACGCGTGCCGACGCTGGTGAATGCGGTGTTGCACACTGCGGCACCGGCGGCATCAACAACGACGACGCCACATCCGTTGATCGTCTGTGTGTCGGCCGCGAACAGCATCGTGCCACGCGCCGTGTTCGGCGCGATGAACACGGTCAACGTGACCAGATTGCCAGCCACGGCCGGTGTGCCGCTGGTGTAAAGATCAAGCGTCGTCGGCAACATGTTGCTCACCGCATGCGTGGCCGTTGGCGCGTTCGAGCCCGAGTAGTTGGCATCGCCGCTGTAGGTCGCGGTCAGCGTTTTTGGGCCGAGCGTCGTTGACACGAGATTGCACTGACCGTTCGCGGTGTCGCCGCTGCCAGACAATGGCGCGGCGCAGAAGGCGCTGCCATCACTGATGGTGACGCCGCCGGTGATCGGGTTTGCACCGCTTGTGCGCGTAACCGCGACCGACACCGCATAAGCCACATTCGGCTGTGATGGATCGGGCGTGTCGGCGGTAATCACGGTCGTGGTCGCGATCAATGGCGCGGCGTTGTAGCGATTGACGAACACGTCGCTGAACAGTTGCTCATCGGCCACCACGAGGTTGTTGGCACTCGACGCGAACGCCGCAAAACCGTTGTCGGAGATCGCCATCGATGTCGCGGTGCTCAGCGCGTTCGCCTGCGCACTGACGGCGCTGATCGGCAGGCGCGTGATCGCGCCGCTGATGCGGTCCTTGACGTAGGCATCGGCGAGCGCATTGGTATCACCTGCAACGAGATTGTTTTGCGCGCAGATGAAACCGACATGACGCGCGTCGCTGCTCAGCGATGGCGCGCTGCAATCGCCGCCGCTGCCCTGCCCGCCTGCGGCATCGAGGTTGACCCGCGTAATGCTGTTGTCGCTCAAGTCCTTGACGAAAACATCAACGTTGCCATTGCTGTCACCGGCGACCAGATCACTCGCCGCCGAGATAAATGCGACAAAGCGCCCATCGGCACTGATCGCGGGTTCGCTGCTCGCTGCATTGCCCTGCACGCCGCTCGCATTGCTGCTGACGCGCGTGATGACATTGCTCGCCAAGGTCTTGATGTAGACATCGCGCGCGGCATTGCTGTCGTCGCCGACAAAGTTCGTGGCATCGGATGCAAACACGACGCGCGTGCCGTCTTCGGAAATCATCGCCTGCCCGCTATGGCCATTGCCAAGCGCACCGACGCTGCCGTCGCGGCTGATGATCACGGTCGCATCGCTGCTGCGATTTTTCAGGAATACATCGTCGAACGTGTTGTTGTCGGCGGGCACGATGTTCGCATCGCTTGCCGCGAATGCAACGAGGTTGCCATCGCCATTGATCGAAGTCGCAGCCAGCACATTGCCGCTGGTGAGTGACGCGCCATTGCTGGCGGTGCTGACGCGGCTGATCGCACCACTCACCCGGTTCTTGACGAACACATCGGCGAGCGCATTGCCATCGCTGACGACGAGATTGGTCGCTGCGGAGCGAAAGGCAATCCAATTCTGATCGGCGCTGATCGATGCCGAATCACTCGCGGCATTGCCGGCAACACCGCCGACATCCAGACTGAGCCGAGCCGTGCTGATGTTGTCGCGATCATGCAAGAACACATCGCGCACGCCATTGGCATCGCCATTCACGAGCGTGCTGCCCGATGAACTGAACGCGACGAAACGCCCGTCGCGCGAGATCGCTGCGGCATCACTGGGCCCATCGCTGCGGGTGCCGCCGGTGACTTCACTCGCACGCACCGTCGCGGCCGACTGTCGATCTCGCACAAATACATCGATCAGCCCATTGCCATCGCCATTGGCGATTTGTGCCGAGGCCGACACATAACTGACGAAGCGGCCATCGGCACTGATCGCGGGCGCATCGGACAGTTGATCGGTGATCTGGCCGTTTGCCGGGGTCACATTCAAACGCGTGATCGTGTTGGTTTGGCGGTCTTTCACAAAGACATCGAGCAAGCTGTTGGTATCGCCCGCAACCAGGTTCTGCACCACGGATCGAAACGCCACGTATCGGGCGTCGGCACTCATCGCTGGTGCCTCGCTGCGACCGAGCGGCATGCCGCCACCCGGCGGATTGTTGACGCGCTCGATCGCGCCGGTCTGCATGTCTTTGACGAAGATGTCGTAGTCGTTGTTGGCGTCTCCGGGAATCAGATTGGTGGCATGCGACATGAACGCGATATGGCGACCATCGGCGCTGATACCCGGACGCCACTGGCTGTTGAGATCGCCATAAGTGCCGGTGGCGCTGGCGCTCACCATACGGGTCGTACGGGTCAATCGATCTTTGGCGTAGACCGCGATATACAACTCTTTCACTGGCACGTTCGGCACCAGGTTGTAGGCCATCGAGACAAAGGCGACATGACGGCCGTCACTGCTGATCACCGGCGTGAAGGAACGGAAGTCGGCCACTCGATCATCACTGTTGGTGCTGACCAGATCAAACGTGCCGGTCTGCAAGTCGGCCACATAGATATCGTTCTCGCCATTCACATCCTGCGGCACCAAAACATAGAACGTCGCGAATGCCACGTAGCGACCATCGGCACTGAGGCTCGGGTCCATGCTGAAATTGTTCGTGGGCTGACTACCGCCGCCGGGCGCAGTGACGCGCACAATGCCGCCCGTTGTCAGATCCTTGACGAAAACATCGCGGCCGCCATTGCCATCGCCCGGCACCAGATTGCTGGCCAGCGATTGAAACGCCACGAAGCGGCCGTCGGCGCTGATGCTTGGCGCATCGCTGACGCCGTTGCCCTGGACACCCAAGGCATCGGTACTGACCCGACGCACCGCACCGGTCATCAGGTCACGCACAAACACATCGGTCGCGCCATTGCTGTCGCCATTCACCAATTGCGTGGCAGCGGACGCGAACACCAGAAAACGACCATCGGCGCTCAGTGCTTGCGCGGTGGCGCTGGAGCCACCATTGCTGTCGGCGTAACTGCCTTGTGCCATCGACACCAGCTGCGGGTAACTATTCGCGACCACGTTTTGATTGACAGGTGCCGTGGTCATTGCCGGGTAGTTGCCGTCACCGGGCCATGTTGCGACCAAATTGCGAATACCGGCACTGCTGCCGACCCACAAGCATTCAGTCGCGGGCAGAACGACCTGGCATTGATCCACACCATCACTGACCGTGACCATGCCGCTCGGCTGCACGGCACCGAGATACGGCGCGACATCCAGATTGACGGTGACACTCACGCCTTGACCGACGCGACTGTTGTTCGGCTGATTGCGCGCGATGCTGAAACTGCGCACCGCCTGATTGGCGCTGCCACTGCTCGGCGCCCATTGCCCTTGCGCTGCAAAACTTGCCGTCAAGGTCTTGTTGCCAGCGCGACGCGGACTGAACGTGCATTGGCCGATTTCGTTCGCGGACCCCGACAGAGTTGCGCTGCAACTGGCGGTCAACAGATCACTGGCGGGGCCATCACGCACGGTCACCACACCGCCTGGATTGCTACCGAGATCAGGTGTTTCCTGCACGCGAAAACTTACCGTGATCGGCGCAAATGACGCGGCCGGATTCGGGGTGTTCGCGGTAATCGTGGTCGTCGTCGCGCGCCCGGCAATCACTTGATGGCTGACACTGGCTGAAGCCGGCGCAATGGCACCATCTCCGGAGTAACAAAGCACCATCGACTTGGCTCCGGTGCTGACAAAGCGAATATCGCAGCCGTGATTCGGCAAGGTCACCGAGCATTGATGCGCGGGATCAATCGGCGCTGAAGCGCAGTCGCCGGCTTCTTTCAGCAGCACCAACCCGGTGGCCAAAGCCGGCGGATTGCCGACCGGCGGCGCAAAGGTCCAATCGAATCGCACATTGGCATTCACGGCTGAAGGCTCGGGCGTATGGGTGATATTCGAAAACGCGAGCGTGGCCGTCGCAACATGTGCTTCGGTGTCACTTCCGCCATCAAAACCACGATGACCCAGATATTCGGCGGTAATGGCTTTTGCACCCGCGCGCAATGGTGTGAGCACACAACTGCCCACTTCGCCGACCGTGCCGGCAAGCGTGATATTGCAATACGCGGTCAGTGGGTCATGGCGCTCACCATCGCGCACTTCGACCAGACCACCGGGCTCACCCGGAATTGAATTGCCGGCGGCCTTGGTCACCGTGACATTCACCGTGATCGGTGCCAGTTGCACGCTCGGATCAGGCGTATCGGCGCTGATATTCACCACCGTGTTTTGACCGCTGGTGAAGTACCAATTGACCAAAGGATTGAACTTGATCCGCGAGAAATAAGTACCCCAGTGATTGGGTGCCGAATCGCTGAGTCGAAAGCCGCCAATGGTGGTCGTGGCCAGTGCCGCCGTGGTGTCAAAACGCACCGCAACCTGACAACCCTCGCCCTGCGGATTGACAAAGCGACCGACATAACGCATCGATGGCCGATAGTCATCATTCGTGCCTTGCACGCCATCGATACCGGCGCGGGCGAAGCGCATGGTGGTCACATCATCGCTGTGCAAATGGCGTTGCACCTCATCCGGGCGCAGGCCTTGCTGAAGTGCCGACTCACTGTTCGGAAAGCCGAGTGCAGCCATCACCGAAACATCGGCATTGGCCGCAAACAAGTGACCGCCAGGCAGGAAATTCAGGGTCCGTCCCATGGTGCTGTCGTCGACAATGCCGGGCACGATGGCGGGGTTGTTGACGCCACGCTGATACCAATGCAGGTTGACGTCATCACCACGCAAATCGTCGCTGGAACCATGCAGACCATCGGCGCCCGCGTCTTGATTCCAGACATTGTTGACGCCATCGGTGCTCTTGGTGCCTTCGCTCTGCGCGCCCGGCAAACCTGATTCATCAGCGTGATTGGGATGGGTCAAGCCCGAGACATGCAGGAACTCGTGCAAGATCACGGTTTCGACATCAATCATGCCCACTGGCACATCGGTTTCCGGCGTATTCGCAAAATTGTGCGCCGGTAACGAGCGGAACCGATTCATGGTGTTGATCACCTTGATCACCCCCGGCTCGGCGGCAATCGCCATCGCACTGTTCACTTGCGTGTCGATACAGACCCGAGTCGGCACCAGATCACCACCCTGGCCGGCAAATGAACGCGTGTGCAGACGCTGATCCGGATTGGTCTCACCGGCAAAAATGAAGGAACCGCCGTGGGTAACGGTGGGCAGCAGCGTCGCGCTGGCCACGAGCGCGCTCAGAATCAGGCGCGTCATGGCGCAGCACCTTGCACGCGCACGCCGTCTTCGCGCGCGAGCAGTGCCTGCACGGTGCGCACCAGAACGCTCAACTGCTTGAGTTCGAGCACCTCCGGATAGTATTCGGCATAACTGTGCAGACCCGACCAGGCGGCGCGCAGCGTCTTGCCGCCGACTTGCAATTCCAGCGCGTAATGATCGGCATCGAGCACCGCGAAATCTTCCGGATTTCCGCTGGCCGACTTCGCACCCGACCGCTGTGATTGACTCAGTGCAGCGCGCACTTTTGCGGCATCGAATGCGCGCAATTGTTTGCTGTCGACCTGCGCGCGCAGGCTGGCAAGTTCATCGGTACTCAAATCGAGTCGAAAATCCCCGGCCAGCCGATAGAACGCCGGGCGATGCAAGGCCACGCAACCGTCGTTGTAGACGAGCACCAAAACGTCGCGGTCGGCAACCGCAATGGCGGTGCCGGTGGCAATTCTCAGGCTCAGCCATGGTTTTTCACTCGCGGTGCAGGCGGTCGCGTCGGCCGCCCACGCGCTCACGGGCAGAACGCCCGACACCACCAGCAAGAGCATCAGCGCCGTGCCAATGCGGGCCGGCGACAGTGAAATTTGAATCGATTGGGTCATGGTCTTGCCCTCGGTACATAGGCGTCTCCATGACTCTTTCGGAATTTCCGGGAGCGAACTATCACGTCGGGCAAATGAGCTTTGAGCCAATACACACGGGCCGGCGATCGAAGAAAGACTGGGAAAGTTGCGAATTGGCAACAAGCCACCGGCATTGATCACAACAAGTACGGCCACGTGCTCTCGACTAACTGGGTCATTGGGCGGAAACTAGGCATCGTTATTGGGCCCGTTTTCTCGCCTGCCATCGGGACAGAGCAAGATCGGTTGAATTCACGCGAAATGACCGGATGCTTGATTCGGCTGGCACTCGCGTTGTGGGGCATGTGGACATTTCAGGAAACGCAGGTGGATGAGTAACATGGCAAGTGCCGAACAACTCAAGGCGTTGGTGAAGTCGTTCATCGAGCGCGACGACCGGCAGTTTTATTCTGTCGCCATGCAAGTCGCCGCGCACGAAGCCAAAGTCGGTCATGGCAGGCTTGCCGAGGATTTACGCGACATGATCGACTCGGCGAAATTGCGCTCGTCGGTGGGCGAACGGACAAGCAACTTGGTGCCACTTGCTCGTCCGCGAGGTGAGTTGGCAAATCTGTTGACGGTCACGTATCCAAAGACGAGATTGTTGGACATGGTGCTCGACCAGGATGTCGCGGCGCAGTTCGAGCGCATTTTGAGGGAACAGCGCTTGAACTCGCGCATCCGTGAACACGGACTGTCGCCGCGCCGCAAACTGCTGCTGGTGGGGCCTCCCGGTACGGGTAAGACGATGACAGCAGCAGTCTTGGCAGCCGAGCTTGGGATACCACTTTTCTCGGTAAGACTGGACGCGCTTATAACCAAGTTCATGGGCGAGACCGCCGCCAAGCTACGCCAAATCTTTGACGAGATCACAAGTGTTCGCGGCGTGTACTTCTTCGACGAATTCGATGCGATTGGTTCGCAGAGGGGGCTTGCCAATGACGTTGGGGAGATTCGACGGGTTCTCAACAGCTTCCTTCAAATGATTGAGAGCGACCAGTCGCACAGCTTGATCATTGCCGCAACGAACCACGTCGAAATTCTCGACTACGCGCTCTTTCGCCGTTTCGATGACGTGATCGAATACCATCTTCCGACCGCGCCACAAGTCACGAAGTTGATTCAAGCCCGACTGGGGAAATTCGTCCCCAGGCCGTTCTCGGTCAAGGCGATCACGGCTAAAGCCGAAGGTTTGAGCCATGCGGAAATCAGGCGCGCAATTGACGAGGCGATCAAAGAGGCCGTCATGCAAGATGAGTCGCGCGTAAAAGGCGACGTGCTGAGTCGTGCGCTTGAGGATCGTCGGAAGTTGAGCCTCAAAATGGACAACAAGAAGGCTGCCCCGAACCATGCCGGACCAACTACCCGCTAGACGGCCACACATCGTCCTTCAAGATACTTCGCGAGCAGTCGGTTTCACGGCGCACTCATCCCATGGTGGAGATTCCGAGGACGTTCCAGATTTGCCGCGGGGCGATCATGGCCGTGCGTTGCTGCATCAGATCGAAGCTTTGAAGCTCGTTTCCTCCGAAGCGGTTTATGCGCAGCAGAGCGAGGATCTTGGTAGCGGACTAGGACTTCAAATCCAGTTTGCAAGCCAGCCTGATGTCGAGTTGGCCTTTGAAAGCTTGGCCAACGAGTCCAAGAGGATCGAATTGCTCAGCGTGCGCAAGGAAGGCGATCAAACTTTCGCCAACGTGTTTGTGCCTGATGGGCAGCTGGCGCATTTCGAAAAATATATCGTCGAATATTTGCAGGGCAAGAAGGACAAAAATGGGAACGCACGAGACCATCGTCCACTGCTGAACACGATTGCGTCCATACGAGCGGCCGAGCTGCGGGCGTTGTGGACTGACGATCTGGATCTTCTCCCCGCCGACCCTGAAGTGCCGTTCTGGTGGGAGGTTTGGCTTCCCGTTCGAGGACAACGTCAAGCTGTCGTCAATGACTTCAAAAAGCTGGCGGCACTTGCCGAATGCGTGGTCAGCAGCAGGCAGGCGAATTTCCCAGAGCGAACTGTGCTGCTGATGTACGGATCGCAGAAGCAATTTTCGCGGTCAGTGATGACGCTGAACTGTGTCGCGGAGCTTCGCTGTGCCAAAGAGACGGCCGAATTCTTCGATGGCATGGCGGTGGGTGAGCAGCAAGAATGGGCGAACGAATTGTTGGGCCGCTTACAGATTCGCAAACCTGACGACGCTGTGCCGCGGGTTTGCTTGTTGGATTCTGGAGTGAACCGTGGTCACCCGTTGCTAGAGCCACTGATGGCAGCGGAGGACGTGCACACGGTCGAGCCCGCATGGGGTGTTGACGATACGGCTAATCATGGAACTGGGCTCGCTGGGCTCGCCAGTTATGGCGATCTGTCGGATGTCTTGGCATCCACAGCGCCGATCCATGTTCTACACCGCCTTGAGTCCGTAAAGCTCACACCCGGAGAAGGCGCGAATAAGGGTGACGCCCGTCATCACGCGTCACTCTTTGCCGAAAGCGTCGCGCGGCCAGAAGTCGCTGCTCCAAAAAGGCCACGAGTGTTCACATCAGCCGTAACCGCTTCGGACTATCGGGATCGCGGCAGGCCATCTTCATGGTCTTCTGCAGTTGACAGCTTGGCGGCTGATGCCGATGGAGAGGGCCAATTTCCGCGATTATTCGTGCTATCAGCTGGAAACAGCCGTGATCCCAATGCGTGGGTTCAATATCCAGCCAGCCTGTCAACTAATCTTGTCCACGACCCTGGGCAGGCTTGGAATGCAATCACTGTCGGCGCATGCACCCATAAAATTGATACGGAGGGTCACGTTTCGCTAAATCCGATAGCGTCGGAAGGCGGGCTCAGTCCGTTTACGACGACTTCTCAAACCTGGGATGGAGCATGGCCCCTGAAGCCCGATGTGGTGCTTGAAGGTGGGAACGCAGCCAAAGATGTATTCGGCGCAGTCGGCATGGCGAGTCTGAACTTGTTGACGGCGCACAATCAGCCTATTGATCGCCTGTTCACGACCAGCAACGCGACAAGCGCCGCATCGGCACTGTGCGCGGGAATGGCCGCACAGATCATGGCGACTTATCCACATCTGCGGCCTGAAACGATCCGCGCGCTTTTGGTTCACTCGGCCGAGTGGACCGAAGCCATGCGCGCAATGTTCCTGCCCGCCGGCACCATGCCGAGCAAGACAGATTACGTGAACCTCATTCGGCATTGCGGCTGGGGAGCACCAGATCTGGACCGCGCACTCTGGAGCGCAAGCAATTCGTTGACGCTTGTGGTCGAGGATGTCGTGTATCCGTATGCGAAGGTCAAGGGCAAAGGTGTCGTCACCCGCGACATGAACATACATGCCTTGCCATGGCCGAAAGACGAACTGGAGAACTTGCAGAACACGCCAGTGGAGATGCGCGTAACGCTCTCCTATTTCGTCGAGCCAAATCCCTCGACACGAGGTTCATCATCAAAGTTCCATTACCCGTCGCATCGCCTGCGTTTCGATGTCCAGCGTCCGCTTGATAGATCTACCAGTGACTTCGTCGCGCGCGTGAATGCCGCCGTCCGACGTGCGGACGAAGGCGATCCTGTGAACCCGACGGATCCAAATTGGTACTTGGGAGAGCGTCAGCGCCACCGTGGCTCTCTTCATCAGGATGTATGGGTAGGCACAGCCGCTGAACTGGCTAGTCGGGGCTTCATCGCTGTTTGCCCTGCGGCGGGCTGGTGGCGGACACGACCGGCTCTGGAGAGATACGGGCTGCCAGCCCGCTATAGCCTCATCGTGTCGATTCGCACACCGCAGACAGAAGTTGATCTGTACACCGCAATCGCTGGGAAAATTTCAGTCGACAACAAAATCCTCATCGAAACATAGGGGCCGACGAACAGTTCATGCTGGCTCGAGATTGAGACCGAAATAGTTCATCAGATGACCAGCCCCACTGCTGAAAGCCCTCGAACGCGGCACTGTCCCTGCTCCATATTCGCTATTTGTTTCTTGCCGTGGCCACTTTCATAAATCGCTGCAAGCGTGCAAGCAATCGCGACTGCGGCACCAGTTTGGCTTCGACTTGCGCAAGAACCTCGGCACTGATGGCTGCGGCTTCGCGTTGCCGACCGTGTGCTTGCAACAGCTCGGCACGATCGAGTTGGATCAGCCAGCTGTAAGCATCTTGCCGGCCGAGTGCTGCGAGCAGGGCTGCCTCTGCTGCTTTGATTTTTGGCAACGCACTATCAAGGTCGGTTTGACCGGCGAGCAGCAGTGCTTCCTGATGGTTGAAGCGTGCCGCAAGTTCGGCGGTTAGCCCGGCTTGGTGCGGGCGGATCATTGCGAGCTCCGTTGCGGCCTCGTCAAACCGCGTGTTCGCATACAACCAGCGCGCGTACTCGATGCGCAGCGCGAGCACGTCGGCATGGTCTGCGGAATAGGCCTGGAGCAGGACGGCGCGACTGCGCTCAAGTGCCACACCGGCATCGGTGGTACGACCGGCGAGAAGCAGCAGGCGCGCATGGCTGCAGGCAATGCCGGCAACAAACGGACTGTCAGGCCCCCAGATGCCGCCGGCCAGTTTGATCGATTCTTGATAGCTGATCTCTGCAGACTCGAAGTCGCCTGCGTGCTCCAGCGCGGAAGCGAAGTTCTTGCGCCACACCGCCAGCGTCGAACCATCATCGGCCAGCTTGCGCTCACCGATCGCGAACACCTGCCGGAACAACGGCAGTGCTTCCAGCGGCCGCCCGGCCTTGTTCAACATGCGCGCGTACTCGGCCAGTGCCCAGGCACCGTATTTGGTCTCGAGCCGGCCAGCCGCGCGCCGCGCCATGATCACTTGCTGGAAAATCTGTTCGGACTCGTCGAAGCGACGCGCCAGGGAGAGCGTTCCGGCAAGCGTCTCCAGCCCCGAGAAATAATCGTCGTCGAGCTTGCTGCCGTGGCGCAAGTGCAGCGCCGCGCTTTCACGCATCAACGCGATCGCGGCGTCATAGTGGCCGAGTGCACGCTGGTTCCAGCCGGAAGCGCCGAGCACATCGGAAAGCCGTTCGCTGTCGGGCGCGATGCGCCGTGCGGTGGCGACGGCGCGCTCGAACAGGGCCGATGCCTCAGTGCGATCGGCGCCGTTGCCAATGGCGCTCGCTGTGGCGCTCAAGATGTCCAGGCGCAGCGTCGAATCCTCCGCAGCATACTTTTGCACCAGATCCAGGGCCTCACGTGCTTCGACCACGGCATCTGCACCGTCGAAGTGCCCTATCTTCCACATCGCGCTGTCGTTGAGCATTTGCGCCAGCACCAGCGGTCGGTTCTGGGTGCGCTCGATCGCGATCGCACGCTCGAAGGATTCGCGCCCGCGCTCGGCTTGCTCGATCGTGTACTGCACGGCACCGAGCGTGGCGTACAGTTGCGCTTGTGTCGCCGGTTGGTCGACCAAGTCCTGCTCGACGCGTTGCAGCGCCTGATCCAGCAACATTGCCGTCGGCACGGTGCCGGTATCGGCATCGGGATTGGCGCCGTCGAATACCGAGATCAGGAATTCGCTGACCTCAAGCGCCGACGCTTCGGAGGCGCGCGCATCGGCTTCTGCGCGAACGGCACGATCACGCTCGGCGAGCGCGACCTGCTCGGCGGCGTGCGCACGCTGCGATTCGACCAACAGCGTGGACGTGAAGGCGACAACGATGAGTAGCGATGACGTGGCCGCGAGCAGCCAAGGCCAGCGCCGTCGCGCGAATTTGTGCAGGCGATAGGCGCGCGTCGAGGGCATTGCATGCAGTGCCTGATGGTGACGATAGCGACCGATATCGGCACACAACGCATCGACCGAGACATAGCGCTGGCGAGCGTCGACATGGCTGGCCTTGGCGAGCAGCGCCTGCAATTCGCGATCGATGGCGCCGGACTGCGGCGACTGCGTCAACAGCTCCCGCAATACCGTGCCAAGACTGAACACATCGCTCGCTGTCGTCAGACGTTCGCCGCGACGTTGTTCGGGACTCGCGTAGCGCGGGGTGTAGGCGATCGCCGCAGCGGTATCGGCGTCGGTCGTCGTGGCGCCGTCAACGACGACACGGTCCATCATCTGCGCGATGCCGAAGTCGAGCAGCACCGGGCGGCCATCGGTATTGACCAGCAGATTCGAAGGCTTGATATCGCAATGCACGACCAGTTGCCGATGCGCGAACGCGACGGCATCGCAGGCACTGACGAACAACGCGAGAATGGCATCGAGGGTCAGCGCCTGCGCGCTGCAATATTGATCGATCGGCACGCCGTCGATGTATTCCATCACCAGATACGGCCGCCCCTCGGTGGTCGCTCCGCCATCGAGCAGACGCGCGATTTGCGGGTGCGCGAGGTTGGCGAGCAGTTGCCGCTCACGCGCAAAATGTTCAAGTGCCGCAGCGCGCGGCGCGCCTTTGATGAACTTCAGGGCGGCGGTCTGGTGGAAATGGCCGTCGTCGCGTTCGACCAGGAACACCGCGCCCATGCCGCCCTCGGCGATCTCGCGCGCGACGCGCCAGACGCCGAGGCGATCGCCTGGTTTGATCGTCGCCGCAGCCTCGCTCATGGCGCGACGCAAGGGGCGCGCCATCTGTTCGGTATCGTGACGGGCGTCGGCACCGAGCAGCGCGAGCACCTCGGCGATCACTGTCGAGTCGTTTTCCTGCGCCTGCAGATACGCCCGACGCGCCGCCGCATCGAGCACGACCACCGCATCGAACAGCGCGCGGATGCGCTGATAGCGCTCAGGCTTCATCGTGCAAGGCGCGATTGAGCCAAGCGCGCGCGAATTGCAGGTCGCGATCCACGGTCGGCACCGAAACCTCCAGCAGCGTGGCAATTTCGGCGCGGCTGAGGCCCGCGAAATAAGTGAGATGCATGACTCGACCGCAACGCGGATCCAGCGCTTCAAGCTGGCTCAATGCCTGTTCGATCGCGAGCAGGTCGACGACCATCGATTCATCACTGAGGTCAAGCCCGGTCAGTGTCACCCGCACCGCGCCACCGCCGCGCTTCTGTGCGATGCGTGCGCGCGCATGGTCGATCAGGATGGAGCGGATCGCGAGCGACATGGTGGCGATGAAATGGGCGCGGTTTTGATACGCCATTGGCGCCGGCAAGGCCTGCAACAGGGCTTCGTGCAGCAACTCGGTCGGCGTCAGCGTGTCGTGCCCGCCGTTCTGGCCGAGTCGACGCGCCGCGATCAGCTTCAGCTCGGCATAGACCTGGTCGACGATCGCCGCAAACGCGGTATCGCTGCCGGCGCGCCAGGCTTGCAATTGTTCGGTTAGCGAGGCAGACGCCGGCACGTTCACAACATCGCCAGTGCCCAGAACAGGTTCAGCACGATGCCGAAGCTGAGCAGCACGGTATAGGCCATGCCGATGCAGCAGTACTTCAGCACCGTCATGATCCAGCCTTGGCGGTAGATGCGCTTCTGCGCGATCAACAGGTAGATCGGAATCCAGCAACTGGTCGCGAAGATCAGGAAGGTCAGCAACGAAGGTATCAAGGGCCAGGTGGACGTCCACTCGCGCAGCCCGCCGAGCAGCACCAGCAGCAGGATCGACAGGCACAGGAAACTGTGGCTGTGCAGCGCGACGATCAGGTGCTCCATGTACAGCCGTTTCTTGAACAGATAGAACAACTTCAGCAGCAGGGCGAACACTGGCAGCACCACGAACAGGGCCTGCGGCGCGACGCTGAACATGGTCGCGACGAACTTGGCCGGATGCTTGTTGGCTTCGACGCCATTGGCAATCATCGCCGCGACTTTCGCGTTCAACCAGGCATTGATGGTCTCCCCGACCCAGGCGATACGCACCGGATTCGTCACCGGGTGCCAAGGCTTGTCGCTGCCAAATTGCGCGTTCATCGGGTTTGGGTTGTCGGGCGTGACCTCAAGCGGCTTTCGGCGTCCTTGTGGCAAGTCGCCAGGTGCGGGCCCGGGCCCGTCTTTCGCTTCGGTTTCGCGCCGGGCGCGGCGTCGCTCCGCATCGAAGCCCGCGCGCGCGCCCTCCATCATGCCCTCGACCGCCGCGTCAGGCAGCGCACCACGCGACTTTTCGATGCCGGCCAATGCGACTTTTTCCTCGGCATCGATTTGCGCCAGGGTCCGCAGGGGTCGCGCGTCGCCCACACGGATGCCGACATTGACGCCGTCGCTGTCGCCATCCTCCTGGACATGGGTGGTCATCGACACCGCCAGGAACGCGATCACCGACAGGAACAGATACAGGCGCAAGGGCGTGACATAGCGCGTGCGCCGCCCGGCGAAATATTCGTTGCTGAGATAGCCGGGCTTGTAGAACAGCGGCCCGATCGTGCGGATGGTGCGCGAATCGAGATTGAAGACGCTATCGAGGAAGTCGGCGAGGATGCCGGTCAGGTGCCGGATCATGCCCTTCTTTGGCTGGCCGCATTGCGCGCAGAACTCGCCGTACATCGGCGCATCGCAGTTGGCACAGGCCGAGCGCGCGCGGACGATTTCATCAGCTCGATCAAGATCAGCTCGATCCGGGGCTTCGGTCATGGGTCGGCACAAGCCTCACTGCGATGCACGTAAGATAGAGCGCTTTGCGATCTGGCGACAACGCCCATGCCCCGCCACCGGCTGATTCAACATGGAATTTAGAACCGAGCTCGGCCAGGTCGCGCGTCTTGCGGCGCCGCTGGTGGTCGGGCAGTTGTTGTCGATGCTGATGAATGTCATCGATACCGTGCTCGCTGGCCAGCACGGCGCGCACACGCTGGCCGCCGTCGCGGTCGGCAGTGCGGTCTGGTCGATCGTCTGGATTGTCTGTCTCGGGTTGCTGTTTGCGATTCCGCCGAACATCGCGCAGCGCGATGGCGCCGGGCGTCGTGACGAGATCGCGAGCGTGCTCAGTCAGGGTCTTTGGATCGCGTGGACGATCGGCGTCCTGCTGTTCGTCGCGGTACGCAACGCCGGCGTGTTGCTCACCGCCATGCAGGTCGATGCCAGCCTGCATGCGAATGCCACCGCGATGCTCGATGCCGCGGCGTACGGGGCGCCGGCGCTGGCCACCTTCCTGACCCTGCGCTTCTTCTGCGAAGGCCTCGGTTACACCCGCGCGACGCTGTATTTCTCGCTGTTCGGCGTGATCGTGCTGTTGCCGCTCGGTTACGGACTGATCTTCGGGCGTTTCGGATTCGCCGAACATGGTGCCGAGGGCGCTGGCATGGCACTCGCCTGTGCGCTCTGGCTGCAGGCGATCGGCATCGCGATCTTCGTGCTGCGGTCGTCGCGCTTCGCCGACCTGCACCTGCTGCGCGGTTTCACCCGGCCGCGCTGGGCACCGATCCGCGATCTGCTCGCGCTCGGTCTGCCGATCGCCATCATGATCCTGATGGAAGGCTCGCTGTTCGTGATCGCCGCGCTGCTGATCGGCTCGCTCGGTGCGAATGCGATCGCCAGCCATCAGATCGCGATCAATATCGCCTCGATTACCTTCATGGTGCCGCTCGGCATTGGTATGGCCACGACGGTGCGCGTTGGCCATGCCGTCGGTGCCGGCGATGCACCGCGCGCCCAGCGCGCCGCGGCGGCCGGACTGTTGCTCGCGATCGTGGTGCAACTGGTTTCGGCGAGTGTGCTGGCGCTGTTCTCGCAACAACTCGCGGCGCTGTACACCACCGATCTGGTAGTTGCCGGGCTCGCCGCGCAACTGATCGTGATCGCCGCGATTTTCCAGTTTTCGGATGGGTTGCAGGTGGTTGCGGCGAGTGCCCTGCGCGGTTTGAAGGACGCGCGTGTGCCCGCTTTCCTGACCGCGATTGCCTACTGGGGCATCGGCATGACGCTTGGCTGGTACTACGCGTTCCACGAGCAGCGTGGCGCGGCGGGCATGTGGCTCGGGCTGATCGCCGGCCTGACCGCCGCGGCCGTCCTGTTGCTGGTTCGTCTCGCACTGCGCCTGCGCACGCTGCCGGCACGACTTTCCGTCGATGCGCCGGATGCCGCGCTCGTGCTTGAATCACCGCTGCATTGACCCCACGCTAGTCGCCATCCCAACGGAAACCGTCATGACCGATATCCAGAAACGCCGAGGTTTTTTCGGCAACCTCTATGCCGCGCTCGATTTCTCGCGCCGCCTGGTGCTGAACCTCCTCTTCCTGCTGATCGTCGTGATCATTCTGATCGCGATGTTTTCCGGCGGCAGCCCGGCGATCCAGGCCAACACCACGCTCGTATTGAATCCGGCCGGCAGCATCGTCGAGCAATACACCGCTGAACCACTTGATCGCGCACTGCAGGAAACGCTCGGCGATCCGGTCAAGGAAACGCGTGCGCGCGACATCACCCAGGCGCTCGACGCCGCGGCCGGCGACAGCAACATCACCCAGGTGCTGCTGATCACCCACGGCATCAGCGGGATCGGTCCGGCGAGCACGCGCGAACTCGCCGCTGCGCTCGCAAAGTTCCGCAAGTCGGGTAAAAAGCTCTACGCCTACGCCGATGGCTACGAACAGCGCGGTTATCTGCTCGCCGCGCAAGCCAATGAGGTGTGGCTGCATCCGCAGGGCGCGGTGCTGCTGGAGGGGTTGGGCCGCTATCGCACCTATTTCAAGGACGCTTTCGACAAGTTCGGTGTACAGGCGCATCTGTTCCGCGTCGGCGAATACAAGTCGGCCGGCGAACCCTATATCCGCAGCGATGCGTCGCCCGAAGCCGACGAGTCCGATCTGTACTGGATGAACGACGTCTGGTCACGCCATCTCGCGGATATCGCTACAGCACGCAAGCTCGATGCGGCCACGCTGTCCGCGCAAATCGACAGCTACCCGGAAGACCTGCGCGCCGCCGGCGGCGATCTGGCCAAGCTCGCGCTCACGCAAGGCCTGGTCGATGCACTGGTCACGCATGATGAACTCGAGGCACGCATCGCCAAGACCGGCGCGCCCGCAGACGAAGGAACCGGCTTTCGCCATATCGATTTTCTCGACTACGTCGCGCTGAAGAACGCGATGCCGCACATGCCCGGTCGCCCGACGGTGGCCGTGGTCGTTGCCGAAGGTGAAATCGTCGACGGCAAGGCCGAACCCGGCACCATCGGTGGCGAGACCACGAGTGCGCTGTTGCGCAAGGCGCGTGAGGACGAGGATGTCAAAGCCGTCGTGCTGCGCGTCGACTCGCCCGGCGGCAGCGTGTTTCCCTCTGAACTGATCCGCCGCGAAGTGGAACTGATCAAGGCCGCCGGCAAACCGGTGGTGGTCTCGATGGGCGATCTCGCCGCCTCCGGCGGTTACTGGATTTCGATGAACGCCGATCGCATTTACGCCGACCCGAGCACGATCACCGGCTCGATCGGCATCTTCGGCCTGTTCTTCAACGTGCCTGAGGCGATGGGCAAGGTCGGCCTGACCACCGACGGTGTCGGCACCACCTGGCTCGCCGGTGCGTTTGATCCGGCACGACCGCTCGACCCGCGCGTCGGCGACATGATCCAGAACGTGCTCGATCACGGCTACGCCGATTTCACCAGCAAGGTGGCGACGGCTCGCGGCCAGGAAGTCGCTGCGATCGACGCCATCGCCCGCGGTCGTGTCTGGAGCGGCGCCCAGGCCAAGGAGCGCGGCCTCGTCGATGCCTTCGGCGGTCTCGAAGACGCCATCGCTGACGCCGCGAAACGCGCCAAGCTCGAGGGCGAACCGCTCACCCGCTACATCGAGGAAACACCGAGCCTATTCGAAAACATGCTGATCAACGCCTCGCGCACCAGCATCGCGGTACTGCTGCGCGAACAGGGGCTGCTGACGCCGCTGAGCGCCCTGCAAGCACCCGCCCAAACCGAACTCGCCCGCATCCAGCGCCTGATGCAAACCCGCCACGCCGGCCTGCCCATCGCGGTGCAGGCGCATTGCGAGTGTGGGGTGCGCTGACTGAACACGCACCGGAGCAATGTTCGTCGAGGCAATTGATCATCGCGGCAATTGCGCTATCTTTACCCAACTGAAATTGGTAAAGAGGCGCTTCCGATGCCGACACTCAGCCCGAAACGACAAATCACCCTGCCGAAAGATTTGTGTGATCGGCTGGCAGTGATGCCCGGCGACGAGCTGGAAATGCTTGAGTACGACGGTCGCATCACGATTTTGAAGAAGCGCGAAGGCCGGAGTCGGGGCGCACTGAAGCATCTGCGGGCCGATGCTCGGTTCAGTGATGCCGAGTCGCGCGACGACGCGATCGCAAGTCGCTCAAGCGGTGCCCCGAGACGCACTGCGACGTGATCGCGGTCGACACCAATGTCGTGTTGCGCCGGCTGCTGCAGGACGACGCGGCGCAATCGATCAAGGTGAACCAGTTGTTTGCTCGGGCCAGCGGCATCCTGATGACGGATGTCGTACTCGCCGAAGTCGTCTGGACACTGGCCGGCAAACGCTACGGCGCCAGCCGCGACGACATCGTCGCTGCGATCACCAGCCTGTTTGAAGAACCGACCATCCACTTCGAACATCGCGCCACGGTCTGGGCGGCACTGAACGACTACGCCACGGCGGCATCAATCAAGACCAGCAACGGCCATCGCACCGCCGACTTTGCCGACGCCTTGATCGTGCGCAAGGCCATCGCCACGATCAACGCCAGAGGCGAACCCTACGAAGGCACCTACACCTTCGACGAGCCCGCACAGCGTCTTGCCGGCACCAAGCCGCCCTGAATCTCGACACGCGCGGAATGAATCTCCATTGGCACTGAAGCATTCAGCATTGAGCGAACCCCGCGGGCTATGCTCGCGGCGGATTCCGATGGAGAGCTTCATGCGTCTGATGAACACAATGGCGATCGCACTGATCGCGGCAGTATCCGGTTGCACCTGGGTCGAGCCTGATGCCGGTGGCAAGGCGGTGCAGGTCGCTTACGGGAAGAATCTGAGCAGCTGCACGTCGAAAGGCCAGATCACGGTTTCGGTGAAACACAAGGTCGGGATGTATCGGCGCAACGACCTGAAGGTGCGCGACGAACTCGAGTCACTGGCCCGCAACGAGGCGGCGACCATGGGCGCGAACACCATCCAGTCGGTGGATGAGCCGCTCAATGGCGAACAGCGTTTCGACGCTTTTGATTGTCGCTGACGCCGAGCCCCGCTAATCGCATTTCGCGTGGTCAAGGCACGGCGCAGTCTGCGTCGACGACGTCGGGCTTGGTCAGGCGCATCAGGTTGAAGACGACGCCGCTGTAACGTGGGTCGCTCGCAGTGAACTGCAGCGTCGCACGCTCACAGCCGTCGAAGGCGATATCGACGACACCGAACGCAGCGGCCGTGATCGCCGCTGCATCGAAGGCGTTGCCGAAGCGACCGCCATAGGTACGATACAGCGTGAGCTGGAGACGGCCGTTCTGCTCGACACCGCCGCCGCTCAGCCACAGCGGCTTGCCATCGAGGTCATAGGTGAACCAGACCAGCCCGTTCACTCGCTGGTTCGGCGCGCCACTGCTCAACAACACGAAACCTTCGCCACTGCGCGCCGGATCAAACCAGGTGCCGCTGTATTGCCAGTCGCGCGGAAAGTCGGGCTGCAAGGGGCCGCGCGTGGCGTGGTCCGGTCCAACCACTTGCAGGCGCTGCATGCCGAGCGTACCGCTGCCGTATGCCGCCGGTCCCACGTAGCGCAGTTGCAGGCGCGCGGCATTGTTCGCGAGATCGAAGCCGTCGAAGGCCAGATCGATCGTGCCCCAAGGGTTGCTGACGACATCGGCGCTGTTGAAGGCCGCGCCGAAACGCGCACCGTCAAAGCGATGCACGTTGGCGACATGAATGCCATTGGCATCGATCTCGCCGATTCCCCCGAGCCAGACCAGCGACGCCGGTTCGCCGGCAGGCGCATACGTGAACCAAAACACGGTCGCCTGATGTGCATTGAATCGTTCGATCAACACGCCTTCGCCGGAACGCGAAGGATTGAACCAACTGCCACTGATGCGCGCCATCGTCGCGTCGGCATAGGCCGCTGCCGTGCCATCGCGACTGCGCATCGTCGTCTCGATCCGACCGATCGGCAGATTCGGTGCAAAGCGACACGGCCCGGGCTGTCCCTGCGCCATCGCCAACTGGCATTTCATCGCGAGCGCTGCTGCATCGGGTGCGGCCGTCGGTTGCGCGACCATGCTGCGCAACTGTTCCCAACCGGCGACCAGTTCCGCGGCGTTGAAACCGCAATGGGTCCCGCCGACTTCGTCGACCGGCACCGACAGCGCGTGGGTGCCATACAGCGTGCGGATCGTTTGCTGATGGGAGAGGCGCACCAGTTCGTCGCCATCGGTGTGCAGCGACACGATACGGGTAACCGCCGGTGCGCGACCATTGAGGCTGGACGCGCGCGAAAAATCGAAACTGGCGAGCGCATCCGACTTGAAGCGCGGTACGCGTTCGTTGATCAAGGTCGTGCCGTAGTCGACGCCGATGCTCGACATCGGATTGCGGGCACCGAGCTTGTCGGGGCTGCGCACCAGATCACCGAGCGCGAACGTGGCATAGGCGAGGTTGTAGAGCAGAAAGTCCTCGCTGCTGAAGGCGCCGAACTGCATCAGCCGCGCCATGCGTTCGCGTTGCGGCGGCGTGCGCAGGAAATCCGGTACGGCGACGCCAGTGCATTGGTGAATGCGCGTGTAGGTCTGTTGCACCGCGCGAGATCCGCTCAAATCACCCATGCTTTCCGGGATGTCGTCGAGGTTGTAGGCCCATGCGAGCGGGGCATCGCCGTCGAGCAATTCGCCGCCACCGACACCATCGCAAATCGCGTCATACGCGAGCCGCAAATCCATCGCGCTGTCCCAGGCACGGGTACCCGCCGCCGCAGGACACAGACTGTAGACGCCGACGGTCTGTTCGAAACCGGGTGACTCCGCCAGCTTGAGCGCGATCAGGCCACCCATCGAACCGCCCATGGTGATCAACTTGCCGGGCGCGCCGAAGCGAGTGCGGACACGTTCGATCAGATCGCGATTGTCCTGTGCCGCGGTAAACAGCGCCCAACCAGACTGCGCGAAGCCACTCGCGGCAATTGCATAACCCTGCGCCAACTGCAGATCACGCAACGGCCCGAGATCGGGATTGGTATCGGCATCCATGTCGAAGCCATGCTGATACAGCAGCAGGGTATCGCCGGCATGCCAGCCGTCCGGCACGGCGATGCGTACATGCGCACCACTGGGCAGCGTCTCGGTAATTTCGGTGGTTGCTTGCGCTGCGAACGCCGATCCCAGCAAGAACAGAAGCCCGAAAATGCGCATCAGATTGCCAAGGCTTGCGGAAACAGCAGCGCGCGCAAACCACGGCGCTGGAACGGTTGCCACTCGCCTTCGACCTGCGCCAGGCGATCGGCGATCGCGTACAGGCTCATCGGATTGAAACCGAGTCCGAAATGACTGGCGCTGACCACGATGTTTTCGGCCTCATGCATCGCTTCCTGATGCGACGCCTGCCACGGCACGACGCCGTCGCTCTTGCTGTAGATCGAGGTCGTCGGTACCGGCGGTTTTTCGCCGATGCGCGCGATCATGTTTTGATCAACGCGGTGCCCGGAAACCAGACGAAAGATGTTGTAGGCGTTGTTGGCACGCGGATCGCCCTTGATCGGCGACCCGAGCGTGATGACCTGGCGCACGCATGCTGGCGCCAACTTGGCGATTTCGCGCGCGTAGACGCCGCCGAGGCTCCAGCCGATCAGGGTCAGCTTCTTCTCGTGCTCGCCGAACAATTCCTCGACTCGCGCGCGGCAACCGGCGACCACGCCATGGCGCGGCCCGAAGTTGAAGCCCTGTTCCCAGCCGTAGGCGTCATAACCGAGACGCCAGAGCAGGCTGCGCAAGACCAGCGTGCTGCGATCGGACGCAACCAGCCCCGGAAACACCAGCACCGGATGGCGTTCGCCGCGCGGCAAGTGCCGCGTGATCAACAGATTCGCAAGACCGGCGGCAAACTCGTAAGGCGCACGGAACTCGAGCGCGAGGCGGCCGAGGCCTGGGCGCAGCGTCGTGTCCGCTTCGATGTCGTACTTGCTCATGCGCCGCTCCGCTTGCGCGCAGCCGGTTTGCGCCTGATGACCGATTTCGGGGCCAGGCGCGCCGCTGCAAGGGCCTTCAATTCATCGTATTCAGCGGCGAGTGCGTCAATCAAGGCATCGAGATCATCCACCGCGCTACGACAGGCGACGACGCCGAAGTCCAACGCCTGTTCGTAACTCTGCACCGTGATGTTGAGCGCCAAGCCGTGCGTGATCGCCGAAATCGGGTGATAGGCGAGCATGCGCGCGCCAGCGAGATACAAAGTCACCGGTGAACCCGGCACGTTCGAGATGATCAGATTAACCGGCAGCGGCACGCGTTCGGCGAGTTTGGACTTGGCGTACAACTGGGCCAGTCCAGCGACAATCCACGGTGCGCCAAGCGAGGGGTAATCGGTCGGAATCAGCGACTTGTAACGCGCTGTGGTTTCCTTCATCTGCGTCATCGCCGCCTTCACCGCGGCCAGTCGCGCTTCGACCTTGGCATGCTGGGTGCCGAGCGAACACGGCAGCATCGTCACCTGATTGTTCGCGGTCGCATCACCCTTGCTGCGCAGCGACACCGGAATGGCCGCGACCAGCGACGCCTTCGGCAATTCGCCGCGCTGTTTCAGATAGCGCCGCAAGGCCCCGGAACACAGCGCGAGCAGCAGATCATTGAGCGAGACCTCCAGCATCGCCGCGACCGACTTGAACTCGGGCAGCGGCAGCGACCAGGTGGCGACGGCGCGGCTCGAATCGATCGCGACATTGAAACGCGTGCGTGGCGCCAGCCAGCGATCGGCGAGCCCAGCCGGGGCTTTCAGCGCCTCGCGCAATTTTCCGGCACCGCTCGCGGCCATCTGCGCGATGTCCGGCAATGCTTTGGCGAGCTTGGTGTATTGCGCAAAGGTGTTCGAGAACAACATGCCGAGCTTGCGCCGCACGCCCGGCGGCGGCTTCGGTTCTCGACTGGAGGGCGGCGGTACAGCGCGCGGAATGGCGTCGAGATCGAGCAGCGCATGCGCCAGCGCGACACCCGCAGCGCCATCGAGCGCGGCATGGTGCACCTTGGTGAACAGCGCAAAGCTGCCGTCGCGCAGACCTTCGATGATGAAGAACTGCCACAGCGGTCGTGAGCGGTCGAGCGGCTGGGCATGCAGTTTTGCGACCAGAGTCTGCAGTGCCGCGAGTGTGCCCGGCTTCGGCAATTTGGCGTGACAGACATGCTGGCTCAGGTCGATGTCGTCGGCATTCACCCACAGCGGGTGACCGAGATCGAAGGGCATCATCGCCAGTCGCTGCGAAAGCACACCAGAAAGATGCAGACGCCCAGCCAGATGCGCGCGCACATGGTCGATCAGCGGCCCATTCAAGTCGGGTGGATACGAAAACAGGGCCAGCGCGCCCACATGCATCGGTGCCTCGGGCGTCTCGATGTACAAAAACCCGGCATCGAGTCCACTCAGACTGCGAATCGCCATCAAAGCTCCCGGTCGCGGCAAAGGCCGCCGGAGCTTGGCGCAAGCCTGCGGTCGCGTCAAAAGCGGATATGTCACAGACGATGCTGCGACGGTGCCCGGGTTTGCCCGCTCTGGTCAAAGCCGCTAGCCTGCGCGTTCGTTTTTTGCCAGCTGGAACCCGCCATGCACTACAAGCACGTCGCCATCGCGAGCGTCACCCACGTCGATGCACCCATCCGCCTGACCTCGGTCGAGATCATGGCGCGCTTGCAACCGACGCTGGATCGCCTCGGCATCCGCGACAACCTGCTTGAAGACGTTGCCGGCATTTACGAACGGCGCCTGTTCAGCCTCGATACGATGCCCTCGGATGCAGCGACCATGGCGGCGCAGAAAGCCATCGCCGAATCCGGCGTGCCGCACGAAAAGATCGGCATCCTGGTCAACACCTCGGTCTGCCGCGACTACCTCGAACCGAGCACGGCATCGATCATCCACGGCAACCTCGGCCTCGCCGACACCTGCCAGAACTTCGATGTCGGCAACGCCTGCCTCGCATTCCTCAACGGCATGGACATCGCCGCACGCATGATCGAGCGCGGTGACATCGAATACGCGCTCGTCGTCGACGGCGAGAACTCGAACTACATCACCGAAACGACGATCCAGCGCCTGCTTGGCCCGGAGGTCACGGCCGAGCAGTTCCGCAATGAGTTCGCGTCGCTGACGCTCGGCTCGGGCGGGGCCGCGATGTTGCTGGCACGCGCCGAACTGGTACCGGACGGCCACCGCTATCTCGGCTGCGTCACCCGCGCCGCGACCAACTTTTCGCACCTGTGCCGCGGCAATGTCGATCGCATGGTCACCGACACCCGCACCCTGCTCGTCGAAGGCCTGAAGCTCGCGGCCAAGACCTTCCAGGCGGCGCGTGCCTCGCTCGGCTGGGCCAGCGACGAAATCGACGAGTTCGTCATCCACCAGGTCAGCAAGGTGCACACCAGCGCCATCTGCGAACTGCTCGGCATCGACCCGAAGAAAGTGCTGAACGTGTTCCCGGAATTCGGCAACATCGGCCCGGCCTCGGTGCCAATCGCACTCAGCAAGCTCAAGGAAATCGGCCGCCTCGAAAAAGGCAAACGCATCGCCCTGCTCGGCATCGGCTCGGGCCTGAATTGCTCGATGGCGGAAGTGGTCTGGTAATCCGAACCCGCTTCACCTGAGACGACGACGGCGCGGGCAACCGCGCCGTTTTTCTTGGTGGGTGCAGGCGCTGGCCTAACTTGACCGCCATTCCGCCCTTTGCTGATCGGTGTACAGGTGCTGATCATGTCCGCTCACGACCCGAAGGGGACATTGGTGTTTGCTTGGGAAACCAAGCCACGCGCACCGTAAACGGCGTAACATCTCTGAGACCAATTGCGCCGAGTGGTCGGTATTCACAACCGTCAACGGCGATGACCAGTCAATCTAGGAGTCAGTTGAATGAATTCGCGACGCGCTCTCCTCGTGCCTTTGCTCTTCTTGAGCGCTGCGCTCACTGCACAGGCCGATTCCGATGGCGTCAGCCAGGTAGGGGGACCGCAGGTGATGAGCAATTGCGGCTTCGACGGCGAGACCGACTGCGACCCAGTCGCGCAGGACTCGCAGCAAGACACGCCTCGCGCGGTTGAAGCGGACTCCGCCGACGGGACTGCGACGGCGGAACAGGACGCGACTGAAGAGGAATCCACCGCCGACGAAGCGGAAGAAGAAGACGTATACGAAGACGCAGACGCAGAAGAAGATGCGGAAGTAGAAGACACAGAAGAAGAGGAATAATGCCTGAGGCAACGGGCCAACGCGTTCTGCGCACACCTGCCGCTGGCAATACGCAGTCCGCCCCGTCCCGCATGGGGCGCCTGTTCCGCTTTTGGCCGATTGCAGCGAGGCGCTATCGACCCATTGCGGACTTTCGATGGTTGCGGCGCTCGGTCATCACGCGGTAACGCCCAGTGCGGAACGTCCGACCTCACCCCGGCTTCCTGAAGCGAAGCGTCAATTTTTCACTTGGTTCCCAAGCCGCAAGCGGATCGTGTCAACCTTGTCTCTGCTTCGGACGTATCGCCCCGAATCAACCGGGCCCAATTTCGTGACGCGATGATACTGTCCAAAGATCGCGGAGTAATTCGGTGCGCGGTGCCTGCCGCCACATCAGGGTAATCTCATGAAAACACTTTGCTTCTCCGGTTCAAGAGGCCGGTTGCTGCGCCTCGCGCTCGGCTTGGTGGCGCTGACCGCAGCCAACTGTGCGCCCGCGGCGCAGGTCACGATCGCGGGTCCGAATGGCAGCGGTCAGTTCGGCGTAAGCGTGACGGTGCTGGCCAACGGTAACCTCGTGGTGACTGACCCTTTGTTTGATGGCCCGGGCGGGGTCGTCGACGTGGGCGCCGTGTATCTCTATCGGCCGACCGGGGTATTAATCTCCACATTGCAAGGTACTAGCGCCAACGACCGCGTGGGCAGCGGCGGCGTGATGGCGCTGGGCAATGGCAATTATGTGGTCAGCAGTACCAGTTGGGACAATGGGGCAACGAGTGATGCGGGGGCGGTGACCTTCGGCTCCGGCACCAGCGGTATCAATGGTGTGGTCTCGCCGTCCAATTCGCTGGTCGGCACGACCGCCAACGACTTCGTCGGCAGCGGCGGCGTGAGGGCGCTTGGCAACGGCAACTATGTCGTCAGCACTACCAGTTGGGACAATGGGGCAACCATCGATGCGGGGGCGGTGACCTTCGGTTCCGGCACCAGCGGCATCAGTGGTGTGGTCTCGCCGTCGAATTCGCTGGTCGGCAGTACGGCTGGTGACAACGTCGGCAACGGTTTGGTTACGCCGCTGAGTAACGGCAATTACGTGGTCCGCAGTAGCCAATGGGACAATGGGGCAACCATCGATGCGGGTGCGGTGACCTTCGGCTCCGGCACCAGCGGCATCAGTGGCGCGGTCACGGCGTCCAATTCGCTCGTCGGGACGACCACCAACGACCTGGTCGGCATCGGCGGCGTGTGGGCGCTGAGCAACGGCAATTACGTGGTCATTACTTCCACCTGGGACAATGCGGCGATCGTGAATGCGGGGGCGGCGACCTTCGGCTCAGGCACCAGCGGTATCAGTGGCGCGGTCTCGCCGTCCAATTCGCTCGTCGGCACAACCGCCAACGACCGTGTGGGCAGCAGCTTGGTTAAGCGGCTAAGTAACGGCAATTACGTGGTCAGCAGTAACAGTTGGGACAATGGGGCAGCGATCGAAGCAGGGGCTGTGACCTTCGGCTCCGGGACCAGCGGCATCAGTGGTGAGGTCTCGCCGTCGAATTCGCTGGTCGGCACGACCGCCAACGACTTCGTCGGCAGTGGCGGCGTGACGGCGCTGGGCAATGGCAATTACGTGGTCAGTAGCTCCGAATGGGACAATGGGGCGATTGAGAGTGCGGGGGCGGTGACCTTCGGATCCGGCGCAAGCGGCATCAGTGGCGCGGTCTCGCCGTCGAATTCGCTGGTCGGCAGTACGGCCAGCGACAACGTCGGCGGCTCCGGTGTGTCACCGCTGAACAACGACAATTACGTGGTCGGCAGTTCCACCTGGGACAATGCGGCGATCACGAATGCAGGGGCGGCGACGTTTGCCTCGGGCACCAGCGGTATCAGTGGCGAGATCTCGCCGTCCAATTCGCTGGTTGGCACGACCGCCTACGACTTCGTCGGCGACGCCGTGACGGCCTTGAGCAACGGCAATTACGTCGTCCGCAGTATCAGCTGGGACAATGGGGAGGGTGTGAATGCGGGGGCGGCGACCTTCGGCTCCGGCACCGTCGGCATCAGTGGCGCCGTCTCACCGGCCAATTCACTCGTCGGTGTCAAGACGAGCGACAGCGTTGGCAACGATGTAACGGTGCTGAGCAACGGCAATTACGTGGTCCGCAGTACCAGCTGGGACAACGGGGCGATTGTGAATGCGGGGGCGGCGACGTTCGGCTCCGGTATCAGCGGCATCAGCGGCGAGGTCTCACCGGCCAATTCGCTGGTCGGCACGACCGCGAGCGACGCGGTCGGTGGGTCCGGTGTGACGGCCCTCAGCAACGGCAATTATGTGGTCCGCAGTAGCAACTGGGACATTGGGACGATTGTGAATGCAGGGGCCGCGACCTTCGGCTCTGGCACCAGCGGCATCAGTGGTGCCGTCTCGCTGTCCAATTCGCTGTTCGGCACGACCGCCAACGACAACGTCGGCAGTGGTATCACTTTGCTGAGCAACGGCAATTTCGTGCTCAGCAGTGCCAACTGGAACAATGGGGCGACCAACGATACGGGGGCAGTGACGTTCGGCTCGGCCACCAGCGGCATCAGTGGTGTGATCTCTCCGACCAATTCATTGGTCGGCACGACCGCCAACGACTTCGTCGGCAGTGGCGGTGTAACGGCCCTGAGCAACGGCAATTACGTGGTCAACAGTGTCACCTGGGACAACGGACCGATGGTGAATGCCGGCGCGGTTTCCCTCGCATTGGCCAACGGCAGCGTGATCGGGACCATCAACGGCACCCACAGCGTGCTGGGTTCGGTCCCAAGTGGCGGTAATGACCAACCGTTCGCCTACGACGCCGTGCGCAACCAACTCGCAGTTGGCCAACCCGCCAGCACCCGCGTGGTACTGCAGCGTACTGGTAGCGCCACCACCATCCTCATCGTGGGCGACACGCCCGATCCGTCCAGCGACGGCCAGCTGGTCACCTTCACCGCCACCGTCAGCGGCTCGAGCGGCCCCAGCGACGGCCAGGTGAGGTTCTTCGGCGACAACGGCGAGATCTGCGTCGACACTACGCCAACACCGACTTCTGCGGTCACCTCGGAATTCTCCTGCACCATCGTGTTCGTCGTGAACGGCACGTCGAACGTGAGCGCCGAATACACCGGCTCGATCCTCCACGCCTACAGCGGATCCGATCCCGAGACGCATACAACAGTGCTCAACAACATCTTCCGCGACGGCTTCGAGTCGCCCTAAGTGGCCGGCGGCCCGCTCTGAATGAAGTTGGCACTCCAGATCGATGAAACCGTTTTCGACGTCCCCTCTTCGAGTTGCACGTAAGTCTGGGCCCGTCCAACGAGCGGCTGCTTTTGGCCGATTGCAGACCTCCGGCTCGTCAGCACCACTGTTGTGGTCAGCATCGTCCGGAAGACGCGGTCAACCCGACCGGAATCCACGGTGGAACCGGATCAGTCCCGACTCGACCAGTGGATATGCACGATTTTCCACGCGCCTTGGCGTTTTTCCAGCAGCAGGGTTTCGGTGCTGTGGTGCAATGTTCCGTCCGTTGTCTTGATCTCGGCCTCGGTCGCGATCCACGCGCTGCGCTTTTCGGCGTTGGCCACTCGGCGCTTCACGGTGACGGTGGCGCCGGCGAGGAATTTGGCGTCTGCTGCCGCATGATGTTCAAAATACTGCTCGCGCGAAGCTTCCACGCCGCCGGACTCGAGCACGAGCACATCGTCGGCCAGCAGCGATTTGACGATATCGAGTTCGCCGGCGATCAAGGCGTCGCTGAACTGATCGGCGACGTCGACCGCATCGTTGGCTGTGGCGGCGATGCGCAGATCAGCATCCACAGCGGTGCGACGATCAGCGTGCGTCGAGCCCGCGGCCAGCAGCCCGAGCGCCAGCCCGAACAGCACGCGTCTCATGCGTTCGGCGTGCCGCGGTTGACGTAATGGTCGGCGATCACTTTCGACATTGCCGCGGTCAGTTTCTTGCCGGTCGGGATATGCAGGAACTCGTTCGGGCCGTGCGCGTTTGATTTCGGGCCGAGCAGGCCGGTGACCACGAACTGCGCTTCCGGAAAGCGGTCCTGCAACATACCCATGAACGGGATCGTGCCGCCTTCGCCCATCTGCGCCGACTTCGGACCGAACCACGCCTTGGACGCGGTATCGATGGTGTCGGCGAGCCAGGGTTTCAGGCTCGGCGCGGCCCAGCCTTGGGACGACTTCTCGATATCGAACTCGATCTTGGCACCGTAAGGCGGATCCTTTTCGAGCATTTCCTTGAGCTTGTTCGAGGCCAGCACCGGATCCAGCGTCGGCGGCAGGCGCACTGACAGTTTCACCGCCGTGTACGGACGCAGCACATTGCCCGCGTCTTCGAGTTTCGGCATGCCTTCGGCGCCGGTCACCGACAAGGTCGGGCGCCAGGTGCGATTGAGTACGAGTTCCGCGAGGTCGGCATTCATTGGCACCACGCCTTCGGGCCATGGAAACTTGTCGTATACATGGGTGCCCAGCACCTTCGCAGCGGCCTGCGCCTGCGCAACGCGCTCGCTCGGGATATCGACATTCAGCACGTCGGCCTTGATACGTCCTGTCGCGGAGTCTTCAATGCGATCGAGCAGGTTGCGCAGAATCCGGAACGAACTCGGCACCACGCCGCTGGCGTCACCGGAATGCACGCCTTCTTCGAGCACGCGCACGTTCAAGGTGCCGCCGGCGAGCCCGCGCAGGCTCGTCGTCAGCCACAACTGGTCGTAATTGCCGGCACCGGAATCCAGACAGACGACGAGCGACGGCGTGCCGATGCGCGCTGCGAGATGGTTGATGTAGAACGGCAAATCGTAGGAACCGGATTCTTCACAGCCTTCGATGATGATGACGACCCGCGAATGGTCGATGCCGCGTTCCTTCAAGGCCATCACTGCGGTGAGTGAAGCAAAGGTCGCGTAGCCATCGTCGGCACCACCGCGTCCATACAGTTTGTCGCCGGCACGCAAGGGTTTCCAGGCGCCGAGATCGACATTCCAACCGACCATTTCCGGCTGCTTGTCCATGTGCCCGTACATCAGCACGACCTCATCGCCCTTGCCGGGAATCTCGATGAACAGCAGCGGCGTGCGCCCCGGCAACTGGATGCGCTCGACAGTCATGCCAGTCACCGGCTGCGCACGTACCCAATGCTCGATCAGGTCCATCGCCTCTTTCATGTAACCGTGGTGTTCCCACTCGACATCGAAGGCCGGTGATTTCGCCGGAATCTTGATGTACTCGGTGAGCTGCGGAATGATCTGGCGTTCCCACATCTCGTCGCAGAAATCGTAGATCTTCTGGGTATCCATCAGGGGCCACTCCGGCTGAATGCAGACGGGTAGTGTAGCAAGCGGGATGTTGGTCGAATCCACGCCACAGCCGCGACGGGGCGGATCGGTGGGCCCCAGATACAACAACGCCGGCACAAGGCCGGCGTTGTTGTTGTCCCTGTGGGGAACGTTGAACTCAGTGCTTGAGGTTCTTGCGCAGGCGTTCGAGGGCCTGTAGCTGCGCGACGGCTTGTGCGAGTTGCACTTGTGCCTCGGCGATTTCCATGGCGTCGGTGCGGTTCGCGAGCAATTTCTCGGCATCGGCCTTGGCCTTTCCGGCCGCGGCTTCGTCGAGATCCTTGGCGCGGATGGCGGTGTCGGCGAGCACGGTCACGACCTGCGGCTGCACTTCGAGAATGCCGCCGGAGACGTAGAAGAACTGCTCTTCGCCGTTTTCCAGCTTGACGCGTACCTGCCCCGGCTTGAGGCGGGTGATCAGCGGCGCGTGGCGCGGCGCGATGCCGAGCTCGCCCATTTCACCGGTGGCAATGACCATGGTCACGTTGCCGTGGAAGATTTCTTCCTCGGCACTCACGATGTCGCAGCGGATTGTGGTCATGCAATGTCTCCTGATGCGCGGTGATTAAACCGCGACACCCATCTTGCGCGCCTTCTCGAAGGCCTCGTCGATGCCACCGACCATGTAGAACGCCTGTTCCGGCAGCGCGTCCGCTTCGCCTTCGACGATCATGCGGAAGCCGCGGATCGTTTCCTTGAGCGAGACGTACTTGCCTGGCGAACCGGTGAACACTTCGGCGACGTGGAACGGCTGGCTGAAGAAGCGCTCGACCTTGCGCGCGCGCGACACGGTCTGCTTGTCTTCTTCCGACAGCTCGTCCATGCCGAGGATGGCGATGATGTCTTTCAGTTCCTTGTAGCGCTGCAGGGTCGACTGCACCTTGCGCGCGGTTTCGTAATGTTCGACGCCGACGACCAGCGGATCGAGCTGGCGCGAGGTCGAGTCGAGCGGATCGACGGCCGGATAAATGCCGAGCGAAGCGATGTTACGCGACAGCACGACGGTCGCATCGAGATGCGCGAAGGTCGTCGCCGGCGACGGATCGGTGAGATCGTCGGCAGGCACGTACACGGCCTGGATCGAGGTGATCGAGCCGGACTTGGTCGAGGTGATGCGCTCTTGCAAAGTACCCATTTCCGCAGCCAGCGTCGGCTGGTAACCCACGGCGGACGGCATGCGCCCGAGCAGCGCCGACACTTCGGTACCGGCCAGCGTGTAGCGGTAGATGTTGTCGATGAACAGCAGCACGTCCTTGCCCTTGCCGGACGCGTCTTTCTCGTCGCGGAAATATTCGGCCATGGTCAGCCCGGTCAGTGCCACGCGCAGACGGTTGCCCGGCGGCTCGTTCATCTGGCCGTAGACCATCGCGACCTTGTCGAGCACGTTCGAGTCTTTCATCTCGTGATAGAAGTCGTTGCCTTCGCGGGTGCGTTCACCGACGCCCGCGAACACCGACAGACCCGAGTGGGCCTTCGCGATGTTGTTGATCAGTTCCATCATGTTGACGGTCTTGCCGACGCCGGCACCACCGAACAATCCAACCTTGCCGCCCTTCGCGAACGGTGCCACCAGGTCGATGACCTTGATGCCGGTTTCCAGCAGATCGTTCGAGGCCGCCTGGTCTTCGTAACTTGGCGCTTCGCGATGAATGACCCAGCGATCGGTCTCGCCGATCGGGCCGGCTTCGTCGATCGGGTTGCCGAGCACGTCCATGATGCGGCCGAGCGTCTTCTCGCCAACCGGCACCTTGATCGCTTCGCCGGTGTTGTCGGCGATCAGGCCGCGGCGCAGGCCGTCAGTCGAGCCGAGCGCGATCGTGCGCACGATGCCGTCGCCGAGCTGCTGCTGAACCTCGAGCGTGATCTCGGTGTTCGCGATCTTCAGCGCGTCATAGATCTTCGGCACTTCGGAACGCGGAAATTCGACGTCGACGACGGCGCCGATGATCTGTACGACTTTGCCCTGGTTCATGACCTATCCTCACAATGAATTCTTTGTATCGCGCCATGAATGGCGCTCCTACAGACAGCATTTACACCGCGGCAGCGCCGCCGACGATTTCCGAAATCTCTTGCGTAATCGCGGCCTGACGCGCCTTGTTGTAGACGAGTTGCAAGCTGCCGATCGCCTTGGTCGCGTTGTCGGAAGCCGACTTCATCGCGACCATGCGTGCGGCATGTTCGGAAGCCAGATTTTCAAGCGCGCCCTGATAGACCAGCGACTCGACATAGCGCGTCAACACGCTGTCGAGTACGGTCGCCGGATCGGGTTCGTACAAATAGTCCCAGTCGTGCGCGGTTTCAAGCGTGTCCGACGGCGGCAGCGGCAACAGACGATCGGTCGTCGCCTTCTGCACCATGGTGTTGACGAAATCGTTGTAGCAAAGAAAAACGCGATCGATGCGACCTTCAGTGAAGCCGTCGAGCATCACCTTGATGATGCCGATCAGGCTTGCCACCTGCGGGCTTTCGCCGAGGTGCGTGACTGAAGCGACGAGATTGACTTTGAGGCGACGGAAAAAGGTCGCCGCTTTCTGGCCGATCGCGACGATGTCGACTTCTACGCCATTCGTCTGATGCTCGCGGATTTCGGCGAGCAGCTTGCGGAACAGGTTCGAGTTCAGGCCGCCGCACAGACCGCGATCGGTCGAGATCACGACATAGCCGACGCGCTTGACGGTCGCGCGTTCCCTCATGAACGGATGCTTGTAATCGCCATTCGCCTTCGCGATATGGCCGATCATCTGACGCATCAGGCGCGCATACGGACGCGACGCCCGCATCTTGTCCTGCGCGCGACGGATCTTGCTTGCCGAGACCATCTCCAGTGCGCGCGTCACCTTGCGGGTGTTCTGCACCGACTTGATCTTGGTTCGGATTTCCTTGGTACCGGCCATCGTTTATCTCGCGTGATTCGACCGGCGCAACGCGGATGCGATGCGCCAATTCGACTTACCAGCTACCCGTCTTCTTGAACTCGTCGAGCGCAGCCTTGAAGGTGGCTTCGATCTTGTCGTCCCAGTTGCCGGTGTTGACGATGTCCTGCATCAGCGCACCGTGGTTGGTGTGCATGAAGGCGTGCAGCCCCGATTCGTACGACAGGATCTTCGCGACCGGAATGTCGTCGAGGTAACCCTTCTCGGCGGCATAGACGGAAATCGCGAGTTCGGCGATCGACATCGGCGCGTACTGCTTCTGCTTCATCAATTCGGTGACGCGCTGGCCGCGCTCGAGCTGCGCACGCGTCGCCGCGTCGAGATCGGAGGCGAACTGCGCGAAAGCTGCCAGTTCACGGAACTGCGCAAGCGCGAGCTTCACGCCGCCGGAGAGCTTCTTGATGATCTTGGTCTGCGCCGCGCCACCGACGCGCGACACCGAAATACCGGCGTTCACGGCCGGACGGATACCGGCGTTGAACAGGTCGGTTTCCAGAAAAATCTGGCCGTCGGTGATCGAGATCACGTTCGTCGGCACGAACGCCGAGACGTCGCCAGCCTGGGTTTCGATGATCGGCAGCGCTGTCAACGAACCGGTCTTGCCCTTCACCGCACCATTGGTGAACTTCTCGACGTATGCCTCGCTGACGCGCGACGCGCGTTCAAGCAAACGGGAATGCAGATAGAACACGTCGCCCGGATACGCTTCACGACCCGGCGGACGCCGCAACAGCAGCGAAATCTGACGATAGGCCACGGCCTGCTTGGACAGATCGTCGTAGATGATCAGCGCGTCCTGGCCGCGGTCGCGGAAGTACTCGCCCATGGTGCAACCCGAATACGGCGCGATGTACTGCATCGCCGCCGATTCCGAGGCCGAAGCGGCGACCACCGTCGTGTACGCCATCGCGCCGTGTTCTTCGAGCTTGCGCACGATATTGGCAATCGTCGAGTTCTTCTGACCGATCGCCACGTAGACGCACTTAATGCCCGACGCCTTCTGGTTGATGATGGCGTCGATGGCGAGTGCGGTCTTGCCGGTCTGGCGGTCGCCGATGATCAGCTCGCGCTGGCCACGGCCGATTGGCACCATCGAGTCGATCGACTTGAGGCCGGTCTGCAATGGCTGGTCGACCGATTTACGCGCGATCACGCCCGGTGCGACCTTTTCGATCACGTCGGTCATCTTGGCGTTGATCGGACCCTTGCCGTCAATCGGTTGACCCAATGCATTGACCACGCGGCCGATCAGCTCGGGGCCGACCGGCACTTCCAGAATGCGCCCGGTGCACTTGACCACGTCGCCTTCGGAGATGTGCTCGAATTCCCGCCCAGCGCCGACGGCACCCCGTCGTTCGGCCTGGCGCTGAACCTCGAGCGCGACTCGGTCGGCTCGGTGATCCTGGGCGAATACGAGCACATCTCCGAGGGTGACACCGTCAAGTGCACGGGCCGCATTCTCGAGGTCCCGGTCGGCCCCGAGCTGATCGGCCGCGTGGTCAACGCACTGGGTGCCCCGATCGATGGCAAGGGTCCGATCAACGCCAAGATGACCGACGTGATCGAGAAGGTCGCCCCCGGGGTGATCGCGCGCCAGTCGGTCAGCCAGCCGATGCAGACCGGCCTGAAGTCGATTGACTCCATGGTGCCGATCGGCCGCGGCCAGCGCGAGCTGATCATCGGCGACCGGCAGACCGGCAAGACGGCCGTCGCGGTGGATGCGATCATCAACCAGAAGGGTCAGAGCATGACCTGCGTGTACGTCGCCATCGGGCAGAAGGCGTCCACGATCAAGAACATCGTGCGTTCGCTGGAGCAAGCCGGTGCGATGGAATACACCATCGTCGTGGCGGCTTCAGCCTCCGAATCGGCTGCCATGCAGTACGTCTCGGC
>JAYUVY010000057.1:0-13247 GCA_043753835.1 Lysobacterales bacterium | reverse complement strand
CGTTGGGCGGGCCAAACGACAGTATGTCGATCATGTTTTTTGCGAACAATTTGTTCGGAAACTACCTCGGCATTTTCATGGTTGTCCTGCCTGTCCTTATCTGGATGAGAAGGGACCAGTACGCGGGCTCATTGAAAAAAACATTTCGTGACACCGCACTCGCACTTGTCTGCATTGCCGCAATGTTTGCACACCTTAAGTTTTGGCACATCGAGGACACTGTAGTCCGAACGTCAGTCCTCATGCTGATGATCTGCCCCGCCCTGTTCCTGACCTACTACCACGGCTGGCTTGGCGCCGCTATTGGCGTGGTTCTCGTCAATCTTGGCATAGCACAGACGATGACCTATGTCCGCATACCGGGCGCTCCCGTCCCCCATGACGAGACGGTTTTCCTCGCCCAGATCGGGCTATCGATCGCCGCTTCCGCATTCTTGATTCTGGGAACCCGCATCACATCGCACTATGAAAAAGCAATCGACGCAGGGGTTGCCGAGGCAGAAGCCCGGAAAATCTCACGCCTCACGCTGCTTTCCAATGCAAGCGAGTCGCGGAACCAAGTGCTTTACATGGCGCAGCTACACGTCCTAGCCGATGAAGAAATGCGCGAACTCGTCCCTTGGCTGAAAGCACAAGGAAAATACACGGAAGCCCTCACCGTCAACAACAGGGCCGCGCAACACCGCGAGCTATTCGACAAGCATGCGCTTGGCTTGTACCCCGTGGGCATTGAAGCGAAAGGGCTGTTCGCCGTGGTGCAATCGCAGGCCTTCGAAGATCGTTGGTCAGAAGGCGCCCCTCTCGTATTCCGGTTCGATGATGGCGACGCAAAAATATTGTCGGATGAACTGCAATTCGCCGCCTATCACAGCTTCTGCAGCGCGATTGTTTTGATGTGCGACTGGAAGCCGGAAGAATTCCACATCCGCATGCGCGTCTGGCGAACGTCAAGTCACCGTGGAATCTATTTTACGGTATCTGCTTTCAACCCAGGAAAAGCGGAGGCCAGCCAAGCGGGAGCCGCCGCTTCCTTATTGCTGAACGCCAGAGTCAGCGCGCATGGCGGCATTGTACGCCGCCATGCGCACCGCATCAGTGCCCTCCTTTCGGAAACCAACACCAAACAACCTGATTAGGGTGAGGAATTTATCGGGCGAACGATCCACCGGTCCTGATTCGAGTCCAAGTAGTGGACGACTTCCACTTCGTCATCCCTATACACAACACGCCCTGCCACTGTCGACGGCACGCCCATCTGGATCGCGACGCGATCCGCGTCTCGGCCGATGGGAAGCACCCATGCGGTTGTGCCGATTTGCCCGATCGCTGCGCGCGCAGAATTCGCACCATCATTTATTTGCAGGTAACGAATTCCATCACGCTCGAATGCATAGACCTGCCATTGGGGATCACTCGACAAATCCGAGGTCTGCGGCAGGGATTCCCCCAGCCCGGTGACTGCACTCGGTTTATCTCGCCCATCACTCACTTGCGCATGCGCGTATGAACTCGTGAACATCGTCGCAAGCAGTAGAATCGTAGTTGCGACTGTGAAACGGAAAGCCTGAATGGTCATGTTTATCTCCTTGAATTAATCCGTGATGTATTCGTTAGCGTATGCACCCCAAAATCTGACATTCGCTAACAATTTGATGCCCTCGCAAGCGTTTTTCCGGGGCAATTTGACGGTAGCACCACGGCACTAAGCGCAATGTGCGAGCGCCACAGTCCGCGATATCACAGCTTTGCGACTGCCCACATCACGGTTCTTCCTCGCCCCGCCCCTTTTCCTCCGCAATCCGCCGTCGCAGTGCGTCGTCGTAAACGACGCCGTGTTCGGCCCGTTCGCTGTAAGCTTCCCGCGCTCGGAGCGAGCGGCGGATAGTCTGGCCGGTGATCGGCTTCTCGGGATACGCCTTGTTGAAAGCCATGATCTTGCGACGCACGTCCAGCACCGCATCCTGATCGTCCTGCCGCAACGCCATCGCATACGCCGCCATCAGCGCCTTGCGCCGGTCGAGGACGTGCCGTTCGCGATCTTTCAGCTCGCGATTAACTTCATACTGCCGCGCGACTTCAGCCGGAGTGAACCCGATCGCCTGCAACACTTCATCGATTCCGTCCGTTTCCGTAACCAGATCGCCGCGCGTGGACGTGACGCCTTCGTTTGCATAGCGCACAGCCTTCATCGCATCCTTGAGCGCCTTCGGCAACATCGTTTCCACGCCGCGATACACCTGCCCCTCTGCAACAAGCTGCGTCCCAACAAAGAAGTTCTTCGCAATACCGAACATCGGTCCAGCCACGTTGTCCATCATCGCGTAATAGGCGTCGCGACCGTCGAGTTCCCGATCCGCGTCGCGCCACAGCAGCTGCGACATTTCGACGCGGCTAGCGATGTCGGCGCCAGTCAGGCTGTTCGCGGCCCCGTGCATCGTCACCTCCGCGCCGGTATCGCCAAGAAATTGCGCAAGGAACTTGCGTATCTCTGCTTCGGTGTCCCACGGATCATCCTCGTCGCCAAAAACATGCGCGATGGCGTCGATCACACCGATGGTCAACGAGGCCATCGGCAAGCCCATCGCGCCAGAGAAGAAGCCGCTCATCACCAGCACACCCGCAAGGTTACGCCGCGCCATTGTGCGGGTCTCAGGGCTTTCGCCCTTCGTGGCTTTCCAACCCATCCGCCCCAGGTGCCAGAGCATGTTCAAGCCGTATTGCTTGAACATCAATACGACCTTCGCCGGCCCGGCTTGCAGAAACCTCGCGCGGTTGGCGTTGCTATAGTTGAAGTGAGTGGCGGTGATGGTATCGGCCGCGACACGGACGGCCGCGTCGAACGATTCGCCCGCATCGCGCGCCAGCCGATACGCGGCCATGCCTGATGCTTCGCGATTCAGGACTTCGGCGGTGTGAAACAGCCAGCCGACCAGTTCCATTGCGCGCGCGAGTTTCGGGCTGTAGGTCGCAAGCCCCCCTTCTGCCAATCCCATCAGCGCGTGCGTCTGGGTCTTGTCGAGTACGCCGGCTTTCTGCAACGCTGCGTGCGCTTTGATTTCGTCCGGCTTGGTCAGCACCTTTTGCGCATGCCCGGCCGTTCGCGCAGATTCATTCAGGCCCCGCAACAGATAGCGCATGGCCTTTCCTGGCCCGTACTGCACCGCCAACTGCGGAAAGGTCAGCAATGCTGTCTGCGTGAGATTCACCAGCGCCGCCGCTGGGGTCGCCCCAAGAAAGTAAACGAAACCCAGCGACGACAGCCGGTTCGTCATCGCGCTGTCTTGCGGGTTCAACACCCATTGGTGCCGCTGATCCAGTTCGCCAAGAATGGCATCCATCGCCACGACGGTGCGGGTGCCGGTGCCCTGCTCGCGCCTGCGCAGATCCTGCGCGTCGCGCAAACCCGTCAAGGTCTGCTCCAGGACATGCCCGTATCGCAACCTCGCGAGTTGATGCGCGCCATGCGCCATGTTGTGCGCGAACGCACGCAGCGCATCGGGATCGAAACCCGTGACGCCTTGGCGGTGGATCGCGTGCTTGCGCATCGACAGTTCCGGCAACGCCTGCAGATAGGTTTGATACACCGCGTCCTGCGTCTTCTCCGAGACGCCCGCCTTGCGGAGCTTGTCGATGATGTCGGCCACAAACGAGCCGTTCGGCGCATCCTTGGCCTGCGCACCCCGCAACCGGCCGCGTGCCTTGATCGTGAACCCTCGCGCCTTGAACGCCTCTTCCTTGCGTTCAAGCGCGCCGAGGCTGTCGAGCATCATAAACACGGGCTCGTCGCCGCGTTCGGCCGCAATGAAATACTCGCCGTACCGCTGCAACGGGAAATAGACGCCCTGCAACCGATGCGACTCGAACTGTTGACGAATCGAGAACACCAGCTTGCGCTTGAGCATATCCGGCGCTTCGCTGGCCTCGATGCGTGCGGCGAGCGCATCTTCGACTGCTTTGGAGCGATTGCTGTACATGTTGCGCATCTGTCTATAAAACGTCTGCGCCTCCTCGGGCAAGGCTTGCCATTCGTCGCGCAGCGATGGATAGGCGCGCTTGCGAGCTTCCTCACGCTTGGGCATCCCGCGCAGACGCTTGGCCTCCTCCATCATATCGACCTTGTTGTCTGCGCCGCGGCCAAGGATCTGTTCGCGCAGCGCCTTGAGCGCATCGCGGATGTTCTTGCGCGTGGCGTCGTGCAACTGGCCGCTGTAGCGGAATTGCAGCATCTTGTAGCTTTCCGCCGGATCAACGCCTTCGAGCGTTGCGCGGTGCATCAGATCGAACAGACGTTTGGCGTCGTCGCGATTCTTTCCGGCCCAGCGACGGACGGCTTCAGACAATTCCGCGCTCTTGTCCAGCAACTCATTGCGATCCGCCGACATGGCATCGAGCAAGCGCGAGAACCCGGCAATGGCCGGATCGTAGTCGCTGCCCAGTTCGGTCAGTTGATTGGTCGCCAGGACACCTAGCCAAGTGCTGCGGGTCGCATCCTTGAGCTTGGCCGGCGTGCTGTCGCGTAACCACTGGCGCGCGCGGTCAAGCCGCGTCGCATCTTCGTCCTGGCGCACCACTGCTTCCACATCCGCCAGGAAGTCGTCGGGCGCGCGCCGGCTGAAGAGCGGCAAGCCCTCCGCTACCGCCGCTCGCATGGCAGGCGTGATGTCGAGGGCGTGAACGTCTCGGGTGCGCGCCCGGAAGCGGGGCCGGATTTTCGCGGTCGTAGCCTGCGCGCCCAGCGGACGTGCCCAGCGGTTGACCACGGCCGGCACGATCCCGTCGTAGTACCCGCCCATCCCGGCATCGCCCAGCTGCAGCGACAATTCGTCCAGCCGCCGCAGCGGCGTTCCCCGCGTACTTCCGCGTGGCGACAGATCGCCGTCGCCCGCGCGGACGCGGGCGGCAACCTTTTCGCCCAACATCGACGACAGCAACGCCGCCGGCACGTCCATTTCCCGCACGACCTCGCCCAGCTTCAGCCCGGCGACACGGTAAATGCCCGAAGGCAGCGGCAGATAATCGATGGCGTCAACCTGCTCACCGCGCGAATAGCGCGAGGCCTGTTGCGCCCCGGTCGTCCAGCCGATGCGCTGAAAACCACGCTCGGCCGCCATACGCACCATGCGCTTGATTGCCAGCAGGGTCCAATCCTCGGTGGACTTGAACGGTGCATCCGGTGCGACTCTGGCATCGGTAGCCGGACGATACCCATAGCGCCGCCCGTGCTGATGCCAATCGGACTGGATCTCTTCGATGAACAACATGCGTCGACCGTCCACGTCCTCGCGCTCGTTGTAGCGGATATGAACCAGCACATTCTTCACGGACAAATAGTGTTCGCTGCGGAACGGTTCGTCCGCATTGCGAGCCGACGGCTGAACAGGGAAGGTCAGCAGCAATTCGCGGTAGTCCCTACCGCCTTCGATTTGGTAATTCGCAAAACGACCGTCGCCGGAGACGAGCGGCACAGTGGTTTCCATCCCTGCCGATATCGTCTCAAAATCGTCTTTCTGCGCAGCCGTCAACGTGCGCTCGTCGACTTCCTCGCCATCGCGCAGCAGAGACACGCCATACGAGGGCGGCGTCTCCACCTCGAAGCCTGCCGCTTGCAACCGATCCAGAGCCGCGTGGAATCTGGAGATATTGCCTCCGATCATCTGCTCGCCAATCCGCACCTGATGCGTCCTCACGAACTCGGTCAGCGCTTCCCGAGTGATCCGCGCATCGCCCGTCATGCTCTGCCGCGTGCTCAACCAGACATCGATATCCAGCCAATCGCGTTCAGCCTGTTTGAAGCCTCCGCGTCGCTGCGCGCCGTCGAGCCACTGCTGCCACTGCTCGGCGGTCCCTCGTCGAGGTGCGCCTTCGGCGCGCTCCAGCGCCAGCAACAGCGCGGAACGGAAGCCTTCTGCACGCGAGAAGGCAGCGTCCATCTGCGCTCCATCCGTGCCCGCAAATCGAGTGCTGCCGATACGGACCTGACGGGCGGCGCGAGCGATCAACTGTCGCAACTCCGCTTCGGACAGTCGCCAGCGCGCACCCAACAGACGCATGAAAGCGCGCACGGCAGCAATCAGCCGATCCAACAGCGTGTCCTGAACACCGGACTCCGCCATCATTGCGATCAACTCCCGGATCGCAGTGTCGTCCCAGCCGTTATCGAGATAACCGCGCTGGGCATGTTCGGCGAACAGCCGACCGTGACGGCCCTTCTCGCGCAGCCGGTGAACGCCCTCTGCAATCTGCGCCCACAGCGCCGGGCCGGCGATAGCCTCGATGCCGTAGTGGCCGATGGCCTCATGCAACAGCACGCGCTGCACGGCCTGCCGGTTCGGCAAGGCGCTGGCAACGAGGTACACCGTTCCGGTGCTGCGCGCGTAGTAGCCTTCGGCCAGATGGTAGTCAGACGCGCGCCGTGCCGATGCCGGCAGGTGGTCCGGGGTTTCGACCACGCGCACCACAGGTGCGCCCTTCCAGCCCACCATCATTTCGTCGACGACACGACGCACTTGGGCGACGCTTGCCCCGCGTCCGGTCGCGCCGCTGCGCTTGCTGAAATTCCCTGTCCCGTCGTCGCTCAGACTCTGATAGTCCAACAGTTCGTCCAACGCATCGCCAAAACCGACTTCGCGCAATGCCGCGCGCTGTGCCTCCAGCGCGGCATCGAGGATAGGTCGCTCCTTGTCCGGGATTTCCGGGCCACGGACCAGCAACAGCCGCTGGACGCGCCGATACTGCTCGCGCGCATCGCGCAACGGCTGCACCTGATCGAACGATTTTGCCGCCTCAGCCTTGAAGCGTTCAGCGTCGTGCCTTGCGATGTCGATGCGTGCTTCGACCTCCAGAATCTCGGCACCGATGCGGTCGATGTAGTTGTTCAATCGCGTCAGCAGGCCGGTTGCGGAAAACGACTCCGCGCCACGTTCGTAAACCGCCACATCGCCAAGATCGGACGACACCCGCACCGATCTCGAACTCACGCGGTCGATGTCGAATCGCACGCCGCGATACACCAGTTCGACCGACGCTACGGAGTCAGCTGGACCAATCAATGCGCCCACACCTCTTGCGATCATCTGGGTCAGCGCCTTGCGCTCCTCAAATCGCTTGCCATTCAGTGTCGTGCCATCGGGGATCGCTTCTTTCGGGATGGGATGACGCCCCGCCTGTGCTGCGCTCTCACGCAGCGCCTTCAGGTGACGCACTCCGCCGGTCTGCGCGTACTGCTCGGCCGTGCGTGCCTGTCGCTGCAACGCGGTCTGGTTATCGGCATGCGCCAGCTCCAGTTGCTCCAATCGCCGAACCTCATTGCGCAACTGCGTTTCGCGCAAGATCAGCGGATCGCCCGACGCGGCTGCCTTCATTTCGGCCGCATTCGCCGCCTCGCCGTCGATGTCCTCGATTTCGGTCTGCTGCCCGTCATACTTGCGCAATTGTTCGATGCCGCGCGCCTTGTGTTCGAGTAACTGCCAACGCCGCGTGTCGTAAGTCTGGCGGGTCGCATACCGATAGATCGCAACCTCGAAACCATCCGGGTCACGCTCGTATAGTTTATTGCCGCGCCGGATGGCGCGGCCTTCACGCTGTTCCAGATCGCTCGGCTTCCACGGCGCGTCGATGTGATGCAGGCCGACGATGCGTTGCTGAACATTCGTCCCCGCGCCGATCTTGGGCGTCGAGCCGAACAGAAACCGGACTTCGCCCAGATTCACGCGCTTGAACAGCTTGGCCTTGGCATCGGGATTGCCGTAGTCGTGGATGAACGCAATTTCGTCCGCCGGCACGCCGCCGGCAATGAGCTTGGCGCGCAGATCGTCGTAGACGCTGAAATTCTCCGCCGCGCTCAGACCCACGATGTCCTGCAATCCCAGTGTCTCGACTGTCTCGGTGTCGATGGCATTGGCGTCGTTGTAGTCGTCGATTTCTGCCTGGCTCAGTTCCTGCCCGGCCTCACGCTCGGATTCGCGCTGCGCCAACCAGCGATCACGGCCCTCCGCCGAACGCAGCGCCAGCCGCGCCCAAGTCAGCGCGGATTCCCGGCTGCCGTGTCCATCCGAACGCCGCCGGCCCGTCGCCGCATCGTAGACCGCCACGCTCGCCTGCCCCTTGCGCTTGCGCTCAATGAGCAGGAACGGCAGTTCATCTGCTTCCGCAACCGTATGTGCAGTGCCTTTGGCATGCATGAGGCTTCCATCCTCGTCGCGCACATACACACGTTGGGCTTTGCTCGCAGCAGCCTTTCGGGCCGTGTTCGGCACGGACAAATCGCAGAACACCAACTGCGTGCCCTTGTCCGCATGCCATTGCCGATACAGCGCGAGCATACGTTCGACGGCCAGATTGATCTTCGATTCCGGAAAGTCCGGCGCGGACGGGTCGATCAAGCGGTAGTCCAAGCCCGCCTTGTTCGCCTGCCCAGTCAGGGATAGCGCATTCACCTTCCCCTTGGTCTGTCGGGTCAGTTCGCGGATGCGCGAGAATCGGCCCAGGATCGATTCGGGGTTCAGGTCGATCTTCGGAGTCAACGCCGCTTCGACTGCGGCCATGTTTGCCTCTTCACGGGTCGGATGCATGCCCAGCAGATTTGGGTAGCCTTGACCGGGGATTTCGATCTTGAGTTGGTAACGGCCGTCCTCGGCCTGTTCGATCTTCGCGGTCTCGCCTTCGTTTGGGTTGAAGCCGAACGTGACTCCACCAGCCTCGCTTCGGGCCAGATGCGGCACGCCCATGAATTCCGACACCTGCGGCGAGCGTTCGGCGACTACGATCTGCGGTTTGCCGCCGAATAATTTCGGGACCGGGAACCGCTTGCCCTTGGCCGCTTCCTGCGCCTTCAGATCATCGAGCGTCACCACGTCGGCGAAGGCACGATAGCCAGACATCAAGGACGGTAGGTTCTGGAACTTTGCAAATCGGGTCGAAGCGCGAAAGCCCGCCCCCGATGGCGCGACCTCGTAGACGTTCTCGATGCTGCCGTACTGCCGCGCCCAGGCGTCGAAGACGTGCAAATCCTGACGCTTCAACGTCGGGTACTGCATGTACCGTTGCAGGTTGAACATCTCCACCAGCGAATTGCTGACCGGGGTGCCGGTCGCTGTGACGATGGGTGCCTTGTCGCCGAAGGTCTCGAACAGCCACTGCGTTTTGACGAACAGATCGAACGCGCGATCCGAACCGTTCGGGTTGCCCATGCCCGGCACTCGCGACATCGCTGTCGTGTAGAACAGGTTCTTGAACTCGTGCAGTTCGTCCACGAACAAGGCATCCACGCCCAATTCGTCGAACGTCAGCACATCATCCCGCTTTCCGATGCTTGCCTGCTTGTCCTTGATCTTCGCTTCCAGACGGATACGGATGCCTTCCATCTCGCGCACGATGCCCCGGTCGCCGCGTTCGCGTTTCATCTCTTCGATGAGGTTGGCGATCTCATCGACCTGTTCTTGGAGAATCCGGGTCTCGGTCTCCTCCGGCAACCCGATCTTCTTCAGCGACGAATGACCGACGATGACCGCATCCCAATCCCCGGTCACGATCCGCGAGAACAGTTTCTTGCGGTTTTCACGCGAGAAGTCGTCCGGCTCTGCGGCCAACACGACCGCGCCCGGATACAGGCGCGCGAACTCGGTGCGCCACTGCACCGTCAGATGGTTGGGGACCGCGAACAGCGGTTTGCGGGCGATCCCAAGCCGGCGCATTTCCATCGCAATGGCGACCATCTGGAAGGTCTTGCCGGCGCCGACGACGTGATCGAGCAACAGTTGCCGCGATTGCAGGCCGCGCCACACCCCGTTCTGCTGATGCGCAAGCAGGGTAAGGCCGGGACTCATGCCGGGCAAGGTCAGGTGCGCGCCGTCGTACCGCCGCTCGACGGTGCGGTTCATCTTCTCGTTGTAGAGTGCAAGTAGACGTTCTGCCCGTTCCGGATCGCGCCACACCCACGCACGCCATTCGGCCCGAAGCGCATTCTGCTTCTCGCGGGCGCGCTCGGTTTCCGCTTCGAGGACGCGGGTCTCGATCTTGCCGTCGCTATGCCGAATCGCTTTGGTGACGACGACCGCCCGACCGATCAACGTCGCCTGGAAAATCTCCGCCGCACCCATTTCCTTCGTACCCCAGGTCGAAGCATTCAGCACCGCATCCGGTTCGCCGATGACGCGCACGAACCACAGACCCGACCCTCGGGAATAGGTCATGTTCGCGTCCGCGCCCGTAATCTCGCGGTGAAAGGCGCGCAGATCCTCGACCGGCAGAAATGGCGCTCCAAGCGCGATGGTGATCTCGCTGGGAGTCTTATCGCGAGGGATGATTTTGGTCAGTGCAACGACGTTGCGCGCGAATCCCGGATCGCGCTTCGCAACCGCCTTCGCCTCGGTCAGCTTGGTTTTCACATCGCCCGACAGGTAGTCGTCAGCGGTCACCAGCGCACCGTCCGGAGTCTCGAACGCTAGCGCCCCCAACTCGGCGACGATGGCGGCACGGTCCTTGCCGTAAATCTCGGTCATGTAGCCCAGATCGAGCAGTCCCCGGTAGTTGAGACTCGCGACGAGTGCATCGCGGGCGCTCGTCACGGTCACGCCGTCCGATGGTGGAAACAGCACACGGCGCTGGAAGATGTCAGCCTTGGTCGCCTTTGACGCGCGCGGTGCTACGCCCTCGCGTTCGGCGACTATCTCGCTGATGCCCGCGTCGTAGTCGAACTCCAGCGCCAGCAGCAGACTGGCGTCCGGATCATCAAAGAATAGGCTACGGTTCGTGCGCGATGCGTTGAGATGACCGTGGCGTTTGACGAACGTGTCGTAACGCGCGTTGAGCGTCTTGCGGTTGCCTTCGATCTCGACCGTCGGCGCGTCGGGCGAACGCTCCAGGCGCATCTGTTTGCGCAATAGATCGCGTAATTCGATCATGCCGAGCATGCGCGCCTCGGCGGTGGCCCCCGGTGGCATCCACGCACTCGCCTGTTTCTCGCCCATATGGTCGGCGCCACGCATAAGGATGCGACCGTCCTCTGCGAGAAAATACGCTCCCACCTTGACGCCTGCGGGAACCGCCTCGGCCGTCATCACTTCGGTACGGTCGATAGGCGCATACATGCCTTCGGGCAGCGTCAGCGTCCACGCGGCCAGTTGTGCGGCCAGATCGCCAGACGGCGCGACGGTGTAATCATTCGCCCGATACATCGTGCCGCCCGCCGTCTGCGTACCAAGAATGTGGCCTGGGTGATCGACGTAGTAGGGATTCACGCGAAAGGTGAATGTTTCGCCCGTCGCGGGATGCTCCAACGTCTGCTGCGCGACCTGCACCCAGCGGAAGCGCGCGGCGCGCTGTTCAGTCGTGGTGGTGTCGTCATCGACTGCGCGCTTTTGCAGGACGATGATGTCGGTTACTACTTCAGTGCCAGCGTTCTCGGCAAAAGCGGTATTGGGCAGGCGCGCTGCGCCGATCAGGTCGGCGCGCTCGGCGATCCATTGCCGCACGCGGCTGTCCTTTGCATCGAGAAATTGTCGCGACACCACCATCATCAACACGCCGCCAGGGCGCAGCTTGTCGATAGCTTTGGCGAAAAAGTAGTTGTGGATACTGAAACCGGAGTACGGACTACGCTCCGCATCGACGATAGGCTCGCTGCCGAATGGCGGATTGCCGATCGCTACGTCGAAGAATTCGCTAGGGATGGCGTAGTCCTGAAAACCGCATTGACGAATCTTCGCCTTGGGATACAGCGCGGCGGCAATCTTCTGCGTCAGCGGGTCCAGTTCGACACCGAACAACTCCGATGCGTTGCGCAGCTTCGCCGGCATACCGCCGAAGAAATGGCCGATGCCTGCGGCCGGTTCCAAAATCCGCCCGCGCGTGACACCCAAACGCGCCAGTCCTGCGTACATGCCGTCGATGACTGTCTTGCTGGTGTAATGCGCGTTCAGTACCGATGCCCGCGCCGCGCGCCACTCTACGTCCGAGAGAAGCCCCTGCAGTTCGGTGCGGACCTTCGCCCACTGCGCATTGGCAGGATCGAATACGCCCTTGAGCGCGCCCCAACCGACATACCGTGCCAGTTGCTTGCGCTCCTCCAGCGTCGCCACACGGTTCTCGGCACCCAATGCCTGCACGATACGGATGGCGGCGAGGTTGTCCCGCGCCTTGCGCGCGAGTCCGCCCTTACCGAGATCGTCCGCCAAACCCTCTTCGGCCGGCGCGACGACCTCAACCTCTGTTGAATCGGCCTCTGGCATGGCCGCAGGTTTGGCCTGCGGCGATACGGCGTCCCCCTGAACGGAAGAGGCTGCGGGATCTTCGATCACCGCAGCCTCTTCGTTTACTCGTCCTCGTCGCCCGCGTCGTGGGCGGCTTCTTCCTCGTCGTCCCAGATCGGAGGCTCCAGCGACAGACCCCACACCTGTGCCTTCTCCCAACTGGAGAGATGATTCAGGGAGGTATCCATCTTCGCCTGCTCCTCCTGTTCCGTCTGGTCCGCCAGCGCTTCCAGGTAGTAGTTCTCCACGATCAGTCGTTGCACCCGCTTGGGCCAGCCCAGCATCCAGCGATTCGCGATTTCTCGCGCCGTCTGCGACGACAACGCCAGCAATTTCGCGCGCACCTCGGGCGGATAGGCGTTCGGTTTGACCAGTTCCTGCATCTTGAGTCTCCTCCTCGTTCGCGACGACCGTCGCATCGGGTTCCAAAGCGCGCGACGGCGCTTCGTTATTTTGCGCCGCCCGAGCGACGGGCGAAAGCGCCGGGGCGTCCACCGTCACGGCTTGATTGATCAGAACATCTGCCCAAACACGGTTGGCGCTGTTAGACAGGTTCACGATGCCGCCGTCCACCGCATAGCGGGTGCCGTATCGGCCACAGCTGTTCACCGCGCCGGCTTGCTCGAATGCATTGCGCAGTGTCCGAATGGCACGGTCTACCTCAGTGACATGCTCGAATGTCGCGGGAAACTCCACGCGCCCCGCTCGGCCGGACTGGACCCGCGCAACCAGCCCGTCCACGAAGTCCATCAGGATCGCTTCATTGTTCGTTTGCGCAGTCGTCTCGGCCTCCGTGCGGGGTATATCCAAGGCCGTCGCCGGTTCGCTGATGACGGATACATTCCGTGCCGTGGCCGCAGGCTCGGCCGATGGCGTGGACGGTGCCGCCACCGTGACCTTCGTCCATCGCTCCGTCCACGGTACCTGCCGACGATGCTCGATCTTGCCTTTGTGATTGACCGTGATGGTCGTGTCGCCATCCAGCCGCACCCACGGAAA
>JAYUVY010000056.1:0-4404 GCA_043753835.1 Lysobacterales bacterium | reverse complement strand
TTCGCTGCCGTTGCCGATGCCCGTCGAAACCGGCACGACGACTGGTACATCGCACCGGCGGGCTACATCGAGCTGTGCAATGTGCCGATCCCTGTGCGCCCTGTGACACACTTGTGATTAACCGGACTTTAACTCTACTATTGGGGACGTCGAAGCTTCCATAGGCCGGCGAGGGGAAAGGGGAGTGCAATGACCGTCGCGTCCGAGCAAACCGCCACGCTTGACCAAGCACTGGTGCATGCGTCGCGACTCCTCGCCTCCAATCCGGTTCTGGCAGGTCAGCAGGCGGCCGAAATCATCAAGACGGTCGGTGACCACCCCATGGCGTTGCTGCTTCTGGGCGCCTCACATGCAGTGCGCGGCGAATCGCTGCAAGCCGTGGAGATCCTCGGGCCTCTGGCCGCCGCCCAGCCCAATTGGGCGATGGCACACCTGGAACTGGGTATCGCCCTGGCTCGTACCGGACGCGGCGATGAAGCGCTCAAGGCGCTGCGTCATGCGGTCCGCCTCAAGCCCGACCTGCCGCGCGGCTGGCTGGCGCTCGGCGATCACCTGTCTGCGATGGGCGACGGTCAGGGCGCCGATGTCGCCTACACCAGCCACATCCGCTACTCGGTTCGTGACCCGAAGCTGCTCGCCGCGGGTTCGGCCTTGTGCGAATCCCGCCTGCCTGAAGCGGAAACCCTCTTGCGCGCCCATCTTGCACAGGCGCCCACCGACGTATCGGCCATCCGCATGATGGCGGAAGTAGCAACGCGCCTGGGCCGCTACGATGATGCCGAGCACCTTCTGTCGCGCTGCCTTGAGCTCGCGCCCAGCTTCACCGAGGCCCGGCAGAACTACGCCCTGGTCCTGCAGCGTCACAACAAGCCAGTCCAAGCCCTGGCCGAGCTCGACGTCCTGCTCAAGCAAGACCCGACGAATCCGGGCAGTCGCATCCTCAAGGCAGCCGTGTTCGCTCGGCTTGGCGATTGCGAGTCGGCGATCGGAATGTACGAAAACATCATCGGTGAGTACCCGAACAACACCAGAATCTGGATGAGCTACGGCCACGCGCTGAAAACAGCCGGCCACCAGGACCGCGCCATCCAGGCCTATCGCAAGAGCATGGAACTCGAGCCCGGCTTCGGCGACGCCTACTGGAGCCTGGCCAACCTCAAGACCTTCCGGTTCAGCGCCGCCGAGATCAAGGCGATGCGCGGCTACTTGCGGCGCGCGGATCTTGCCGCCGAGCATCGCTTTCACTTCGAGTTCGCGCTTGCCAAGGCACTGGAAGACGCCGGCGACTACGCCGAATCTTTCGACCACTACCTGCTTGGCAATGCGCTACGGCTGGCGACGGTACCGTACAGCGCCAACGATATGTCAGCACGGATGGCACGAGCCAAGCGAACCTACACCCGGAAGTTCTTCGCCGACAGAAAGGGATCTGGCAGCGATGCGGCGGACCCGATCTTCATCGTCGGCCTGCCCCGGTCCGGCTCCACCCTGATCGAGCAGATCCTGTCGAGCCATTCGGCTGTCGAAGGCACCATGGAGCTGCCGGAAATCATCTCGATGACCCGCGCGCTGCGCGCCGCCACCGAGCCGGACATGCAGACCAGTTATCACCAGGTACTCGCCACGCTCGACTCCCGCGAGCTCCGCGAACTCGGCGAGCAATACCTCGAGCGCACCCGCATCCAACGCAAGTCCGGCGCCCCTTTCTTCATCGACAAGATGCCCAACAACTTCGCCCACATAGGCCTGATCCAGCTGGCCTTGCCCAATGCGAAGATCATCGACGCCCGCCGGCACCCCCTGGCTTGCTGCCTGTCCGGCTTCAAGCAGCATTTTGCCCAGGGACAGAATTTCACCTACAGCCTCGACGACATCGGCCGCTACTACCGTGACTACGTCGAACTCATGGCGCATTTCGACGCCGTGCTTCCCGGGCGCGTGCATCGCGTCATCTACGAGCAAATGGTCGACGACACCGAAGCCGAAGTCCGCCGACTGCTGGATTATTGTGGCCTGCCTTTCGAAGCGGGCTGCCTGCGCTTCTTCGAGAATGATCGACCAGTGCGCACGGCAAGTTCCGAGCAGGTACGCCAGCCCATCTACCGGGACGGTGTCGAACATTGGCGCAATTACGAACCGTGGCTTGGCCCGCTGAAGGCCACGTTGGGGCCGGTTCTATCTGCCTATCCAGCGGTACCCAACTTCAATACAGCCTGATTCAAACCAGAGTAATGCCCACAACCCGGGGAGGGGAAACATGCAATCGACAAGCAAGGCAAACCTGAAACGCAAACATCCGACCGCGCTGAACAAACTTCCATTGGCGGTCGCCATCTGCTTCGCGATCAGCTCGGCTGCATTCGCCCAGTCCGATCCAAATGCGCCTAACCAGGACGCAAGTACAGCCAAAGCGCGCTCGGGCAACAAGAAGGCTGCGACTCTCGCCACGGTTACCGTGACTGCGCAGAAGCGCGAAGAAAACCTGCAAAAGGTGCCGATCAGCATCGACGCAATTGGCGAGGTGAAGCTGGAGGCGATGCACATCACCGCCTTCAGCGACGCGATCAAATTGCTTCCCGCTGTATCGTTCGACAAGGGCGAAGGCGGTTCATCTACCCCGTACATCCGAGGCGTCGCTAGTGGCGAGAATGGCAACCACTCCGGACCGCGGCCAAGCGTCGGCGTCTACCTGGACGAACAGCCGATCACCACGATCGGTGGCTTGCTGGATGTGCATGTCTATGACATCGACCGCGTCGAAGCGCTCGCCGGTCCGCAGGGCACCCTGTATGGAGCGAGCTCCGAAGCCGGGACACTGCGCATCATCACCAAGAAGCCGGATCCGACTGCGTTCGCTGCCGGTTACAGCTTTGAAATCAATTCGGTCAGCCATGGCGGCAACGGCCACATCGCCGAAGGCTTCCTCAACGCGCCAATCTCCCCGGCCGCGGCGATCCGCATCGTCGCCTGGGACGAATACGACGCCGGCTACATCGACAACGTGCTGGGCACGCGCACGTTCCCTGGCTGGGATGCCCTTTCCGGTGGCCACGGCACGATCGACAACGCCGCCGTCGCCAAGAAGGACTACAACGACGTCACCACCCGCGGCGCGCGTGCAGCACTCAAGCTGGATTTTGGTGAAAACTGGACGGTCACGCCGACCATCATGACCCAGCGGCAGAAAACCAATGGCAATTTTTCCATGGACCCGGTTATCGGCGACCTGAAGATCCAGAAATGGTATCCCGAGCAGATCGATGACCGCTTCACCCAGGCAGCACTCACCGTGCAGGGCAAGATCGGTAATTTCGACATAAGTTATGCTTACACGCATCTGAAGCGCGATATCGACAGCGATTCCGACTACAGCGATTACGCATTCTGGTATGACGCGTATTATCAGAACTATTACGCCAATGTGATCGACGGAGCGCCTCAGCCCAATGCCTACGGCGAACTTTTCGTCGACGACAACGGCAACTTCATCAACCCATCACAGCTCATCCATGGCAAGGACGGATTCAAGAACTCAAGCCACGAGCTGCGGATTTCCTCGCCGCAGGACAATCGCCTCCGGTTCATCGCGGGCTACTTCTGGCAGGACCAGTCGCACAATATCCTGCAGCAGTACCACACCGCCGGCAACCTGACATCGGCATACGAAGTCACCGGCTGGCCGGACACGCTCTGGCTAACCACCCAGCTGCGCAAGGACCACGACGAGGCGTTCTTCGGCGAATTATCCTACGATCTTACCGACAAGCTCACCGCCACGGGGGGCATGCGCTTCTTCAAGTACGACAACAGCTTGAAGGGCTTCTTCGGCTTCGGCGCGAACTTCAGCAGCAGTTTTGGCGAGGCCCTGTGTTTCTCGCCCGAGCATTTCCAGGGCGCGCCCTGCGTCAATCTTGATGACTCGGTCAAAAAGAAGGATTCCATCGGCCGGGTCAACCTGACCTACAAGTTCAACGATACCAAGCTGGTCTACGGCACGTGGTCCCAAGGCTTTCGTCCGGGCGGCGTCAACCGCAGCAACCCTTCCGGCAACTCGCCGGCCTACCTGCCCGACTACCTGACCAACTTCGAACTGGGCTGGAAAACCAGCTGGATGGACAACCAGCTCACCTTCAATGGGGCGATCTTCCAGGAAAACTGGAAGGACATGCAGTTTGGCTTCATCCCGCCGGGCGGTGCCGGCCTGACCATCATCCGCAACGCTGGCACCGCGCGAATTCGCGGTTTCGAGGCGGACCTGAACTGGGCGATGACCTACAACTTCGTGCTTTCCGGCGGTTTGTCGCTGTACGACGCCAAGCTCACCAGCGACTACTGCGGATTCAGCGACATCAATGGCAATCCGGTATCAAGCTGTCCGGCCGGGACCATCGATCCCGGCGATCC
>JAYUVY010000055.1:0-13373 GCA_043753835.1 Lysobacterales bacterium | reverse complement strand
GCAGATGATTTTGCTGCTTGGGATTGCCCGGGGATGGGCCGGTGCCTATGGCCTGGAGATCACTGCTTGGGAAGTCGGCGGCGATAGCTGACTGCAGCCGGAAACGCGAACAACGCGGCATCTCAATTAGCGGGGCTTTGCCCCGTTAATGCTCTGGACACCGCAACGATTTGACCGGCGGCCCGCAATACTTGCGGCGCTGAATCTGCTTTTAGATTGAACGGAGCACCAAAAGGTGAGCGCAAAAAACGGCGCCTAACGCCTGAATTAAGCCGCCACGCGTAGTGGAGGCAAATGCGGCACGCTGTTTGTGCCGCATTTGCTGTAACGAAGCGTGTTCGGCTTGACTGAATTGTTAGGCCACTATTGCTTTGGTGAATCTGACGCATGGTAGTGCGCAAGTCGCCATTCCCCGTCAACTCGCTGCCAAAGAATGGTCTCGCCTAAAGAGTCCTGCACAATACTGCTTCCATTGCTCATAGTTATTGTTAGATTTACAGATAAAGTAGTCAATACATTATCTGCATTTATTACATTGAAATGCTGCTTATTAATCTGATAATCCATTCGCTTCAATTGCTTGTCGGCAACCATTTTTCTATAACGCGCTGCCAACTCATCATATGTTTCGATTTTTCCATTTTTTATGCACCGAAAGTTATCGGAGTCTAAATCTATAGCAAGCGCATCCAAGAACTTCCCTTGCTTGTATAAGGAAATCAGTCTGTGTTGAGCCTCAAGCACTTCGGAGATTATTTTTTGATTATCCACGATGATCTTTCCTTGGGAGACTGGATTAGCCAATGCAGGTGTAACGCAGGCAATGAGCAATGCTATGCACGCTAGTGCTGTGAATGTGTTACGCATAAGGTGGATGTCTCCTTTGGTGGCCTAACGCCTGAGTTAAGGGGACAAAAATGCATGCATTTTTGTTCCCCTTGAATGAATAGTTAGGTTTCTGGGCGTGCAAAGAGAAACCGTACGACTAGGTATACCGACATTGCGAGCAGTACAAGTAGGCCTGCGAAGAATACGCCAGGCGCAGCTTCCAAGCTCGCAAATGCGGTAATTGTCTCGAGGAACGCGGCCGTCAACAACATTGAGATAACTATGAGTATTAGCGGCCTGCTCAAAACGGAGCGATCTGATAGTGTCAAACGACGGATGCCTGAAAGAGCAAAAAGCGCGCCGCCAAGCGTCGTTACTGCGAGTACGACGAGAGAGATTGTCCATAGCTCAGGCTCGGGCACGGCGAAGAAGGTCAAAAGCACTGGCGTAAGTGCCAAGAAGACGCCTGCAAAGCTGAAGGCAAGCATGTTCTTGATCCGGAAAGCATCCACCGAAGACCAATGACTGGGGCTGCCGCTTAGCGCGACGAGAATAGCAGAAAAGCCCGCCAATCCGAGCGCGAGCTGAGAGTAAGCCAATAGAACGTCACTGATATTGATGGCGCGTCTCCCGCGGCCTAACGCCTGAGTTAAGGGGACAGACATCGGTACGATGGCTGTTCCCCTTGAATGAATAGTTAGGACAAACGCGCTGCGGGTAATTAAGTTATGCGAGCCCCATGCACCGCCCGACCCTTAGCTGATTATGCAATGAAAGTAGGGCGGGGTGGCAAGCGTGCCGAAGTCGGCGCTGAGCGCGGGTCGGCAACATGGCCGGAGAATCTCGCCTGGTACGTTTTGCCCGGAAGCTGAGATGTGCCAATTTGATGCGTTGCGAATGGCTCGATCAGTGACAAAGCTACGAAGCGAATATACGGGCCTAACGCCGGAAATAAGGGGACGGACATCGGTACGATGGCTGTTCCCCTTGATTGAGTTGTTAGGCTAGCGTAGCAGATGATTTTGCTGCATGGGATTGCCCGGGAAGTGGCCGGTGCCTAGCGCTGACGGCTCGTTGCAAGCGAAGTTGACGGCGTACGGCAAGCAGGTTGCGGCGCTGATTCTGGAAAGGGAGGAATGCCGCGGCCACGAAGCTGGCGACCAAGTCTCCGGAGGGCGAGAGGCGCGACGATGCCAACGTTACGACGCGAGAATTTGCGCGTACAACCATTGGAACCGAAGAAAATATGTGCGCCTAACGTTCGAGCTAAGCGGGCGACGACGGCAGGACGGCAGGCCCGGGCTGGTGAAAATGTACCGCGTATCACCAGACCGGGCCTGCCGTCCTGCCGTTGGCGCTCCGCTTGAGCGAAGGGTTAGGCCGCATTGGGGTAGTCAGCGCAGCCGTTTACCAGCTTTGCACGCTTCTATGAGTGTGCCCAACCTGGACGCTCTAGTTTCGGCTTTCTTGGCTGTGGTCACCCAATGAAGAAGCACCTTCTTGTAGCTTGGGGGGCAGTTCTCGAAGTACAACCAAGCTGCCGCCGCTCGTTTGAAGGTTTGAAGTTCCTGTCGCGATAGCTCTGCGGTGACTTCCTGCTCGTAGGCGTAGACCATGGATTTCTCGTCCCTGCGGTGGGCAAACGCTTTTACTCCAGCGGGTTTTATCCGACCTTGGGCGTGCAGCTTCTGGAACTTTGCGATATTTACTGCGCTCCAGATTGATGTCGTCTTCCTCGGCGTAAATCGGATCTGGTACGACTCGTCGTCTACGCGCTTGCGGACACCGTCGATCCAGCCAAAGCACAGTGCTACATCAACCGACTCCGTCCAAATCAGACTTGGACGGCCAGAGCCGACCTTGTAGAAACCGACAATCAGCTCAGACTCAGTGTCGGAATTGCCCGCGAGCCAGCTATGGAAGGTCTCGGCACTCTCGAAAAACTTCGGGGAGGTCATGAGGTGAGCGGTTATGCGGCCTAACGAGGCTGTAGGAAAAGTGGCCCCGATCTTGCTCTCATGAATGCGGCTGAGCAAGGTGGTGAACGATGGCGCGCTACAAGTTTGTCGACATGAGTCCGCGGCTTTTGCCGGTGGATCTGGAAGCGCAGCTGGTTCCGGGGACGTTCGCGCATGCAGTGCATCATCTGGTCGATGCGCTGAACCTGTCGGCGTTCGATGCGCACTATCGCAACGACGACAATGGTGCACCGGCGCATGCGCCGCCGATGCTGCTGAAGGCGGTTCTGCTGGCGTATTCGCAGGGCATTGTCAGCTCGCGTGCGATCGAGCGCGCGTGTCGCGACAACGTGTTGTTCATCGCGATCACCGGCGATGCGAAGCCGCACTTCACGACAGTGGCCGACTTCGTCAGCCGTTCGCGTGACGCGATTGCGTCAGTATTTGCGCAGGTTCTGACGGTGTTGGGCAAGGAAGGTCTGATCGGTCGCGAGATGTTCGCGATCGACGGCGTGAAGCTGCCCTCGAATGCATCGAAGCATCGTTCTGGTACGCGCGCCGAGTTTCTGGCGCAGGCCGAGAAGCTGGAGCGTGTCGCGCAGCAGATGCTGGATCGGCATCACGGCAACGACGTCGCCGTGCGCGACGAGTCGACCGACAAGGTGACCGCACGCATCGAACCGATGACGCGCGAAGCGACGCAGATTCACGCGTGGCTTAAGGCGCATCCGCTGGATCGCAAAGGCAGCCAGGACAAGCCGCGCAAGTCGAACCGCACCGACAACGAGTCGGCGAAGCTCGCGACCGACAAGGGCGTGATCCAGGGTTACTGCGGCGTTGCCGTCGTCGATGCCGCACACCAGATCATTGTCGAAGCGTCCGCACACGGCACCGGATCGGAACAGGAATTGTTGTTGTCGGCGATCGACGCGTGCGCGGATCAGCGCAACGCCAGCACACTGATCACCGCCGATGCCGGCTATCACTCGGAAGCGAATCTCGCGGCACTCGCTGAACGCGGCATCGACGCGTTGATCGCCGACAACCAGATGCGTCGACGTGACGAGCGCTTTGCCGATCAGGCGAAGCACACGTCGAAGCCGGATGCGCTCTACGACAAGTCGGGCAAGCCGAGGAAGCACAGCGTCTTTGGCGCCGATGATTTCGTTGTTGCCGACGACCAGTCGCATGCGATCTGTCCGGCAGGCCAGAAGCTGCATCGCAATGGTGGCGATTGCAAGATCGGCAGTTACGTCGCGGTGAAATTCCGCGCGCCGGAATCTGCGTGCAGCGACTGCACGATGCGCACGAAGTGTCTGCGCAAGCCCGACAAGACGAAATATCGACAGGTCGCACTGCTCACGCGCAAAACCACGGCGACGCACACGCAAACCATGCGCACGCGCATCGACAGCGCGCTCGGTCGACAGCAATACGGGAGACGGTTTGCAACCGTCGAACCGGTCTTCGGAAACATCCGCCACAACAAGCGACTCAATCGCTTCACGCTGCGCAGCCGACAAAAAGTTGACGGCCAGTGGAAGCTATTCGCCCTCGTCCACAACATCGAGAAGTGGGCGAAGTTGCGCAAGGTGGCGTAGGAAGAACAGAGAAATGCGCGCGCTTCGATCGCCAGCGGCGATATCGAAGCCCTGGCGCGATCACGAAGGCGCCGGCTGACGCTGTCAACGAAAGATCACCGTGACACGCAGACCGTCTGTATCGCCGTCGCGCTCAAGCGCGCGCAGCGAAACCGGGTTTTTCTACAGCCTCAACGCCGTGTTAAGCCGCCGCCGCGCGACGGTGTGTGGATGATACGAGCAACTTCCTCGGCGGTCGGCTTGAACACATGGTTAGGCATTACCGGAGACGACGCCACCAACAACAAGCTTGAGACGCTCGAGGGCCGCAACAACCATTGCATCTGCGGTGAAGTGGCGGCCGCTTACGTCTGCGACGACGTGAGGATTGTTCTCGCCGTCCAGCTCCGATTCGACACGCATATAAGCGACAACTTCGCCCTGCTCTGTTCGCAGAAGCCAAGGGTTTTCTTGTCCTGGAAGCTCAGCGCTCAACGCAGACTTTGCAGCACCGATGCTTGAGACACCTTCGAGAAAATACGATTTCACCAGTGATGCCTAACGCCGTGTTAAGCCGCCGCCGCGCGACGGTGTGTGGATGATACGAGCAACTTCCTCGGCGGTCGGCTTGAACACATAGTTAGAGAGCAACACGGGAGACGCTGAGGGCAGAGTTGCTACCCGCCTCTTCGGCAGACAAAGTGATTCTGCCGGGCTCAGCACGCAATGTAACGGTCACCGCAACTTCACCTCGCGGCAAGGATGAGAAGCCCGAGATCCGGAAGCTGCCAAGCGAATGACATTCGGCGACCAGCCTGCATGTGCCCCGAAAGGGCCGGATGTCGATGTGGGGTTGACTATCCTCAGCGGTACTGAAGACTTGCGTGATTGAACATGGCAGGGCGCAGCCCGCCTGAAGCAAGGGCGTGAACACGCCTCCCAAAGTTTCGATTCCAATTGCTTGGGCAAGCTTCCCTTCCGCGCCCGCGGCGGGTGACTGTTCCTCAACCACAATCGACGCTGCAGGAGACTGGGCCGTGCAGGCACACAGAACGAACATCGCGACAACAATTGCGGAGGACCTGGTCATTGCTCGCTAACGCTAATTCTCCGACGGAAGAGTCGGGATATGGGGAGAGTCTGGGCGGGCGGGATGTGGTGGGTCAAGAAAATTCTTAGGGAAAATCCAGTGTTGCGCTGATGAAGTGGCGCGCTGGTACTGCGAGGCTGGGGGCACTTCCGGCTTTGGCGTAGGGATATGACTTATCACGACCGTGGCGACGGACTAACGCGGAGCCTCAGAAGATCAGCGCGGCCATTTGTCGGCGCGTGCGGCTGACCAGGTCGGCGTCGTCGATCAGGGCGAAGGCGGCGATCAGGGATTTGCGGCCGCGGTCTTCGTCGAATTTGCGATCGCGGCGCATCAGTTCGAGAAAGGCTTCGATAGCGGCAACATGATCGCCTGAGATCAGGCGGCGCACGCCGAGCAGGTAGCGGGCGCGATGATCGTTTTCGTTGCTGGCGAGCGCGGACTGGAGGGCGGTCTCCGCCGGCGCATCCAGCAAGGCCTTGGCGAATTCGAGTTGCGCGCGGGCGCGCTTGGCGCGGTCATCGGTCGCGAGATTGGCGGGCAGGGCATCGAGTTCCTGTTCGGCCTCAGTGGCAAACCCGGCTTGCAGCAGGGCGGCGATCAAGTCGAGTTTGAGTTCCGCGTTGTCCGGCGCATTTGCGACGGCGTCACGCGCGGCCTGCAATTGATCTTCCGGTGACAGCGTCAACTCAACCACTTCGGGTTCAACTTCAGCAACGGCTTCACTTGGCACCACACCATGGTGCGCCAGAAACTGGCGTATTTGGCCTTCCGGCAGGGCACCGGGAAAGCCATCGACGATCTGTCCGTCCTTGACCAGCATCACCGTCGGCACCGAGCGGATCTGGAAATAACCGGCGAGCTGCTGTTCCTTGTCGACATCAACCTTGGCCAGCAGGAAACCGCCGTTGAATTCCTCCGCCAGTTTTTCCAGCATCGGCCCGAGCGTCTTGCACGGCTCACACCAGGTCGCCCAGAAGTCGACCAGCACCGGCGTTTCTTTCGACTTCAAAAGCACCGTGGTTTCAAAGCCCTCGACGCCGGCGTCGAATACGTATGCTTGCTCGCTCATGGTGCGTCCTGAAAAGTAAGGCGCTGGATATGGCAGCGCGGCCGATTAAATCAAGGCGGCAAATCAAGGCTGGAAATCAATGCGGGGCGCTCAGGGCCGGCATTTCAGGGCCCGCATTTCAGGGCGACTTGTAGATCACGCCATCCTTCATCACGAACGCGACGCGCTCGGTGACGCTGATGTCCTCAAGTGGATTGCCGGGCACGGCGACGATATCGGCACGCAGACCGACTTCGAGCGCGCCCTGATTGGCGGACTCACCGAGGATTTTGGCCGGCACCAACGTCGCAGCCTTGAGCACCTGCATCGGCGTGGCGCCCGCCTTGACCATCAGTGCGAACTCCTTGGCATTCTGGCCATGCGGCGACACGCCGGCATCGGTACCGAATGCGAACAGCACGCCGGCCTTGACCGCCGCGGCGAAGGTGTCCTGGATCTGCGCGCCGACACGCGCCGCTTTTGAACGCACCATCGGCGGAAACCAGTCCGGGTCCTTGGCCTTCTCGGCGACATAGGCGCCGGCCGACAGCGTCGGTATCAGGTACGTGCCGCGCGCTTTCATCATCTCGAACACTTGCGCATCGGCATAGGTGCCGTGCTCGATCGTGTGCACACCACCGAGAATCGCGCGCTTCATGCCTTCAACCCCATGGGCATGCGCCGCGACATGGAAACCGTAGTCGCGCGCGGTGGCAACGATGCTCTGGATTTCCTCCAGCGTGAATTGCGGATTGTCGGCCGACTTCGCGTACGACAGCACGCCGCCGGTCGCGGTGATCTTGATCAGATCGGCGCCTTCCTTGTAGCGCTGACGCACCGCCTGGCGCGCATCGTCGACACTGTTGACGACGCCATCCTCCGGCTGCGGATAACCGAGTGCCTGCGCCAGTCTCGGATTGATGCCATTGGTTGGATCGGCATGACCGCCCGTGGTGCCGATCGCCTTGCCGGCAGCGAACATCCGCGGCCCCTTGATCCAGCCCTGGTTGATCGCGTTGCGCAGCGACATGGCGACGCCATCACCCGAGCCGAGATCGCGCACGGAGGTGAACCCGGCCATCAACGTGCGTTCGGCATAGGCGGTACCGCGCAATGCGAAGTCGGGTCCGCTGAGGCGGAAGCCTTCGGTGTACGAGTCCTTGTTCTGTTCGCCGGCGAGATGCACATGCATGTCGGTCCAGCCCGGCGTGCAGGTCATCTCTGTCAGTTGGGTGGTCGCGACGCTGCCCGTCGATCCAGCTCGCGCGCTGGCGTCCTGGTTGGCGGCATTGGCCGTCGGATGAATTGCGGCAATGCGGCCGTCGACGATGACATACACGCGTTGTCCGGTCAGTTCGCCCTTGCGGACATCGACGGTCTGCGCGCAATCAACGACGCGGACATCGGTCGCTGCGGCACTCAGCGATACCAGCAATGCCATTGGGACGAACTTGCGCATGGGTGACTCCTGACGAAAAGCCGGCAGTGTAGCCAAGGTCGGGCCAATCAGTGGGCCATTCGGTTGCCGGTCGCAAAGCCGCTGCGCTAGTCTGGCTGTCATCCCCTGAGTGAATGCGCGCCGTTACGGCGGGCGTTCCAATCCAAGAGCAAATCATGCCGTCGTCCAACGAGCACTACGATCCGAAAGCCATCGAAGCCGCCGCACAGAACTACTGGTCGCGAAACCGTGCCTTCGAAGTGAAGGAAGACCCGTCGAAGCCGAAGTTCTTCTGTCTGTCGATGTTGCCGTACCCGTCCGGCGCCCTGCACATGGGCCATGTCCGCAATTACACGATCGGCGACGTGATCAGCCGCTATCAGCGCATGAACGGCAAGAACGTGTTGCAGCCGATGGCATGGGACGCGTTCGGCCTGCCCGCCGAGAACGCTGCGATCAAGAACAACACGGCGCCAGCAATTTGGACCTACGCCAACATCGAGCACATGCGCGAGCAATTGCAGGCGCTCGGCTATGCCATCGACTGGTCGCGTGAATTCGCGACCTGCAAACCGGATTACTACCGCTGGGAACAACTGTTCTTCACGCGCCTGTTCAAGCGCGGCATTGTTTATCGCAAGAATTCGGTGGTGAATTGGGATCCGGTCGACCAGACCGTGCTCGCGAACGAGCAGGTCATCGACGGTCGCGGTTGGCGCTCCGGTGCCGTCGTCGAACGCCGCGAGATTCCGCAGTGGTTTTTCAAGATCACGAGCTATGCCGAAGAGTTGCTGCGCGAGCTTGACCATCTGCCCGGTTGGCCGGACTCGGTCAAGACCATGCAGCGCAACTGGATCGGTCGCTCGGAAGGCCTGGATATCGCGTTCGCTGTGGAGAACGGTTCGACGCCAGTGCGCGTGTACACCACGCGTCCGGACACGCTGATGGGTGTGACCTTCATTTCCGTCGCCGCCGAACACCCGTTGGCGTTGAAGGCTGCCGAGAGTAACCCCGCACTCGCCGCATTTATCGCTGAATGTCGTCATGGTGCCACCGCCGAAGCCGCACTCGAAACCCAGGAAAAGCGCGGTGTCGCGACCGGTGTCTACGCTGTGCATCCGATCAGCGGCGAACGTGTGCCGGTGTGGGTCGCGAATTTCGTGTTGATGGGATACGGCACCGGCGCGGTGATGGCGGTGCCCGGCCACGACGAACGCGATCACGAGTTCGCAACCAAGTACGGTCTGCCGATCAAGCAGGTGATCCGTCCGCTCGATGGCGGCGAGATCGATATCGCGCAAGCCGCGTACACGGAACATGGCCTGCTGGTGAATTCCGCGGCCTACGACGGCATGACGTTCGAGCAGAGTTTCAATGCGATTGCCGAACGCCTCGAAAAGGGCGGCGCCGGCGAACGCAAGGTCAATTATCGTCTGCGCGACTGGGGCGTCAGCCGCCAGCGTTATTGGGGTTGCCCGATCCCGATCATCTATTGCCCGAAGTGCAACGCCGTTCCCGTGCCCGAAGACCAGTTGCCGGTGGTATTGCCCGAGGATGTCGCGTTCACCGGCATCCAGTCGCCAATCAAGGCCGATCCCGAGTGGCGCAAGACCACTTGCCCGCAATGCGGTGGCGCTGCCGAACGCGAAACCGACACCTTCGACACCTTCATGGAGTCGAGTTGGTACTACGCGCGTTACACCTCGCCGGGGGCGAATGATCTCGTCGACGAACGTGCGAATTACTGGTTGCCGGTCGACCAGTACATCGGCGGCATCGAGCATGCGATTTTGCACCTGCTGTATTTCCGCTTCTTCCACAAGCTGATGCGCGACGCCGGTTTGGTCCACACGAATGAGCCAGCGACCAATCTGTTGTGTCAGGGCATGGTCGTCGCCGAGACGTTTTATCGCGACGAAGCGAACGGCGCGAAGACCTGGTTCAACCCGGCCGATGTTGCGATCGAACGTGATGACCGCGGGCGCATCACTGGTGCCAAGCTCGCCACTGATGGTCAGCCGGTCGCGATCGGCGCGGTCGAGAAGATGGCGAAGTCGAAGAACAACGGCGTCGATCCGCAGACCATGATCGACCGTTACGGCGCCGATACCGTCCGCCTGTTCTCGATGTTCGCCGCGCCGCCGGAAATGTCGCTGGACTGGAGCGAGTCCGGCGTCGAGGGCATGGCGCGTTTCCTGCGCCGCTTGTGGGCCGGCGTGCAGGCGCATGTTGCAGCCGGAACATCGCCGAAATTGGATGCTGCTGCGCTGACCGTCGATCAGAAAACCATTCGCCGCAAGCTGCATGAAACCATCGCCAAGGTCGGTGACGATCTCGGTCGCCGGCACACCTTCAACACTGCGATCGCCGCGGTCATGGAGTTGATGAATGCGCTCGCCAAGTTCGACGACGCCAGCGACAACGCCCGCGCCGTGCGTCAGGAAGCGTGGTCGGCGATCGCCTTGATGTTGAATCCGATCGTGCCGCATATCGCCCATGCGCTGTGGCAGGAACTTGGCAACCGTGAAACCCAGATCGACGATCAGCCGTGGCCGAAGGCCGACGAATCCGCCCTGGTGCGTGATTCGTTGACGCTGGCGGTACAGGTCAATGGCAAGTTGCGGGCGCAAATCGAAGTCGCCGCGAATGCGTCAAAGGAAACCGCAGAAGCGGCCGCGATGGCCGATACCGGCGTGCAGAAATTCCTTGAAGGTCTGCAGATCAGGAAGGTGATCGTGGTGCCCGGCAAGATCGTCAATATCGTGGCGGCCTGAACATGCGCGCGCCTGCTCTGCTACTTGCCCTTTTGCTCGTATTGATCGTGACCGGCTGCGGATTTCAACTTCGCCAGCAAGCGCAGTTGCCGGACGCGTTGAAAGAACTGCGCATCGAAGTCACTGACCGCTTCAGCCCGATCGGCATCGAACTCGGTCGCGCGCTGAAGCGTGCGGGCGCGACCTTGCACGAAGCGCCCGAGGACAAGGTTTCGATCGTGCGTGTGCATGCCGACATCATCAGCACGCTGCCATTGTCCGTCAGCGGCACGGCGCGTGTGCAGGAATACCAGATCACCCATCGCATCGAATTCGAAGTGCTGGCGGCGGATGGCACGGTGTTGATTGCCAGGAACGGCATTGAGCGCCGCCGTGACTACCGGTTCGACGAAACCCAGGCGCTGGGCGCTGCCGCCGAAGATGAAATGGCGCGCAAGGAATTGCGTCGCGACACCGTGGCCGCACTCTTGCGGCGTATTGAAGCGCTTTGAGATGAGCGCCTCTGCCCAGTTCGCCGAGCGTCTGCGCAAGGTCTCGCAACTGAAGCCGGTGTACATGATTGCTGGCGAGGAACATCTGTTGGTGATCGAAGCGGCCGATGCGCTGCGTGTCCGTGCGCGCGAACTCGGCTTCAGCGAACGCGAAGTGCATGACGTCGAGTCTGGCTTCGACTGGAATGACCTGGCGCGTTCGGGCGCGTCGATGTCGCTGTTCGCGTCGCATCGCTTGATCGAATTGCGCCTGCCCACCGGCAAGCCCGGCACCGAAGGTTCTGCGGCGATCCAGGAATGGTGCGAGCGCGCGCCGCCCGATTGCGTGTTGCTGATCACCTGCATGCAGTGGAGCAAGAAACAGGAAGGCAAGTGGACGCAGGCGGTCGAACGCGTCGGCGTGTTTTTGCCGGTGTGGCCGCTGAAACGCGAAGAGTTGGCGGGCTGGATCAACAGCCGTGCGGCGAATCGCAACGTGCAGTTGACGAGTGATGCCACCGAAGCGCTGGTGCGACGCACCGAGGGTAATCTGCTCGCCTGCGCGCAGGAGATCGACAAGCTCGCGCTGCTTGCGAATGGTCGGCGACTGGATGAGACCGAACTCGAATCGCTGGTCGCCGACTCGGCACGCTTCGATGTATTCGGCATGGTCGAAGCCACGCTTGCCGGCGACGGCGCGCGCGCGCGACGCATGCTCGCGAGTCTGCGCGCCGAAGGCGAGCAGTCGGCGACCTTGATGGCCTGGCTGCTGATGCAGTTGCAGGCCGCTGCACGTCTTGCCCAGTTGCCGCGCGCGCAACAGGCGGGTGCGTTCCGCAGCGAAGGCATCTGGGGCACGCGCGATGCGGCTTTCCGCAAAGCGCTTTCACGTGGCGACGCGCAGTTCTGGGAACGTCGACTTGCGGAAGCCGCGCGTGTCGACCGACTTTCGAAGGGGCGCGGTGTCGGCGATCCATTCCTCGCGCTGGAACGTCTGCTGATGCGCATCAGCGATGTCCGCGCCAGTCGACGCATGGTGGCGTGAATGGGTCCATTGACCGCGATTTTTGGTGGCACCTTTGATCCGATCCACCTCGGCCATCTGCGTGTCGCGATCGAGATCAGCGAAGCACTCGATGCCGATGTGCGGCTGTTGCCGGCACCCGTGCCGCCGCACCGCGCGCAGCCACAGGCTTCGGCCGCGCAGCGTCTGGCGATGCTCGAACTCGCTATCCACGGGTGTCCGCGCTTGCATGCCGACGACCGTGAGCTGCGCCGCAGCGGTCCGAGTTACAGCGTCGATACGCTCGCCGAATTGCGCAAGGAACTGGGCGCAGAGGCATCGATCGTGCTTTGCGTCGGGGCCGATGCCTTCGCCGGATTTGCCACTTGGTACCAGTACGCGCAGGTCTTCGACTTGGCGCATATCTTGATCTTGACGCGACCTGGCGCAGCCGATCGTGTCTCGTGGCCGGAATCGCTGCGTGCCGAGGCTGTCGCGCGTCGGGGGTTGCCGTCGCAGCTACACGCGAAGCCCGCTGGTGTGATCGCCGAACTCGCCGTCACGCCGCTCGCGATTTCCGCGACGGCGGTACGCACCTTGATCGGTGCCGGTCGCGATCCTCGCTTTCTGTTGCCGGAGGCGGTTGCGGCCTATATCGCCGAGTCGAATTTGTATCGCGGTTGATCGATCCTTTTAACCGCGAGACTTGGGCAGCCTGGCCATCCACCAGAACCAGACGATGGCCCCGCCGACCAATCCGCCGAGGTGCGCGAAATGGGCAATGCCCTGCATCGTGCCAGTAACGCCCATCCACAGTTCGACGCCGGCATAGAGGGTGACGAACAGCCACGCCGGCATCGGGATCGGCAGGATCAACAAAATCATTTTTCGCTTTGGAAACAACAGCGCGAACACCAGCAGCAATCCAAACAATCCGCCCGAGGCACCGACGGTCGGATAGATCGAGCCGGTGACGTGATTGACCGCAAGTTGCGCCAACGCCGCCGTAATCACGCTGACGAAATACAACACCGCAAAACGCGCCGAACCGACAACGCGTTCGATGTCGCCGCCGAACATGTGTACACCGAACATGTTGAAGAACAGGTGCATGCCGCCGCCGTGCAGAAAGGCGTAAGTGAGTACCTGCCAAGGTTCGAATTGCTCCCCCAGGGGCCAGA
>JAYUVY010000054.1:0-37878 GCA_043753835.1 Lysobacterales bacterium | reverse complement strand
TCCATCGCGCGCAGCAGACGCTGGTGCGTCACCGCCTGCGGATCAATGCCTGGCACGCGCGCCAGTTGCAACCAGCGCAACACGCCGAGCTTCGAATCCGGATCGCACAAGCGATGCAACACCATCACGCGCAGCATCGCCACGACATCGAACTGTCGCCGCGACGACCGCAACAAACGCCGCATTGACGCATCCAGACCAAGCTCGACCCAGAGCGCGGTCAACAGCGAACTCGGGCCAAACTCCAGCGCCGGTGCCACGGCAATCGTGCGATCCACGCCGACCTCATCTGCGCGACCGGTCACGCGCAACAAGCCACTGATCAGCGCGTCAACCTGTTCCGGCGCAATGTCCTCGGCGCGACCAAGCGTTGCCAGCGTTCGGTGCTTGACGCGCCCCGCCTCTCGATACGCCTCGACGATGCGCACATAAGTGCGCGGACCGGATCGGTGAAGTTTGATGTGCATGGCGTGACGATATCACGCCAATAACACGTTACAAAGCCGCATAAACGTCTATACGTGCCCCTACACGAAAGCATAAAACAGAAAATAGAACCCAATCAAATCAATGGCCCTTCATTGCGAATACGTCAATTTCGGGCGGGAAGTGTCGAACTTGGGGACGCTGAGCGACCGCTCGCCGTAGCCAGCGCCTCGACCAAGGACAGCCATGCGCTGGGGCCCGTCGCATGCTGACCAATGGCGCGAATGATCGCCTGATGCGGACCGCGTAAACGCTTCCAGCGCAGGATCGCTGCAGAAATCGCCTCGAACAGATCTCCGCCGGAACGGACGATCGCATCCAATTCAGTCGAGAGCCATCGCAGAAACGCCGTAAGTTCTTGCGCGCTCCAATTTGCTTGAGATGCCTTCGCTTCCCTGCGGAGAAAGGCCGGGACCGCCAGATATTCGGGCGCTGCATCCGACAGTGCCGACTGCAGGCGAGACTCGCGCAACGGTGCTGCCGCTGGCATCGATGCACTCGTGCTGAACACTACGGCAGAACAGTACTCCGCAACCATTCCGCCCCAACCCGCCGCCATCATCTGTGGAACTCGCACGACGTCCGGTGTGTCGCCGGCCTTGTCGCCATCGGCACGCACCGCGACCAGGATTGCCGAGGTGACATTGGTAAGCAGTTGGTAGTCGAGTGCGATCTTGACGCGCTCGGCGCGGTCGTCACTCAGCGCGAACTGATGTGATGCGGCCATGCGCGCCAGTGGCGAGATGGGTTCCTCATTGGTCGCATGTCGGATCGCCAGTTTCGCGTGCCCCGCCTTGCTGGCCTGCCATTGCACGTTGATCGGTCCTTCGACCTTCTGGTCGAAGCGGGCGAAGATGCGGATCGTGTCGCCGGAGTAGAACTGCTGCGGCACATGCGTCCATGTCGGCGTGCCCGGCCACTGGATGCCGGTGATCTTCCCGGCGCCTTTGCGCACGCGCTGGAAGTGGCGCACGACGCGCGTGGCCATGTCCTCGTTCGGATGCACGATTTCGGCGGCGCCACCGGTGGCCTTGGCGAAGGCCTGGAAGACATCGACGCCGCCCGCGAGTCCGACGCCGACCACGAAGATGCGGATGCCTGACTTGCGACACCGTGCCGTCAGCGCGTCGATCTCGGTGGAATGAATAGCGCCGTCGGTGATCAGGAAGATGATGCGCGTGCGCTCGTCCTTGCGATTCGTGCGCTCAAGAATCGTCGCGGCGGCCTGCAGGGCCGGGACGGTTTCCGTGCCGCCGAGATTCGCGTCGGTAGCGGTGATGTGTTGCTCGAGCAGACTCCGCGTATCGCGCGACAGTTCGCGCATTGCACCAAATGATGCGGCGTGGCTGGATCCGAAACGGATCAACTCGACCCGATCCGACTCCTTCAGTCCGGCGACGATCTGCTTCATCGCGCTGCGGGCTTGCGCAATCGACGTGCCGCCCATTGAGCCGCTGCAGTCGACCACCAGTGCGACGTCCAGCTGTTCGTCCGTGCCCTCGAAATCCGCCGCGATCGCGACCGACACGATGTCGCCGTCCTGATCCCGATCAGCGACGGCGCTGCAACGATCGACGTCGTCGAAACGCGCATCGAGCAGGAAGTCGCGATCCATCCACGCGGACTTCAGCGTGAGCACGGTCGCGTCGCCATCCTGGCCGATCACCAGCAGATGGGAGGGCGATGCGAGCTGGGACTTCGCGAGCAGACCGCGCACGCGCACCTCGGCGGCAAACTGGTATTGCGCGAGCAGGTCTGTGACTGGTTGGTCGCGTGGCGACATGGCGGGTGTGCCGTAACGCGGTGCGATCGCCGTCGGCATGCGGAAGCGCACGTCGTTGCCGTTGAACGCCAGCCATTCGGCGAATTTCAGGCGCACCGAGATCGTCTCGCCGGGACGCAGATTGCCGATGTTCGCAGTGAGCATGCCGTCGTGCGTGCGTTCGACCAGGATCGCGCTGTCACCTGCGGCGATGGCTTCTTCGTATTCGCGGTTTGCTCGCTGCTTCTCGACGACGCGACCTTCGAGTTCGCGTTCGCCGAGCGTCGCGGACAAGCCGAGGAACACGGCGTCGACCGGGATCGGGAAAGTGAACACGGCTTCGATATCGGTGGCAGACGCATTGCGAAAGCGTTGCGTCAGTGTGTATGCGGCGAGCAGATCGTTGATCGCGACGTCGATGCGTGCGCCTTCCAGCGGGGACAAGCCGGGACCCACGAGAATCTGGGTGTGCGCGGCTACAACTGGAGATGCAACAGCCATGGGCTACTCCTTGCGTTTCGGGGACGGACCGACGGCTTGGTCAGTCGCGTCCAGAATGCTGCGGATCAACTGCCGCAGTTCAGCTTGGTCGAGTTCGATCTCATCGGGCGAGATGACCAGTTCGATGCCGGCGCGCAGATGCACATGCGTGCGCACCGCGATGGTGCCCCGCTCGGGCGCGAGCTTCGGCGGTGCCGTGTCGGAGGACAGCAGGCGTGCGATGCGCTCCAGCGACAGACCGTCTTCGGACCAGCGACGGATGCGCAGCAACTGCTCGACATGTGCCGCGGTGTAGAACGCGCCGCGCTTCTCGCCTTCGGGCCGAGCTACCAGCTCACGCTGGATGTAGTAGCGGATCGTCCGCGCCGGCACGCCGGTCGCGGCCTCGAGTTCGAACAGGGTGTATTGGGTGTCGTCCATGGGCGACTTTATACGACAGCATTAGCGACAGTACACGTGTCTCTTAAATATCCTTGGTCAGCAGGAGCCAGCCGGAACGAATGTCCCGACACCACTGACTTGAGGCGAGATGGGCGCCCTCATCCGGGACGCATCGGGCTGGCGCGCCGCTTTGGTTTGCACGCATCTCACGTTGCGCCTTGGAGATTGCTTTGCAGGACAAAGGAGACTTTGAGAAAGGCTCAGGTTGGTTGCCATGTGTACGGCATATTGCCGTATAATCGGCAGACGCAACACAAGAGGTCTCCCATGGCATCGCCTCAGACTGCCACTGCACGGCTCGAAGCGCGCATCTCTCCAGATCTGCACGCCCTGCTCAAGCGCGCCGCCGAACTTCAGAACCGCACCCTGACCGATTTCGTAGTCGCCGCCGTGCAGGATGCCGCTCAGCGCGCCATCGAGCGGACGGACGTGATCCGCCTTTCTTTGGCCGATCAGGAGCGTTTCGCGCAAGCATTGCTGGCGCCATCCAAGCCGCTGCCGGCCTTGAAGCGCGCCTTCGCCCGTCACCGCAAGCTGATCGCCGAATAAGTGGGCGGTGCTCCCTTTCGCGTCGTGCCGCTGGACTCGACGCAGCATGGAGCGCTGGATCGCAGCGCATTTCGCAGTGGCTCGGAGCCGCTGGACCGCTACTTCCAGCAGCAGGTTACCCAGGACATCCGGCGGCGGGTGACCGCCTGCTTCATTGCCGTCTCACACGAGCAGCGCGTTGCCGGCTATTACACACTAGCGTCGGCCAGCCTACTCTTGGCCGACTTGCCGGAACCGCTTAGAAAGAAGCTGCCGCGCTACCCCTCGGTTCCGGCCGTGCGCATGGGCCGCCTGGCCGTCACCGAAATCTTCAAGGGGCAGGGTCTTGGAGGCGCTCTGCTCGCCGATGCCCTCCTGCGCGCTCGCCGGGCGGAGATCGCCGCCTACGCGCTGGTGGTGGATGCCAAAGATGCTTCGGCGGCAGCATTTTACCGGCACCACGGGTTCATCGAATTCACGAGTCAACCCTTGACCTTGTTCATCCCGCTCGCAACAGCGCCAGCATCGGCCTGAGCCGCTACGACGCTCACCATCCCGGATCAGGCCACTCACGTCCACGCCATTTATCGAAAATTTTTGGGTCGATGAAGCGTGCGCGTGTTGCCGTACTCATCCCCGCATAACGTCCCGCGTAATCCGGCCACATCGAGTCGAGCATCGCCAGGAAATGCGTCTGTCGCAGTTGCTTTGTCCATGAAGAGAACAGGGCACCACGCGTGTCCATCACTGCATCCATGTCGCGCGCGAACGGATCGATGGCCAACCAGCGTTCCTTCACCTCTGCCGCCTTCGCACCGAACTGTGCGTCGATGGCGCGTTCGATGGTGTCTTCGAGTGCATAGGTCAGCGATTGATGGCGGCGCGAGTGATCGATGAACGCAAGCGCGCCGCGCAGCATCCGGCTTTGCAGCAGGATCACTGGCCAAAGCACTTCGACGCCGAAGCGCGATCCGACCTCTTTCTCGAACTTCGGCGGCGCGATGATTCGTCTCTGTCCTTCCATGGCCTTGCGCACGTCATAGGCGAGACCGAGAAACATGCCCTCCTTGTCTTCGATCGCGGGACACCGGTCGTTCACGTCGTGGAGGACTTCGTGCAGCGCCTCCAGCGTGCGCTTGTCGCCGCACAATTCGAGGCCGGCGCAGTTTTTCAGCAGTTCGTGGGTCAGCATTGGGTGAGCCGTGATTAAAGCGCCAGAGCGGGGCCGCGATCATGCCTCGCGCGGAGCGACTGGCGCCAGAACATTGGAGAGCACGACATCGCCCGTCTCATCGTCGCGGCTGGCATACACCTCATTGCCCTCGAAGCGGAACTCAGCCGGAAGCCTCACCGCTTGACTGGCAGCGTTCTTGAACAGCTTGGCAACTCGGGTTTCGCCCATGATGGCGGCTCCTGCAGGCAGCGACGGCGGCAGTACATGCTCGAATATCTATTGTGTTCCGCGAGCTGTTATTGAATCCAGGCCGAGACACAGGAAAGCATCTTTACGTTGCTTCAACACCTGCATTCCAGTGCTCGAGCAATTCACGCACCGCCTTGTATTCCTCCAAACGCCCGAAGTCCTTTTCGGTCGGATGGGCGATTCGGCTCAAGTCCATGTTTTCTGCGTTGTCGGCGAGCTTCACGACGCGGGCGATCGGGTTCTCGGCGGCTCTTGCTGCCGCTTCCAATCGGGTTTCGCCGGGCCGCTTGGTCAATGCCTCGACAGCAACCACGACCTCGTGCGGGAATCCCTCGGCGATGAGTTGCGCGAGTGTGACCGGCGTGTCTTCCACGACGTCGTGAAGCACTGCGGCCATGCGCGCGTGCAGTTCATCGACCCGGAGCATCACGCGCAGAGGATGCAAGATGTAAGGCTGACCAGCCTTGTCAACTTGGCCCGCGTGCGCGGCGGAGGAGATCTCGATGGCGCGCTCAAGGGTGGACGTGCGTGCTTTCCCGATGGACGTATTAAGCGAGAGCGTATCGCATGCAGTGCGAGTCCCTCATCCCCTCAACACCTCCGGCAACACCCCTACCCGCTGACCGCGCTCGCTGTCTTGGCTGGCCTTTGATCGCCGACTGCGTTCCTCAGCGACTGCAGTCGACATTCGCTTGTCGCCGAGTTGATTCGAGGCGCGATGCAGCCAGTGCAGTTCGAACCCGTCGAGGTCTTCGGGCGGTGTACCCGTATCGAGCGCGTCGCGGTACTGCAACCGCGCGTCCTCCTTGCGCCCGGAGCCGTCGAGAATGTCGGCACGCAAGACGCGCGAGGCAATGTCGTCATCGCGCATCAGGCGCTGATCGATGACTTGCAGCGCTTTCGCGAATGCCTTCGTATTGCGCAACGCCAACGCCAGGTTGAACTGTGCATCGAGGGAATCGCCAGCGGCTTCAAACTCGCGCATCGCCGACACAAGATCCTGTCGATCCCAGTGGCAGAGGCCACGCCAATTGCGGATCGGCGCGGCCGGGCGGCCATGCTGGAGCGCGATGTTGTACATGTGCGCGGCTTTCTCCGGCATGCCGAGTGCCCGCGCGTCGTGGCCAATGTCTTCGTAGACCCGACCGAGCTCGCCGGGCTTCACCTCGCCTTGGCGGATGCGCTCCTCGCGCTCAAGCATCTGGCAACGCCGCTGATGACCCTGGTCGACATGGGTGACGGGCGCTTCCATGCGAAACGCCAGGGTCTCGCCATCTTGCTCGACCCGCGACAGCGAGAGTTCGAGCATCTGGTTCTCGTCGATGTGCCAGTCGACGTGCAGCGGTTCGCCTTGGCGCACCGGTGGCGCAAGCTCCCACAGGCGCCGCAGCACGACCCGATCGCCATCCGCGACCACCTCGATGGCGATCTCGACCGGCTTGTCCGCGGTGGACAGCGGTGGCGTCAGCACCAGCGGTTTCGGACTGTCGACCGGCAACGGCATCCCGGCTTCGAGCAGGCGCACGGCACCGGCCACCGTTTGCAACGCGAGCGTTCCGGACAGACACGGCTCGATAATCGGCTTGCCGAGCACTGCGCGTGACATCGCCTGCAGGGCCGCGCCGCAGGCGACCGCACCCTGCAACGCGACCATGTCCGGCTCGAACAGCAGCTTCGCCGCAGGCAGGAATGCGGCGATGGCCTCACGCACCAGCGGATTGAGCACGCTGGTGCCCGCCAGCAATACGAGATCGATTTCCTCCGGCTCCAGGCGCGCACGCTCCATGGCGTTACGGACCGGATCGAAGATCGAGGCGGTGCGCACGAATTCGTCGAAGTGCGGCGCAGCGGCCGGGGCCAGCATCGTCGCCATGAGTGTGCGGAAGGTCGCGACGCTGATCGTCGGGTCGGTCAACCACAGCGTGGCGTCCGCGACTTCGACGGCGTGCTCGCCTTGCGCCATAACGTCGAGATCATCATCTGCCCGACCACCTTTTGCGACCACGGCATCAATGCGCTTGCACAGTGCGATCTTCAGACTCTCAGCGAGCGCGAGCAATTGCGGTTCGAGCACGACCTTTTTCTGGCGGAAGTCGAGGTCGGCCTCGCGCATGCCGTTCTGCTTCAACAGCATCGGCAACAGGTGGCGATGCACGATCAGGCGATCAATGTCGCCGCCGCCCAGCCGGTGGTAGCGGCTGGTACCAATCAGGCGCGCACGCATCGGCGCGCCATTCGGTCGGTACAGTCGGAACACGGCCACGTCACAGGTGCCGCCGCCGAAGTCGAACACCAGCAGCGTCTGTCCCTCGCGATGCTGCAGTTGCTCAGGATGGCGGAACGCGAAATTCAGGAATGCGGCATAGGGCTCATCCAGCAACGACGTGTGGTCCGGGAGTGCCAGTTCCTCGACCGCTTCAACCGTCGCCTCGCGCTGAGTCCCCTGGAACGACGCCGGCACCGTCGCCACCAGTTCCTGCCATGGTCCGAGCCCCTCCGGATCGGCACGATCGATCAATTCGTGCGCAATGTGTTTAGCCACCTCGGTTGCGGTCTGCAGAAACGCTGGCGCCTTCCAGTAGGTGTAGCGCAGGCCCATGTCGTTCTTGCTGTCGACGAACAGGTTCTTCTCGAGAAAGCGGCGATGCTTGCCGATCTCGCGCTTGGCGGCACGACCGACGAGCACCGCGTCGCCCTCAAGCGCGACCACCGACGGCATGGCAATGACGGCGACGCGTTCATCGGCATCCCGATACGGCACGCATTCCACAGTGAGCTTGTCCGACACCGGGTGGTAAGAGGCGACCGCGAGACAACTCTTCGACGTACCAAGGTCCATGCCAAGCGCCGTGACCGGCTGACCGCCAGCGCGTAGCGCAGACAACAGTGGTTCGAACAGGTTGCCGTCCATACAGACCTCCGCATCGGGGACTGCAGTGAACCGCCCTTCCGTCTCATATCCTGCGAGGCGTCTTGATCGATCTTGGCTTTTACGCAGGCAACCTGGATTCCTCGCACCAAACGACGAAGCGGCCGCTATGGCTTCGGCGTGGCGTTTCGCTTGCGCATGGCTTCCCGCGCCAAACTTGTGGCATCGCGGAGTCGTTCAATGATCGCCACCTTCTCCGGCCACGATTTCGCACGCGCCTCGCGTCGCCACACTTCCTTGTCGGCGATCACCCGCTCAAGTTGGGTTGGGGGGCGTGTCATGTCGCTCACCTAGATCACTTTGAGTCGACCACGCGGCGCGCGACGCGCAACAAACGCATCGATCAACTGACCTGTTGCATCGCTCAGTGGATCGAGACAGAACGCCTTGAGCAATTCGAGTGCTTCGAGGTCGACCATGTCCGGGTTCGTGATGACCTGCAATGCAGGGGTCGATTTGCGCGGGGGTTGATTCTTGGTCATACGAGGCAAGCTACCTGAGCTTTCGAAACTCCGCAAAATGCTGGCATCAATTTCAGCGACACCCAGCAGCGCGTCATGGCCTGGCGGGCGAAGAACGGAGCGCAGCAAGCTTGGCGGCATTCTTCCTACGGTCGAAAGATCGAAGCCGCGGTGGAGCTCCGCGAGGCCGGCGTGCCATTGCGCATCGTCTCCGAACCCCATTGGCGCGACGCGCTGGCCAGTACTGGCTAATCCGACAGGCACTATCGTCGAGCGAATTTCAACCGGTGACTGGCTAACCGGCGCGCGTCTGCCCTACCCCCGATAAACATCGGTAATCGGTAATCGCACTGAGCCAACACAGTCATTCGGCCGCGCAAGAGAATTCGATCGAACCGGGGGGCGCGCGAACACGCGCTTCGCTCTCGCTTAGACCAGTGAAATCAATTACTGAGCGCCCCCGGATTCCGGACACCAAGTCCGTGCCCGATAAGTACTTGGCGAGAACGTTGCCATTTGCCGAATCGTCCTTTGCCTCGGTCGCATCGGCTCCATCGACGAAGAATCCGTCCCCACAAAGAATGACGCCCATGTAAGACATCCTTCGATTGGAAGTCAAAGACGACAATCCAGTCGCATTGGCGCCCACCTTGATGTCTGGATGTATCGTTCCACGTACCTCGCTGACGACCACGCGAACATTTTCGCCTGCCTCAGTCACCTCGCTGGCTTCACTAACGACTGTGCCAAGTACTCCGGCATCTTGGCTGAACGCGACTACCGTCATCGCAATCCGAACCGCAGCGCCATCGGTCGAGTCCACCCACGGATGATCCGGAATCGCGAACACGATCGAGAGCGGATGTTTCGGATCGCTCATGTGGTGTTCGAGCACGCGACGGTTGAAGGTCTGGCTGATCGAATTCGTGGTGATCAGGCCGAAGCGTTCGAGCTTGCCGTGCCGTGTCAGATCAGCGGCGTGATCCCACCAGTACATGACGAAGTCAGCCGAATCCGGCACATCGGCCCACGACGAGCGCAACGCTTCGACATAGCCATCGCCGAGTGCGTTGCGCATGCGCTTGTTGCCAATAAACGGTGGATTCCCCACCACGAAATCCGCTTGCGGCCAATGCGCCTTGCGCGGATTCGCGTAGCGTTCGAGCGGAATGCGCGCCGTGTCGTCGGGAATGTCTTCGCCGGTCACGGCCGACTTCTTCATGGTGCGACCGTCCCAGCGCGTCAGCGGACGACCCCACTTCGGCGATCGCCGCCGCGCGCGGATTCAGTTCGATGCCGAGCAGGTTGTGCGGATCAACGGTTTCGCCGCCCATGGCATCGGCGCGCTCGCCACCGAGCGCCAGCCCAGGTTGGCGGTAGCCGAGTTCATCGAGCGCGTTCAGCACCTCGCCTTCCAGCCGCTTCAAATGTTCCAGCGTCACATACAGGAAGTTGCCGCTGCCGCAGGCCGGATCGAGCACGCGCACGGTGCACAGACGATGGTGAAAGCGCTGCAACTCGACCACCGCTTCATCGTGCTTGCCTTCCGCGGCCAGCGTCATCGCCGCCGCCTGCGCATCGCTCCATTCCTGGCGTAGCGGCTCGATCACGGTCGGCAATACCAGACGCTCGACATAGGCGCGCGGCGTGTAATGCGCGCCGAGCTTGTGCCGGTCCGACGGTGTCAGCGCGCGTTCCAGAAGCGTGCCGAAGATCGCCGGTTCGACGTGTTTCCAGTCGGCGCGCGCGGCCTCGATCAGCAGTGCGAGTTGTTCCTGATCGAGCGGCAAGGTGTCCGGCTGCTTGAACAGCTTGCCGTTGAAGCGCAACACATCGCCGGCGATCGCCGCCGAAAAGCCGCCGCTGTCCATGTCGCGCCACAGGTTCGCGAGCATGCGCATGGCCACGTCCGGGCGCTCGAGGTGCGTGGTGAGCAGATTGCGAAAACTCTCGGCCGGCAGCAGCCGCACGTCTTCCGCGAACATCGTGAACAGGCAGCGCATCAGGAACTGCGCGACCGCTTCCGGGCTGTGACCGGCGCGTTCCAGGCTTTTTGCGAGTTCAGCGAGGCGCGCCGCGATCTCGCGCGTGACTTTCGCGGATTCACGGCTGGGATCGAGCGACAGCGGATCGACCCAGACCCGGCGCAGGCGATCGAGCAACTCCGGCCGCGCCAGATCGGCCAACGCGATGCGGTGCGAGCGCGGATCAGGGAACGGCGTGTAAGTCGCGCCAGAACGCGAGAATTCCGAATACAGCTCGATGCGATTGCCGACATCGACCACCACCAGGAACGGCGGCCTGCCCTCGCCTGCGGGCAAGGCACGGGCGTAACCTTCCGCCTGCGAACGCGCACGCAGCAGCGCGTCGTCGAAGCCCTTGGTGTGCGTGGCCGTCTTCAGCTTCTTCGATTCGAGGACAAAGGCCCCGCGCCGGTACAGATCAATGCGCCCGGCGCTCTGCGAGCCGTCGCCATGCGCAAACGTGATCGGCCGCTCGAACATGTAGTCCTGGGCAGCCGTCGCGTGCGGTGCTTCGACGCCCAGCAAGGTGCACAAATCGATCAGGAAACTCTGCGAGGTCGACAGCTCGGACGCGATCACGCCATGCCATTTCGCGATGAAACGCTGCGTCGCATCCCTGCTGGTTTCCGTCACCGCCGAATCTCCACGTTCAATCCGTGAAGGCTAACCGAACCGCTCCTGTCTTTCCGTTTGGCATCCAGAATCAAATCGGGCTCGCGGCCTTGAACTTGAGCTTACGAGCCGCCTCGACAAGGCGACGGTCCAGCGCATAGAGACACGCCGCGCCTTCGTTTTGGGCGATTGCCAGGTGGAGCGCATCACCGGCACGCAGACCCAGCGCATGGTGGCCGAGGTATTCAGCTGCCCTGCTGTAGTCGCCGCGCGTCGGGGTGATGACTTTCAAGCTGTCAGCGGCCAGTTTTTCCATCAGGACACAGGCCTTGTGCGCCTGGTCGGGCTTGAGGCCTTTGTCTCGAACCTTGATGCCCATGGCGCTCGCAAACTCCGTCAGTGTCCAATCGCTGATCGCCAATGTTTCGTCGGCACGGACATCAAACCACGCACGCACCAAGTCTGAATCCGGTTCCGACACGAATAACGGAACCAGGACACTGGTATCAAGGTAAAGCATCAGAGCGATTCGTCACGCATGCGCCGGATCAGTTCCGAGCTGCGCTCTTGCGTCGGCTTCAGGCTTGCACGGAAGCTATCAATCGCATCCAGTCGCAGCGGGCTTTTGACCCGTTCAACGCCCGACAACCGCGCAACTGGCGCGCCACGACGGGTGATGAGCACGTCGTGCCCCGACTCGACTTTTGCCAGTATCTCGCTGAAATGAGCCTTGGCCTGCACCACCGATACTTTGTTCATGGCTGACCCCATATGGTCATTTAGGTGACCACATTAGCATGGCCCGCTGCGAGCAGGCAGCGCGGTGTGCGGGGTCTCTCGGGTCGGGCCGGGACGCCCTGAAACCCCTATGTGGTGCCCCGAGCCGGACTCGAACCGGCACAGCTTTTGGCCGAGGGATTTTAAGTCCCTTGCGTCTACCGATTTCGCCATCGGGGCATGCGCCAAACATTGTTGCGGCGATCGCAGAAACAAGAAAGCCCGCCATTGCTGACGGGCTTTCGAATTTGGAGGCCTGGGTCGGAATCGAACCGGCGTACGCGGCTTTGCAGGCCGCTACATGACCACTCTGCCACCAGGCCGGTGGTACCGGGCGCAATGCGTCCGGACTTCAACAAAAAACCCCGGTTCCCCGAGGTTTCTTTTCAAGCTTCCATTGAAAGCTTGGAGCGGGAAACGAGACTCGAACTCGCGACCCCGACCTTGGCAAGGTCGTGCTCTACCAACTGAGCTATTCCCGCTTGGGAGCCGCGCATCTTAGCGGCGAAATTGTGTCTGTCAACCCGGTTTTGCTGATCGTGTGGCTGACCGTCGGCCTGCTGATCGTTGATTTACGGGTCGTTGTGCTGGTCGCTCGCGAGGATCACCGGCCAGGCGGCGCGCATGTAGATCGCCGCCGACCAGATGGTGAGCACCGCCGCCGCATACAACAGCCACTCGCCGATGTTGTAGATCGGAAACCCGAGCAGTGGTTCGCGCCAGAGCAGGAAGGTGATCGCCACCATCTGCACGATGGTCTTGATCTTGCCGATGCCGGCGACCGACACGTGTTTGCGCTCGCCGATGGCCGACATCCATTCGCGCAGTGCGGAAATCGTGATCTCGCGGCCAACAATGATCGCGCAGACGATCGCCATCAGCGCGCTGGTGTCGGCCTGGACGATCAGAAACAGGGTGACGGTGACGGTGAGCTTGTCGGCGACCGGATCCAGAAACGCGCCGAAAGCCGACATTTGCCCGAAGCGCCGCGCGATCCAGCCGTCCAGCCAGTCGGTAATGGCGCCAACCGCGAACATGATCGCAGCGACGATGTTCGCGCCTTTGAAGTCGAGGTAAAAAGTGGCCACCAGGACCGGCACCAAGGCGATGCGGAACAGGGTCAGAAGATTTGGAATCGTCAACTTCATGCAGCGATGTCCTGCTGGCCGTCTGTGGGTCGGCGTTCAACGATGCAGGTGCGCATAAATCCTTTCTGCGAGAGCACGGTCTATCCCCTTCAATTGCATCAATTCTTCCACACCCGCACCGACTACGCCCGAGAGACCGCCAAATTGCTTGAGCAGGGCGCTTCGCCGTTGCGCGCCGACGCCTTCGATTTCGTGCAGGATGCTGTCGGTACGCGCTTTTTCGCGCCGCGCACGATGTCCGGTGATGGCGAAGCGATGCGCCTCATCGCGCACCGACTGCAGCGCCAGCAGACCGATGTCGTCGGCCCGCGGATGCAGCACGCGGCCGCTCTTGCCGAGGATCAGTTCCTCGAATCCGGGGCGGCGATCGGGGCCCTTGGAAATGCCGACGACATTGACCGAGTGCAGACCGAGCTCGTGCAGCGCTTCCAGCGCCTTGTCGACTTGCCCTGCCCCGCCATCGATCAACAGCAGTTCGGGCAGCTCGGCGGCATCATTCAGCAGGCGCTGGAAACGCCGCGAAATCGCCTGATGCATGGCTGCATAGTCATCGCCGGGGGTGATGTCGCGGATATTGAAGCGGCGATACAGCGACTTCTGCGCACCGGCTTCGGTGGCCACCACACAGGACGCCACCGTGCCCTCGCCCATCGTATGGCTGATGTCGAAGCACTCGATGCGCGCGGGCGCCTTCGTCAGTCCAAGCAAGGGCACCAGCCCTTGCCAACGTTCCCGCTGCATGGCGTCGGAACCAAGACGCGTACCGAGCGCGATTTCAGCATTGCGCGCGGCCAGTTCCACCAGTTTGACGCGCTCGCCGCGCTGCGGCCGCAGGATCTCGACCCGATGCCCGCTGCGTGTCGCCAGCGCGTCGGCGATCAGCTCGGCGTTGTCGATGTCATGACTGAGCAACAGCGTGCGCGGCGGCGGCAATTCGGCGTAGTGCTGGGAAACGAAGGCTTCGAGCACCGCTGCGGCATCGGCATTTTCGTTGGCACGCAGCAACCAGTTGCGACCGCCGAGGCTGGTGCCGTCGCGGAAGAACAGCACCTGCACACTGGCCTGGCCGTCGCGGACAACGCAGGCGAGCACGTCGGCATCGGTTTCGTTGCCGGTGACGAATTGCTTGGCCTGCATCTGGCGCAAGCGGGAAATCTCGTCGCGCAGCAAGGCCGCCTGTTCGAAATCCAGACGCCCACTCGCCTGCTCCATGGTCGCGATCAGTTCGTTGCTCACATCGGACGAACGCCCGTCCATGAACATCTCGGCGTGCCGCACGTCGCGCGCATAGTCATCGCGACTGATCAAACCGACACAAGGCGCGGTGCAGCGCTTGATCTGGTACTGCAAACAGGGTCGCGAACGGTTCTGAAAAAAGCTGTCGGCGCAGTTGCGCAGCCGGAACAGTTTCTGCAGTCGATTGATGGTTTCGCGCACCGCCAACACGCTCGGGTACGGGCCGAAATAGCGCCCGCGGGCCTTGCGTGCGCCACGATGGAACGCGATGCGCGGAAATTCCTGGCCGCTGATGAAGATCGACGGAAAGCTCTTGCTGTCGCGCAATAACACGTTGTAGCGCGGTTTCAGCGACTTGATCAGCTCGTTTTCGAGGATCAGCGCCTCGGATTCGGTGCGGACCACAGTGACTTCGATCGCCTGCACCTGCGCCAGCATCGCGGCGATGCGCGGTTCCAGCTGCGGCCGCGCGAAGTAGCTGCCGACGCGCTTCTTCAGGTTCTTGGCCTTGCCGACGTAAAGCACCCCGGCGTCGGTGCCGAGCATGCGATAGACGCCCGGCGCGCCGCTCAGACTGCGTGCGAATTCACGGCCGTCGAAGGCCGCGCCCGGCGCTTCGCTCATGCGGCTACTCGGCGATCGGCAAGCGGGTTACCTGACCGTTCGCGGTGTCGATGCGGACGACTTCATGCGCGCCGGTATTGGCGATGAACAACTTGCCCGGCAGCGAAGCGATACCACTCGGCTGGTTGAACTTGTACGGCAGATTGATCGACTTGCAGCCGCCGCCGCGCAGCGACAAGGCCTTGAGCTTGTTGTTGTAGGTGTCGACCAGCCACAGCACCTGCCCGTTCGCGTCGGTGGCGATACCCATCGGGTGCTGCAACCGCACTTGCGCGGGCAGGCCATCGACGTCGCCGAATTCGTAAAGTCCCGCACCGACCAGCGTCTGCACGCGACCGTCGATGCGCACAGCGCGGATCGCGGAACTGTCGGCATCGGCGACATAAAGCACCTGGTTCGCATAGACGACCCCGGTCGGCTTGGCGAAGGTGGCAAACATGCCATCGCCATCTTCACGGCCGATCTTGCCGGTGCCGCTGAACAGATTTAGGCGTTTGCGACCGAGATCCAGCGACCAGATCTGGTGTTGCCCGGCCATTGCGATCAGCAGACGCTCGCCGGTCGAGGCGATATCCCACGGCGAATTCAGCGCGACGTGGGTCGGTTCTGCGTAGTCCTGGGTCGCGGGACGGCCGTGGATGCCGATGCCAGCCACGGTATCCACTTCCCCGGTAATCATGTGCACACGGCGGATACAGTGATTGCCGCGGTCGGCAACGTAGAGCATGTCCTTGATCAGGGCCATGCCTTGCGGATCATTGAATGACGCATCACCAAACTTGCCATCGAGATAGGCCGGCGTGCCGCTACCGATCTGGCGAATGACGCGACCATCGTGATTGCATTCGTAAATGCGGTTGTGGCCCGAATCGGCGACGAACAGCGCCGTCTCGGTGACGATGACCTTGCCCGGGAAACTGAGCGCCGTGCGTGGCTCGGGGCGCGACACCGGCTGCATCGGCTCGTAAAACCGGATATCGCGGTTCGCGGCCTCGTCGAGCAAGCCGGTGACCAAGGCGTCGAGTTGCTCGCGTTGGCCCTCGCCCGCCAGCACGCCCGCGACACGCCCTTCGGCATCAAGCACCGCCACCGACGGCCAGGCCTGGATACCGAACTGGCGCCAGGCGACCCAGTCGGCGTCGTTGGCGACCGGGTACTTCATGTGCAGTCGATTCACGGCTTTCAGCACATTGCCAGGTTGGCGTTCGTGGTCGAACTTCGGCGTGTGGATGCCGATAATGCTCAGCCCATCGTGATGCTTGGCTTCAACAACGCGCAGTTCTTCCAGCAACTGCATCGAGTTCACGTTCGCGGCGTTGAAGAAATGCAGCAGCACCACCCGTCCGCGCAGCTTTTCCAGCACCGGCGCCTGCTGCACATTCAGCCATTGCAGGGTCGGCGGCAGTGGCGGTGCGATCGGATTTGCGGCCATGTTCTACTCCGTCACCAGTTGGCCTTCATTATGCAGGCGCGCGAGGTGTTTGGTCAGCCCCGCGACGCCTTCACGGATCAGCGCATAACAAAGCTCGAAATCCTGTTGGGTGCCGCAGTACGGATCGGGTACATCGACCCGCGGCCGCCCGGCGAATTCCATCAACAGGCGGATGCGACCTGAGGCGTGCACCGGTGCACGCGCGCGCAGGTCGGCAAGATTGCGCCGGTCCATGGCGATCAACAGGTCGGCGTTTTGCAGGTGATCATCATTCAGGGCTTGCGCACGGTGGCCGGTCAGATCGAGGCCGACCGTACGCCCGAGCGACACTGATCGCGGGTCGGCTGGATAGCCGTGATGGTGGCCAATGGTGCCCACGGACACGACCGTCAACCCGGTGCCAAACCCAGATGCGTCGAAAGCGCGTTTCGCCTCGAATTCCGCCAAGGGCGAGCGGCAGATGTTGCCCATACAAACAAAAACAATATTTTTCATGCAGTTAATAGACTTTATTCATGTGAATTCACCGAATGGAGCAGGGCTTCTACACGCGCCAGATCGGCCTCGGTATCGACCCCGGCCGGGAATGGTTCAGATGCCAGAGCCACAGCAATGCGCGTGCCAGCTTCGAGTACTCGCAGTTGTTCCAGCGATTCAACAAGCTCGAGTGCGCTCGGCGGCATCGCGCTGAATTGCCGCAAGAATCCGGCCCGATAGGCGTAAATGCCGATATGGCGCAGGAACAGGACGCCCACCGGCAACGAGGTGCGATCACGCGCGAAGGGGTCGCGCGCAAACGGAATCGGCGCCCGACTGAAATACAAGGCATCGCCATTGGCGGCGCGTACCAGTTTTACGCAATGCGGCGAAAACAACTCTTCAGCGTCACCAATCGGCGTCGCCAAGGTCGCCATCGGGGCACCACTGGTCGCCAAAACCTCCGCGACAGCTCGGATACCGCTGACCGGCGCCAGCGGCTCGTCGCCTTGCAGGTTCACGATGATGCGATCGTCGGCCCAACCGAGCTTGGCTGCGACTTCAGCCAACCGGTCGGTGCCGGACGGATGCTCGGCGCGGGTCATACACACGATGGCCGCGGTGCCCTGCACCAATTCGGCGATGCGGGTGTCGTCGGTCGCTACGACCACTTGTTCCGCGCCGGCAGCCAGCGCACGCGCGATCACATGACTGATCAAGGGCTGACCGGCCAACAGGCGCAGCGGCTTGCCCGGCAGACGGCTGGCACCGAAGCGCGCGGGAATGGCGACGGTGAATTTCAGGGTCATGGTCATGCTCATGGCGTGGCCTTCAGTTCATGCAAGCGGCGATGGACGAGATCGATGAAGGCCGCCGGCAGATCGACATCGATCGGCACCACCCAGGTGCGACCGTCGGCGTAACGCGCGCATTTCCCGGCGTCCTTTTCGGTAATGAAGACCGGCAAATCGTCCTCGAAGCGCAGCTCGCTGCCGTCGAAACGATGGTGGTCCGGATAAGGGTGTGCAATGACCTCTATCCCCTGCGCCCGCAGCAAGGCGAAAAAGCGCTTGGGGTTGCCGATGCCGGCCACCGCGTGTGCCCGCTGGCCTGCAAACGCCGACAAGGGCTTGGCGATCGCCAGGTCGCGCAGCGACAGCGCACGCTCGGCGCGCACGTCCATGCTGAATGCACCCGGCCGCTCGCCGCCATTCATGACCACGGCATCCACCCGCGCCAGCCGTTCGATGGGTTCGCGCAGCGGCCCGGCCGGTAGCAGACGGCCATTGCCGAAGCCGCGCTGCGCGTCGATCAGGGCGATCTCGAAATCGCGCGCCAGCGACCAGTGCTGCAGGCCGTCGTCGCTGATCAGCACGTCGACGCCGTCGCGTTCGATCAGCAGCCGACCGGCCGCAGCACGCTGCCGCCCGATCGCTACAGGGCAATTGGTAGCATGCGCCAGCCATACCGGTTCGTCGCCGTATTCGCCGGGTTCGGCGTCGGGCGCCAGCCGGCGCGCGTCATTCGCCGCCACGCCATAACCGCGTGTGACGATGCCGGGTTGCCAGCCGCGACGCCGCAATTCGTTCGCCAGCCACGCCACCAACGGGGTTTTTCCAGTGCCGCCGGCGGTGATGTTGCCGACCACGATCACGGCGACCGGCAAACGCACCGACTTCTGCAGCCCAAGCGCGTAGAGCCAGCGTCGCAGACCGGTGAGGCTGCGAAATGCGCGCTCAAGCAGCGCCGCCCAAGTCGGTATCGGTGCGCCCTCATACCAGATGCTGTTGAGCCGCGACTCCAGGCGTGCACGCCAACTCATCCGCCCGCCTCGGTGTCGCGAAACTGCATGCGATGCAGGCGCGCATAGGCGCCGTCGCGAGCGATCAACTCGTCGTGCGTGCCGCATTCCTGCACGCGCCCGCCGTCCAGCACCACGACCTGGTCGGCGTGCTCGATGGTCGAAAGGCGATGCGCGATCACGATCGCCGTGCGCGATTTCAGGATGCGATCGAGTGCATCCTGGATCAGCCGCTCGCTTTCGCTGTCCAGCGCCGACGTCGCCTCATCGAGGATCAGGATTGGCGCATTCTTCAGGATTGCGCGTGCGATCGCGATGCGCTGGCGCTGGCCGCCGGAGAGCAGTACGCCGCGATCACCGATGCGGGTATCGAAGCCCTGCGGCAGCTTTTCGATGAATTCGAGCGCATTGGCGGCGCGTGCGGCGGCGACCACTTCGTCGCGGCTGCGCGTGGCCAGCGCGCCGAAAGCAATGTTCGCGGCGATGCTGTCGTCGAACAGCACCACGTTCTGGCTGACCACGGCGATCTGATTGCGCAAATCGGCCAGCACGTAATCCGAAATGGCAACGCCATCGAGGCGGATTTGACCCGACTGCGCTTCGTAAAACCGTGGCAACAACTTCGCGAGCGTGCTCTTGCCGCTGCCGGAGCGCCCGACGATCGCCGTCGTCGTCCCTGCCGCGACATGGAAACTGACGCCATCCAGCGCCGGCGTCTTGCCGCTGGCGTATTGAAAGCGCACCGATTCGAACTGCAATTCACCGCGTGCGCGCTCAATGCGGGTTTGGCCCTTGTCCGGCTCGGCCGGCGCATCGAGTACCGCGAAGACCGATTCCGCTGCCGCGATGCCGCGCTGGATCAGGCTTTGCACATTGGTGATTTTCTTGAGTGAAGGCAGCATCGCCATCATCGCGCTGATCAGGGCCATGAAACTGCCGGCGGTCATGCCGTCGCGTACCGCCTCGCGGCCAGCGACATAGACAATCGCCGCCAACGCGCAAGCCGCAAGCAATTGCACCAAGGACGAACTCATCGCCTGGGTCGCGATCACTTTCAGGTTCAGCCGGTAATTGCGCTGCGCCAGCTCACCGATGCGCTCGCGCTCGATCGTCTGTGCGCCGTAGATCTTGATCGCTTCCTGGCCGGCCAGCGCCTGTTCGGCGCGATGCGCGAACTGCGCGAACGCGTCCTGCAACGTGGTGTTGATGCGGCGGTAGCGCTTGCCGACAACGGTGACGATGAGCGCAATCAAGGGCACCATGAACATCATTGTCAGCGTCAGCTTGACGCTGTTCGCGAACATCACCCCGAGCAGGAACACCAAGGTCAGCGAGTCGGTAATGACCGTCTTGACGGCTTCCGCCGCGGCGTACGCGAGTTGCTCGGTGTTGTAGGTCAGGCGCGAAATCTGCGCCGCCGGTGCCTCGACATCGAACCAGCCCGAAGGCATGCGCAGCGATTTTTCGATAATGCGGTCGCGCATGTCGCGCACCACACCGCGGCCGATGCGCGCCATCGCCACGTCAGCGGTGAAGGTAGCGATACCGCGCACAACGAAAATCGAGACGATGACCAGCGGCAACCAGCGCACCATCGCCGCGTCGCGCTGCACGAAGGTGCCGTCAATCAGCGGCTTCATCAGCCAGGTAAACGCGCCGGCCGCTGCCGCTTCGAGCAGCATGCCGACAAACGCGATCAGGGCCACTGGCCAATACGCGGTCGAGAAGCCGAGCAGACGACGGTATAGCGCGGTCGTGCTCAGCGGAACCGCGGGTGTGACGGCCTCAGTCACGGATCAGTCGGCATCAGTGGCCGCCGGCACGGTCGCGATCGACAGTCGCGAAAAGCCGAGCTGACCGAGCGCGTCCATCGCCGTCACCACCGCTTGATGCGGGGTGCGACCGTCGGCGCGCAGGGTCACCGGGCGTTCGCGATCATCCCCGGCTTCGCGCGTGATCGCTTCCTTGAGCGTCGCCAGGCTCGGATTCAGCACCTCGTTGGCGCCGATGAAGAAGCGGCCTTCGCGGTCGACCAGCACCACCAGTGTGTCCTGGGTCGCCGCCACCGGCTTGGTCTGCGCATCCGGCAGCACCACCTTCATCAGCGACTGCTTTTCAAAGGTGGCGGTCATCACGAAGAACATCAGCAACACCAGCATCACGTCGATCAACGAGATCACATTGATCTCGAACTCGTCGCTGGCCGATGCGGATTTCGCGAACTTCACTTGGTCGCTCTCCGCGCCGAGGCCACCTGCACCGGCACTTCGGCTTCGATGGTGTCGATCAAGGCCACCACTTCCTTCTCAAGTTCGATGCCAAGCCCGGCCACTTTCGCACGCAGGTGGCGATGGAAAATATAAGCGGGAATCGCCACACAGAGTCCCGCGGCCGTGCAGATCAGCGCCTCGCCGATGCCTCCGGCCATCTGGTTCGCATCGCCGATGCCGGAACTGAGGATCGCGAGAAACATGTTGATCAGGCCGATGACGGTGCCGAGCAGACCGAGCAAGGGCGAGATCAGCGCGATGGTGCCGAGTGAATTCAGGAATTTTTCCATGTCGTGCATGACATGGCGGCCGGCATCTTCCACGCGTTCCTTGATCGCATCGCGCCCGAGATGGCGTGCGCGCAGCGCGGCAGCAAATACCGTACCCAGTGGCGAAGTGTCGGCAAGCGCCTTCAGATGTTCATCGTCCAGACGCCGATGCTGCGCCCAATTGCGTACTTCGGCGGGCAGGTTCGGCGGCAGGATTTCCTTGCGGCGCAGAGACCAGAAGCGCTCGAGCACGATGGCCAGAGTCAACACCGCGGCGATCCCGATCGGAATCATCGCCTTTCCACCTGCTGCCAGTAACTCCCACACGCGCCCTGCTCCTGTGATCAAAACGCGAGGATTCTAACAGCGCCGCCGCGAATTACGTCTCAGCGCGCCCGATCCCCTGCCTGCTCGCGCCAGAACACGCGACTCTCGTCCCGAGCGCGACGGATGGTCTTGCCGCTTTCGTCAAAGCGCACGCTGACGGCGCCGTCCAGTGCGGTATCTCGCAATTCGACGCCAGCCGCCTGCCAATCGGCGACAACGCGCGGATGCGGGTGTCCGAACGGATTGCGGTAGCCGCGCGCGAACACCACGGCTGCTGGCGACGTCGCGGCGATGAACTCCGGCGACGACGAATTCTTGCTGCCGTGATGCGCGGCGATGACGAGATCGACATCGATGGCGGCAGCCTGTTCGCGCGCCAGACGTTGCTCGATCAAAGCACCGATATCGCCCGGAATCAGCGCACTGCCGTGCTTCGACGCGATGCGCAGCACGCAGGAGCTGTCGTTGGCGATGTCCGGAAAATGCAGCGGCGGATGCAAAACCTCGAAGCGCACGCCGTCCCAGGTCCAATGGCTGCCGGCGATGCAGCGCGGTGCCGGATCGCTGTCGATGCCGACAGATTCGACAGCATCCGGGTACGCGGCCAGTACCGAGGCGCGACCGCCATCATGGTCATCGTCGAGATGGCTGGTCATCAACTGATCCAATTGACCGACGTCGAGCGCGCGCAGGCTCGGCACGACAACCGCATCGCCGAGATTGAATTCAGGCGAGCGCCGCGCGCCGCTGTCGAACAACAGTGCGTGTTCGCGTGTGCGCACCAGCACCGACAGGCCCTGACCGACATCGAAGGTTGTGACCACAAATTCGTTTTCGCCGAGTTCGACGCGTTGCGGCGCAATCAGCGGCAAGAACAACAGCAAGCCAAGCCAGCGCAGCGGCACCGCGCCTGGCAGCAAGGCCCACGCCGCGCCGATCAGCGCGAGCGCAAATGCCAAGCCGGAGAACTGCGCGAAGTGCCATTGCGCGTGGCTGGTGCCAGCACTGTATTCAAGCGCCGACCACAGCGGCGACAACAGACTGGCCGGCAGAACATAAAACGCCGAACTGCCCACGATGGCATCGAACAACATGGCCACGAGCAGCAGCGGCACGATCACGAAGGTGATCCATGGCACCGCGAAAAGATTGGCGACAAAGCCGATGATACTGGTCTGCGCGAACCACCAGGCGCCGATCGGCAACAGGCCAATACTCATCGCCACCTGCGCACGCCAAAGCCCGCGCCATGACGTTTCCGCGCCGCTCATCGCGAACAGCAAGAACGCGACACCGACGAAGGACAACCAGAACCCGGCGCCAAGCACGCTCAGCGGATCGATCATCACGATCACAAACGCGGCCAGCAACAACGCATCGACGCTGCGCACGTGGCGACGCAGCAGTCGCGCCGACAAGGCGACCGCGATCATCAACAAGGTGCGCAACACCGGTACTCCGAGTCCGGCGAGCAGCGCATAACCACTGGCAGTCATCAGCGCACCAATCGCCATTGCCTGCGGCCGCGGCCAGTGCAATCCCAGACGCGGCATCAGCCGATACAGCAAAGCGAATAAACAGGCTCCAACGGCTGCGACCAAGCCGACATGCAGCCCGGAGATCGCGATCAGATGGCCGGTGCCGGTTGCGCGCAACACGTCCCAGTCGGCGTCTTTCAGTCCGCGCACGTCGCCGATCGCGAGCGCGCGCAGCAAGCTGGCAATGGTTGCATCCGGCACCTGCGCGTCGATGCGGGTCGCAATACGCGCACGCAGTCGATCCAACGCGCCATCACGGCCAAGCGTTTCGCCGATATCACCCCGACGCACATATCCGACGGCGCCGATACGCTCGGTCAGGGCGTAGCGTTCGAAATCGAAGCCGCCAGGATTGATCAGCCCACGCGGTCGGCGCAGGCGCAGGGTCGCCGCGATGCGCATGCCCGGCGCGACTTCGGGCGCGGGTTGATACCAACTCAATCGCAGATTCGTGCCGATTTTCAGCGTCTTGGACGCGACCACGCGCGCCTGAAAGCGCCAGTCGCGTTCGCCTTTTTCCGGCAGCCCGACCACGACGACGGTGGCGTCGACATCGCTGCCCTCAATCGACAGTGGCAGACGCGCCTGCAGCGACCAGATTGCACTCAAACACAGCCAGCCGACGCCGAACAGCACGCCGGCGGCTGCACTCGCCCATCGCCAGCGGATGAAGAAAATGGCTATTGATATGGCCAACAACGAGACGATGACCGCCATCGTCGGCAACACCGGCAATGCACAGGCAGCCAAGGCACCGATCAACACACCGAGCGCGAACTCCGGAAAGCGCGCCCTCATGGCGGATCAGCGTCGGGTTTCGAGCTTGCCGCCGCGCAATTCGAGTACGCGATCCATGCGCGCCGCGAGATCGGCCGAGTGCGTGACGATGACGATCGCGGTGCCGAGGTCGCGCTTCAGCTCCAGCATCAGCGAACAGATCGCGTCGGCATTGCCGGCGTCGAGGTTGCCGGTGGGTTCGTCGGCGAGCACGCATTTCGGTCGCGTCACCAGAGCGCGAGCGATTGCAGCGCGCTGACGTTCGCCGCCGGACAATTCGCCAGGTTTGTGCGCGACGCGCGGCGTGAGCCCAACACGGTCGAGAATTTTCAGCGCCGCATCGCGCGCGTCGGCCACCGACAGACCACGAATCAACAGCGGCATTGCAACGTTTTCGAGCGCGGTGAATTCCGGCAACAGATGATGGAACTGGTAGACGAAACCGAGCGCCTCGTTGCGCAGTCGACCGCGCGCGGTGTCGCTCAGCGCCGACATGCGCAGTCCGGCGACATGGATCTCACCACGATCGGGAATGTCGAGGCCGCCCAGCAGATGCAGCAGCGTGCTCTTGCCGGCGCCGGACGCACCCATGATGGCGATCGACTCACCGGCGCGCACATCGAGGTGGATGTCCGAGAACACCGGAGTCTCGGTGCGCATCTCGCGGTAAGTCTTGGCCACGCCTTCGGCGCGCAGCACGATGTCGCCAGCGATGGCTTGCACTGAACTTTCTTGAGAAGGCGTATTCATTCGTAGCGCAAGGCCTCGACCGGATGGGTGCGGGCGGCGCGCCAGGCCGGATACAGGGTGGCGATCAGACACATGACCATGGCCAATCCAACAATGGTTGAAACATCATCGAATCGTAGATCCGACGGGAGCGCACTGATGTAGTAGATGTCGGCCGGCATCAGTTCGAAGCCGAACACCGATTCGAGCACGCGCATCACCCGGGTGACGTTCTCGGCCAACAACACCCCCCCTAGCGTGCCGAGGGCGATGCCGATCAAGCCGATCAGGGTGCCCTGCACCACGAATACGCCCATCACCGAACGCGGACTCAGGCCGAGCGTGCGCAGGATGGCGATATCGCTCTGCTTGTCGGTGACCAGCATGACCAGCGACGACACCAGGTTGAACGCGGCGACCGCCACGATCAGGGACAGGATGATGAACATCACCGACTTCTCGGTCTGGATGGCACGGAAGAAATTCGCGTGTTCGCGTGTCCAGTCGCTGACGCGATAGAAACCGCCGAGTCGATCCGCGAGCGATGCGGCAACTTGCTTCGACTTGAACATGTCGTCGAGCTTGAGACGCACACCGGTGACCTTGTCGCCCATGCGGAACAATTTTCCGGCATCGACGACATGGATCATCGCCATGCCACGGTCATATTCCTGCATGCCGGCCTCGAAGATGCCGACGACCTTGAAGCGGCGCATCTGCGGCAACACGCCCGCTGGCGTCGCACGCACTTGCGGCGCATAAACGAGCACGTCGCCACCGAGTTCGGCGCCGGCCCACAAGGCCAGTTCGCGCCCCAGCACGATGCCATATTCGCCGGGCTTCAATGCCTCCCACGAACCTTCGACGACGCGATCGGCAATCTCCGACACCTCGCGTTCGAGCACCGGATCGACACCGCGCAGGATCGCCCCACTGACGCGACCGCCCTGCAGCATCGCCTCGCGTTCGATATAGGGCGCGGCACCGATCACATGCGGCGTGGTCTTGGCGGCCTTCAACGCCCCGGCCCAGTCCTCAAGCCCGTCGCCGACACCGGCAACCGTGGCATGCGACACCATGCCGAGAATGCGCGCCCGCAACTCACCCTCGAACCCGTTCATCACCGAAATGACCGTGATCAACGCAGTGACGCCCAGCGCGATGCCGAGCATCGACACCATCGAAATGAACGAAATGAAATGGTTCCGGCGCTTCGCTCGCGTGTAGCGCAGGCCGATGAATAACTCTAGGGGTCGGATCATCAATTCCACACGGCACAAACCAACAAAGGCTTTATGACGATCTCGATGTAGAAAACATCGAGATCGCCAAGATCAATCTAGGGATCAGCAAGGCAAAATTGGCACAAATTCCCCAAGCACCCACTACAAGCAACCGTTACGGTCCAAAGCTTCGACTGCAGTTGCACACTCGTTTCGGTGCTTAACACCGGCAATCAGATCTTCAATTGAATTCCGACCGTCGAGACTAGCTTCAAATCCATACACGGAAACGGAGGTTATGCCATAAAATTGCAGTAGATCCGCTATAAAATTCGACCATCCCATTTCATTTGCTACTGCGTTAACTGCGATTGTGCATTGGTAATATGCTTCCCAATCGTAAAAGTACCATGTTCCCATTTCGTTGCAACCATTTGCAATGTCCGCAATTAGTTGCTGCCCAGCATTGCGCATCTGTAGATTATGAAGGTCTACGGAAGTGTTCGCCTGCACTAAAGAAACTGCGTCAATATAGTTTCCTATCCCTTGATTAATATGAGATCTAGCGGCGTTAAACCAAGTCATGTTCGACGCAGCAATGGCGAATCCTAAGCCTGAATATCTTGAAACATCAATTTCGCTAACATCCATCGAAATGTGAGCGCGATAAACGTCTGAACTATCGCAATCTTGCGGCATATCCGTTCGAATCGCATTGCACACCGGACTGTTCTGGTTGCCATTGGAGGGATGATCGGCAAGCAATACTCCTTCCCAATCATTACTAATGTTCGAATCATTCCAGCCAGTCCAATCCCAATAGCTGGGATCCCAACCCTCAACAATATATTCCTCTAATTCCGTTAACGGCGGGTCAGGTGTCGCCGACGCATGGTTTGACCAAAGGGCACCCAGACAAAGCGTTGCGAAAAGCGCCGATTTAACACTTCCCGCTAGTCTGGATGTCTCGACCGCTATGATCGAATGCCGCTGCCCAGGCGATTTTTCTTGCTCAGATGATACCGAAATCGACATACTTGTCTCCCAAGTTAATTGGCTTAATAAACATTTTTTTTGAAATTTTCTCGACTTCCTTCGCCGAAATATCGTACTTGTTGAAAACTCCTGTTTCTAGAAATCCTTTCTCGTCAATTTCCCGACAAGAAATTCTGTGTAGTGGTTGAACTGCTTTAATATTTTTGACGTCCATACAAATAGTGCTGGTCTTTTCCAGCGTCTCGCTCCATGCCTCCATCATCGGAGCGACAAGGTCTGTCGCGACAATACGAGATTGAGCATTCACGCGAGGAGGTGACGGAGTTCTTAGTGCCATCGCGCGGATCAGAGCGCAAGCAAACACTATGTTGCCAGTGTCCTTGTAAACTGACCAAGCGGCGGCGAATCTTGCTAGCCTGCCATTGCCGTCTTGAAGCGGATGAACGATCACTATATGCAAATAACAAACAAGCGCACTTACAATCGGGTTGTGTGAGTTCTCGAGGAAAATACGTAAATCCGATATTAGCTGTTCGGTAAAACTAGGCTCACAAAAAACGAACGAATCGGCAGAAAATGGAGTATTACCGCCAATCCACGAAATGCTTCGCCGAAATTTTAAATTACTTTCTTTGGAAAACGCATTAACCAAACAATTAATATCGGTGATTGCCCCTGAATTAATTACTTTCAACATCCGAATTGCAGAATTGATTCGGGGCGAGCGCAAAAACAAAGCCCTAGCTGAATCTGAATTAGAGAGATCGTCTTCTTTCCGTGCGTGCGCAAGCATAAGGGCGCAAGCCGGGATAAAGCGAGCGGTCTTGCAATTCGAATCGTTACTTGGGAGCACCGGCAACGGGAAAAAAGAGTGATCTACACAAATTCCCGGAACGAGACCGAAAACTTTTCCGGTCAAATATTCCATCGACGTTAAGCTAAACGAAAGCGACATTATTCAGCGTCGCAGTAGCTCTCGTTGAGAGCCGTCGGCAGCAGTACTCGTTTTTTCCATACTCGAGGCTCAATCGAGAATTTTCCGAAACTATCAGTTATGCGGCTATCTATTGCTGTCAAAGTGTCCGTTGGTACCATTTTTCGATACTCATCAATCTTGGTTTTAAGCTCCGGTTTCGGCATGCGAGGGCTTGTTATTTTGTCCAAGGCCATTGAATAAAGTGAGCGCCAATAATAGCGTTGGGAAGCTCGGCCAGCGTCCGTGTCATTGGCAAACATCTCATATTCAAACATGTCGACATTCGCCAAAATCTCTAACGCACGCACATTTCCCATGTTCGCCGCGCTTTCAATTATCTCCAAATTGCGTTTATCAAGTGAAATTTCAGATGTAATTAATGCAATAGCTGACTCTACGCCGACAACACCATTATCAATTTCGCGGGCAAGTCGCAGAATCGACAGTCGCTGCGCGGAAGGAACCTGTTTGCGAGTGTCTATATGGCCTTTGCACACCTTTTGCATCATTTCCATCGGGCGCCCGAACATGATTCTGTCAAGGTTTGCTATGTCTTGTTCGGAATCGACAAAGGAGTATGGTCCCATTCTTCCGCCTGAGCTAACGAAATCTTGATAGCGTGAACACGCTTCCTCATCTACAACGTAGCGACAGGTAGCTCTCTGGTTTCCGGCATTTGATTCATTTATCAGGGTTTCTCGCATTGAAGCCAGATTTGCATCCAATGGCGGAGATACCCACGATGAATACTCAGTGCTGACATCGGGATTCGTCGTTGTCGATCCCGCATGGATCGGCAGGGAGTTATTGTTGTGCTGCGTCTCATCGCTTTGAGTGCTTGGCGCCTGATGCTCATTCCTATTTGGTATTTCTGAGTCTGCGTAGTCACCTCGTTGTTTTGAGAAGTACCAAACACCTCCGACGATCAGGAATAGCAATGGGAACGCAACAAGCGATATATTTTTCACTGTTCACTCTTAAGCCTAGGTCAATGTAGCAGTGTATCCGTTGAAACAATGTATTTCAATCATTGATCGACTTACGATGACCTGTACCACGCACGAGGCAAGCACAAAGGCCTTTGCCGGACTCAAAGGATTCGTAGTAGCCAACGGCCTCGTGCAGCTCGGTCGCAGCCAGCGGATGAAAATGTAACCGAGCATCACCTGCCGTAGCGGGCGCGAATGTGCCGAAACACTTCATCACCTTCTAGACCTACAACGCGACCCGACTGCATTTCGGCATCACGTCGTTCGGCTTCGTCTAGCCAGATATTTTCGATGTCGATAGTGCTCTGTGCGGCTGGACGACGGGAAGCGTGAGCAATTGCTTCCTCAAGTCCTGCCTTGATGCGCTCGAATGCTTTTCCCATATTTTTCACCGCGCCTGCATGCCACGCTTGTGGCGAACTGAGGTTACCCGACCCGCCCTCTTCCCATCCAAACCCGCAAGCGCCGGCGCGTATCCGGCGTGATCGAATCCGGCCATAGCGCGATGTCGATACGCCGGCCGTGTTCGGGGGTGAATTGCAGGGCGATCAGGAGGCCGAGGTCGCGGGCATCGGTGAGTTTCGCCGGGCTGTCGCTCGTGCCGGAACGAATCTGCCAACGACCGTCGGGCTGCAGGGCACAACTGATTGACTCGGGGCGCAGGTAGCGGCGCAGCTTCAATGCAAATGCCAGCACGACGCCAACGGTGCCCACGACTTGCAGTGTGATCGGCAAGCGGCTGAGCCAAACACTGCTGATCGCAAGCGCGGCCAATGCACCGACGAGCACGAACTCGATGCGCGAGCGCTGCACGTCAAACTGCAGGTTTGGCGCGGATTTCATCGATCAGACCGGCGACATCTACGCGGTCGCATTCGAAGTAGCCGAGGATCCAGCGTTGCAGTTCACGGTCTTCGCAGGCGAGTACGGCTTCGAATCCGGCCAGACGCGCCTCGTCCGCAATCGGCCCGTTCAATTCGAGCCAGCGTTCGAGCAGCCGATCGAGTTCACGCGTGCCGCGCCGGCAATGCCAGCGCATGCGCTTGAGGCGGATGCTGCGGTCCATGCGGAACTCTGCCGGATCAGACGGCGCGACGCTGCACCATCAATTTCTTGATTTCGGCAATGGCCTTGGCCGGGTTCAAACCCTTCGGACAGGTCTTCGCGCAGTTCATGATGGTGTGGCAGCGATACAGCCGGAACGGATCCTCCAAGTTGTCGAGGCGATCGCCGGTGTCCTCGTCGCGCGAATCGACGATCCAGCGGTAAGCCTGCAGCAATACCGCCGGACCGAGGTAACGATCGCCGTTCCACCAGTAGCTCGGACACGCCGTCGAGCAGCAGGCGCAAAGGATGCACTCGTACAAACCGTCAAGCTTGGCGCGGTCTTCCTTCGACTGCAGGCGCTCACGATCCGGCGGCGGTGCGCTGCTGCGGATCCACGGTCGCACCGAGGCGTATTGCGCATAGAAATGCGTGAGGTCAGGCACCAGATCCTTGATCACCGGCATGTGCGGCAGCGGATAGATGCGTACTTCGCCCTTCACTTCGTCGATCGACTTGGTGCAGGCCAATGTGTTCGTGCCGTCGATGTTCATCGCGCAGGAACCGCAGATGCCCTCGCGGCAGGAACGTCGGAACGTCAGCGTCGGATCGATTTCGTTTTTGATCTTGATCAGCGCGTCCAGCACCATCGGGCCGCAGCTGCCGAGATCGACCTCGTAGGTATCGGTGCGCGGGTTCGCGGCATCGTCCGGATTCCAGCGATAGACCTTGAATTGACGCGCATTTTTCGCGCCGGCCTTGGCCGGATAATGCTTGCCGGCAGTGACCTTTGAGTTCTTGGGGAGCGAGAATTCGGCCATCGTGAACCTCAGATTTGATCGGTCGGGCGCGGCGCGAAATTACGCGTGAAGCCGCCGGTGAAAACGAAACGCGGAAAGGTAATGAATTGCTCGGTGAAGATGCGGCTGATCGCATCCCAGGCACCGTCGAACGGAATCGGCGGCTCGGCCTCGCGCTTGTGCGCGATGCCCTGCACAAGAAAGGCCACTGCTGCGACCACCAGCATCGCCGCGGCTTGCGGATACAAACCCATGAACATCAGGCGCAGCGACGACAGCACGCCGGCGACAAACGCCGGCACCGCGACGAAATGCAGCAACAGGCTCAGACGATCGCGGTGATTGCGCTCGTAGGTGGCCCATTGCCATGCGATCAATCCGCCCGGGCGTGCCATCGCGACCTCAGTATTTGCGTTCTTTCGGCGGAATCGGATCGACGCCACCGAGCGTGTTCATGTGCACCGGGCGATAGTCGAAACTGCAGACGCCCTCGGTGCTGACGTTCACCAGCGTGTGTTTCATCCAGTTCACATCGTCGCGCGTCGCGAAGTCTTCGCGTGCATGCGCGCCGCGGCTCTCGGTGCGATGTTCGGCCGAGTAGATCGTCGCCACCGCCTGCCCGAGCAGGTTCTGAAGTTCCAGGGTTTCCACCAGATCGGTATTCCAAATCAGCGAACGATCACTGACCTTCACGTCATTGAACGAGGCATGCACCTCGCTCATCTTCGCGCAGCCCTGGCGCAGGGTTTCGCCGGTGCGGAACACCGCGGCGTCGCGCTGCATGGTGCGCTGCATGTTCATGCGGATATCGGCCGTAGCCGTGCCGCCATTGGCATGCCGCAAACGATCGAAATTCGACAGCGCCGGATCGAGCGAATCTTTTGGCAATTCCTTGTGCTTGGCACCTGCCGTGACAACATCGCCGCAGCGGTTGGCGACGGCCCGACCGAACACGACCAGGTCGAGCAGCGAGTTCGAACCGAGCCGGTTCGCGCCGTGCACCGACACACAGGCCGCTTCGCCGATCGAGAACAGACCCGGCACGACCGCATCCGGGTTGTCGCCGCGTTTGATCACGACTTCGCCATGGTAATTCGTCGGAATGCCGCCCATGTTGTAGTGCACGGTCGGCAACACCGGGATCGGTTCCTTGGTCACGTCGACACCGGCAAAGATGCGCGCCGATTCAGCGATGCCCGGAAGCTTTTCGTGAATGGTCGCGCCGCCGAGATGTTCGAGGTGCAAATGGATGTGGTCGGCATCAGTGCCGACGCCACGACCTTCGCGGATTTCCAGCGTCATGCAACGGCTGACCATGTCGCGCGGCGCCAGATCCTTCACGCTCGGCGCGTAGCGCTCCATGAAGCGCTCACCCTTCGAGTTGGTTAGATACCCACCCTCGCCGCGCACGCCTTCGGTGATCAGACAACCGGCGCCATAGATGCCGGTCGGGTGGAACTGCACGAATTCCATGTCCTGCAGTGGCAAACCAGCACGCAACACCATGCCGCCGCCGTCGCCGGTACAGGTATGCGCCGACGTCGCAGAGAAATAGGCGCGACCGTAGCCGCCGGTCGCGAGCACGACCGCGTGCGCGCGGAACACGTGCAGCGTGCCCTCGGCCAGATCCCAGGCGATGACGCCACGGCAGACGCCCTCGTCCATGATCAGGTCGAGCGCGAAGTATTCGATATAGAAACGCGCGTCATGCTTCAGCGACTGCTGGTACAGCGTGTGCAGGATGGCGTGGCCGGTGCGGTCGGCGGCGGCACAGGTGCGTTGCGCCGGCGGGCCTTCGCCGAACTTCGTGGTCATGCCGCCGAACGGGCGCTGGTAGATGCGGCCGTCTTCGGTGCGCGAGAACGGTACGCCGTAGTGTTCAAGTTCGATCACCGCGGGAATCGCTTCGCGGCACATGTACTCGATCGCGTCCTGGTCGCCGAGCCAGTCCGAGCCCTTGACCGTATCGAAAAAATGCCAGCGCCAGTCGTCCGCACCCATGTTCGCGAGCGCCGCGGACATGCCGCCCTGCGCCGCGACCGTGTGCGAACGTGTCGGGAACACCTTGGTGATACAGGCCGTGGACAAGCCCTTCGCGGCGAGACCCATGGTCGCGCGCAGCCCGGCACCGCCGGCACCGACGACGATGGCGTCGTATTGATGATGAACGATCTTGTAGGCGTCCTTCGCCATGTCAGCCTCCTACGGCCACGCGCACCACGGCGAGCGCACTCGCCAGGGACGCCACGAATGCGATGAGTTTGATGGTGATGAGCAAGGTCACTTCGATACGGCGGTCGTGGATGTAGTCCTCGATCACGACCTGCACGCCAAGCAGTGCGTGATAGATCACGGTCAGGATCAGGGCCAGGATCAGCAGCGCATTCAGCGGCTGCGCCAGCCAGACGCGTGCGTCGGCGTAGTCCGCGCCCAGCATCGGCAGTGCCGAAACGATCAGCCAGATCACCAGCGGCACCAGCAGGATCGCGGTCAACCGCTGCGCCCACCAATGCCCAGTACCATCTTTCGCGGAACCAAGCCCACGCGCACGACCGAGCGGGGTTTGCAGACTCATCGCACACCCCCGAGATAGAACAGCACCGCAACGCTGCCGATCACGGCAAACGCAACGACGGCCCAGCCACTGGCGTATGCGGTCGGCAGATCGAAGCCGCGGCCGGTGTCCCAGACAAGATGGCGGATGCCGTTTCCGAGGTGATAGAGCAAGGCGAATACCGATGCGCCGAGCAGGATCTTGCCAAGCATCGAAGCGGAGAATCCTTCGAACAGGCGATAAGCGTCGGGGCCAGCGGCGACCAACCAGACCCAGGCAATCAGCGCGATCGCGCCGAGGCACAGGAACAGGCCGGTGATGCGATGCAGGATCGACAAGGTCGACGTCAGTTGCGGCCGATACACCTGAAGATGCGGCGACAGTGGTCGTTGCACGCTCATCGCGATACTCCTTGCGACAGTTGAACTCGAAGACGTATTAAATGAAAACTAGAAATCGATGCAGCGACCATCTTTCTCCCAATCGCCGTAGCGCGTGGGCTCGGGGCCCTTGCGACCGCCGATCTCGACCGGCAACGGCTTTACCGCATCCGTGTCGGGTTGCGGCACGGGCGGTGAAGGTATGAAAGGAGAAGGATCGTTCATGCGAAGTCCCAAGATTAGTACCTGCCGGCCCACAGCGACAAGGTCGTCGTGCCTGTGAGCATGTTCGCTGGCGCGCTGTCTACGTGGCGCGAATGGCGTCGTTCCGCATGGTGGATGCGGGTCGAGCACACGCATTCCTACAATTTGCCACAGCTTCCCCACTACACTCGCTCAGCGTTGCGACTGGGGAGTTGATCGATGCACGGACTCAAGCGTCTCGGAACATTCGTGCTCATCGCAGCGACGCTGGTGGCTTGCAGCGGTAGCGGCAACTCGCCCGATCCGATTGGCACGGCACCGCCACCGACCGGGATCGCCGATTCGGGCTGCACCGGGTCTTGCGCGAATGCCAGCAGCTTTCTCAGCGTTGCCGATGTGCAGCAGGTGATCGCGCAAGCGGTCAACGAGGCTCAGGCGCAGAACCAGCCCGCGACCATCGCCGTCGTCGACCGCGTCGGCAATGTGCTCGGTGTCTACCGCATGATCGGCGCACGCACCACGGTGACGATCAGCTCCGGTCGCGGCGTGCGCGGTGGTCTCGAAGGCATTTCGATCATCCCGAGCGAACTCGCGGCAATTTCGAAAGCGGTGACCGGCGCCTATCTGTCCTCGGAGGGCAACGCCTTTTCGACCCGCACCGCCAGCCAGATCGTGCAGGAGCATTTCAATCCGGGCGAATTCGGCGGGCCTTCGGGGCCGTTGTTCGGGGTGCAGTTTTCGAATTTGTTGTGTTCGGATGTGATCAACCTGCCGGCACCGGTACTGGCCGGCATATTCGCGCCAGGCGCAAATGTCGGTGTCGGTCCCAAAGCCTCGCCGCTTGGACTGTCGGCCGACCCCGGAGGCTTCCCGTTGTACAAGGCTGGCACGCCGGTCGGTGGTGTCGGCGTCGTGGCCGATGCGACTTATGGCCTTGATCTGAACGTGGCCGATCTCGATCGCGACGTCGATGAGTTGATTGCGACCGCCGCGACTTTTGACTTCGGTTCCCCGCTCGACCGCCGCGGCGACCGCATCACCGCAGACGGCAAAACTTTCCGCTACAGCGACGTCGGCTTTGCCGACCTCGGGCGCAATCCCGATCAAGCGCCGACTTTCGCGTCCCTGCCGGCCGCGACCGGATCGCTGTTGAACCTGTTCGCGTTCAGCGACGGCACGGTCCAACCCGGCGTTGTATTTGGTACCGCGGCCTCCGGCATCCGCGTGGACAATGTCGACTATCCCGGACTCGACGCCTTCGTGCTCGTCGACCGCGCCGATGTGCCGCGTTATGCACCACGCAACGGACAAGGCTCGCCCGCGTTCATGACCGCCGCGGCCGCACGCAGCATCGTCGCAGAAGGCCTGCGCGTCGCGAATCGCAGCCGCGCACAGATTCGCCGGCCGACCGGTACTCAGGCCCGCGTGACGATTTCAATCGTCGACCTGCAGGGCAATATCCAGGCTTTGGCCCGCACCCGCGACGCACCCGTTTTCGGCATCGACGTGGCCGTGCAAAAGGCGCGTTCGACGCTGTTTTTTAGCCATTCCGGCGCCGGTGCGGCGCTTGCCGCATTGCCCGATGCGCGATATCTCAATGCCGATGGCAGTCTGTCCAGCAGCAGTGTCGACTTCGGCAATGTGGTCACTGATTCCCGCAACTTCTTCGCGCTGCCGAACTTGTTCGCGCAAGGCGGTGGCCTCGATAGCGGCCCGATCGCGTTGACGCCGCGTGCCCTCGGCAATTTGGCGCGACCGTACTTCCCGGATGGATTGGTCGGCACCGGCAACGGTCCATTGTCGAAACCGTTCGCGCAATGGAGTCCATTCAGCACCGGCCTGCAATTCGACCTGCTCAACAACCAGATTGCCCAGATCCTCACCGCCTATCTCGCTGCGGACAGCTTGCCGATCCTGGAACTGCGACCGGAACTCGGCAACGCCGGTTGCACGCGGCTGCCGCAAGTTCGCAACGGCATCCAGATCTTTCCGGGCGGTGTGCCGATTTATGCCGGCAACATGCTGGTGGGCGCGATCGGTGTCTCCGGCGATGGCGTGGACCAGGACGACATGATTGCGGCACTCGCCCTGAAGAATGCTGGCGGCAACTACAGCCATGCACCCGCTGCAATCCGCTCGGACCGCTTCACCCCGCAAGGCGTGCGTCTGCGCTACGTGCAGTGTCCGCAGGCGCCGTTCCTAGATTCCAATGAACAGAACGTCTGCGAGGGACTCTGATATGCGTCGCGCTGCCCTTGCCCTGTGCGTCTCCACGTTGTGCGCCACCCAGGCGGCCGGGAAAATGATCGAGATTCCGAGTGGCGACGACGTGCTCGATGCTTCGGCCGTGTTTGCCATGAACTACGACCCGAATACCTCGCTGATCCCGCGCCGCCGCCCCGGTCATCCGGTACCGCAGAAACCGGAGTTTCCGGATCGCAACGAAGGTGCGATCGAAGCGGCACCGGTTGATGCTGTCGGTGAGTTCGTGCCGGTGCCGGACCGCTGGCGCATCATGGAAACTCTGGGTCAGAAGAACCCCTGGTACGACCCGTACAACAACAACATCTGGAAGGGCGACAAACCCATCCACGGCGATGACTGGTTCCTGAGCCTGCTCGGCATCAGCGACACGATTCTCGAACCGCGCACGATCCCGACCCCGGTTGGCGCGCAGTCGTCCGGCGATCCGGACAACAACGACATCTTTGGCGACATCGAACAGAACATTTTTGCGCAGACCTTTCTCGCCGGCCTCGTCTATTACAAGGGCAACACCACGTTCAAGCCGCCGGAATGGGAATACCGGTTGACGCTCGCCTTCAACTACAACCGTGTCGATGTCTCCGACCAGCGCGTGCTGCAGATCGATCCACGCCTCGGCAACACACGCGACGACGGCTTTGTCGCGGTGCAGGAACTGTTCGTCGACAAACATCTGCGCGATGTCTCCGAACGCTACGACTTCGACGCCGTGCGCTTCGGCATCCAGCCGTTCTCCACCGACTTCCGCGGCTTCCTGTTCCAGGACTTGCAGTTCGGCGCGCGCCTGTTCGGCAATCGCGACAACAACCGTTGGCAGTACAACCTGGCGTGGTTCCGGCGCATCGAGAAAGATACGAATTCCGGACTCAACGATGTCGGTGCCGGCCTGCGCGACGACGACATCTTCATCGCCAACGTCTATCGCCAGGACTGGCCGGTCGTCGGCTTTACGTCGCAGGCGACAGTCGTGCACAACCGCAATCGCGAAGATGAATTCTTCTTCGACGAGAACGGCTTCCTCGCCCGTCCGAGTTCGCTCGGCACCGAAACACTGCGCGAATACGACGCGACTTATCTCGGCTACAACGGCGACGGCCACTTCGGCCGCGTCAACCTGACGGCGAGCGCGTATTACCTCTTCGGCGACAATATCGGCACCTTCACCGGGCTCGATTCAGATCTCGAAGCCGGCTTCGCTGCCGCCGAGGCCTCGATGGACTTCGACTGGATCCGCGTGCGCGGTTCACTCGCCTATGCCAGCGGCGACAGCGATCCCTTCGACGACACCTCGCAAGGCTATGACGCGATCTTCGAGAATCCGATCTTCGCCGGCGCCGACACCAGTTACTGGATACGTCAGAACCTGCCGCTGATCGGCGGTGGTGGCGTTGCCCTGGCCGGACGCAATTCGCTGCTGCCCTCATTACGTTCGTCGCGCGAACTCGGCCAGTCGAACTTCGAGAATCCGGGCTTGCACCTGCTCGGGCTCGGCGCCGATTTCGAATTGACGCCGCAGTCGCGCGTGTCGACGAACATCAACCAACTCTGGTTCGACGACACGGCGACGCTTGAAGTCGCGCGCAACCAGGGACCGATCGATCGCAGTATCGGTACCGATGTCTCCGTGGCCTGGATCTGGCGCCCGTTCGCGACCCAGAACGCGATCCTGCGCCTGTCCGCCGCCGCGCTTGTACCGGGCGATGGCTTGAAGAATCTTTACGGCAGCGACGACACCTATGCGACGGTGTTGGCGAATGTCGTGTTGAATTATTGAGGTGCCAAATGCGCAACGATCCATCAGATCGCGATCAACCTGTAGGAGCGCGCTTCAGCGCGCGACCGGTGTCGATTGATGCCTCGGGTCGCGCGCTGAAG
>JAYUVY010000053.1:0-13445 GCA_043753835.1 Lysobacterales bacterium | reverse complement strand
GCAAATCGCAGCCGCGCCAAACTCAATAACTGCCTCATCGGCATCCTCCGGTAGCTCATCGACCCCTCGCTCTCTGCGAGGGGCCAGTGTCCCCACCGGATACCCCTGTGGATAACCGTACCGACTTGAATCAGATTGCTGTACCGACTTGAACCAGAATGCCGTACCGACTTGGATCAGAATCCACGGCTCAATGGCTGGCCTGTCGACACCCCTGTCAACGCTTCACGTTACGCCTCGCGACGCACCGCGCATGACTCGGGGACAACGTGGATCGCTACTCCTTTGTTGGCGAGGACTTTCACCTCTGACACTCCGCCGGTTTCGCCGGCGCACCTAGGAAGAAACTGAGACGCCGACAGGCTCCTGATTCAAGGTGACGCCATAGCCGAGGCGTTCCAGACGTCGCACGAGTGAGTGCGCGAGTTCGGCCGACGACTTGGCAAAGTGCTCGGCACCCAGGTCTTGGTATGGAGTGCCGAGTTTGAGCATGTGATACGCAGCTCCGAGGATCGACGCGGCGACGGCGACAACGGCTTTTTTCGCGCCGCGTCGCGCACGCAATCGTTGGAACTGCGCCTGCAGATAGCTGCCCTTCGCGCGAGTCGCTGACCAAGCGCACTGCACCAGCATCGTCTTGAGCCAAATGTCTCCGGTGCGAAGTCGGGTGGAGCGGCGTTTGCCCGCGCTCTCGTCATTGCGTGGGCAAAGACCCGCCCACGAGATCAAATGGGCGCACGTCGGAAAGCGCGCCATGTCGGTGCCGATTTCGGCGAGCAGGGTGGCGGCGGCGCAGTCGCCGACACCCGGGATGCGGGCGAGCCGTCGACGCGCATCCTCAAAAGGGCCGAGGCAGCGCTCAATCTCTCCATCGAGGCGGGCGACTGCCTCATCGAGGTGTTCGACCTGGTCCAAGTGCAGGCGCAGCAGGAAACGGTGCTGCGACAGCACGTGACCGCGCAAGGCGGCGTCGATCTCGGCGCGGGTCGCCTTCAGGCGCGTGCTCATCCGCGACGCGATCACCCCTGGATCAGTCACGCCATCGATCAACGCGGTGATCGCCGCCCGGCCGCTGTGGCCCATGATGTCGGTCACGACCGAGCCAAGCTTGACGTTGGCATCCTGCAGTACCTTGTCGATGCGCTGTGCATGGCTGCCGCGCTCACGCACCAACTGCTTGCGCGTGCGGGTCAACATGCGCAGCTCCTCTATCGGCTGCGGCGGCACGAAACTGCCGCGAATCAATCCATGCGCCAACAGGTCCGCAATCCAGTGCGCGTCGTTCACGTCGGTCTTGCGCCCCGGCACGTTGCGGACATGCATCGCGTTGGCCAGCACCAGATCGAAATCGGCTTCGAGCAGATGCCATGCCGGGCGCCAGTACACGCCCGTCGCCTCCATGGCCACGGCCGGCACTTCGCGTTCGTGCAACCACGCCGACAACGCGAGCAAGCCTGTCGTCGTGGTCGCGAAGGTCTCGGTCGCATAAGTCACGGCGCGACCATCAACGCGGCGCACGCACGCCACGATCGTGTCGCGGTGCACATCGAGTCCGGCACAAATCGGATGCAGCAAGTCCATCACCCACCTCCGTAGTGCCGACCCAGAGTCCCTCGTCTATCGAGTCTAGGAATCGCGCTCGCCGCCCTCGCGGGCGGCCTCGCACTTCGGGGTAACCGTCAGGACTCCCTGCCAAACTTATTCACGGGCTTCGCGCACCAGTGCGTGTCCGGCCTTCGAGTCGGCACGCAAAGCCTAATCCGTTTCATCCCTCGCGGGTCGGGAAGTCACGGTGAAGAACTTATTCGAAGCCGTCGCGCAACAGCAAGTTTCCGAGCAAGCTGACGACATTGCTTGCCGGGCGCCCGACAACGAGTTGCCCACGCGCCGAATCGTAGGCAAAGACCATCGTCACGCCGGCATCAACGACCGTGCCGGGTACGGTGTTTTCGGCGTTGAGCGCAAGCGCGCCGCCCCCGACGCCATCGAGCAGCGTGATCGCTCCGGCACCGGCAATGCCACCATTGTCCCAATTCGGACTGCTGACGACATAGCGACCATCGCTGGTCGCACGAGCACCGCCACTGCCGATGCCATCACCAGTCGTCGTGCCGGTCAATGAATTCAACGTTGAAACGACCTCGGCAGAGCCGACGCTGCCATCGCGCCAAGTTACTGCCCCGACCTGCAGCATCGTCCCTGCGCTCCAAAAACTGCTGGCGACCGCATAGTGGCCATTGCTGAGCGCAGTCACGCCGCCGTTGCCCACTTGATCATAGGCCACGCTGCCGATCAGCGAGTTGGCCGGCGAAACGAAGCCGGAAGTGCCGGTGATGCCGTCGCCCCAGGTGACTGCGCCCACATATGCTGCAGCGCCGCTGTTCCAGGCCGGACTGTTGACGACGTAGTGGCTATTTCCAAGCGCGGTCACACCAAAGCTGCCGACCTGATCGTCGGCCGTGCTGCCGACCAGCGAATTGCTGGCATCGACGATGCCGGTGATTCCGGAGACGCCATTGCCCCAAGTCGCCGCACCAGCATTGGCGATCAGTCCGCGATTCCACATTGGACTGCGCACCACGTAATTGCCGTTGGTCAACGCCGTGACGCCAGAGCGACCGCCCGCATCAAACAATCCGACCTGATCGTCCGCGGCACTTCCGACCAGTGAATTCACTGCGGAAACGACGGCCGATGTGTTCGCGCTGCCATCGCGCCAAGTGGCCGCGCCGACGTTTTGGGTGAAGCCGTCGTCCCAGAACGGACTACGCACCACGTAATTGCTGTTGTTCAGTGCCGTCACACCCGAGCGACCAATCTGGTCATTGGTGCTGGCACCGATCAACGAATTCACCGACGACACCACACCGCTGAAACCGACATTGCCGTTGATCCACGTCACGGCACCGGTGTTGAGCACGCTCGCGTGGTTCCAAGCGTAACTGACCACGACATAGTGACCGTTGGCGAGCGCGGTGATCGGAAGATTGCCGACGTGGTCATCCATGACGCTGCCGACCAACGAGTTCGCAGTCGACACCAGACCGACTGTCCCGCCATTGCCATTGCCCCAGGTTGCTGCACCGACGCGCCTGATCGCACCATTCGACCATTCGGAACTGGCGACGACGTAATGGCCGTTGCTGAGTGCAGTCACGCCGAAATGACCGACACGGTCATCGTCATTGCTGCCGACCAATGAGTTCAGCGCCGACACCACACCTGAGGTGCCGCTGTTGCCGTTGCCCCAGGTCACTGCGCCGGCGTCGATCACGACACCGTTGTTCCAGGCCTTGCTGCTGACCACATAATGGCCGTTGCTGAGCGCGGTCACACCGTAGTTGCGAAAGCCCGAGTCGAAGCTGCCGATTTCGTCAAACTGGGTCGAGCCGACCAGCGAGTTGCTGGCAGACACGGCACCGCTGGTGCCAATCGCACCATTGCCCCAGGTCGCCGCGCCCAGTTCAACAACTGCAGGAGTACGCCAGGATGGGCTGCGCACCACGTAATTGCCATTGGTCAGCGCAGTGAGACCGTGCTTGCCGACAAACGAACCTGCCGTGGTCCCGACCAGTGAATTGCTCGCCGACACGACGCCGGAGACGCCGGAGACGGCATTGCCCCAGGTCACGGCGCCAGCGTCGATGGCGGCACCGTTGTCCCAGACCGGACTCAAGACGACATAGTTGCCGTTGCTGAGCACGACCACGCCGCGCAACGGACCGATCTGGGTCACAAGATCAGCGCCGATCAGATCGCCAGCAGTGCTGCCGGTCAGAGTGCTGATCAGGCCGCCGGTTGGCGTCATCAGATAGACCGCACCTCGATCATCGATGCCGCGCGCGGTAATCACCAGATTCCCGTTCGGCAACACCGTGACCGAGCGGCCGAATTCGATACTGCCTGCAGGTGCCGGAATGTCGTCCTGACCGACCGCCGAGCCCGACCCGATTGATGTGCTCCAAACGCCGCGACCCAGTGTTCCCGCATAGAGCGTGCGGTTCGCGGCGACATGCTTCAAGTCAAACACCAGCACATCCGGCATGCCGTTGCCGAAGGGCGCCCAGACACTCGTATCTTCAGCCGCAACATAGACCCCGGAACGGGTACCGATGGCGACACTGTCGCCTTCGGCGTCGGCGATGAATTCAATGGTGCGAAAGTCGAGGGCGCTGATGCTGGCGAGATTGCCAGTGACATCGGTCCATGTACCGCCGGAGTTGGTCGAGCGAAACACCTGATCGTCGTCGATCGCGAATACGTGGGTGCCATCGCCCGGATCGATCGCGATGTCGGTCACGGTATTGGCACCAAACGGCAGCGCCGTGGTCGGCACGAAAATGCCGCTGGCACGCCTCAGGACATTCGGTCCATTGCCGATGTAGCCGGCATTGGCGTTGGCGTTCGATCCGAATGCCATCGCCTGCGCACCCGGTGGCCCGAGTGATTGCAAGACCGGCGTCGCGGTATTCGCGCCCGCCAATTCGTACATCGCGCTACTGCCTGCGATCAGCAAGCGCGAAGGATCGGCGACATTCAATTCGAGCGGTGTGACGAACTGGCTGTCGGCGATGATCGGCAGCAGGAGAAAGCTCGAAAAAACATTGCTGGCGCTGTAGCGATCGCGGCTGAAGTTCTTGAGGCTGTCGTTGCTGGCGAAGCGAAGGCTCGCCGACGCGGTCAGGCTGCGATCGTCGATCACCACATCGCCACCGTCACCGTCCCGTTCCTGAGTCCAGCGCAAATCGCCACTGGTCTGCTGCATTTGCGTGCCATTGTCCTGGGTGCCAATCACCAGAATGTTGGCGACCGCGTCGTGATCGAGATCGTGCACTTCCATGACATTGAGATTGCCGATTACCGAACTCCAGGTGCCGAGCGATGAGGTCGGTCCCGAGCGCCGATAGATGCCGCCATCATCGGCCTCAAGCAGAAACCCATCGACATCGAACACCAGGGCGCGACTGTCGGCGTGCGGGGCAGTGTTGTTGCCATTGCCCTGCATGATCGTGGTGAACTGGCTGCCGGGTATGTTGGCGGCATCGCCGCGCACCAGATTTCCGGTGAATGGCGCGGCGGAGATGCGATCGCCGCCGAGATACACCAGGTTCGGGTTGCCCGGATCGGCCGCGATGGATGTATTCGGATAGCCCTGACCGCCGGTGTGTATGGTCGGCACATCCATCGGCGTCCAGTTGGCACCGAGATCGGGCGAGCGATATATCCCGCTCAAGCTGCCGCCATTGACGACGGCCACGTAGATGGTCGACGCCGCACCTACGGCGAGGCGAAGATTGCTGCTGTTGGTGCTCGGATTCAGTCCACCGACACCGCCGCTGATATCGGTCCAGGTCGCGCCGGTATCTTCGCTGCGCAGGATTTTTGGGGCGGACCCACGTGTTGCCACATACAGTCGAGCCGGATTGAGCGGATCGCCGATCAGGTCGAAATTGCCCCCCGCCGGCAAATTGCCAGTGCCCGAGATCCAAGACCAGTTGTCCCCAGTGTTGGTACTACGAAACAAACCCTGGTCCTGTGACGCTGCGAGCAGGATCGGCCCGCGCGCCACCACTGCAAGAATCTTCCGCCCCAACAATAGACCCGGCGCACCGAGTTGCGCCCAGGTGTTGCCGCCATCTGCGGTGCGATAGACACCAACTTCATCATCGCCACGCTGTCCGAAATTGCTGACGCGGCCCGTCCCGGCAATCAGCGTTTCATGGCTCGGGTCGGTCGGATCAAAGGCAATGGCACTGATCGACTGCGACGGCATGCTGTCGCTGATCGGCAGCCAGAACGGCTTCAGGACATTGGCATTGCTGGTCTTCCAGATACCGCCGTTGACAGCGCCGACGTAGATGACATCGGCGTTGGTCGGGTGCGCTGCAATCGCGCTGATGGCACCACAGACCTCGAAATCGGGCGGCACAATGACCTGCGCCGACTGGGTCGGCGCCGGGCCGCGCGCTATCCACGTTCCACCCGATCGGGTCAGCGGACGCGCCGGCGGCATCGTCTGCACGCGCTCCTCGGCGGGGTCAGGCGGAAGCCGATCGGATTCCGCGAGCACCTGAAATGTGGGCAGCAACGTCAGCACCGCCAGCCAGCGCAGCGGCACCAGAAAGATCGATTTCATTGGAATTCTCCCAGTCGTCTTCGCCAACGGACGAAGTCCGGCAGGAGCCCACGAGCCAGCACCGGTTGTCCCGATAGTTGCAAACCCGTGGCAGAATGCGCTCCGGAACGTGTCAGCATCCCAGCAACGCCTCGAACTCTTCGATGGGAACCGGCTTGCTGAACAAATACCCCTGATACGCAATGCAACCGTTGGCCTTCAGAAGGGCCAGTTGCGCTTCCGTTTCCACCCCCTCGGCGATCACGTTCAGGCCAAAGTTCCTCGCCATGTCGATGATGGTCTTTACCATCACGACATCGTTGGTGTTGTTGGGGATGTCCTTCACAAAACTCTGATCTATCTTGACCTGGTCGAGTGGCAGCATTTTCAGATAGTACAGCGAAGAATATCCCACCCCGAAGTCGTCGAGCGATAGCCCCACGCCGATCGCTTTAAGCGCGTACATTTTCTTCACGACATCGCCGACATCCTTCAACACGACGCTCTCAGTCAGTTCAAGTTTCAAGCGTGTCGGATCAATCGAATAGGCGACGACCGCAGCCGCAACCTTGTCCACAAAGTCGAACATGCGGAATTGTTGCCCGCTGACATTGATTGCAAGGATCAGGTTGCGCGTCAGCTCGTTCTTGCTCCATGCAGCGAGCTGGTTGCATGCGGTGTCCAGCACCCAATTTCCAATCTCCGGGATCAGCGAACACTCCTCGGCGATGGGAATGAATTGCCCCGGCAGAACCATGCCGCGCGTCGGATGTAGCCAGCGCAGCAGCGCCTCAGCTCCCATCGGACGATTATCGTTATCCATCTGCACCTGGTAATGCATAGAGAATTGCCGATTGAACACAGCGCTGCGCAGATCCGCTTCGAACTCGGCGTGGGTTTCCACTGCCTGTTGCATCAGCGGATCGAAAAATCGCACGGCATTTCGCCCCGATTCCTTCGCGTCGCACATCGCAATATCGGCGCGTTTGATCAACACATCCGCCGACTCGGCATTGCCGGAATACAGGCACACCCCGATGCTCGAGGAACTGTGCCATTCGTGCCCGGCGATCCGGTAAACGACAGACAAGGCTGCGCGTATCTTTTCGGCGACTAGCACTACTTTCCGTAGGGCGTTCGTCGCGGTGGCACCCAACGACTCGATAAGCACCACGAATTCATCGCCGCCCAAACGCGCCACGGTAGCCCCCTCACCGGCGCAGGATTTGACGCGCTCCGCCACCTCGACCAACAGCATGTCACCGTAGTTGCGCCCCAGGGTGTCGTTGATCGTCTTGAACCTGTCCAGATCGAGGAACAACACCGCACCGCAATGTTGACTGCGCGCCGACGAGTCAAGCGCCTGACGGAAACAATCCAGCAACAAACGCCGGTTCGGCAATCTTGTCAGCGCGTCATGGAACACCAGGTCGTATATCTCTTGCTCGGCCTGTCTGCGTGCGGAGATGTCGTGGAATATCCCGACATACGCGATCGTCTCTCCCGATGCGTTCTTGGCTGCTGTGGTGGTCAGCAACTTCGGATACTCCGTTCCGTCTTTACGTCGGTCCCATATCTCGCCGCTCCACGATCCGGCGCTCAGCAACTGCTGCCACATCTGTGCATAAAAAGCCTTATCGTGGCGGCCCGAACTCAGGATGTTCGGGTTCTTGCCCAGCACCTCTTCCTCGGCGTATCCAGTGATGTTTTGAAACGCCTTGTTGACATGAACTATCCTAGCGTTCACATCGGTGATCATGATGGCTTCGAGCGTCTCAAATGCCACCGCCGCGATACGCGAAGTCTCTTCGGCGAGCATCTGCGCGGTGATGTCTTGCACCGCACCCATCGAACGCAGCGGCTTGCCCGCCGCATCGAAATCGCTGACGCAATATTCGTGCACCCACTTGATACGTCCGTCCGCCATCTTCAACCGATGCTTGATGTCGTAGGTCTGCTTGTCTTCCAGCGACTTCGCATAAGCACTGCTTACCTTGTCGCGGTCATCGGGGTGGATGGCCTCCAGGAAACTGCCATAGGAAGGCCTGAACTGCGCCGGATCGAGCTCGAATATCCGGTAGATCTCGTCCGACCAGATCAACTCGTCTCGCAGCAGATCCAGTTCCCAGCTCCCCAGTTGCCCCAGTCGCTGTGCTGCGTTGAGCATGTCCAGGCTGCGTCGCAATCTGGCCTGAGCGCACTTGGTCTCGGTGATATCGCGAAAGAAGGCGGCGAATTGCTGCGTTTGGCGAAGATAAATGACGGAGACCTCGATATCGATCGCATGCCCATCCTTGTGGCGATGGCGGGTCTCAAAACGATCGGTACCCTGAGTGATGATTTTTTTGATATGCGCGTTGATGCCTTCGGCATCTTCGTTCATTTCCAGGTGGCTGACATGCATCGTTTTCAGCTCGTCCGCTGAATAACCCGAGATCTTTTCATAGGCGGAATTGACCTCCAGGAGGTTACCTAGCGAGTCGGTCATCCAGAACCCTTCGCGGGTGATATCGAGCACCTGCTTGTGGCTATTCAATCTCCCCTCGTTCGATTTGTGCGAGGTCAGATCAGCGCATACCGACATGTACTTGCAGGGTTTGCCGTCGGCGCCAAGATACGGGACGATCGTGGTCGTTACCCAGTACAGGCTGCCGTCCTTGGCTCGGTTGCAAATCTCACCGTTCCACACTTGGCCCGACCCGATGGTGTGGAACATGTCCCGGAAAAATTCTTTCGGATGCGTTGCGGAATTGAGAATGCGGTGATTCCGTCCGATCAACTCCTGCCGGGAATAGCCGCTGATGTCGCAGAATTTGTCGTTGACGTAGATGATCGTGCCACACACATCGGCCGAAGAGACGATGGCGTGTTGGTCCAGAGCAAACTTTTGGTGAAGCAACTCATCCAACTCGGCCATTTCATACTCTCTGTCTGCCAGCTCACCCCACTTGGTCCATGAGCGACGGGCATCGCCGTCGCCCATGGCGACCCCAGGTTTCAGAACAACCAGACGTAGGCGATTCCGTACACCAGCGGATCGATCTTGACCGTGCCGACGCCGGCGCCGTTCACCCTCGCAGCGGTGTCGATATCGATCCAGCGGACGTCCACCCGTAGCGCGCGGTTGTCGGCCAGTTTGAAGTCAACGCCAGCGTGCGTGGCCAAGCCCCAGGAATTGCCCAGGCTCAGCTTGGTGCCGGTCAACGGGCCGGTGGTTTCCTCGCCGAAAAACAGTGTGTAGTTGACGCCGATACCGACGAACGGCGAGACCTTGTCACCATCGAAGTGGTACTGCAGCGAGAAGGTCGGCGGTAGCTGTTTGGTCGAGCCGGACTTGGCGCCATTGAGATCGATATCGTGCTGAAAGGGTAACGCGGCCAGGACTTCCAAGCCGACGTTCGGGCTGAAGAAGTACTCGGCGGTGATGGTCGGGCGCCAGTTGCTGCCGACATCAACGTCGAAAGCCCCGTCAGCAAGGCTGCCGTTGTTGGAGGCCGGGTCGACCGAGTGGGCGCCCAGAGAGAAAACCCAGTCGCCCTTCTCGGTTGCCAAGGCAGGGGCAGTCAGGGCCAGGGCAATCGCCCCGGCGCACAGGGAACGGATCAGCGAGGTCTTCAATGTGGTAGCTCCAGTTGAAAAACAGATGAAAGTTCAGTCACTACCCGCACTTGCGTGCGGTCAAACGGGCTCAGCCGGGCGAAGTCCGTATCCCGGCGCAGGTCGCGCAATGCAAGGTTCCGATTCGGTATTGATAGCGGCTGGGCGCGCCTGCCGGTATCTCGCGGGCGCAGCCGTCGCAGACCGCGTCGATCGACAGGCACTCCTCGGCCTGCGTGTGCAGCGGTTGCTCGACGCCCGCCGAAATGATTCCCCGGGGAATCGTCTTCACGATCTCGGCGCGGAACAGTTCGTGCAACGCCAGCCAACGCCGGATCAGTTCGCGGGCAAGGCCGTGTTCCAGCAACACCTGCTCGAACAGGGCTTCGCGGTAATCGAACAGTTCGTCGGAAATGACCATCCAGTGGTGGGCATTGAACGGATTCATGCCGAAGAACGCGCGCTCGCCCGAGAACAGGTCGGCGAGAAACTCGTACTGCTTATGGATGGCGCGTTGCGGGGTGATCTTGTGGAAGAACGGTGAAAGGCGCTCGTCGGAGAATACCCGCTGATAGAAATCCTCAAGTATCCGCGTCAGGCCCGGACCGTGCTCGAGCGCCTCCCACAGGCCGGGGTCCGGCGGCACGTTCGCCAACTTTTCCGCGTCGCGCGGCAGCGGACGCCGTTCGAAGTCGAACGGATCGGCGTGCACGCGCATACGCTCGGCGCCCGCCAGCGTCGCGCCAACCCGTGCCTCCTCCACCATCGCAGGAAGCCCGCACAGGAAAATCTCGTGCGCGCCCAAGTCGGGGAATTCGGCCATGGCAAAGCTCACGATCCTGCCATTCCTCCCGCCCTCGGGAACGCCGCCGTCGGTAACGCAAGGCACATAGCGCAGGTTTCGATGCCGCCCGGCCAGCGTCCTCAATTCCGAGTCCAGATAGAGGTCATCGGCTCGGTGAACGCCGTGGTAGAAGCTGATCGGGGCATCGTGGCCCTGCGCCAACGCATCGCGCAACACCGCCACCAGCGCGCCAGCGCCGGTTCCGGTGGCCATCATGAGGATTGGCCGATCGTGCATCTCCGGGTGATAGCAGCAGTCGCCGGACGGGCCGCGCAGGTGGAATCGGTCGCCGGCCTTGGCTTGGTCGTACAGCCAGCTGGTCATCGCACCGCCCGGAATCCGTCGGACGTGGATGCGGAAGTAATAGTCCTCCCCAGGCAGGCTGGCGATCGAATAGGGCCGCGACAAACCGTCGTTCCGGATCAGATGCACGTGTTGTCCGGCGCGGAAATTCAAGTCGTGCAAGGGGGCGAGGTCGATCGCCACCACGCCGTCCGCCAACGGCAACCGCTGGACCAGTTCGGCCGGAATGGGTCGGTGGCCGAGATCGGGTTCGGCAAGCTCCACATTGCTGGCGGGCACCGTGATGCAGCAAAAGACGTGGCCATCGCCCCCGCGCGACGGCTCCACTTCGCGCAGGGTCGAAACCTCGCCCGACACCAGGCGCAACTGGCAGCAACCGCATGATCCCTTCCTGCAGGAATGGTCAAGAGAGACGCCTTGTCGCAGAAGTGCATCAAGGAGCGTTTCCCCGGGCGTGGCGGAATAGCGGCCACCCGCGTAGGCGATCTCGATCATGCGCCCGCCGGTCACGGGCTGCCCGGAACCCTTAGGACGCGGCACTGGGAAAGGCCTTTGACACGTCTTGGGAGCAGGTCTTGCTGCTGCTGAGAACCATGCCCAGTCGTGCGTCATTCTCGGCAAGGACCGCGAGGACCAACAATTCGTCGCTACCGACAATGCTGGAAATCACCAGCTTCCCGTTGGCACCCTCGATAAGCACGTGGTCGAGCGGCCCGCTTTTCAGTTCGCGCAGGAAGGTATTGCCCAGCGCGACCATCGAACTGACCATCGCGGCGAATTTTCCGCTGTCGACCGCGGTACTGCCGCGCCCCATGAACGCACGCCCATCGCGCGTTGCGATCATCGCGGCCTTGATCCCGCTGTTCGAATCCACTAGGCGCTTGATGGCGGCATCGCATTGAGCTTTGTCCGGTAGAATGGTTACGCTCATGTTGTCGATTCCTCATGGTCGGGCTGGTCCTGCCCGTGCTCTAGTTGCAGAAACAACAAATCGAAGATGCGGACTATGTCCTCTCGGCGACGCGCGTCCACCACCAGCACCGGAGCAACGACTTCGTATTTGCGCAACAGGTCGCTGCACTGGCGCTTGAGCTCCTGGGTTCGGTCGCAGTCCTTGTTGAGCGAAAGCACACACGGAATGCGCCTCAGCTCGGTCGCGTATGTGGCCAAGGTTTCTTCGAGCCCGTGCAGCCCGTGCGGCGAACTGGCGTCGACCAGTACGACGGCGCCGAGCAGGCCATGGCGAATGACCTCGAACATGAACTGGAAACGCGACTGCCCGGGCAGCCCGTATAACAACAGCTTGCCCTGTTCGCCCAGGTCGAGCTCGCCATAGTCGAGCGCGACGGTGGTCGTTTCCTTCAGTTCGGCAAGCGCATCCGTGCAGTCCACGTCGGTACTGATCACGGGAATATCGCTAAGCGCGCTGACGCAAGTGCTCTTGCCAGCGCCGGGCTCGCCAATGAAGACGATCTTGTAGCTCTGGCTCATCGCCCGAACCTTGTAGCTCCGGTTCATCGCCCGAACCCCAGCACCATGCCGACTTTCGCCACCAGACCATGCCATCGGCCTGCTGCTGGCGGCGGTCTCGGCGTGTATTCGCCTAGCCGCTCGACCACCTCCAGCAAGCCTTGTCGGCCAAGCAACGCGACGCATCGACCGACCTCGGACTGCGGCAGTCCGGTGCGCTGGGCGACATCCTGCGACGATCGCGCACTACGCGTCAGCGCGGCCAGGATAACCCGCCATTCCGCCGGCCACTGTTCGAACTCCAAAGGCCAAGCCCGCAGGCGATATCGTCCTTCGTCCCATACCCCGGCACCGTCCTTCGGGACATGGACCAGGTCGGCCCGCTCGCTCCAATCGCTGAGCAAGGCGAGTACCTCGGATGCGCGAAACGGCCTGTGGATGGCTCCCAGCGGATGCATTCTCGGTCGTAACGCGCAGCCCACCACCGGCGTTTTGCCTGCGGGCTCGGACACGGCACCGTGGTCGAGGTCGACCAGAATCAGATCGGCATCGTCGCCGGTCACGACTTCCCACGGTTGTTTGAGATGCGGCTTCAACAGGCCACACAAGGAACGCAAGGCGCTGATCTCCTCCGGAACGATGTTCCGGCAAGAAATACGCAAAATTCGCAAGGGCTCAATTTTCGACGCCATATACCGCTCGGAAGTTTGTATCGACAAAGGAAGATGGGCGGGCCGTTGCTACCGGCCCGCCCACCGGCATCAGGCAGCGGCTTCGCAATTGACCATCGCGGCACGCGATTTCACCAGCACCATGCCGATGTTCGCCGAGCCACGGCAGATGAAAACGGCGGCCTGGTTGGGGTTTTTCTTGGAACGGATGAACACGTGGATCAGGTTGGTGCTGAACACAATGATCTCGTTGAAGTAGTGGCTCACGCGGTCCTTGATTCCGCGAGACTTGTCGAACAATTTCTCGATTTCCACAACGCTCTTGCCTTGGAACAGGTCGCCGGTAGCTGACCTGCCGGCTTTCTTCGGACGAAGAATTAGTTGAGGACAGCACCCGCGGTTGGGTTTGATTTCTGATCCTGTTGCTCTTCGCCTGCCGACTTCT
>JAYUVY010000052.1:0-38062 GCA_043753835.1 Lysobacterales bacterium | reverse complement strand
CTGATGTTCGCGGTGACATTGCTGTCGGTACGCGACGCGGTCAGTACACCGTCGCTCCAGCTGACGAACTGGTAGCCGACGTTCGGCACTGCGGTGACGGCCGACCCATTCGCACCGTGGTTCACGGTTTGCGGCGTCGTGCCAGTGATCGTGCCGTTCGTGCCGGCGGTGTAAGTCAGCGTGTAGGTCCTGATCGAGAATGTCGCGGTGACACTGATGTTCGCGGTGACATTGCTGTCAGTACGCGACGCGGTCAGTACACCATCACTCCAGCTGACGAACTGGTAGCCGACGTTGGGCACTGCCGTGACGGCCGAGCCATTCGCACCGTGGTTCACGGTCTGCGGCGTCGTGCCGGTGATGGTGCCGTTCGCACCGGCGGTGTAAGTCAGCGTGTAGGTCCTGATCGCAAATGTCGCGGTCACGCTGATGTTCGCGATGACATTGCTGTCGGTACGCGACGCGGTCAGTACACCGTCGCTCCAGCTGACGAACTGGTAGCCGACGTTGGGCACTGCGGTGACGGCCGAGCCGTTCGCACCGTGGTTCACGGTCTGCGGCGTCGTGCCGGTGATGGTGCCGTTCGTGCCGGCGGTGTAGGTCAGCGTGTAGGTCCTGATCGAGAATGTCGCGGTGACACTGATGTTCGCGGTGACATTGCTGTCAGTACGCGACGCGGTCAGTACACCGTCACTCCAGCTGACGAACTGGTAGCCGACGTTGGGCACGGCGGTGACCGCGGTGCCGCTGCCGCCCTGGCTGACCGTCTGCGACGTTGTGCCCGACAGCGAGCCGTTCGCGCCTGCGGCATAGGTGAGCGTGTAGTCGTTGTCAGTGATGTTTGCCGTGACACTCGCAATTGAGACGCCGGTGTAACCACCGCCGCTCGCGCTATGCGTGATGCTGCCGGTGTGCGCGCCTTCGACGATCGCGTCGTTGACTGCGGTCACGGTGACCGTCTGCGCCGTCATCCAGTTGAGGGTCGTGAACGTCAGCGTCGGTGCCGGCGAGGTCGTGACCTGAGCATCCGGACTCACGGTAATGGTCACGCTGCTGCTCGGCGCAGCGTTCAGCACCACGGTGTAGGTGTCATTCGCGCCGCCTTCGGTGACGTTGGTCGTACCACCGCTCTGCGTGATCGTCACGCCCGGAAGCAAGCCGCACGTGCCCGAACCAGCGCTGCACACCGCTGGCGGAATCGTCGCCGCTAGACGCGTGCCGGGTGCGAGGTTTGCCGAGTCAAGCGCGAACTGGGTGAACGTCGTGCCGGTCGTGGCCGACTGGATGCCAATCGTCGAGCCAGCCGTATTCGTCGCCGCGCCGACACCCGACAACAGGTAGACGTAATCGAAATTATTCGTGCCTTCGTAGAAGATGATCGCGGCGCGGTTGTTGATCGTCGTCAGCGCGCCATCGCCCTTGACGCGACCGCGCCATTCAATAATCCATTGACGATTCGGCGCGATGCCTTCGACCTTGGTGTAGATACCGGCCGTGGCGGGAACGTTGCCGCTGGCCGGATCCATCTGCCAATCGTCCCATTGCAGGAACAAGGTCGGTGCCGCACCTGGGAACTGTGCCTGGCCATTACCCGCGCCTTGGGTCGGAATCGCGGTGTTGGTGAAATCCGTCGCGCCGCCGGAATTGCGGAACTGCAAATTGCCATTACTCGCTGCGCGCAGCACCGTGCCGGGTACATACGCCGTGCCGTACACCGAGAAATTGAATCCCGCGGGCACCGCCAAGTTGACCAGCGCATCGTCCAACTGGCTACCGGCGAGCAGCACGCCGTCGTTCGGCAAGGTCGCACCCGTCGATGCGGTAAACACGTAGTTCGTCGCCGCGGCGCGACCGATCGGCTGCAAAAGCGCGCCAACAAACGGCGAGCCACTCGCGCCGCTATAGGTCACGGTCACGGTCAGATTGATGTTCGTCAAGCAGGTCGCGGACCCATTGGTGCTGATCTCGTAAGGTGTGGAACTGGTCGCTGTTTGCCCGGCGCCGATGTTGGGAAAGCTCGCGGTGGCTTGCGTAATCGTCACGTTCGGCGTCGACGTCGAAAGCGTCGCCGACACTGCGGTCGCCGTCGTATTGCCGTTGTTGGTCAGACGGACGTTGACCTGATTGCATTCGTTCGGTTCGACGATCGCATTGCCGGTCAGGACATCGGAACCGGCCACCGCGAGCGAAATATTCGGTGCAGCGACGGTGACGGTAAACGGACGCGTTTCGACCGCGCCGCAACTGTCACTGGCGCGAGCGGTACCGCTGTAGCTGCCGAGCGGCGTTGTACCGGTTGTCGTCGCGGTGATCGTGCCATCGGCGGCTACACTCAGCGTCCCGCCACCGGGGAGAGTGGTCGGAGAAATCGTCATGCCGCTGAAGTTGCCGTTCGCATCGGATGCAAGCGGACTCGGTGCCTGCATTCGCGTCGAACTCTGCGTCATCGCGATCGTCGGATAGGTTCCAAGCGTCGGCACCTGATTGCTGCCGACTGCGATGTTGACGCTTGCCGTGGTGCTCGCGCCGACGCTGTCGGTGACACGCAGCAACACCGGATAAACCTTGCTGCCCCCGGTCGGAGCGACGAGGGTGCAGGCTGCCGTCGCCGTCAGGCTGACCGTGCCACCCGTGTTCGAGACGCTGACGACCAACTCGGCGGGCGCACCTTCGACGCTGACGACCAAGCTACCCGCCGTGTCCTGCGCATCAGCCACGGTCGCAACAGTCGCGGTCGCAGCGGGACTGCCCTGACGCGTCGTGACCGAGCCGGTCACCGTAATCGACGGCGCGGCATTGCCCACGGTCGCAATCGTGAAATTGGCATCGGAGACATCAAAATAGATGTTTCCAACGGCTTGAACCCTAATGCGCGCCTGCGTCGACGCAAGACCAGCCGGAATCGTCACGCTTTGCGTGCCATCGTTCGGCGTGGTCGCCAGCAATTCGATCGGATAGGTGTTGCCGCCATCGGTCGACAGCGTGATCCGGACGTTCGCCGTACTCACCGGGGCCGCAGTGGTATTGGCCACATTCCAGGTGACGGTTTGCGGCGAACCTGCGGCCAAGCTGACGGCCGTATTTGGTGCGGTCACGGCAAACGGTCCCGCCGCATTGTTAACGGTGATCGCGGTGGAAGTCTCGTTCGTGCCGCCGCCGCCAGCGCGGTTGTCGCGCACGGTCACGCGGAAGTTCAATGTGCGGTTCGCGTTCGGCAACACTTCGCCGGTCATGAAGGCTGGCGTCGTCGTTCCTGGCAACGGCGCGGTAGCCGGCGGCACGTTCGCGTTGTTCAGGATGTAGCGCCAACTTGGAAATGTGCGCGACGGATCCAGCATCGGCGCAAACGACCGGAAGATCGGGCCAGTCGTGACGGCACCGCTCAGCACGCCTTCGGCATTCGCCGCACCGAGATCGAACTGTTCCCAGGAATAGGTCAGCGCATCGCCGGCGTCAGCATCGCTGCCGACTGCGATCAGCGTGAACGGGGTGCGGCCGGGAATCGTGAAAGCTGCGGGTGTCGTCACCGTCGGGACGTTGTTGCCCGTCGCGGTGGTGGCGTCGCACGCGGCGCCGCCGCCGATACTCGTGAAGTTGATGATCTCGTTCAGGCTGAGGCGATGGAAATAATCTTCGCTGTTTGGCTGCAGGTCGTCACCGCCGCAGATGCCCGCATAGGCCTGGATGGTGATGCCACTGCCCGGCTCATACGCGGTCGTCGCGTTGCGGTTGGTGCCGGTACAACTTCCGCCCGAACCGTTGAACGTGTGATTGCCGGCGAATTGATGACCCATTTCGTGCGCGACGTAATCGACGTCGAATCCATCTGCGACTGGAGATGGTGATCCGGTCAGCCCGCGCGCCTTGGAACCGCCACACACTGAACCGAGTTGAGCGACGCCTCCGCCGCCAGTACCCACCAAGTGGCCGATGTCATAGTTCGCACTGCCAATTGCCCCATCGATGGTGGTCTGGTTGGGGTTCAGATCGGCCGAGGTATTGGCGTAAGGATCAGTCCCGGCGTTGGTGAAGATGATCAGGTCATTGTTTGCGACCAGCACCATGCGCACGCTGACTTCGCGTTCATAGATGCCGTTGACCCGATTGACCGTGGTGACGATTGCCGACAGTCCGTCGAGGACAGTGCCGCCGTGAAACGCCGTGTATTCGCCGGTCGCCGCCATCGCCAAGCGATATGTGCGCAGTGTCGCGCCGGAAGACAATTTGCTCTGGACGTTCTTGCCGCCGTTCTGCATGGACGGGGCAATCGCTTCGCCGGTCACCAGGCAAACGCCGCGCTCGCCAACATGCTCATGGTCCTGCTTGCGATACGCAATGTAATTGTCGGCATCGTCCGGCTGATAGGGATCGATATACGTTGTTCCATGCGCGCTGATGATCTGGGCATGAAATCCCTTCGGCGTGACGTCGAACCGGACAGTCGCCGTCGGGTCATCAACACTCTGCCCGAGAAAGGTCTTGATGCCCGGAAACTTGTCTGCCAATGCCTGTTCCATGACCGGCGACTCGACAATGCGGAAACTTCCGATGCCTCCTCCGGGCAATGGCAGACCAAGTGCAACAGGGCTGCGCTCCGGTCTTTGCGCACGCTCGCTTGGCGCCTGCGCCAGCAGCGCCATCAGTCGACCGCGGTTCAAGGCAAACGTCTGGTAGCGGTTCGGCACGATCTGCCGTTCACGCTGGTTGCGCGGGATGTCGCTCTCGCGAACCTGCCGCCAGATCGCGTCACCGTCAGTCGCCGCGGCCTGCGCGGTCGGAGACGCCAGAACACAGGCAAACGAGACGTAAAGCGCAATGCGCAGCCAAGCGTTCATAGCGTTTCCAGACATGGGTCGCCCCTGATGGCCGCAGAATCAACTGCGACGGCAACAACTTCAAGCGGAAACGCGCATTCGGCGCGCGAAGTCGCAAACTGTTGCCCGGTTCACACACCACAATTCACAAACATGACGTCAAGACCCAGCGACCACGCGACAAAAATGCCAACTGCGTCACGAACAGGCAATGTCGTCTGTGAATTAAAAAAAAGGGCCAGCACAAGAATGTGCCGACCCTTGATCGTGATTGCGATTGGTGCGCCCGGAGGGACTCGAACCCCCGACCACCGGGTTCGAAGCCCGGTGCTCTATCCAGCTGAGCTACGGACGCTCGTGATTCCGGTCAATGCGCGGAGTTGCGCAGGTGGCTCTTGCGATAGCCGTACATGAAATAGAGCACGAGACCGATTGCGCCCCAAATCGGGAGCACGATCATTGCGTCGAACGGCAGATTGAAGAATAGGAACAACGTCCCAAAGATCGCCAGCGGCGCGACCACCCAGACGAAGGGGGTGCGGAACGGACGATGGCGGCCCGGATCCTTGACACGGAGGATCAGCACGGCGATGGCCACCATGAAGAATGCGAACAAGGTGCCGGAATTGGAGATGTCGGCGAGTTGACCGACCGGGAACAACGCGGCGCCGATGGCGACGAAGAAGCCAGTGATCAGGGTGACCTTGTGCGGAGTTTTCCACTTCGGATGCACGTCGGACAGACTCTCCGGCAGCAGACCGTCGCGCGCCATCACGAAAAAGATGCGGGTCTGTCCATAGAGCATCATCAGGATGACCGAGGGGAGTGCAAGATTCGCCGCCAGGCCGACCAGGTCGCCGACACGCTCGTGATTGATCATCCGCAACACATGCGCCAGCGCTTCGTTGGAGCACACCAGCGGATACTGGGCTTGGGCTGCGAGGGCCGCGCACTGGGCGACGAACTCCGGGGAGCCCGGCTGAACGCCCAGAGCGGTCGGTTGTGCACCGATAGCGCCGATGGCACCCGCGGCAACCAGCAAGTAGAAGACCGTGCACACCGCGAGACTGCCGATGAGCCCGATAGGCATGTTCCGCTGCGGATCCTTGGTCTCTTCCGCAGCTGTGGAAACCGCATCAAAGCCAACGTAGGCGAAAAAGATTGAAGCAGCTGCGCCAACTATGCCCATACCAGAAGTACCCTCGTTACCGAACCAACCGTTCGGCGCCATTGGCTCGAAATGCGCGCCGTTGAGGACCGGCAAAGTGAGCGCGATGAAAGCGGTAAGCGCCAGGATCTTGATCACAACCAGGACGGCATTAACACGTGCGCTCTTGGTGGTGCCAATGACCAGCAGAGCGGTCACCGCAAGTGCGATTGCCACCGCCGGGAGATTGAACATCCCGTGGGTGAAGTCAACGCTGGGAACGCCTCCCGCGAAGGACCAAGTCGGGCCAGCGGCGAGCGCAGTGGGCAATTCGAATCCGGTCGAGCTCTTGACTAATCCCATGAAGTACCCGGACCAACCGACCGAGACCGCGGAGGCTGCAACTGCGTATTCCAGAATCAACGCCCAGCCGACCATCCACGCCATGATCTCGCCCATGACGGCGTAGGTATAGGTGTAGGCCGAGCCGGAAACCGGCACCATCGCGGCAATTTCCGCGTAGCACAGTGCAGCTACAGCGCATACCGCTCCTGCGATGATGAACGCGTACATCATGCCTGGGCCGGCCTTCTGAGCGGCCGCTGAGGTGAGCACAAAGATGCCGGTACCGATGATCGCGCCTATTCCGAGCAAGGTAAGTTGCACCGGCCCAAGCTGACGTACAAGCGACTTCTTTTCAGCCGTAGCGAGGATTTGATCCAGCGGCTTGATGCGATCGAACAGCATTCGGTTCTCCAAATTTGGGGGTTACAGAGCGCCGGTAACATACTGTTCACAACTGCATGCGGCAAGCCCGGATGTGATGAATTGCCGCCACCCAACCCGATTGAACCCGACATGCCGACTTTCGAATTGTGCTCCGCGCTCAGCCAGTGGCCTGATGCCGAACCTGAAGAAGCGACGGCCTTCGCCCGGTTTACAGGTCTATTGAGTGTCCCCCGCTGCTACTGGCGCGACTGTTTCCCAGCCCACTTCACCGCTTCCGCATGGCTGGTTTCCGCCGACGGTGCGCGCGTGCTGCTGATGCATCACCGCAAACTCGATCGCTGGCTGCAACCCGGCGGCCATGCCGATGGCGATGCCGACCTACCCCGTGTCGCCTTGCGCGAGGCCATGGAAGAAACAGGTTTGAACGATCTCGTCGTGCATGACGACCTGTTCGATCTCGACGCCCACGAAATTCCGGCGCGCGGCCCCGAACCTGCCCACTGGCATTTCGATGTGCGCTTTGTTGTCACCGCGACGGTTTCAGAAGCCTTTGTCGCCAATCATGAATCGCGTGCCATGGCGTGGCGCGACATCGCCGAAGTCGCGGCAGACGCCGGCATCGACGCGTCAATCCGGCGGATGGCACGGCGCTGGTTGGCGCGCTAGGCCATCTTTCGCTAGACGATTTCGCGCTGCAGTGCTTCGCAGGTGCACTGATGCAAGGTGGACAGATCAGCGATGGCCTGCGGCGTCAGCGTGCCGCGACCATTGCGCGCGGCATATTCGATGTCACGACATACATCTGCAAGCGCCGTCGCGCCGAAACTGGCGGCATTCGATTTCATCGTATGACTGGTGACGCGCAGCTTTTCGGCGTCGCCCACCTTGCTCGCTGCGACAATCGCGGCGATCTGATCGGTCGAACCGCGCAGAAACATGCCGACCATCTGCGCCAGCATGCCGGGACGACCGGCGCGCTCGAGCATGCGGAACTGGTCGAGCATGCGCTGATCGAGTTGGATGTTTCCATCGCTGGTCATGCGTTGTGCTCCTCGGGATTTACGGCCAGCGGCACCGCCGGCGCATCGTCTTCGAACTCGTCCACCACCGGAACGACACTGCGCAGATCACGGCTGCTGCGCGCACCGAGCTGGCGCAGTTTTTCGACCTGTCCGACCAGATGTCCGCGACCACTGCCGAGCTTGTTGATGGCCTGGTCGATACTCTCGCGCGCCTTGCCGACCTGTTCCGCGGCGCGACTGAGATCCTGCATGAAGGCAACGAACTTGTCGTACAGCAGACCGGCGCGCTCGGCGATTTTCTCGGCATTGCGGCTGCGCGTTTCCGCCTTCCACACGTGTTCGATTGTGCGCAGGATGCCAAGCAACATGCCGGGACTGACCACGACGACATCGCTGCGCAGGGCAATTTCATACAGCCCGGGTTCGGCGCGGATGGCTTCCAGATAGGCGGCTTCGACTGGCACGAACATCAGCACCAGACCGTTTGACGACAGCGCGCTGGCGCGGCCATAGCCGCGGGTGCCAAGTTCCTCGATATGCCGTCGCATCGAGCGCAAATGCTCGGCCAAATGCTTGTCGCGCAAAGCCGCATCATCTTCATTGCACCAGCGCTCGAACGCGGTCAGCGACACTTTGGCGTCAATCACGACATCGCGATCACCCGGCAGGCGCACGATTACGTCAGGCCGGCGCGTATCCATGCCCTCTTCGCGCAACACCACCTGGGTCTCGAAGTCGCGGCCGGCAGAGAGACCCGATGCTTCGAGCAGACGCTCCAGCACCAACTCGCCCCACGCTCCCTGACGTTTGGTGTCGCCGGTGAGTGCGCGCGTCAGGTTCAAAGCGTCGCCACTCAGTTGTTCGTTGAGCTTGCGCAGATGGACGATTTCCGTGCGCAACACCGCGCGGCTTTCGCCTTCCTGGGCGCGCGAGTCGACCACGAGTTGCTGGAATTGCTGCAGTTGTTCGCGCAGCGGCGTCATCAGAGCGCCGACCTGTTCCTGGCTGCTGGCGCTGAAGCGCTCGCTCTTGGCCTCTAGAATTGATGCGGCGATCAGTTCGAATTGCTGGGTCAGCTGTTCGCGCGACGATTCGATCCAACGCAGTTTTTCGGCCTGCGCGGCTGCGGACTCATCGAGCCGTGCGGCCAGCGAGGCACGTGCTTCGCCGAGTTCACGTGAGCGCGTACGCTCATCCGCCAGGGCGACTTCGGTCTGGCGCAGTCGCTCCCGGGTAACATCGCGTTCGGCCTCAGTGCTGGCGCGACCTTCGTCGAAGCGACGCTGCGCCCAGCGCGTCGACCACAATGACAAGGGCACCGCCACGAGGGCGGCACCGAGCATCAGTCCAATGAGCACACTCGCGACATCCATGTCGGAAAACTAGCAGAGGCGACGACGATCGTCGCCCCGTCGGGCTACGCTTTTGGGGCGTAAGCCGCGCACCAGCCTTTCGCATTGACCGACTTGCCAGGGAAAAGGCTGCAAGGACGCCACGCGTCCGCGTCTGCACCCTGCACCAATTTGCAATTCGCGCAGACTTGCGACGGCTTGTGGTTCGGGTACTTCGCGGCGTCCACTTTCGTGGTGTCGTGCTTGTAGCCGAGCGCCGCGGCAGTCGGATCGGCCTCCGTCAACTGCGGCAGTGCGGCCTGCGCATTCGCGAATTTGGGCAAGGCTGCGCCTGCGGCTACTGCAGCGGCGCTGAGCACCAGAAACTGGCGGCGGGTCGTCGTGGTCTCAAACATGGCTTTTCTCCGTGATCAGGTTTTGTCGCATCGAAGCATGAGCGCAGCAGTGTGAACGCCAAGTAGCCGCAGTGCCAAGCCCGAGCCTTGGCGCATCTTCCGCTATATTTGCGCGCCCAACTTGACCCTGATCAAGAGCGCCGCCACCGATGCCTGCATTTGACGAAAAAGCCTTCCGCGACATCGCGCAAGCCGTTGCCGACGCCGGCCGAGAACTCGCTGCGCTGGGCTGGACGCCGGCAACCAGCAGCAATTTTTCACATCGACTCGATGCCGAACACGCCGCGGTGACGATTTCCGGTCGCGACAAGGGCAAGCTCAGCGTTGCCGACATCATGGTCGTCGATTTTGCCGGTCAGGCGGTCGGGTCCGATCACCGCCCCTCGGCGGAAACCCTGTTGCACACCCAGTTGTACGCGCAGGACGCGGACATCGGCTGCGTGCTGCACACGCATTCGCACACACAGACGGTTGCCTCGCGGCTTTACGCCGATCGCGGTGAAATCACCATCGCCGGATTCGAGTTGTTGAAAGCCTTCCGCGGCTATGACACCCACGAAGCCAGCATGCGCATCCCGGTACTTCCGAACTCGCAGGACATGCAGACTTTGGCTGACCTGATCGCCCCAATGTTGCATGGTCCACGCCCGCTGCATGGTTATCTGATCGACGGCCACGGCATCTATGCCTGGGGCCGGGACATGAAGGAAGCGCGTCGTCACCTCGATGCCTTCGAATTCCTGCTCGCTTGCGAGCTTGACCTGTGGAAACTACGCCGATGAGCCGACTGCGAATCTTCAACGAACACGATGCCGTGGCACCGGTCACGAGCACCCGCGACCACGCCGTGATCGCCGAACTGCTGACCCGCGAGGGTGTGCGCTTCGAGCGCTGGGCCACGAACGCACCGGTCGTGCCGGGCGCGTCGCAGGACGAGGTGATCACCGCGTATCGCAGCGACATCGATCGCTTGATGCAGGAAAAGGGCTATCAGGCGGTCGACGTGATCTCGCTGACCCCCGAGCACCCGCAAAAGCTCGAACTGCGCCAGAAATTCCTGAACGAACATCGCCACGCCGAAGACGAAGTGCGCTTCTTTGTCGCCGGGAGCGGGCTGTTCACCCTGCACCTAGGCGAGCGCGTGTTCGAGGTGTTGTGCGAACAGGGTGACCTGATCGGAGTACCCGACAACACCCGCCACTGGTTCGACATGGGTGCGAATCCGTCGTTCATCGCCATCCGCATTTTCACGAATCCGGCCGGCTGGGTCGCCAATTTCACCGGCGACGATATCGCCCAGCGTTTTCCGCGCTTCGGTGAAGCATGAGTCGCATCGTCCTTACCGACATCGAAGGAACGACCAGCGCGATCGATTTCGTGCATCGCGTGCTGTTTCCGTATTCGCGCGAGAGGTTGCCCGACTTTGTCCGCGACAACAGTGATCGCGAAGACGTGCGCGCAGCGGTCAATGCTGTATTGGACGAGACCGGTGGCAGCGATGATGAAGCAGCTATCGGCACGCTGTTGCAGTGGATCGATATCGACCGCAAGGCGACGCCGCTGAAGTTGCTGCAGGGGTTGATCTGGCTAGAAGGCTACGAACGCGGCGAATTCAGCGCCCACCTGTACATCGATGCCTTCGACCAATTGCGCGCCTGGCATGCCGCGGGCGTGCCACTTTATGTGTATTCGTCGGGATCCGTCGCCGCACAGAAGCTGTTTTTCCGTCATTCCGTGTTCGGCGATCTGCTGCCCTGGTTTGCCGGTCATTTCGACACGACCGTCGGCGCCAAGCGCGAAGCCGACGCGTACCGACGCATCACGCAACAGATCGGCGCCGAGGCCTCGAACATCCTGTTTCTGTCCGACATCGAAGCCGAACTCGACGCCGCCGCCGAAGCCGGGTTGTCGACAACACAACTGGTCCGTGCCGACACGCGACCGGAATCTCACGGCCGTCATCCGACCGTCGCGACCTTCCGCGATATCCAGCTCTGACCCACACCGCGATGTCCAACTTCTGGCCGGAAGTGCTGAGCCAAAATGCCTTTCGCCGACCGAAAATCCCGGCGACGCTGGCGGGAGAAACCGACTTCCTCGGCATCAGCCTGTTGTGCCTTCTGCTTGGATTTCTCGCTGAGTTGCTGCAATCGCCTGCGGCACGCGAGTTCACCTCGTCGGCCGTGGCAGCCTATGCGCTGTTGATCGTCGTCGCTCGTCTCATCGCTTCGATCGCAGCACGCGCATTGAATCGACCCGCCATCAGCCTGTCGATCGCCTGCACCTTGATGCTGGCGGCGACCATCGCGATAGCAGTGGCCATTCTCGTCGGCGACCTCAACTTCATCGAAAACAACACCGAATATGCCTTCGGTATCGCTTGGCTGATCGCGATCGGGCTCGCATTCCCGTGGCTGCTATTGAGCTTGCGCGCGTGGTCCAGCGACGCCAGTCGATCGCGCAGATTCCTGATCGCGCTGTTTGCGCCACTCGCCTGCTTCTTCCTGGTCCACAAGTCCGATGTTTGGTCGGCGTATTACTATGTCGACGACTACACGGAAGCTGCCGAAGACGCCTACGCCGAAGCCGAAATCGGCGAGTACCCGGAACCGGTCGTGCTCGACTACGACAGCGAGGATCTGCTTGCCATCCAGGACCAACTGGTCGACGAGCAACTGGCGCAGTTGTTGCCGCACCGCGTGGGTCGCGCCGACCTGTATTTCATCACCGTCGCCGGCGACGGCGCGCAATCGGTGTTCGCCACTGAAGCACAATTCGCACAGATTCAACTCGATGCGCGATTCGACACCGCAGGGCGCAGCATCGCGCTGATCAACGATCCGGACACGCTCGCAGACACGCCGATGGCAACACTGCGCAATCTGCGTCGCGTACTGGATGGTGTGCGTCGCCGCATCGACCCGGCCGAGGACATCGTGTTCCTGTTCCTGACCTCGCACGGCTCGGCTGACCACCAATGGTCGGTGCAACTGGGCGAAATTCCGCTACGCCAGATTACGCCCCAGGACCTCGGCGAAGCCTTCGACAATGCCGGCATCCGCTGGCGCATCACGCTGATTTCCGCATGTTATTCGGGCGGATTCATCGACGCGCTGTCCGGTGACACCAGTCTGGTGATTACTGCATCGCGTGCCGATCGCAGCTCATTCGGCTGCGGCAACGACGATGAACTGACCTATTTCGGCCGCGCCTATTTCGCGCAAGCCTTGCAGAACACCGACGATTTCATCGCGGCACAAGCCATCGCTGCAAAGATCGTGCACAAGCGCGAAGTCGCCGAGAAGCTGGAGGCATCGGAACCACAGATCAGTGTCGGCAACAACATCGTGGCGCAGTTGTCGCGATGGCGTCGGGATTCGGCCGCCGACCGCGCGCACTGAAACAGGTTCGTCATTGTCCGTTCGATCGCGAATTTTTCGTATGCTCATCTGACTCAACGGCCGATCGATCACCATGCACAAGCCCACGCGTTCCTATTTTGCCTACATTTCTGCACTACTCGGCGTGTTGTCGCTGATTTCGGTGCTCTGCTTCCATTTTCCGCAACTGCTGACCAGCAAGGAATTCCGCGTCGCCTACACCGAGGATTTTGCGCGCAATTTGCTGCTGGTCGGGCTGATCGCGGCGTTCCTGCTCGGTACGTTCGCGATCATGCGCGGGCGCAACAAGCGCGTCGCGATGCTCGGCGTCGGCAGCGCCACCCTGGCGGTGCTGCTCGGCGGCAGCGACGTGCAGTTCAATGCGATCGGCCAGACGCCCTATTCGCTCGGCCTCGACTGGTTCGTGATCTCGCTGTTCTTCTCGGCGTTGGTATTCGTGCCGATGGAACAGTTCCTCGGACGCAACACGCAATCGCCGCTGCGTCCGGAATGGCGCACCGACATCGGCTATTTTTTCCTGACCCATGTGCTGGTGCAGTTCATCCTGATCCTGGTCACTGCATCGACGACGCAGATCGCGGCACTGGCACAGTTTCCGGGCCTGCAACAAACCATTCAGTCCTGGCCGGTGTCGGTGCAATTCCTGCTCGCCGTGTTCTTTGCCGATCTCGCGCAGGCCGGTTTGCATCGTGCGTATCACAACATTCCGTGGCTGTGGCGCTTCCACGCCGTGCATCATTCTTCCGAACACATGGACTGGCTGGCCGGCTCACGCATCCACCTGGTCGAAGTCGTGCTCACCCGTTCTGCTGTGTTGGCGCCGCTGATCGTGCTCGGTTTTTCGGCACCGGCGTTGAATGCCTACGTGATCCTCGTCGGCCTGCAGGCCGTACTCGCCCACGCGAATCTCGGCATCCGTTTCGGCAGGCTGGAATATCTGCTGGTGCTGCCGCGATATCACCATTGGCATCATGCCCGCGACAAGGCCTATGTCGACGTGAACTACGCGATCCACCTGCCCTTGATCGACATGCTGATGGGCACGTTCAAACTGCCGCCGCAAAACGAATGGCCGCCGACCTATGGCGTGCTCAAACCCGAAACCGTGCCCGAAGGCATCCTGAAGCAGCAGTGGATGCCGTTTTCGCGGCGCAAGGTTTGGCGCGAGCTGCCCGCAAAGCCTTGATATGCTCCGGCCATGAATTCCATGACTGCAAGCGAAGAGGCCGAGCGGGCCGGCATCGACCTGAGCCTGCTCGACGAGAACCTGCGACTGACGCCCGAGCAACGCGTGAACAGACATCAGTCTGCGCTGGATTTGGCATTGGCGCTCGAACGCGCGGGACAGCGACTCCGTGACCGACCTGAGCCGACTGATTCAACGCCTGTGTGACGCCGAGATCGACTTCGTGCTGGTCGGCGGATTCGCCGCCATCGTGCACGGGTCGAGCATGCTGACGCGTGACCTCGACGTCTGCACCGTGCTGTCACCGGCAACCATCGAGAAGCTGCGTGCGATGCTTCGCGACGTGCATCCGACGCATCGGATGACGCCAAGCCGCATGTCATTCCTCGACAATCCGGATCCAGGCATCGCGTTGAACAACCTCTATCTGGAAACCGACTTCGGCGCGCTCGACCTGCTCGGTAGCATCACTGGTGTTGGCGAATTCGAGCGTGTGCGTAGTCGTTCCGTCGAAGTCGAACTGTATGGCAGGTCGCTACGCGTCATCGCCGTCGATGACTTGATCGATGCCAAAGAAGCCCTGGGCCGAGGCAAAGACCTGCTCGTCGCCAAGGAATTGCGAGCGGTGCGCGAACGACATTCAAAGCCGGAACCTGACGCATGACGCAACTTTGGCAACTCACCGCGACGGAATGGGCTGCGCGACTCTCAAGCGGCGAAGTGTCGTCGCGCGAATCGGTGGATGCGCAGATTGCGCGCATCGATGCGGTCAATCCGGCGATCAATGCGCTGGTCGTGAAGCGTTTCGATCAGGCGCTTTCGGAAGCGGACGCTGCGGATGCGAAGCGTGCGCGCGGTGAAGCGCTTGGGCCGCTGCACGGTCTGCCGATCAGCATCAAGGAATGCCTGGCCGTGACCGGCACGGCGGCGACCGGCGGTCTGCAGTCACGCGCATCGATCATCGACATGCATGACGATCCGCACGTCGCGCGTCTACGTGGCGCCGGTGGCATCGTGCTGGGCAAGACCAATGTGCCGCAGTTGATGGCGTATCTTGAAGGCGACAATCCGGTCTACGGGCTGACGCGCAATCCCTGGCATCGCGATCGCGCCTGCGGTGGTTCGACCAGTGGCGAGGGCGCCTTGATCGCCGCAGGCGGTTCGCCGCTCGGTCTTGGCACGGATATCGGCGGCAGCATTCGCGTGCCGGCCGCGTTCTGCGGCATCTTCGGAATGAAGCCCGGCACCGGTCGCAGCAATGACGCCTGTGCCATAGGCTTTTCGAAAGGCCAGCGCGCGATCATTTCGCAAGCCGGTGTGCTTGCGCGTTCGGCAGCCGACATCGAACTCGGCACGCGCATCGTGTTCGGTGAGTTCGATGGCGAATCACGTGATGCACGTGCATTTTCGCCGCTCGCCGATCCGCGCGCCGTCGATGTGACGAAACTGCGCGTTGCATTGATCGAAGACGATGGCGTGTTTCCGTTGCACGCAGCTGGACTGCGCGCAGTGCGAGAAGCGGCGGCGCATCTACGCGCGGCCGGCGCCACGGTCGAGACTTGGTTACCGCCACCACTGATCGAGGCGCAAGAACTTTTCTATCATTTGCTCAGTTCGGATCGCGGCGCGGAAATCCGTCGGCAATTGATCGAATCGGTCGTCGATCCGCGGATCGCCCAGCTCAAATTCCTCGCTGCGCGTTCGCGCTGGTTCACGCGGCCGCTGGCTACCGTGTTGCAACTGTTCGGACAAACAACCGCCGCCGATATGGTCGGCTGCTTCGGTCATGGTGATACCGACCACTATTGGCGCACGGTGATCCGACAGCAGGCGTTCGAGCAGCGATTCCACGCACAATTGCGTGAGCGCGGCGCATTCGATGCGGTATTGATGCCCGCCTTCGCCCTGCCCGCCTATCGTCACGGTCAGTCCAAGGAACTTGGCGTCGCTGGCACCTACTCGTCGCTGTGGAATCTGCTCGGTTGGCCAGCGGGCATCGTGCCGATCACCCGCGTTCGCGCCGACGAAGCGAGCGGACGCGCGACGACGCGCGATCGCGTGACGCACGCGGCGAACCTGTGCGAGCGCGATTCAACCGGCTTGCCTGTCGCGGTGCAACTCGCTGCACCACCCTGGCAAGAAACGCGCGTGTTGGCGCTGATGCAAGCACTGGAACCCCGCGCGCGCACATCCACCGAGTTTCCGCTGACGCCGGTTGAACCGGGCCAAGCGATCTCGTCGTGTGATTGATGGCGGGAACTTGATAAGTTCACGGCATGGCCGTGACTGCACAGCGCCCGTTCTGGCACCTGTACATCCCAAAGCTGGTGAGCGTATTGCGCCGCGGCTACGGGCTGGCCGATTTTCGCCATGACGTAATGGCGGGATTGACGGTCGCCGTGGTGGCGCTGCCACTCGCCATGGCACTTGCGATCGCTTCCGGCACCACGCCGGAGAAGGGACTGCATACCGCAATCATCGCCGGGTTCCTGATCTCGGCACTCGGCGGTTCGCGCGTGCAAGTCGGCGGACCGACCGCGGCCTTCATCCCGGTCGTTTTCGTGGTGATCGAGAAGTTCGGTTACGGCGGCATGATCCTGTGCACGCTGCTGGCCGGGCTGATCCTGATCGCCGCTGGCCTGCTGAGGCTCGGCACACTGATGCGTTACATACCGCAGCCGGTGATCGTCGGTTTCACGGCCGGCATCGCCGTGAGTATTTTCTCCAGCCAGATCAAGGACGCACTGGGTTTGCAAATGGAACGCGTGCCGGCCGAATTCTGGCCGCGCTGGCAGGCCTATGCTGCACACATCGGCACTGCGGATGCACTGACTGCGACCATGTGTATTGGCGGCATTATCGCGATCCTGCTGATGCGCCGGTGGCGGCCGGCCTTGCCCGGGTTCCTGATCGCAGTCGTCGTCGCCGCACTCGCGGTTGCGCTGTTTGCGCTGCCGGTCGCAACCATCGGCACGCGCTTCGGCGGCATTCCCTCGGCCTTGCCGGTGTTCGATTTTCCGGTGATTCCGTTCGAGCGCACCTTCGAGATGCTGCCCGCAAGTTTCACGATCGCCTTTCTCGCCGGCGTCGAATCGCTGCTGTCGGCCGTGGTCGCCGACGGCATGATCGGTGGACGCCATCGCTCGAATGCCGAACTCGTCGCGCAGGGCGTGGCCAACTGCGGCTCGGCGCTGTTCGGTGGCCTGCCCGCGACCGGTGCCATCGCCCGCACCGCGACCAATGTCCGTGCCGGCGCGCGCACACCGTTGGCCGGCATCCTGCACGCCGCGTTCCTGCTCTTGTTCATGCTCGTCGCGGCACCCCTGATGAGCTATGTGCCGCTGGCCATCCTCGCGGCGGTGCTGCTGGTCGTGGCCTGGAACATGACCGAGATCGAACACATCAAACACCTGCTGCAGGGGCCGCTCGGCGACCGCGCGGTGTTGATCGTGACGCTGATCCTGACCGTCGTCGCCGACCTGACCGTGGCGATCGAGGTCGGCGTCGTGCTCGCCTCGTTCCTGTTCATGCATCGCATGAGCGAGGCGGTCGAGATCGAGTCCGGGCGCAAATTGATCGAAGACGATGAAGTCGACGCAACAGCACCCAGCGAACTCGATCAACGCGCGCAGTTACCGGATCAGGTTGAAGCCTTCCAGATTTCCGGCCCGCTGTTCTTCGCCGTCGCAAACCGCCTCGACGATGTGCTCGACCAGTTCGCGCAACGTCCGAAGATCTTCATCCTGCGCCTGCGCCGCGTGCCGCTGATCGATGCGTCCGGCGCGCAAGCCATCCGCCAGTTCCTAGACCGCGCCGACAAACTCGGCATCAAGGTGTTCTTCTCCGGCCTGCAACCGCAACCGCACAAAGTGCTGCTGTCAATGCACATCCTCGAACACGCGAACCTGCTCCTGCTCGCCGACAACTTCGCGATCGCCGTCGAGACAGCAAGGGATTTTCTCGATCAACTCGAAGCCAAGGCGCAGCAGGACAAGAACGCGTCCGTTTGACCGCCGTCTGGCGCAGCGTTACTCGGGGAGCCCGAACATCGTTCGCACTTCGCCACTCGCGACAACCTTGCCAGCCTCACTGTCGCGCAGGCCTTCGTCGATATCTTGCCGCAGAGTCGCTTCGATTGATTCATCGATGTCTGCTATTTCTTTCTCGGTCATCATTTCCAGGAGACCAAAGATACGCCGTAGCCAATTGCCGTCACCAAGAGCAGAACCTCGGGCCACACGGTCTCGCGAAGCGGCGTGTGCTTTCCTCTCTTGAGCTGAAGCACGATGCAATTCACGCAAAGTGCCGCCGCGATCGCAAGCCGGAGCAGGAGATAGCGTTCCGGTAGTACGAAAATCAACATAGCAAAGCCCGATCCAACCACGGCCGCGAGCCTGAGTTTCGCCAGCTCCGGCCGATTGAATCGAAAAAATGATGAGCCGTTCACGACGAGGCTGATCACCAGCAACGTGGTGAGCATGATGTCATTCATTCGCTAGTGATCCATGCTGAATTGACAAATTAGCCCCGCGCCCCCGCCTGCACCAATTGCGCCAATCGCCGCACGGCGACCGACACGGTCGGGTAGTCCATGTTCACCTGCTGGCGCATGTCGGCGAACATGGCGAGGGTGAACTGTAGCGGGGCGTCGTCGCGTTTGATCCAGGTATCGACCAGAGCTGCACCGTCGGACTTCGTGCCTTTCTCGAGCACCTGCGCCGCCAGAGCGCGCTGCTGTGCGAACAGCTCGTCGCGGGAGACGCCGCGGGCATGCGCGTGCCAGCGACCTTCGACCGGCAGTTCCTCGATCTTCTGCATCAGCCATTTCAGATGCAGCGCTTCGCCGAGATTGAAATAGACCTTGGCCACCTGTTTGAGCGGCAGTTGGCGGTCGAGCGCGACTTCGACGATATCGAGGCCGGACGCCAACGTCGGCAGACCGGACAATCGCGTCGCGAGGTCTTCGCCGAAGCCGGCTTTGATCCAGCGTTCGCGACCCTGCTTGGCCAATTGCCGATCGGTATCGGCGAACACCTCGCCGAGGCCGTCGCGCAGTTCCTTGAAGGCGGTGCCGTAGCGTTTGACCGCACCGGCGATATCGAGGCGACCACCCGGCAGGTTCAGCAGCCAGCGCGTGAGGTTGCGCATCTGGTTCCAGATCAGCAGCATCGCGTCGATCTGGGCATCGCCATGGACGCGGCCATCGAGCGCTTCGATGTCCGTCCACAGTGCGCGCGCGTCAAGCAGATCACGCGCGATCGCGTAGGCCTTGGCGATCTGCGCCGGAGACTCGCCGGTGTCTTCCTGCATGCGCAACACAAACGTCGCCCCCATGCGGTTGACGATCGAGTTGGTGACCGCAGTCGCAATGATTTCGCGCTTAAGCCGGTGCCCTTGCATCTCTTCGGCATAGCGGCTCTGCAGCGGCTTCGGGAAATAGCGCACCAACTCGGTCGACAGGAACGGATCTTCCGGCACATCGGAATCGAGCAACTGGTTGAACAGCACGATCTTCGCGTACGACAGCAGTACCGAAAGCTCCGGTCGCGTCAGGCCGAGACCGCGCGACTTGCGCTCGGCGAACTCGGCATCGCTCGGCAGATACTCGAGTTGACGATCGAGCAGGCCCTTCGATTCCAGCGTGCGGATGAAGTGCTGCTTCGAACCGAGACGCGACACACTCATGCGTTCCATGACGCTGATCGCCTGGTTCTGCAAGTAGTTGTCACGCAAAACCAGGACACCAACTTCATCGGTCATTTCAGCGAGCAAGGTATTGCGTGCTTCAACCGTGAGCGCCCCGCGCGCGACGACTTCGTTCAACAGTATCTTGATGTTGACTTCGTGATCGGAGGTATCGACACCGGCCGAGTTGTCGATGAAGTCGGTATTGAGCAGCGCGCCGTTCAAAGCAGCTTCGATACGACCCTTCTGGGTCATGCCGAGATTGCCGCCTTCGCCCACCATCTTCGCGCGCAGATCACGACCATTGATGCGGATCGCGTTGTTCGCACGATCACCGCAATCGGCGTGGGTCTCGCTCGTGGCTTTGACATAAGTGCCGATACCGCCGTTCCACAACAAGTCGACCGGTGCCTTCAGGATTGCGGTCATCAGATCGTTCGGCGCCATCGCGCTGCCGTCGCCAGTGACGCCGTCATCGGCAATCCCGAGCACGGCCCGAATTTCGGGCGATACCGAGATGGTCTTCGCGGAACGCGGAAACACGCCGCCCCCGGCCGAGATCAACGACTTGTCATAGTCGTCCCAACTCGAACGCGGCACATTGAACATGCGCAGGCGTTCCTTGAACGAGATCGCCGCGTCCGGATTCGGGTCGAGGAAAATGTGGCGGTGATCGAAGGCCGCCAGCAAGCGGATGTGTTCCGACAACAGCATGCCGTTGCCGAACACGTCGCCGGACATGTCGCCGACACCGACCGCGGTGAAGTCCTGGGTCTGCGAATCACGACCGAGGGCGCGGAAATGGCGCTTCACCGACTCCCAACCGCCCTTTGCGGTGATGCCCATGCCCTTGTGGTCGTAACCGACCGAACCACCCGAGGCGAAGGCGTCGCCGAGCCAGAAATCGTGCTCGGCCGAGATCGAATTGGCGATATCGGAAAACGTCGCCGTGCCCTTGTCGGCGGCCACGACCAGATACGGATCGTCCTGGTCGTGGCGCACGACATTCTGCGGATGGACGAGTTTGTCGCCAACGAAGTTGTCGGTGATATCGAGCAGCGCATTGATGAAGATGCGATAGCAGGCGACGCCCTCAGCCAGTTGCGCGTCGCGATCACCACCCACGGGCGGTCGCTTGACGAAGAAACCACCCTTGGCGCCGACCGGCACGATCACCGTGTTCTTGACCATCTGCGCCTTGACGAGACCAAGTACTTCAGTACGGAAATCTTCGCGTCGGTCCGACCAGCGCAGGCCACCGCGGGCAACCGGGCCAAAGCGCAAATGCACGCCTTCGACACGTGCCGAGTAGACGAAAATTTCGCGATACGGACGCGGCTTGGGCAGTTCCGGAATCTTCGCCGGATCGAACTTGAAGCACAGGTAGTCGCGCGGCTTGTCGTTCTTGGTCTGGTAGTAATTGGTGCGCAGCGTCGCGTGGATCACGGTGATGAAACTGCGCAGGATGCGGTCATCATCGAGACTGGCGACACCGTCCAACATCTGCTTCAGCGCGGCCGATGCGGCACCGACACTGGCCGTGCGTTCGCTCTGCGCCGGGTCGAATTTCGCTTCGAACAATTCGGCCAGGGCGCGCGCGATCTTCGGATAGCGATTGAGCGCCTCTTCCATATATGACTGTGAAAACGGCACACCGGTTTGCAGCAGGTATTTGCAGTAGCCGCGCAGCATTGATACCTGACGCCAGTCCATCTGCGCCGACAGGATCAGGCGATTGAAGCTGTCGCTCTCGGCTTCACCGCGCCAGGTGCGCTCGAACGCGGACTGGAAAGCGTCGCGCACCACGGCGGCATCGACGGTGACATTGGGCAGCGACTGCACTTCGAAGTCCTGGATGAAGATGCGCGTACCCCCGGCCAGCGACATCTCGTACGGATGCTCGGAGAGCACGCGCAGACCCATGTTTTCCATCATCGGCAAGGCTTCCGACAGCGCGATCGGCGCGCCGTAGCGGAACAGCTTGAAGCGCAGGCGCGCGTCATTGCCCTGGGTCTGTCGGTACAAGGAAAGGCGCAGGTCTTCGGGATTGCGCAGGGAAGCACAGATCTCGACATCGGACGCTGCAAGTTCAGCGGAGCAATCCTCGATGTAACCAGCCGGCAGGGCCTTGCCGTATTTCACCGCGAGCTTGAGGCCGCGTTCTTCGCCGTGACGCGCGATGAGCAGGTCACGCAATTCGTCGTACCAGTTGCGCACCACCTGGGCGATGCGCATTTCCAGCACAGCCGCGTCGAAATCGACATGGGCGCCAGCCTTCGGGCGGATGATCAGATGCAGTCGCGCCAGTGACTCGTCACCGACATGCACGGTCGAGTCGACACGGTCGCCCGCCAGCGCTTCGCGCAGCAGGCCTTCGATGCGTTCGCGCACCGCCTGGGTGAAGCGATCGCGCGGCAGGAACACGAGGCAGGAATAAAAGCGACCGTAAACATCGCGGCGCACGAACAGGCGCGTGCGTGCACGTTCCTGAAGCGCCAGCACCGCCATTGAAGTCTCAAACAATTCGCCAGTGGACGCCTGCAGCATTTCGTCGCGCGGCAATGTTTCGAGAATATGTCGCAGTGCCTTGCCGCTGTGTCCTGCCGGCTTGAGACCGGAGTCGCGCATGACCGACTCGTACTTGCGTCGCACCAGCGGGATGTCCCAGGGACGCGCGGTATACGCCGACGAGGTGAACAGACCGAGGAAACGCTCCTCGGCGTAGGGTTTGCCCGCCGCATCAAAGCGCAGGATGCCGATGTAATCCATGTAACCCGGACGATGCACATTGGAACGGGCATTGGTCTTGGTCAGGATGACGACCTTGCCGCCTTCGCTGTCCGGCACGCTGCGCGTGGCCAACGACTTGAGTGGCCGCGGGCGGGTTTCCGAGCCACGCAGGATGCCGAGACCCGAGCCTTCGACCTGCACCAGCACATCTTCGTCTCCCTGCTTCGCGGTCGCATACTCGCGATAGCCGAGAAACGTGAAGTGGTCATCGGCGGCCCAGCGCAGGAACTCCTGCAACTCGGCGCGCGCCGGCGCGTCGATTGGCAATGCGCGCACGGCGAGGTCTTCGGCGATGCTGTGCATCTTGGTGCGCATCACCGACCAGTCACGCACGCAGGCACGCACGTCACCAATGGCGCGCCGGACCGATTCTTCGAGGCGAGACATTTCTTCGGCGTCGGCACGACGGTCGATCTCGAAATGCATGAAGGATTCGACGCGCCCGCGCGCGCCGCTGACCGACTCCTCGAACATGCCGAGCACATGCCCACCGGCATCGCGATCAACCTGCACCACGGGATGCATCACGGCATGCACAAGGTTTTCGCAAGCCACAATCGCCATCGTCACCGAGTCGACCAGGAACGGCATGTCATCGGTCATCACCTGCACGACGGTGTGCGACGAGTCGTATCCGTGATCGATCTTGTGCGGATTGAAGACGCGTACCTGACAGTGGTCGCCAGCACGCACCTGAACAAATTCCAGCGCGTCGCGCACCAGCCCGGCCCAGTCGCCGACATCGCGGGCCATCAGGTCTTCGTCCGGCACGCGACGGAAGAAAAGACGGACGAAGGTTTGCGCGGTGACAAATCGAGCGGCACTGAACTCAGGCTTCAATTGGGCAAGAACGGCCTCAATGGCGGCGTTTTTATCGGGCATGACGAGTTCAACCATTGGCCTGCAAGGGGGCGGGAAGGATACCGGCTGTCACAAACCAAGGGCCAGAGAAACAAGCGTTTGATGGTCAACGGCAAGTTCCACCGTCTGGACGGTTGGACAATCGCCGGACGAGACGACAATCTCTGTCAACGATTGACCCAAATGCGCACTACCGCACATATTGCGCTGGGCCGGTCGATAGAGTTTCCACGTCACTTGGGATCAAGGCATGAGCGCTTCGAACATCGTTGACCTGAATGCGCGTCGACCGTCGACCGAGGCTTCCGAGTCGGCCATCAAACTCATCGGTCAGGTTCGTGATCTTGCTTGCACGCACATGAGGTCGGCCATCGGTGCGGCTTTCGCTGAAGTCGATGACACCTTGTTCGAGATGTCCGAAAAAGCCTCCGACGGCACCTTGAAGCAACTGTATTTCGATGACCTGCGCTCGCTGCGCCGCACGCGCGAGACAGCCTCCGAGCGATTCGACGCAGCCCTGCGCGGCGCGTTCATGCTGTACGCGCATGCCCGGCCGCTCGTCGCGAAGGCGCAACTGGACGCCGTTTCCGACGAGCTCAGCCTGATCGACGAAGGCGAACTCGAGCTCTCGCTTGCGATCAGCCGCATTGCCGTGCGCTGCGACGAAAATGTCTCGCGCCCGCGCCTCGAACTCACGAAACGGCTGCAACACCTGTTCGGCCGCGCAGATTCGGATGTGCTGATGCCGCTCTCCGGCTCGGTGATTGCGGAAGCCGTACACACTGCGGCAGCGTTGCTGCCGATCGGCATCGAATCGCGGCTGGTGCTGTTGAAACGCATCGAACAGAAGCTATCCGAAGGTAATAGCGATGCCATCCAGGAAAGCAACAAGCTGTTGTACGACGCGGGCATCCTGACCGAACTGAAGCTGACGTATCAGCGCCGTGCCGGCAGTAGCGGCGACACGCCGCGTGCGGCCGCTGGCGCGGAGCAAACCGCTGCGGGCATCGTTGCGGCCGCGGCACCACAGATTGAGCTGGGCGCGTTGGCCGCCGAAATCACACGTTTGCTGACCGCAACACGGCCACGACCGACTGGTGCCGAATCGCAAGGCATGGCTGAACTTGACGCCACCGTCGTTGACCGCCGGTTGTCGCAGATGGCCGACCCGGGCGCAGTGGACAATGCCGATTTCGCGCAATCGATCCGGCGCATGCTCACGACCAGCGCCAATGGGCAAGCGAATGCCGCCCTGCTCGCCGAACCGGTTGAAAATGCGATTGATCTGGTCGGGCTGATGTTCGACTTCGTCGCCCGCGACGAAACCCTGCCCAAGGAAATCCAGCAGGCGTTGACGCCACTGCGCATGCCCTTGCTGCGCAGTGCACTGCGCGGTGCACATGTGTTCGGCGACTCCGACCATCCGCTCCGCTCGTTGATGGAAAGTGCGGCCGAAATCGGTCGCTCGTGGAGCCCGGAATCGGACCGCGACGGTCGCGTGCTCTCGGAAATCAAGAGTGCCGTGGCCAACGCGGTTGCCGAAAGTGCGAATGACACCGGTGAAGAAGGCATGGATCGCGCCCAACAGGGCCTGCGCTCTTTTATCGCCACCGAACAGAAGCGCTCGCAACTGCTCGAGAAGCGTTCAGCCGAAGCCGCACAGGCGCAGGAACGCCGACTGTCAGCGCAACGCACCAGCCAAAACGTGATTGCCGAGGTGCTGGAGCAGACGCCGGTGCCTTCGGTCGTCGGCACCTTGTTGAACGGCCCGCTGCGTCGTCATCTGGAACTGATCCATTCGCGTCGCGGCGAAGATTCGAAAGACTGGAAGTCGGCGCGCAAACTGGTGCGCGACCTGGTGTGGAGCTTCGATCCGGTCACCATCTCGGTCGAACGCTCACACTGGCAAGCGATGTTGCCGAACATCGTCGGTGCCCTGCGTGGCGCGCTCGGTGCTGTCGGCATGCATGACAACGACGTCGACGGCGTGGTCGTTGAATTCCGCAATCGCTATCGAGATCTGGTCTCGACCACACAGCAGGAACCGGGCGCCACACCGACCACGTTCGCAAAGATCGATGCCGAGACCATGCCCGATGCGCCAGCGCCGCAGGTCGATGCGGAAACTGTGGCACCGACGGCCGAGATCATTGAACACGCCGCGCGCACCGGACTGACCTACAGCGACGCACTGGCCAAGGTGCGCGTCCTGCCGGTAGGCACGTGGGTCGAACTGGTGGACGGAAAGGGCGAGTTGCAGCGCGCAAAAGTGATCTGGAACAGTAATGTGTCGCAGCGCTGCCTGTTCGTGAACCGCAATGGCCAGTTGGTCGCCGACCGCCCGTACGCGAATGTGGCCAGTGACTGGATGCGCGGCCATATCAAGCCGATCGAGGACGGTGCGTTGTTCGAACGTGCCTTGGTCGCAGTAAAGGACAAACTGGTCAATACCGCGCAAAACGCCCGCGCAGCCTGATTCCTGAAGGGTTTTACCGGGTGACGCACTGCCGCAACCAGCACGCCAATTTGGTCACAGTTTGACACCAGCGTAACAAATAGTATCTTTGCCACCTTCCTAGAGGTGGTTGAAGCAATGGAAAACGTGGTCGAGCTCAGCAGTCGTCGCAGTTTGGGACATGTCTCCGAGGTCATGTCCGACCTTGAAACGCAAGTCGGCAGCGTCTTAGTCCATAGCTTTTCAGCAACGCTCAAAGCCTGCGACGAGACTTTCTCGATGCGCGCCGAAAACGAGCGCGTGAGCGCCCAGCAGACGCGCTACTTCGACGACCTGCATGCCCTTCGCCGTTGCCAGAATCTTGCCAACGCCCGCTTCCGGAATGCCTGCTCGGCGATGTTCAACCAGCTCAATGGCGCCTACGAACGATTCGAAGCGGCCCATGCCGGAGAACCGGAATTGCGCATCGTTGGTGACGATGACCTCGAATTCGATCTCGCGCTTTTCCGCATCGCCAAACGCTGTGACGAAGCCGCGTCGCGCATTCGCCATCAGGTCGAGCGCCGCTTTCAGGTGTTGCTCGGACTCGCCGAAGGCACGGCAGCACCATTGAGTGGGTCGAGTTTGGCGCGCCTGTGCCGGGTCGCCGTGAGCGTGCTTGATCTGCCGATCGATTCGCGTCTGATCATCCTGAAACGCCTGGAACGAGACTTCGCCGCGATCACCGAATCCGCACTCGACGCCGCCAACAGCATCATGCTCGAACACGGCGTGCTGCCAAATCTGCGCGCGATGCCGGGCAAAACCGGCGCATCGATGTCGTCGCCAATGCATGCCGCCCCGTCGACTGCATCGCTGGCGCAAGCCCATCCGAACGTGCGCTCTTCGGCGCACGCTGTCGCTCAAGCCGCCGCCTTGCCAGCACCGTCCGCCGACATCCAGCAGGCGATCGCTCAGGTCTCGCAATGGATCGCACAACAGACCGCATCGGAGCCCGCACCGGCGGCCGCTCGCCCATTGGCGGCGGTACCGGTGGCACCCGACTATCTGGCCGAACTTGAAGCGTCGCGCGAACGCCGTCGTGTCGAAATCGCCGAGCGCCGCGTCGTCGAGATGAATCGTGCGCGCGAACTGCGTATCGCCGCCGAGCGCTCGGCCGATGCGTCGGTCAATCTGCTGATGCAACAGGCGCACGTGCCGGAGTCGATCAGCGAAGCGCTGCACGCCCCGATGCGTCGCTATCTCGAAACCATTTATTCGCGTCGCGGCGATGCCTCTTCGGACTGGCGCATCGCCAGCAAGCTAGTGCGTGACATCGCGTGGAGCCTCGATCCGGAAACCCTGCGCAGCGAGCAGTCGCACTGGCGCGCAATGGTGCCGGGCATCGTCGACTCGCTGCGTGGCGCCTTGTTCTCGGTGGGTCTTGACGATCTGAAAGTCGATGTTGTTGTCGGCGAATTCCGCGACCGCTACGAAACCTTGCTCGGTGAAGTCACTGTCGCCAATCGCGATGCCGATCCGTCGGGCGACACGGCGGTGGAAATTGCGGAGGTTGCGGAGGTCGCAACAACCGCAGCACCGACGTCTGCTTCAACCGATTTTGCGACAGTAGACATCCCGAAAGCGCCGGTCAGTGATCACGTGAGCGGCTTCGCCGATGCGCTGAACCGCGTGCGTCAGTTTGCGCTCGGCCAGTGGTTCGAATTGGTCGACGACAGCGCCGCGCGGCAAACGGCCAAGCTGATCTGGACCAGTGCCCGCACCGAGCGTTGCATGTTTGTCAATCGCCAAGGCAAGCTCGTCGCCGACCGCACCCACAATCGCATCGCGGCCGACTTTCTCTCCGGACAATTCCGCGTGCTCGAAGCTGCCCGCTGAAGTCTGAAGTTTCGACCCTCAAGCAGCGGCGATGGCACTGCGAAGGTCGAGTGTGGCAACGGTGCCACCGTTCACCAGCGCATCAATGGTCAGCTCGAAGTTGAGATGCTCGCAAATGCGCGCCATCAGCTCGAGGCCGATACCGCGACTCAACTGAACACTGCCCTGTCGCGCCTGTGCGGCATAGATCCTTGAAATTTCTGCGGCCGCCATGCCGTGTCCGGGATCTTCCACACGCACCACTCCAGCCGGATCAACGGATACCGTGATGGTGCCCTGATCGCTATGTTCGATGGCGTTGCGCACCAGGTTGGCTATGGCAATCTGCACGATGCGCAGCGGCGCGCGCACGCTGCAGGCATTGAGCACACCGAAGCACAACTGCAACGACTTGGCCGCGGTCATGCCGCGATGATCATTGACGACGTCGTCAACCAACTCGTCCAGCGAAAACTCGCTGGCGCTGTCCATGATGCGTTCGGGTGACTTGGCCAGCACCAAAAGCACCTGTATCAGCTGGTCGATTTCGCGCGATGCGCGCTGGATGCGATGGATCGGGCGACGCAGCGCGTCGGTAAGGTCGGAATGTGTACTCGCCAGTTCCGCGGCACCAATAATCGTGGCGATCGGCGTGCGCAGTTCGTGGCTCGCGCTGTTGACGAACTCGCGCTCACGCTTCACAAAACCGTCAATGCGATCGAGCAAGCTATTCACCGCCGTACCAATGGCGACAATCTCGGCGCCATCCTTGCTCTCAAACGCCACACGCGCGCCGCGGACATTCGGCGAGAGCTGGTCGATTTCTGCGGTGAACTCGGTCAACGGCCCGAGCAACCGGGCTGAAATCCACCAGCCAAGCCACGCCAACATCAGGGTAAGCAAGATCACTGCGACCAGCAGCCAGGTGGTAAGCGAGCGCTCGCTGGCTTCGAGCGAGGTGATATCGATCAACATGTAGATACGTATTTCGGACGTATCGCGAATCATCACCACAGCCTCGCGCTCGCCGAGAACGACATCGTCATGCAGCCCCGGTGGCAGATCGCGTAACGGCCATGGCAGTGTCGCGTCCGGAATCGCATTGCGGGGCACGACATAGCTGCGCAGATTGCCGCTGCTCGGCAGTCGAGATTGCGGATCCAGCCTGCGCTCTTCGATCACATGGTCGATTTCACTGTCGAGCATGGATTGCCAGACCACCACTTCGGCGCGCTCGTTGAACAACTGCCCGAGCAGAACGACACCACTTGCAATCGCCAGCGCATAGCCGAGCATGCCGGCAGCGATTCGGATTCTGAGCGTGCGTCGCATTCAAGTACCCGCTTCGGCGATGCGATAGCCGGCGCGCGGCACGGTCTGGATCAGCTTCACCGCGAACGGTCCGTCCACGGCACGGCGCAACTCGTACATGTGCGAGCGCAATAGGTCGCTGTCGGGCGGCGAATCACCCCACAATGCCTGTTCGAGTTTTTCACGCGAAACGACCGCAGGCGCAGCGCGCAAAAGCACTTCGAGCAGCTTGCGACAGGCCGGAAACAGTTTGATCGGGTTGCCAGCACGGGTCACTTCGAGCGTGGCCAGATCCAGCTTCAAGTCATGGCTGGCGAGGACGCGCGGCGCGACAACGCGCCCCTGACTGCGCGCCACCAAGGCCTCAAGACGCACTTCCAGTTCCGGCAGATCAAAGGGTTTGGTCAGATAGTCGTCGACGCCGGCCCGAAATCCGATCAACACATCCGGCAATTCGTCGCGCGCCGTCAGCATGATGATCGGCGTGCTCTTGCCCGCATCCACACGCAAGCGCTGCGCGACGGTCGGCCCGTCGAGACGCGGCAACATCCAGTCGAGCACGATGGCGTCGTAGTCGTTCGCGATTGCGAGTTGCAGACCAGTCAATCCGTCCGGCGCCGCATCCAGAACATGCCCGCGCGACTCGAAATAGTCGAACAGATTGGCGACCAGACTGTGGTTGTCCTCGACGATCAGCAGTTTCATTGATCCCGCTACTTTGGTTGCGACGTGCACCGGTGCGAATGATTGCATCGTCGATGTCGGATTTCGGTGGGTGCGCCGACGCTTGCGGTGCATGTCGCAAAGCATTCAAAGAACGGGTGCCGGTTCCGTCAATCGTGGATCGTTCTTCAGGCGCTCGGTCAGGAATTCCATGAACGCCTTGATGCGGGCGACATGGCGCAGATCGGGGTGCGTCAACAGCCAGAGTTGCCCGGTGAATCGTGGCTCCACCGGAAACAGTCGCTGCAAATCGGGCAGATGCTGGTCGCTCGGCAGCAGGGCCAAGCCCACGCCTTCACGCGCGAGCGCAGCCATGGTGTCGAGGTCGCCGGCGCGGGCGACGATGGCGTCATCCGGTACGTTTTTCTGCAGCCACGCAAACACCGGCAGGCGCTGAAACGCCGAATCTGCGCCGATCAGCCGATGTTGCGCGAGTTCATCCATGCCGGTCGGTCGACCCATGCGCTCGATATAGGTCGTACCGCCGTAAACCCACCAGCACAATGACGCCACCTGGCGACCGACCAGATGTTCGGGAGGCTGTGTCGTCGCGCGCAGGGCGATGTCGGCCTCGCGCCGGTTCAGGTCGAAATCCGAGTCCGATGCCGCGATTTCGATGCGGATACCGGGATAACGGGCGATGAAGTCCGGCAGGTACTGGGCGATGAAACCGATCGCGAGGCCATGCGGCGTGGTGATGCGGATGTCACCGCGCAAGGCGAAGTCGCGACCGGCGATCTTGCGCTCGAGCGCGATCACATTGCCCTCAACCGCTTCCGCTTCGGCGCGGATCGACTCGCCCTCGGGCGTCAGCGCGTAGCCACTGGGCAAACGCTCGAACAGGCGCACGCCGAGCGCGTCCTCGAACGCGTTCAGACGTCGGAACACGGTCGAATGATTGACCTTCATCGTCCGTGCCGCCGCCGCCAACGAACCGCCGCGGCTGATGGCAAGAAAGACCTGCACGTCGTTCCAGTCGAACATCGAATGTCCTTGATGATCGTGTGCGAACCCGTCGCCTATTTCACCAGCAGGAGTGCTTCCTGCCCACACAGCGAGCCGAGTTGTTCCTTGAGCCGCAATCCAGCGCGATTGGCCATGGCCAGAAAGTAGTCGACATCGACGTCGATTCGGGCTTCCGAGCCAGAGTAATTCGATCCGGGCGCCGGCTCGATATGCAGACTCAGCAACAACATGCCGCCTGGCGACAACACCCTTGCACACTCATGCAAGTAATGCTGCGCCGCCGGCTCAAGCAGGTGCGTGAACAGCGATGCGGCAAACGCCAGTTCAACGGAATTGTCATTCATCGCAAAGGTGTAGCTTTCCGCGTCGATACGGCCATTCGGGTTGTATTCCTGCGAATGCAGGTCGACGTACTCAAACTGAAAGCGCCCACTGGCCTGCGGCGCGATATAGCGATTGCTCCAATCGATTCCCTCGACGATCGGATCGAACCCGTAGTAAGACAATACGCGCGGATCGCGGACGAAGAAGCGCGCGATTTTTCCGCAGCCGCAACCGATATCGAGCAAGCGCGCGCGCTCTGGCATGACGTGCCCAAGCACCTGTGCCCAGGCACTGCCGACCGCCAGAAATTTCTCAAGCTCCGGAGTGCCGGTCGCCCCCATCAGCAGCGTCGACGGAAACGGCACCGTGTAACGCCAGATTGGCCAATCGGAAAACGTGCTGGTCGCAAGATCGCTGGCTGCGGCGACGTGATCGTGTGTGCTCTTGCGCATATCAACCCAACTTTCCGCGTGCGAATTCAACCACGCCGGCCAGCGCCGGAATCAAGGCCGGGCCGTCGTCGCCGCCGCCTTGTGCCATGTCCGGACGACCGCCGCCACGGCCATTGATCTGGGTGGCGACGTGGGTGATCAGCTCACCCGCCTTGAGCTTGCCGAGGCCAGTGCCGGACACCGCTGCGACCAGCGATACCTTGCCATCGTTGACGGTGGCGAGCACGATGGCGCAGTCGCTGAGCTTGTTGCGCAGCATGTCGACGCCGTCGCGCAAGGTTTTCGCGTCGAGTCCTTCGACACGACCGGAAACGATGCGGATGCCGCCGATCGTCGGCGCGGCATCGGCGAGTTCATTCAGCGTGACATTCGCGGCCTTGGCCTTCAGCGATTCCAGTTCGCGTTCGAGTTTTTTCTGGCGATCGAACAGCACTTGCAGCTTGACCACGACCTCGTCTTCATTCGCCGACAACAGTGCACCGACCGCTTCAAGACGCGCCTCACGTTCATCGATCAGTGCGATTGCGCCCGCGCCAGTCACGGCTTCGATGCGCCTGACGCCAGCGGCGACTCCGCCTTCAGAAGTGACTTTCATCAGGCCGATGTCGCCGGCGCGACCGACATGGGTGCCACCGCACAATTCGGTCGAGAACTCACCCATCTTCAGCACGCGCACGCGCTCGCCGTACTTCTCGCCGAACAGCGCCATGGCACCGAAATCGAGCGCTTCCTGCATGTTCATCTGATGCACTTCAGCTTCGGCATTGCGGCGCACTTCGGCATTGACCATCGACTCGACGGTCTTCAGTTCACTGTCGCTGACCGGCTGAAAATGCGAGAAGTCAAAGCGCAGCCGATCTGGCGCGACCAGCGAGCCCTTCTGCTGCACATGTTCGCCAAGCACCTTGCGCAGCGCGGCATGCAGCAGATGCGTCGCGGAATGGTTCAGCACCGTCGCGCGGCGGCGCTCGCCGTCCACTTCGGCAACGACGCGATCAGCCAACTTCAGACTGCCGCTGCTCAAGGCACCGACATGGCCGTGATAGACACCGGCCAACTTGATCGTGTCCTCGACAACGAATTCGGCGTTGCCGAGACGCAACACCCCGGTATCACCGACCTGCCCGCCCGATTCCGCATAGAACGGTGTGCGATCGAGGATCAACACGGCGCGCTCGCCACTGGCGATCGACTCACGCGTCTGATTTGCGACGAGCAGGCGTTCGATCTTCAAGTCCTTTGCGAACGAGTCGTTGTAACCGAGGAATTCTGTTGCTGTCAGGCCGGCCGACTGCTCGGCGGTGATCGCGAAACCCTGGTCGAACTTGCTCGCCGCACGCGCCCGATCACGCTGCGCTTCCATCGCCGCCTCGAAACCGGCGGTATCGACGCTCAGCCCGCGCTCGCGGGCGACGTCGGCGGTCAGATCGAGCGGAAATCCGTAGGTGTCATACAACTTGAATGCGTCGGCGCCGGCGATCGTCCTGGCACCATTCGCCGTGATCTCGTCGAACACCTTCATGCCGTGGTCGAGGGTCTCGGCGAAACGTTCTTCCTCGTTCTTCAAGATGCGCTCGACCTGCGCCTGTTTCCGTGCGAGTTCCGGATAGGCGCCGCCCATTTCGGCGACCAGAGTCGTGACGAGTTTGTGGAAGAACAGCGCCTTGCAGCCGAGTTTGTGGCCGTGGCGCAGGCCGCGACGAATGATGCGGCGGAGCACATAGCCGCGACCCTCGTTCGAAGGCAGCACGCCGTCGACGATCATGAAACTGGTGGCGCGGATGTGGTCGGCGATCACGCGCAGCGACGGGCTCGCAAGCTCGGTCACGCCCGTGGCCTTGGCCGCCGCTTCGACCAGATGCTTCATCAGATCAATGTCGTAGTTGCTGTTGACGTGCTGCAGCACCGCCGTCAAACGCTCGAGGCCCATGCCGGTGTCGACACAGGGTTTCGGCAGCGGCGTCAGGGTGCCATCGCTTGCGCGTTCGAACTGCATGAACACCAGGTTCCAGATCTCGATGTAGCGATCGCCGTCCTGTTCCTCGGAACCGGGCGGGCCGCCGGCGACCGAGGGACCGTGGTCGAAGAAAATCTCGCTGCAGGGTCCGCACGGACCGGTATCGGCCATCTGCCAGAAGTTGTCGGAAGCGAATGGCGCACCCTTGTTGTCGCCAATGCGCACGATGCGCTCAGTCGGCACGCCGATCTCCTCGTTCCAGATCGAATAGGCTTCGTCATCGGTGCGATAGACGGTGACCCAGAGTTTGTCGGCCGGCAGTGCGTAGCTCTGCGTCAGCAATTCCCAGGCGAAGCGGATCGCATCGCGCTTGAAGTAGTCGCCGAAACTGAAGTTGCCGAGCATCTCGAAGAACGTGTGATGGCGCGCGGTGTAACCGACATTTTCCAGATCGTTGTGCTTGCCGCCTGCGCGCACGCAGCGCTGGGCACTGACGGCGCGTGTGTAACTGCGCTTCTCGGCGCCGAGAAACATGTCCTTGAACTGCACCATGCCGGAGTTGGTGAACAAGAGGGTCGGATCATTGCCCGGGACCAGCGGACTGGACGGCACATGCTCGTGCCCCTTTGACTGGAAGAAGCGGATGAACTCGGAGCGGATCTCGGCACTGGTTTTCATGGGTGTTCCAGGGGGATGCGAAAGACCGCGGAGTCTAGCGGAGGTCGGGTAGTATCGAGCCATGTCGCGAGCGCTGCTGCTGAGCTTGTTTCTATGGCTGTTGTCCGGGTGCTTGCATGCCGCGACGACTAGCCCAGCTGTCAGCACCGAACCGGCCGAGATCGCCGCGCTGCGAGGCGATCGCAGTCAGCCCGCTGAGATCTTGCTGGCACGCGTCGATGCCTGGGGCAAGTTGGCGCCCAACGCCGTCGCTCGCGCCTGGGCCAAACTGGCGATGGGCGAGTTCTGCGACGAATTGGAACGCCCCACCGAAGCTTATGAACTGCTGAATGCGGCGGCGCAGGTCGCCGAACGCGAGGGCGTTGACGATCTTGCAATTGCAGCGCTGAGCCGTTTGGCCTCGATGTATGCCAATCGCGGCGAAACCGATCGCGCAGCCAACGTACTGCTGGATATGGAACTGCTGGCCAACGGCGCGCAACGTGCCGAATGGCAAGCGCTCTGGGCATACAACCGAGGCGTGCTCGAACGCAAACTCGGGCATTTCGATGCCGCCATCAGCTATTTCGAGCGTTCGGCGAATCTGGCACATCAAGGTGCCGACCAATCCCAGGAAGCACGCGCGTTGAATGCATTAGGTCTGGTGCTGTCGCGCACCGGAAAATTTGCCGACGCACTGGCTCGTCACAACGCAGCGCTGGATCTCGCGCGCGCGGCAGCGGACGGTGCCGAAATTGCGCGCACTTACCGCATGCTCGGCTTCCTGCATCGCAATCTCGATGACGAGGAACAGGCAACCCTGAATATCCAACAGGCGCTGAAGCACCTCGGACCACGCGATGTGCGCGAGGGCATCGCCCTGCGCGGCGAGTTGTCGCGTTCGATGCTCAAGATGGGCCGGATCGACGAGGCGGCCAAGCTGGGCGAGGAAGCCTCGAACGCCGCGATCACCCTCGGCAGTCCGCCCAACAAGGTCAATTCATTCACGGCGCTGTCCGACGTGCGCCTGGCGCAAGGACGCATCGACGACGCGGCGATCTGGTCGCAGCGCGCGGCCGACCAGTTCGATTCCGTGGCCATTCGCGACCAGGTGCAGATCCAGGCCAATCGTGCGCGCATTGCCAGGGCCCGCGGCGACTTCGTCACCGCCCTGATCGAGGCGCGCGCTACCGTCGCCGGTACGCGCAAGCTCGGCGACAAGGTGCTGGAACGCGGCGCGCTCGACGAATTGTCCGAAGTAGAACTGGCGAGCGGCGACGCGATTTCGGCCATGGCCACGCGCAAGGCGTTTCAGGAACTCGACAAGGCGCTGGCGATCGATGTCGCCGGGCGCCGCGTCGCGATTCTGGAGGCCAATCTCGCGACCGAACGTGCCGAATCGGCCCGCGCCCTGCTCGCCCGCGACAACCAGATCCAGACCCTGAGTCTGGCGCGCCAGCGCCTGCTCGGCATCGCGCTGATTGCCGGTTTGATCGCGCTGTCGGTGTTCGCCGTATTGCTGCTGCGGCGCTATCGCGAAACCCGTCGCCTGCATGCGGCGCTGATCGCGAGCGCGGCGGAACTCGAACGCGTGGCGATGACCGACGCGCTCACCGGTGTCGCCAATCGCGGCGCGATCACGACCCGGCTTGAACGCCTGATCGACGCCTCGCACGAGCGGCACCTGCCGTTCGCGATGCTGTTGATCGATATCGACCATTTCAAGCGCGTCAACGACCAGTTCGGCCATCAGGCGGGCGACGCGGTGCTGCGCGAAAGCACGGCGCGCATGCGCTCGGCGCTACCGGACACGGCGCAATTTGGCCGCTGGGGCGGCGAAGAGTTCATCGCACTACTGCCGGACACCACGCCGGAGCAAGCGCGTGTGATTGCCGAAAAAGTGCGCGAAGCTGTTTCCGCCAAACCGTTCGAATTCGCCGACCATCAAATCATCGTCAGTATCAGCATCGGTCTGGCCGCTGCGCCGCGTCCCGAACGCCGCGGCATTGATCGCCTGGTCGCAAGTGCCGATGCGGCGCTGTACCGCGCCAAGAACGCCGGCCGCAATCGCGTCGAGGGTTGATCGCCTAACCGGACACAGCCGCGACCAGAAATCGTGCAATCAGTACCAGCACAACGCCGAGGAACACGCTGCGGATAAATGCGCTGCCTCGCAAGATCGCCAGTTTGCTGCCGACGTAACTGCCGAGCATGTTGCCGATGATCAGCGGCAGCGCGATTGTCCAGACCACAAATCCGCCGAGCATCAGGGTCAGCCAGGAAGATAGATCGGCCGCCACATTGGCGAGTTTGGCGAGCGCCGACGCACCCAGGAAATCAAACCCGACCATGCTCACAAAGCCGAACACCATCAAGGTGCCGGTGCCGGGCCCGATCAGGCCATTGTAGAAACCAGTGCCGGCACCGACCGCCGCGGAGCGTCGTTGCTGGACATCGATGTCGGGATTCAGGTTCGACTGCTGCCCGAAGTCCTTGCGGAAATAGGTGTAGATCGCGAGCAGGACGCAGACTGCGAGCACCACGAATTTCAGCGCATCGCCGTCAATGCGCTTGGCGATCTGCACGCCCCCGGCCGACGCCGCAGTGGCCGCCAGACAGGTGAACAGCACCAGTCGCCGATCCAGCGTGACCACGCGCAGATAATTCCAGGCCGCTACCGATGTACCGAGAATCGAACTGGTGCGCTGGGTCGCGATGACTTGCAGGATCGACAATTCCGGAAACAGGTTGACCATGGCCGGGGTCATGATCAGGCCACCGCCACCGACAATGCTGTCAAGCATGCCGGCCAGAAAGCCGGCGCATCCGGCCAGCGTCAAGGTCAGTGCATCCATGCTTCATTCATCAACTTCAGCGCGGGTGACGGCGCGGATCGTGACCCCGTCAAAACCGCGTGCCGCCAGCCACCCGGCACGCTTCTGGCGTTCCTTGTGGTCGACCGCGGCGACGCCACGGAACTTGCGTTCGAATGCCGTGCGCGCGATTGCGATCCAGTCCACTTCAGCGGCTTCGATCGCGGCAGTCTGCGCCTCGCGGGTGATGCCCTTGGTCGAAAGTTCGGCGCGAATACGCATTGGCCCGTAACCATCGCCGGCGCGCTTTCGTAGCAACGCAGTCGCGTAGCGATCATCGCTTTGCCAGCTGCGCTCGCTCAACTCGTCGACGACTGCAATCGCCTCGTCACGCGCCACACCTTTCTGCACCAGTTTGCGGCTCAACTCGCGTGCCGAATGTTCGCGGCGCGACAACAGACCCAACGCCCGGTCACGCGATGAAAGTGGTGCCTTGTCCTTGCGCATGGCGCGTCCTCAAATAAAAACCCCGGCACTTGGCCGGGGCTTGTCGCAACAAGCGACCGATCAGGCCTCTTCCACTTCTTCTGCTTCGCCGCCGCTTGCCGTCTTGACCATGGACACGAGCATCTTGGCGCGCAACTTGGCGTCGATTTCGTTGGCCATGTCCGGATGTTCTTTCAGGAACAAGCGCACATTGTCCTTGCCCTGGCCGATACGTTCGCCGCAATACGAGTACCAGGCGCCGGACTTGTCGATGAAGTTGTTGGCCACACCCATCTCGATGATCTCGCCTTCGCGCGAGGTGCCTTCGCCGTAAAGAATTTCGAATTCGGCCTGGCGGAACGGCGGTGCCATTTTGTTCTTGACGACCTTGACGCGGGTTTCCGCGCCGATCACTTCCTCGCCGCGCTTGACCGAACCGATGCGACGGATATCAAGACGCACGGACGCGTAAAATTTGAGCGCATTGCCGCCCGTCGTCGTTTCCGGGCTGCCAAACATCACGCCAATCTTCATGCGGATCTGGTTGATGAAAATCACCATGCAGTTGGCTTTTTTGATTGTTGCCGTGAGTTTGCGCAGTGCCTGACTCATCAAACGCGCCTGCAAACCGGGCAGTGAATCACCCATTTCGCCTTCAAGCTCGGCCTTCGGTGTCAGC
>JAYUVY010000051.1:0-39623 GCA_043753835.1 Lysobacterales bacterium | reverse complement strand
AAGTCGGCAGGCGAAGAGCAACAGGATCAGAAATCAAACCCAACCGCGGGTGCTGTCCTCAACTAATTCTTCGTCCGAAGAAAGCCGGCAGGTCAGTGGCGCCGGAGGCGGTCGTGGCGGCGGCGGTTCGTTCGGCGTGGTCGTCGATCTCCTCTCCAATGCCGTCGTTACGTCGAATTACTTCGCGTCTTCGGCGGCAGGACCGGGTGGAAACGGCGGTGACGGCGCCCCGGGCCGTCTGGGTTCTCCGGGTGCCAATGGCGGCCCAAAAGTCGCCAGCAGCGATGGTGGCAGCGGTGGCAGGGGCGGTGACGGTGGCGACGGCGGCAATGGCGGCTCCGGCGCCGGCGGCCATGGCGGACCGGCAATCGCGATCCTCGACCCGGTGGATCGCATCACGGGCATCGGCAATCGCTACTTGCAGGCGCCATTGGCCGCATTGCCCGGCAGCAATGGCTTTGGCAATGGCGCCAGCCTGCAACCCGGTGTACGTGCCTTCAAGTTTCCGGCATCGCCGGGCGTGCTCGGCAACTCACTCGCGTCGGTGTTCGACACCGTCGTCGCAGAACCTGGCAGCGGCGCCGCGTTCGCGGTGGTTCCCGTGACGCTCAGTGTGCTGAACCACGACCCGATCACATTGAACTACACACTCACTGGTGTGGATGCGACCGCCGGCAGCGACTTCGACGCAACTGCAGGCACGGTCACCTTCAATCCGTGGACCGACACCGCGTTCATCCCGGTGCCGGTGTTTGCCGATGTCGACGTCGAAGCAGCCGAGCAGTTTCAGGTCACGCTGGGCGGTATCGGGCATCTCGATGCCAATGCCGTGGTCACGATTGTGCCGAACGCGTTGTTCGCCAACAGCTTCGAGTAGTCGCATCGGACACGCAAGACTGCGATATTCCGTCTCAACGGACAGCCCCGCGCGTAATCGGAGTCGACCATGACCACGCCCTGCCCCACCTGCGCCAACAGCGAACTGCGCGACACCACGCTCGATGAACATCTGCCCGCGCAGAGCTGCCCGGACTGTCGCGGCACCTTGCTCTCGCTGATCGCCTACCGCGACTGGCGCGCCTCGCACGCGGCACCCATCGATGCGATCGAGGACAGTGGCGAAGCCAGTCACGTCGATGACAACAAGGCGATGTTGCGCTGCCCGCAGTGCAAGGGCTTCATGACCAAGTTCCGATTCTCGGCCGATGCCAAGAATCACATCGACCTGTGTGATCGCTGCGATCAGGTGTGGCTCGATCACGGCGAATGGCGTCTCGTCGAACAGTTGGCACGCAGCGGCCAACTGGCCAAGATCTTCGATGCCAATTGGCAGAAGAAACTGCGCGAGGAACAGGCGCGACGGCGTGGTGAGGAACGCTGGGCGGCGCAACTCGGCGAGGACTACACCCGCGCCCGCGAGCTGCGCGCCTGGCTGGCCCTGCATCCGAAAGGCAAGGAACTGCTCGCCTACATGTTCCTGTCGCAGACCGACGGCGTTTGACCGGACTTCGCAGCGCGCGCCACGATCAAGGCTGCGCTTCGAGTCCCATCTCGCGGATCAGGTGATCGGCGTTGTCGACGTAGTCCATCACCCACAGCATGTAGCGGATGTCGACATGGATGGCGCGCGTGAGCTTGGGATCGTAGACCCAGTTCGCACTCACCGACTCCCAGTTGGCGTCAAACACCAGGCCGACCACTTCACCGCGCTTGTTCAGCGTCGGCGAGCCGGAATTGCCACCGGTGATGTCGACGTCGGTGAGGAAATTGACCGGTAGCGTGCCGAGCTTGGCATCGACATATGGACCGTAGGCTTTCGCACGCATGAGCTCGACGGCGCGCTTCGGATGCAGGAACGGATCCTTGTCTGTCACCTTGGCCAGCAGCCCTTCCAGTGTCGTGAACTCGGTATTGCTGACGCCGTCCCTGGGCGAATAGCCGGTGACGCTGCCATAGGTGACGCGCAGCGAACCATTCGCATCCGGATAGGCCGGGCGACCTTCGGATTCGCGAAACGCGATCAAGGCATCGAGATACGCCGAGCGATACAGGCCCTCATTGCCGCTGCGAACCTTAAATTCTGTTTCCATGCGCTCATACGCCGGGAACAGTGCCACGGCGAGTTTGACGAAGCTGTCACCAGACTTTTCGAAGTCGCGTGGTTTGGCGTCGAACAAGGCCATGCGCGCATCGACATTGGCCAATTTGCTGCCGGCATAGAGCGCGTCGAGCCTTGCATCGAGGTCAGCCACGGTCATGCCATTGCGATCGATGCCGAAGGCGCGATCAATATCGGCCATGCGTGATGCCGCCGGCAACGCCAGATAACGTCCGAGTGCCAGTTCGAACAGGGCTCGATCGACTTCGGCGTCGTAACGCTTGTCGATCGCCATGAGCCTGCCCTTGAACTTGATCTCGTCGCGGCTCTGATAGCCGAAGCTGCGCTCGGCGTCCGGCTTGCGGCGCTCGATACTGAGTTTGTACAGATCACGCGCGGTGCCGTAGAGCACCGCGCCGCCGGACAACAAGCCATTGCCGTAGAACTCCTGGTCGCGGACGGCACGGATGCGAGCGAGTTCCACTTTCAAGCCGGAGACCGCAGCGCCATAACGCGCCTTGCGTCCGGCATCGGCTTCAATCCAGGCCAGCAAGCGTGCTTCCTCGGCTTGTTTGTCGGCGACGGCGGTGGTCCTGGCGAAGCCTTCGAGCTGGCCCTGCTGATTCTTGTAGTCGTTGGAAATGTTCTGCACACTGGACGCGTACTTGATCGCGGCTTCAGCGCGGTCCTTGGTGACGCGCGCGATGGTGTCAAGCGACTCACCGCTGTTCTTGATGTTGCGCGGATACGACCACTCGATCGCGTCACGCAGTTCTTCCGCCAGTCGTGCGCGGTTGGTCCGACCCGGATAACCCGCGACCATCGCGTAGTCACCGACGGCGAGCCCGTTCGGATCGATCTTCAACCAGCTCTTCGGACGATAAGGCTTGTTGTCCTTGTGGAACGGCGCCGGCTTGCCGTCGGCACCGACGTAGCCGCGCAGAAAGGTGAAGTCGCCGGTGTGGCGCGGCCACATCCAATTGTCGACATCGCCACCGAAGTTGCCGATCCATTCGGACGGCGCATACACGAGACGCACGTCCTTGATCTCGAGCTGCTTGATCATCAGGTAGTTGCGGCCACCATTGAAGTTGTAGACGTCGCAGCGATAGCCGGCATCACGCTCACATTCGGCCACGGCCTGCTTGGAACGTTGATCGACGGTGTTGTAGCGCTTGAGTCCGCCGACGCCAGCAAGTCCGCGCGTCAGACGCGCGGTGATGTCAGTGATCGCTTCGGTGACATACAGGCGCTGATTCGGGTCGGCAGGCAACTCGGCGGCGAAGTCGGCGGCGAGAAATCCGTCCGCCATGAGGTTCTTTTCTTTCGTCGAGTTGAACTGGACGATGCCGAAACCGCAGTGGTGGTTGGTCGCAACGAGTCCGTCCGGCGAAAGGAACGAACCGGTGCAATAGCCCAGACCGACGATGGCGTTGAGTGGGTAATCGGTCAGCGAAGACAGATCATTTGCATCGAGCCCCAATCCACGTGCCTTGATCTGCGTTTCGATCGACGGCAATTGCGCTGGAGACCACATGCCCTCGTCGGCACGCACGGAAGTCGCGGCAGCGACACAGAACACAATACGAAAAAAGTGATGCACGGCTGCTCCCAAGTAGAATCCAGCCGCCTTTTATGCCCGAGCGTTGCCGTTTACGCAAATGTGAAAGGTGACCGGCACAACGTGGCGAACGCCACGACCGGCCAACCGATCAGGCCGCCATGGCGTCGGTGATCATGCGCTCGATGCCGAACAGGTCAGGCACGAACGCCTGATCGTCGCGCACCAGGACCGTATGAGACACGCCGGGGGGGCGAGTTTCATCAACATCGGTGGACATCAGCGTATCCATCGCCACTGTGGTCAGGCGCGGAAAGCCCTGCGCCACGACCGCGAGATAGGGCATTTTCGGATTTCCGCCGAGCGCCTTCAGCACGGTGACCTTGGTTTTTACACTGCCCTCCTTCGTTGCCAGACCAGCGAGCATCGAGAAAGAAATCAGCGGGACGCGCCAACCGCGCCAACGGGTACGACCCAGCAACCAGCGCGGTGCGTTTTCGATCGGCTCCGGATCCGAAAAGGTGATGATCTCGGTGACGTTGGCATTCGGCAGCAGCAGTCGACCGTTGGTGATCGTGATGATCAGGCCGCGAATTTCGGTTTGATTTTCCATGTCGCGTCTATCCTCAGGTCTTGCTGATCAGTTTTTGCTGAAACGACGGGCAAATTCGGCCGCCAACTCGGCAGGCTTGCCGACAAAGGTGACGATGCCGGCGTCCATTGCGCCGTCGATCATCGAACTGACGACGCAGGTGCTCGGATCCTGCACCCAGACGGTGCCGCCCTTGGCTGCCAAATGCTTCGCGCCTTCGATCGCATCATGCGCCATGCCGCTGAAAATGATGGCGCCGGCCCCGGCACCGAAACGATCGGCGACGTCAATCAGCGCGCGGTCGATGGATGGACTGTACGGCGAGACCTCGTCCGGCGGGACAACGCGCACTTCGCCGCTCGGATCGAGCAGCATGCGCTCACTGATCGGAGCCACGATCACCTGGCCATGAGCAGCGCGCATGCCAGTCGTCGCGATCACCACCGGCATCTTTGTTGCTTTTTGCAGTTGCGCAACCATCAAATCGACAAAATCCGCGCCCATGTGCTGTGCCAGCACGAAGGTCGCATTGACCGTCGCCGGCAATGCGGAAAGAAACTCGCGCACAGCATCGGGGCCGCCAATGGAAGCACCCAGCACCCAGACGCGCGTCACAGGACCCGTCGCTGCGGCGGCCTGACCGTTTGCAGCGCTGGTGCCCGCACTCATCGCCGCGAATTCACGCATGAAAGCGTCTTCATCGTCGGTCGATTCAGTCAGGTCACTACCCGCCAGCGTCGGCGCATCGAAGTTGAGTTCAACGGTTTCATCCAGTCCGAACGACAAGTCCTCGAGTCCGGTCGTGCCAGCCGAATCCGATTGGCCGGTGCTGACCGAGACATTGACCGGGGAATCGTCGAGCATGTCATCGAGGTTGAAATCGAGGTCTGCGAACGGCGAGGCACTGACGGCCGCAGCCACTGGTGCTATTGGCACCGCTACAGCATCGTCGGTAAAGGGTTCGAGTGAAAGTCCGAGGCCGGCAAAAACATCGTCAATGGCGGCTGACTTCGCGACAGCCGGCTTCGTCGCCGCAGGTGAGGGCAATTCCGGCGGCAAGCCGAACTTGGCAGGGGTACCGACCGCACTCGGCGCCGCGGCCGCTCCGTCGATCGGCTCGAGCGACAGTCCATCGAGATTGAATGCAAAATCGAGGGCCGGGGCGGAAGGAGCGACCACCGGTGCCGCTGTCGCGATCTCCGCGTCTTCTGGTTCAAGCGTGAAACTCAGGCCTTCGAGCAAATCACTGCGGATCGGTGGCGTCTTGCTGGCTTCGGCACGTGGTGCCCTCGATGCCGCGACGCTGGTTTGCACTTCGCTACGCGGCGCGTGCGTGGCGAGAAAGTCGTCAAGTCCGACCGCCGCTTCCGGCACTTCAGGTGGATCATCGAACGTCAGGTCGGCGAAGGCCAGCAGGGCGTCGGCGGTCTCGCTGCCCGTCGATTTCGCAGTGGTCGTATCCAGCGTCAGATCATCGAACGGATTGGCCGCGGGCGCTGCGACTGGCACACTCGAAGCGGCTGGCGCATCCATGTCGAGTTGCAAACCAAGGTCCGCGAAAGGATTTGCGGCGCTGGCGCTGGGGGTATCCCTGCTGCTCAGGCCAAAGTCACCGAGCAGGTCGTCGATTGACGGCGCAACCGGCGCATTTTTCGCCTCGATCTTGGTCGCGTGCATGTCGAACGACGCAAGCGCGTTGGCAATCGCTTCGGTGGCTTCGTTCATCGACGCATCGGTCACGCTTGGCGCGTCCATCGACTTCGGCTTGCTGGTGCTCGACAGGCCGTGTTGCGGCATGCTGCGCACCGGCACCGCTTCCGAGCCTTCCGGTCGCGGCGGCAACAACTCCGAGTCACCAACAATCTTCGACGCCAAATGCCGCGCCCAGCGCGCCAGGTCGTAACCGGACAACTTGCTGGTCGCCTCACCGTCGTTGAAAACGACTTTCAACTGGTCATCGACGAGCAATTCGTCAATCGCATCGATCTGCTCGTCGTTGTCCGGATCGAAGTTGACGATCACCACGCGCGCCCCGGAACGATCCAGCACCGCGCGTTCGAAATCCCTGGTTCGGGTTTCGTAGACGACATTGGCACCGAGTTCGCGCAAGGCGTCGCTCAGGTACGCCTGAACCGTCTGGGCTTGATAGACCAGGGCGACCGAAACTTCAGATCGGGTCTCAGTGGACGGCACGGCTCAACCTCAGGATTTCTTCGACGTTACGCAGCAGGTCGGCTTCCTGATAAGGCTTGCCGAGATAACGGTCAACGCCGATTTCCATGGCGCGCTGGCGATGTTTTTCGCCGGTACGCGAAGTGATCATGATGATCGGCACTGCCTTGAGACGCGGGTCGTTGCGCATGTATGTCGCGAACTCGTAACCGTCCATGCGTGGCATTTCGATGTCGAGCAGAACCAGATCGGGGACACGGTCCTGGATCTTCTCGACCGCATCGAGGCCGTCCTTCGCGGTCGTGACCTCCATGTCGTTGCGTTCGAGCACGCGGCTCGTGACCTTGCGCATCGTGATCGAGTCGTCGACGACCATGATGAGCGGCTGGCGACGCACGATTTCCACCGGCACCTGCACCGGCACATACGGCACTTCGACGCCCTGCTCGTCGAGCACGGTCTGGCGCAGCGCCGCGACCTTGCGCACCAGTGGCGCGGTGTCGAGGATCATCACCACCGAGCCGTCGCCCATGATCGTTGCGCCGAAAATGCCGGGCACCGAACTGATCTGCGGACCAACCGACTTGACCACGACTTCACGACTGCCGAGCACCGAGTCGACGCGTACAGCCGCGCGCTGATCGCCGGAGCGAATCATCAGCAGCGGCAGCTGCGCTTCGTCGGCCATGCGATGCGCTTGGGTACCGAGCAATTCCGACATCTCGTAGATCAGATAATCGTCACCACCGTAGCTGTAGGTCGGATGCGCTGTGCGCATGCGCGCTTCCAGGTCTTCGCGACGGATGCGCACGACGCCCTGCACCGACGACATTGGCACCGCAAACAGGTTGTCGGCGAGACGGATCAGAATCGCCTGGGTAACTGCAAGCGTGAACGGCAGACGCACCGTGAACTGCGAGCCTTTGCCGCGCGCCGAGTCAATCGACAGCGAACCGCCGAGCTGCTTGATTTCGGAGTGGACGACGTCCATGCCGACGCCGCGACCGGCGATCTTGCTGACCGTTTCCGCGGTCGAAAAACCGGTTTCCAGAATGAAACCGAACAGGTCGCGGTCGGACAATTGCGCATCCGGCTTCATCAGCCCGCGCTCGATCGCCTTGCGCTTGATCGCATCGCGATCCATGCCTTTGCCGTCATCGGACACACGGATCACGACTTCCGTCGCTTCGCGCGAAATCGCGATATTGACGGTGCCTTCCTCGTTCTTGCCCTGACCGGAACGCTCGGATGGCAACTCGATGCCATGCGCGAGAGAGTTGCGCAGCATGTGTTCGAGCGGCGCAGTCATGCGATCAAGCACATTGCGATCCATTTCGCCCTGGGCCCCTTCAACGCGTAGTTGCGCGCGTTTGCCGAGTTCGCCCGAGGTCTGGCGCATCAGGCGACGCAATCGCGGCACCACCGAATCGAACGGCACCATGCGCGTACGCATCAGGCCTTCCTGCAAATCCGAACTGACACGAGACTGCTGCAACAGCAGCGTTTCCGCTTGTCGCGTCAGGTCGTCGAGTGCGCTCTGCAAGGCCGCCAAGTCGGACACGGACTCGGCGAGCGCGCGTGAAAGTTGTTGCAGTGTCGAGAACCTGTCGAGTTCCAGCGGATCGAATTCAGCGTCCGCCGTTTCGTGCTCGCGCTGGTAGCGCGCGATGATCTGCGCTTCGGTTTCGATTTCGAGCTTGCGCAACTGCTCGCGCAAACGCGTCACGGTCTGGTCCAGTTCCTGCAAGTTGAAGCGGAACGTGCCCATCTGCTGTTCGAGACGCGAACGGTAGATCGAGACCTCGCCGGCGTAGTTCACAAGGTTGTCGAGCAGATCCGAACGTACGCGGATCATTTCCTGCGCGACACGGCCGGTTTCTTCCACTTCCTCGACCAGTTCGCGCATCGCCCGTGGTGCTGCCGCGACACTCGCTGCGACGACCGCTTCCGGTGCTGCGTCGACTGCCGCCGGGGCAATGTCTTCGCGCACTGGTGGCGCCGCGACTTCGGTCACGGTATCGGCTTGTTCCGCAACACCACCGACCGTCGGAATCGTTTCGCCGGCAACGAGCGCGTCGAAACGAGCGACAGCGTTGACCGGGATTCCGATCGCCTGGCGCTTGCCAACGCGCTGCACCAACTGGTGCAAGCGGTCGAAGCCGCGCTCGAGCGACTCGAGGGAGACCCGATCCATCGCACGACGGCCTTCGGCCACCAGTTCCAGCAGTGCTTCCATGGCATGGCTGAGATCCCCGATCGGTGCCAGCCCGGCCATGCGCGCACCGCCCTTCAAGGTATGCAGTTCGCGTTGCAGACCACTGACGATTTCACGTTCCTGGGGCTGTTCGCGCAGTCGCGCCATCATCGTGTCGGCGGCATCGAGGATATCGGTGCCTTCCTGCACGAAGATTTCCAGCAGATCCTCGTCCAGATCCGGCAGGATCAGTGCCCCGTCCGGATTGACGTCGGGTTCGACCGGCGCGTACATCACTTCGTGTTGCACGCCGTGCGTCACTGCCGCGACAGGCGCTGGTGTTGGGTTCGCTTGAGTCGCCGCTTCAGGTGCGGCGAAGGCACCGACAGGCGCTGCCTCGATTGGTTCAGGTTCGTCTCTGGCGAATTCCGCCGAGGTCGCCTCTGGTTCGACAACCATTGCCTTCGGCGAAACATCAAATTCGGTTTCCGCCTCGTTCCCGGCGTCGGCGAAGGCCTGCTCGATCGACCAGTCGTCGAGCGCAGCAAAACTGGTATCGACTGGTGCGGCGGGCACTTCGACCGAGGGTGCTGGCGTGGAGAGATCCAGCGCGTCGGGCGGCAAGTCGTAGTGCGCCAGATCGGCGTCCTCGACTTCGAGCACAGGCACTTCGTCGGCAAGCGCCGGTGCCATGTCCATCGTGATTTCTTCGAATTCCGAATCGATCCCCGGTGCCGGTTCGCTGGCAGCGAAATCGGTTTCTTCGAGCGTGATCTCGGTCGCGGGTGTTTCCGGCAATGCGTCCCACGACCAGAACTCTTCAGTCAACGCCCCGTCAGTCGACAATTCGGTTGTCAACTCAATGGGTTGCGGCGCGTCCAACTGTGGCGTATCTGCCTCGTCGTCTTCGACCGAGACATTGAACACGCCGAGCACGCTCTCCGGCTCCGGCAGGCCATTGCGGAAGCGCAGCAACTGCTCAGCGAGTTCCGAGGTGTCGGGCGCAACGAAACCGGGCGCATCGGCACCCGCAACCACCAGTTCGATGGCGTTGGCGGTCTCTTCGATGGCTTCGACCCCGGCCATGCTCGGCGATTCGCCGGCACCGCGCAGGCGCTTGAAGTAGCCCTCGAGCGGTGCCAGCAATGGACCGATCGCCGGCAGGTCGACCATGGCGATCGCACCATGCATGGTATGCACTGAGCGCAGTTGCGCCTCGGTGACCGGCCGTCCAGCGCCGGCAGCTCGGCATTCGGCGAGGTAGCCGCGAACGACACCGAGATGCGTCGCGACTTCACTGCGCAGAATTTCGAGCATCATCGGATCGACACTGGCCAAAGCCGGTTCGACGATGGCTTCAGGAGCCGCTGCCACCACGACTTCAGGTGCCAGTTCAACGTCGGGCGTGAATTCGGTGTGGATATCGAAGGATTCGGTCAACTCGATCGGCGCATCGACGATTGCCGACGGCACCGGTGCCACGACGATCGGCTTCGGCTTGACGCGCTTGACCTGCACACGCACGGTCTCGATGCGTGTGATCGGTTCCGACGGCAACACCCACGCGTCTTCGCCTGCCGAAAGTTTTTCGGAAACGTCCATGATGGCGTGCACATCGACACCGCGCACCGGTTCACCACGCAGCGCGCCGAGCAATGCCGGCAACGCCGCGACGGCTTTTTCCATCAAGTCGATCACTGCCGGCGACGTCGCGATGCTCTTGTCGAGCACGCGGTTGAGCATGTTCTCGACTTTCCAGCTGAACTCGCCCAGCGCCATTGCGCCAACCAGTCGTCCGCTGCCCTTCATGGTGTGGAACGAACGGCGGATCGGCTTCAACTTCTCGAAGTCGGCCGTATTGCGCTTCCAGTCGGGCAGGCTCTTGTTGAGGTTCTCGACTTCTTCCTGCACTTCCTCAAGAAATACCTCGCGGATTTCTTCGTCGATGTCGTCGGACGGCACGACCTGGAACGCGGTGCTGTCCATGACGGGCGCTTCTTCGATGACTTCGCGCTGCTCGTCGACCCATTCGTATTCGTATTCGATTTCCTCGGGCGCGACTTCGGCGTCGCTGACGAGAGCTGCGGACGTGGACATGGTCTCCGCGAATTTGAGTCCGGTGACATCCTGCGTTGGCGGTGACGCCGGGGGCGGCGGCGAGGTGCCGACGACCAGGTCTTCCATGCCCTTGCCTGGCGCGATCTCGACCACCGTGCGCATTTCCGGTTCGAACACCGGCGCGGATTCGGTTTCGACCTCATGCGCCATGCCCGCATTGCCGGCATCGATATTCGCGATGAATTCATCGATCTCGCCCGCACTCGGCAGACCGATACTGGCCAACGACAATTCCACCGGCGCATCAACGATCATCGCCGCCGCAGGCGCTATCGGTTCGGCCAATTCGAGCACGATTGGCGCGACCGGCGTTGCCGGCAACACCGGCATCTGCATTTCGACGGTGGCTTCCGGTTCTTCAGCTTCGTCAGCAGGCATCGGCCAGTAACCGAGTGCCTCAAGGCTTTCGCGGGTCACATCGAGAATTTTCTCGCGTCCGGCGCGTTGTGCATGTGTCGCCTCGAGGTAGTACTCGATACTTGCGACGGCGTCGGCGAGGCGATCCATCTGATCGGCCGTCGGTACGCGCTTGCGCCGTAGCACCTCGACATCGATGAAGCGCGCCATCGCCGCAAGCAGTTCGCTGGCTTCGCCGAGCTGAACCATGCGCATGGCACCGCCGATCTCGTCGAACAGGCGCGGAATGGATTCGGCTTTTTCGTGCTTCCAGCCGGACTCGATGAAAGCCACGATGTCCTGCTTGACCTGCAGCAGGTTTGCCTGCACTTCCTTCATCAGCGCGTCGAGAATCTTGCGCACTTCGACCTGCGGCAGCTCCATCGTCGTGGCGCCATCGACCCTCGGCACCTCGTCGACGGTGGCGCCGAGACGATCGATGTTGTCGTCCAGTGACGCATCCACGAACAACAAGGCGCCGGCGACATCAAGCAACGCGCCCTCTTCGGCCTTCTTGGTTCCCGCAACCATCGCATTGAGCGCATCACGCTGTTCCAGGATGACGCGTCGCGGCACGCCGAGACCGATCATGCCGAGCGTGTCGGCGGCGCGGTCGAGCACTTCCGATTGCGCGCCGAGGTCAGCCGGATTTGCGTTCGCAGTTCGCAGATACAAATCAAGCGCGTCCTTGACGCGCATCAGATCGTCCTTGATCGCGGTAGACACGGTATCGAGCAAGGCCTTGTTGCGACCGCTGAGGGTGCCACGCGCGTGTTCGATTTCCTTGTCGCTCGGAATCAACGACTCAAGCTTGTACAAACGCTTCAGTTCACCGACGCGGCCGTCGTTGCCGCGGGCATGCGCCGTGTAATAGAGCAAGTTCTTGACGAGGTCGCGCGGCGCTTCGACGCGGAACGAATTCTCGCCGGCATCGGCCAGTCGCTTGATTTCGCGATCGACGCGACCAAACAGCAATTTCACCGCCTGGTTCGCGTCGACCAATCCGTTGCGAACGCCATCCAGCAAACCGCCCGCAACCCACCACAGACGACGCCCTTCTTCGAGGAAGGTGATGCTGCGCAGGCCATCAAGCGCATTCATCAAACCCGCCGCAGCGACATTCGATGTCTGGTCGCGCAACCACTTGACCAAGGCCATCTGGTAGTTCGTGCGCAAGCGTGCAGCAACAGATTTCAATTCAATTTCGGGCAGCGGCTTGTCCGGTCCTGCGGCCGACGCGGGCAGCGGCGACGACAGATCCGGCGAGAACAGCACACCCTCGCTCAACAGTTTTTCGCCGCGACAGGCTCGCAGATCGTTCAACAAGGGCAGCAGGACAATGGGAATGTCCTTGTGGCCACCTTGCAGTCGTTCGAGGTAATCCGGCAACTGCACAATGCCGCGCATCAGCACTTCGTAGGCGTCGTTCTTGTTGCGGATGAGATCGTCGAGGATGGCCTGGGCGACGCGTTCCATCTCTTCGACGATCATCGCGGCGCCATAAAGCTCGACCATGCGCAAGGTGCCCTGCACCTGGTGCAAATACGTTGCACAGAAGCGCATCAGGCTCGAGTCGGCCGGGTCATCGACATAGGCTTCAAGAGCCTGACGCGCCTGCTTGAGCGTCTCGTCGAGTTCCTGCTTGACCCAATTCAGGGTGGTGAAATCGATTTCATTTTGCATCCGCATGGGGCTGGCCTCACCCGTCCCGGCGATACGCCAACGTCTGGCGACCACCGATCCGTGACAACTGGGAATTTGCAAATCCGAGCACCTCGCCTGGTCCTAGAACCAGCAGGCCTCCGGGCTTGAGCAGATCGGCGAGAGCATCGAGCAAAGCCTTGCGGCGTTCGCGAGCGAAGTAGATCAGCACGTTCTGGCAGTAGATCAAATCAAGTTTCTTCAATGGCGCGCGCGCCACGTCGAGCAGGTTGAAAATCGCGAATCCGACGCGTTTGCGCAGACTTTCGACAATGACAAACGAGTCCTTGCCGTCGGGCAGGGTGTAGGTCGAGCGAAACGGTTCGGCCAACTCGGCAAGGCGTTCTCGCGGATACATGCCGGCGCGGCCGACGGCGAGCGCCGGATTGCTGATGTCGGTGGCGGTGACGCCAAAATACGATTTGCCCGAATTCAGCGCGCGCAACCTGTAGTCGATTGACATCGCCAGCGAATAGGCCTCTTCACCCGTGGCGCAACCGACGCTCCAGGCATGCACCGTTTGACCGCCTGATTGCGCCAGATGCTGAGGCAACCACTCGTCGGTGATCAAATCCAGTGACGGTTGATGGCGAAAAAAACGCGTCTCATGCACAGTCAGGCGATCGACGAGGGTCGCCCATTCAATGGCACCGCTGGCACCATTCAACACCTGGTTGAAATAGGTGTCGAAATTGGCATAACCGGTTTCGCGCATGCGCATGCGCAGACCAGTGACCAGAAATGTCTTGCGATCCGGCGGCACCACAACGCCGGTCCGCCGTTGCAACAGATCGACCCAACGCACGAACTCGTCGTCACCCATGCTGGGCATGGGCGCGAACGGGTTGCGGGCGGGCGCGATGGCGACCATCGAGAAAGGTCTCTCAGCCCGGCAGCTTGAAGTCGGCGACCGATCGGCGCAGGTCGGATGCGAGCTGCGCCAGGTTTCCGATGGACTCCGCGGTTTGCGAGGCACCGGCTGAAGTTTGCGTCGTGATTTCCTGAATGACGTTCATGGTGGCCGAGATGTTCGTGGCCGCGGCGGACTGCTGGCGCGCGGCTTCGGAGATGTTTTGAATGAGATCGGCAAGGTCGTTCGAGACCTTTTCGATTTCGCCCAGCGCCAAACCGGCGTCTTCGGCGAGTCGCGCACCGGCGACCACTTCCGAGGTCGTCTGCTCCATCGAGCTCACCGCTTCGTTGGTATCGGATTGAATCGTCTGCACCAGCGTTTCGATTCGTTTCGTCGCACCGGCGGAACGTTCTGCGAGTCGCTGCACTTCGTCGGCAACGACCGCGAATCCGCGGCCCGCCTCACCGGCCGAAGCCGCTTGAATGGCGGCGTTCAACGCCAGGATGTTCGTCTGTTCGGCAATGTCGTTGATCAGTTCGACGATCGATCCGATTTCCTGCGAAGACTCACCGAGTCGCTTGATTCGCTTCGAGGTTTCCTGAATCTGGTCACGGATGTTGTCCATGCCCTGAATCGTCTGACGCACGATCGCCGCACCCTTGCCGGCGATGGCCACGGAGCGTTGCGCCACGTCGGCCGATTCGGCAGAGTTCTTCGACACTTCGTCGATCGAGACCGCGATCTCGTTGATCGCCGCCGAAGCCGAGGTGATCTGTTGCGCCTGATGTTCGGCAGCTTCTGCGAGGTGCATGGCGGTCGCCTGCGTTTCCTGGGCAGCAGCAGCCACCTGCACCGCAGTTTCATTAATCGTGGTCACCAGTGATCGCAGCGCTTCGACCGCGAAGTTCACCGAGTCGGCGATCGCGCCGGTGATGTCTTCGGTCACCGTCGCCTTCACCGTCAGATCGCCCTCTGCGAGCGATCCCATTTCGTCCAGCAAGCGCAGAATGGCTTCCTGATTACGTTGATTCAGATCGGCGGTGCTCTGCAGCTGGCGGCGCGTGGCGCCGTATTGGGAGAGACCGGCGAGCAGGGCGAAGAACAAGGTCAGTGCACCGATGATCAGCGACACGTAGTCATTACCGAAGACGCGCTGCGCCGGCAGCTTGCCGAGACCGGTCGCCATGTTCTTGCTGGAGTCGAGCAGCGCACCGGAGGCGAGGAAGATGTTGTCCGCGGCTTCGGTCACTTCAAACAGATCGGTTGACGCGCTCTGGATTTTTTCGACGTTGGAGCCAGTGTCGGCATACAGCGCGAGCACGTCCGAGACGATGGCGCGCGCGGTCGGGTTGGTCAGCGCTTCGATGTCATATTCGGCATCGCCCTGCATCCAGCCATCGAGTACGCGGCTGTACACCTGAGCGTCACGCGCGAACTGGTCGGCGGCGGAGATCGCCTGATCACCACCCTGGAGAATGTCGGACACGCGGCGCAACATGCGGTCGGCGAGCAGAATCTGGCGGCTGGCCGTGTAGATCTGGCGACCGGAGGCACCGGAGTCACGCATGAACGAAACGAGTTCGTCGACCTTGCCGGTCAGCTGCGGAATCGATGCGGAGAAATCGGCCGCGGTTTCGGTGATGTCGAGCACGAGTTCCTGGCGAGTCAGAATCGTGTTCGCCGCATTGTTGATCGGCTGCCAGTCTTCATTGAGTTTGTTGAGCGGGATACGCACCGCATCCGAGGCATTCTGGTAGGGGGGGATGCCGACTTTGGCGTCGCCCTTCATCAGGCCATTGACGCGCGTTTCGATGCTGGCACGCGTCGTCTTCAGTTCTTCGAAGGCCTCGAGGTTACCCTGCGCAGCTTCGGTCGCGAACTTGGAGATCTGCTGCGACAACACCTGGAGATCGGTCGTGTAGACGATCGCCGCGCGCTCCTGGCCGTCCTTGTAGAAACGCCAACCGACGTTTGCTAGCAGTGCGGCGAGGCCGACGAAGGCCAGCAGGCCCCAGAATGCGGACCCGCTGAATCGCGATCCGGTATTGGCTGACGTTGTGCTCATAGGTTATTCCTCGCCGTTCTAACCACCAAAACCGACGGACTCACGCCGCCGCCTGTACGAATTCGCGATTCCGCACCAGCGCATGCACGCTGAAATTGCGATATCTCACGCCCGCTAGATCAAACTGCTTGGGGACGTAGCGCAGATAACGCGCATCGTCCTCGACAACACCGACCGCTTCATTCTCGTCGACGAAACTGCGCTGCCCGAGCACCTCGTCCACCAGCAAGCCGACGCTGCCGCCCTGTTGTTTCACGACCAACACCCGCGAACGGTCGTTGTGCGTATTTTTTTCGCCCTCGACGAAGCCACGCAGGTCGACGACCGGCACCAGGTTGCCGCGTACGTTGGCCACACCCAGCAGCCATGGCCGCGTGCCCGGAACAAACGTCAGCATCGGGTAGACGAGAATTTCGGCGATTTCAGCAATATTGCTGACCATCAACTTGCCGGCGACTCGAAATGCGATGCCGCGCCACAAACCCGGTGCATCGATCTGTTCAGGCAATCCGGCGACATGCGCCATGCTGCGCCGCTCATAGTCGAGCAGCACATCGAAGGGGCTGGATGGGGTATCGGACTCGCTCATTCGTTCCTCACGTTCCGATTGTGGCTGCGTGCATTCATCGCCCCCTCCCCATTTGTGCATCAAGCTTTGAGATCGACGTGACGACGGATCGCGCCAAGCAACTCTTCGCGCGTGAACGGCTTCGTCAAATATTGTTCTGAGCCGACGATGCGTCCGCGTGCCTTGTCGAACAGCCCGTCTTTCGACGACAGCATGATCACCGGCACACTTTTGAACATCTGGTTGTTCTTGATCAACGCGCAGGTCTGATAACCATCGAGGCGCGGCATCATGATGTCGACAAAAATGATTTGCGGATGCTGATCGGAGATTTTCGACAGCGCTTCAAAACCGTCGGTGGCGGTGACGACGTCACAGCCTTCCTTCTTCAGCAAGGTTTCGGCGGTGCGGCGGATGGTCTTCGAATCGTCGATCACCATCACCTTCAAACCGGCGAGGGAACCTTCTTTACCTTGTTCGTCCATGCGACCCCCGTGAGTCTTTGGGTCCAACGATGTTCGGTTGGGTACAACAAGTTGCCTGTTCGAAACACGCGGCACACCAAGGAAAACACGCCGCCAAGGCTCCGAACCTCATTGAAAGCTGTTTAGCCAACGTAGAGAAGACTGTCAAGTAAAGTCTCTAAAGTCTTGTTGAAAAAGGTTATCATGCGCGAAACCCGGAATGATCGAACGACTGAACTCCGGACGACGCAATAGCACCCACCCCTGACCGCAAACCCGGAAACAACCATGCGCAAGTTCGGCGTGCTGATGGACCCGTTGCATACAATCCGCCCGGCCAAGGACTCCACGGTCGCGATGCTGCGCGCTGCGGCGGGTCGCGGACACGCGCTGTTTGCCTGTACCCAACGCGACCTGGTGCTCTCGACGGATGGCGCTGCAGCGCGTTTTCAGGCCATCACGGTGCACAACGACAACAACGCCTGGTACACGCCGGGCGCGTCCCAGCTGATGCGCCTTGACGAACTCGATGTGCTCTTGCTGCGCAAGGACCCACCGGTCGATGCTGCGTTCCTGCACGACCAGTTGTGGGCGAGCATGGCGCGCGGCGCAAAACCGCTGCTTGTAAACAATCCGCAGGCATTGCGTGATTGCAACGAAAAGTTGTTTGCGCTCGAGTTCCCGCAGTGCTGCCCGCCGACGATGGTCGCGCGCGACGCAGGCTTCCTGCGCGAATTCGTCGCAACGCACGACCAATGCGTCCTCAAACCGATCGACGGCATGGCCGGGAGATCGATCTTCCGCAGTCATCGCGGCGATCCGAACTTGAACGTGATTCTCGAGACCCTGACCGAAAACGGCCAAGCGTTCGCGCTGGCGCAACGCTTCATTCCGGAAATCAGTGCCGGCGACAAACGCATCCTGATGATCGACGGCGAGCCGGTACCATTTTCATTGGCGCGCATTCCAGGCGCAGACGACTTCCGCGGCAACCTCGCACGCGGTGGACGCGGCGAGGCCCAGCCCCTGAGCGAGCGTGACCGCTGGATTTGTGCGCAGGTCGGGCCAGAACTGCGTCGGCGCGGACTGTTCTTCGTCGGTCTCGATGTCATTGGCGACTGGCTGACCGAGATCAACGTGACCAGCCCGACCGGCATCGTCGACATCAATGCGCAGTCGGGCATCGACATTGGTGCCCTGTTGTTCGACGCGATCGAGAGCAAGCTCGCGTGAGCGGACAGCGCATCGGCCCGGAAGAACGGCTGCGGGTCACCCTGCTGTTCTCGGCCATCGTGCACGCCATCATCGTGCTGGGCGTGACCTTCGACTACGAAGATCCGGCGGCCTATCTGCCGAGTCTCGATGTGATTCTGGTGCAGTCGGCGGCCGCGACCAAACCGGACAAGGCCGACTTTCTCGCCAACGCCTCACAGCAGGGCGGTGGCGAATCGGACGAATCGAAGCGTCCGCGACAACCAGTCACGAGCCCGATCCCGAAAGCGACCGAAGGCATCGCGCCAACGCCACTGCGCGCCGGTGCGCCACGCGCCCAGGTCGCAACCCCGGAGCCGCTGCTGCACGGAAAGTCCGACGACTTCGCGGTGCAGCGCGTGGATGTCGCGCGCCCGGAGACCCCACCGACGCCAAGGGTGACCGCGCGCGAATTGATGGAACACAGCCTCGAGATGGCACGGCTGGCCGCCGAAGTCGAACGTCAGAGCGAAGCGTACGCGAAGCGCCCGAAGCGCAAATTCATTTCTGCCAGTACCCGCGAGTACAGCTATGCCGCCTACATGCGCGCCTGGGTCGCCAAGATCGAGCGCATCGGCAATCTGAATTACCCCGACGAAGCACGGCGCCGGCAACTGCACGGCGCACTGGTGCTGACCGTTGCAGTGCAGCGTGACGGCAGCATCGAACGCATCGACGTGATCCAGTCCTCGGGCGTCGATGTACTTGATCAAGCGGCGATCCGCATCGTCGAACTCGGCGCGCCGTTCACGCCGCTACCAGCCTCGGACGAACAGATCGATGTCCTGCACATCACCCGCACCTGGCAATTTCTGGAAGGCGACGTGATGCGCGGCAAGTAAGCGCGCGTGATCGACTAACATCGCACCATGACCGAAGCTGCATACCTGTCCCACCAATTGCTGATCGCGATGCCTGCGCTCGCCGATCCGAATTTTGCACGCGGCGTCACCCTGATCTGCCAGCACTCGGACGAAGGTGCGATGGGCTTGATCATCAATCGCGCTTCCGACTGGCGGCTTGGCGACGTCATGGCTCAGGTCGGCATCGAACAAGTACCGGAAGCGATCGCGCGCCAGGTCGTGCTGTTCGGCGGACCGGTGCAGAACGAACGCGGCTTCGTCTTGCACGAACCTTGCGGTATTTGGGACTCGAGCGCGCAAGTTGCCCCTGATCTTGTGCTCACCACCTCTCGCGACGTGTTGCAGGCGATCGCCGACGGCCGCGGCCCGAAGCGTTATGTGGTGCTGCTCGGCTATGCCGGCTGGACCGCGGGCCAGCTCGAAGCCGAGCTGCGCGAAAACGCCTGGCTGACGGTCGCGCCCAACGACCACGGCATCTTGTTCGACACGCCCATCGAGCGCCGCTGGGATGCGTCCGCGCGCTTGCTCGGTGTCGACATCAATCTGTTAAGCAGCATCGCCGGCCATGCCTGAGGCAAAGGCCATGACCGTGCTCGGCTTCGACTTCGGACTGCGTCGCATCGGCGTCGCCGTCGGCCAGCGCGTCACGAATACGGCGAGCGCGATCGCGGTAATACGCCATTCGGCACAGGGGCCGGACTGGTCCGCCTGCGACGCGCTGTTGAAGACCTGGCGTCCGCAGGCGCTCGTCGTCGGCCTGCCACTAACGCGCGAGGGTAACGAACAGGCGATGACGGTCGCCGCACGCGCCTTTGGCGAACAACTGACGACGCGATACACCCTGCCGGTGCATTTCGCCGACGAACGCTTTACCTCGCGCGCCGCCGACAGCGCCTTTGTCGCCGCGCGCCGCGCCGGACTCGCCCGCAAAAAGGACGCCGCGATGCTTGATGCGCAGGCCGCACGCGGCATCGTCGAACAATGGCTCGATCAAACCATGCACTTGAACACGACGCCCGAGAACACCACGCCCGAGAACAGCAGCCCATGACCGCGCAGCGCCATCTGATCACGCTTGAAGCGATGTCGCGCGGCGACATCGAATTGATCCTCCAGCGCGCTGCTGAATTTCGTAGCCTCAAACCGCCGCAGGCGCTCGCCGGAATCACGGTCGCCAACCTTTTCTTTGAACCGTCAACACGTACCCGCGTCAGCTTCGAACTCGCGGCGATGCGCCTCGGCGCGCATGTCGTGCAGTTCGATGTCGAGCATTCGTCGACGCAAAAAGGCGAAACCCTGCTCGACACCCTGCGCAATCTGGAGGCGATGGGCGTCAGCCAGTTCGTCGTCCGCCACAAGGAAAACGGCACGCCGGCCTATCTCGCTGAACATGCCGGTGCCGGCGTGTCGATCATCAACGGCGGCGATGGCAACCACGCGCACCCGACCCAGGGGCTGCTTGACGCCTTCACCATCCTGCGCCACAAGCCCGATCTCGCGAACCGCACGGTGGCCATCATCGGCGACATCCTGCACTCGCGCGTGGCGCGCTCGGACATCCACGCGTTGCGTGCACTCGGTGTCGGATCCTTGCGCGTCGCCGGCCCGGCGGCGCTGCTGCCCGAAGCCGACGCCCTGCCCGGCTGCAGCATCCATCACCACATTGACGATGCGGTCCGCGATGCCGATGTGGTGATCATGCTGCGCCTGCAGAAGGAGCGCATGCAGCACGCGCTGATCGACTCGGACGCCGCCTACTTCGCCGAATGGGGCCTGACCGAAGCCCGCCTCGCACGCGCCAAACGCGACGCCATTGTCATGCATCCGGGCCCGATCAATCGCGGTGTCGAGATCGCTGACGCCATTGCCGATGGGCCGCAATCGTGCATCCTCGAACAGGTCGGAAACGGCGTCGCCGTGCGCATGGCAGTGATGGCCGGACTCGCCGCCACATGACCGCGCGCGCTGCAAATGATCGTCACCGGCAGGGCCAATCAACGATTGGTTACGTCAATTCCCCGCTGTCTGCGTTAAGTTGAGCGCAACCCGGACCTCGCCCAGTGACCTCGCGCCCATTCCCCGCCGAAGATTCGCTCGCCGTACTGATCCGCCAGTGCGTGTTCGAATTGCTCGAACATCGGCAGAAAGGTGAAACGATTTGTCCGAGCGAAGCGGCGCGCATGCTCGGCGACGAACTGAAAGTCGAATGGCGGGATCTGATGCGTCCGGTGCGTGACGTCGCCGCAGAACTTGCCGATCAGGGTCGAATCGACATTGTGCAGTCCGGCAAGCCGGTCAGCATCCATGACGTGCGCGGCCCGGTTCGCCTGCGTCTGGGTCGCAAGCACGAGCGTGGACGCTGATCGGCTAAACTCGCACTCTTGTCTTGATCGAGTTGTGATCCATGAGCGCCGACGCCACCCCGAACCATTTCATTCGCCAGATCGTCCTCGACGATCTCGAAGCCGGCAAACATGCCGCCATCACGACGCGCTTTCCGCCCGAGCCGAACGGCTATCTGCACATCGGTCACGCCAAGTCGATCTGCCTGAATTTTGGTCTCGCGGGCGAATTCAACGGCCACTGCAACCTGCGTTTCGACGACACCAATCCGGCCAAGGAAGAGCTCGAATACGTCGAAGCAATCAAGGAGGACGTGCATTGGCTGGGCTTCCAGTGGTCGGAATTGCGGCATGCGTCGGACTACTTCGAATTGATCCATCGCTGCGCGCTGAAACTGATCCGTGACGGTCACGCCTACGTCTGCGACCTCAGTGCCGATGAAGTGCGCACTTACCGCGGCACGCTGACCGAGCCCGGCCGCAACAGTCCGTTCCGTGATCGCACCGTGGCCGAGAATCTCGATCTGTTCGCGCGCATGAAAGCCGGTGAATTCACTGATGGCGCAAGCACCCTGCGCGCCAAAATCGACATGGGCAGCGGCAACATCAACCTGCGCGACCCGGCCCTGTATCGCATCCGCAAGGTCACCCACCAGAACACCGGTGATGCCTGGTGCATCTATCCGATGTACGACTTCGCGCATGTCGTGTCCGACGCCGTCGAGGGCATCACCCATTCGCTGTGCACGCTCGAATTCGAAGACCATCGCCCGCTGTACGACTGGTGCCTCGACCAATTGCCGGTCGCATCGATGCCGGAATTGCAGGACGAGTTCGCGCGTCTGGCACTTAAGTCGCCGGGTCGTCCGCGCCAGATCGAATTTTCGCGGCTGAATCTCGACTATCTCGTGATGAGCAAGCGCAAGCTGCTCGCCATGGTCAACGACGGACTGGTGTCCGGCTGGGACGATCCGCGCATGCCGACGCTGCGCGGTTTCCGCCGTCGCGGCTTCACCAGTGAGGCGATCCGCAGCTTCGTGCGCAATGCCGGTGTGACCAAGCAGGAATCGGTGCTCGAGTTCTCGGTGCTCGAAAACGAAGTGCGCAACGATCTCGACGCGCGCGCCGACCGGCGCATGGCGGTGATCGATCCGCTCAAGCTCGTGATCACCAATCTGCCCGATGCGCATCATGAAACGCTGACGATCGTGAATCATCCCAAGGACGAATCGCGCGGGACGCGCGCGGTGCCGTTCTCGCGCGAGCTTTGGATCGAACGCGAAGACTTCATGGAAGTGCCGCCCAAGGGTTATCACCGTCTCGTGCCCGGCGGCGAAGTGCGGCTGCGCGGGGTCGGCATCGTCCGCTGTACCGACGTGATCAAGAACGATGCCGGCGAAATTAGTGCCGTGCATGGCACGCTTGACGACAGCACGCGTCACGGCATGCCCGGTGCGGATCGCAAGATCAAGGGCACCATCCACTGGGTGTCGGCAGCACATGCGATCGCGGCCGAAACACGTTTGTATGACCGCCTGTTCACGGTCGCTGATCCGGACGATGACCGTGATGGCAAGACCTATCGCGATCATCTGAATCCGGCGTCGGTGCGCGTGGTCACGGCGCAACTCGAAGCTTCACTCGCCAACATCTCGCCCGAGACCCGCTTCCAGTTCGAACGCCTCGGCTACTTCGTCACCGACCGCGTCGACCATCGCGCCGATCGGCCGGTGTTCAATCGCGTTTGCACGCTGCGCGATTCCTGGGCCAAGGCGACGAAGTAAAGGTCATGGAAGCACTGTTATTTTCCACACTTGCGGTCGCGATCGCCGAGATCGGCGACAAGACGCAACTGCTGTCGCTGGTACTGGCGGCACGTTATCGGCGGCCGTGGGCAATTTGTCTTGGCATCCTGGTCGCAACGCTGCTCAATCACGCGCTCGCGGCGGCGTTCGGCGCCGTGGTCGCGCAGTGGTTATCACCGAATGCATTGCGCTGGATCATCGGCCTCGGCTTTCTCGCCGTCGCCGCGTGGACCCTGGTTCCAGACAAACTCGACGACGCAGATGCCCTGCCAGTCACTGGACGCAGCGTGTTCGTCGCAACCCTGATCGCTTTCTTCATCGCTGAAATGGGCGACAAGACGCAGGTCGCGACCGTGGTTCTGGCAGCGCAGTATTCGCCGCTATGGGCCGTCGTCACTGGCACCACGATCGGCATGCTGCTCGCGAATGTGCCGGTCGTGTTCCTCGGTAGCCAACTCGCCGACCGGCTGCCACTGCGTGCGGCGCGCATCACTGCCGCAATCGTGTTCGCGGCCATGGGCTTGTGGATCCTGCTGCGCTGAATGCATTGGGTTCATGCGATCCTGGTTCGTGCGATCCTTGCGCGCCCCGGTGCGGAGACCTGTCATGCAGCGTTCCCTGATCGTTTCCCTGGTCGTCGTCGCCCTGATCGCGCTGTGCAGTGCATGTGCGATGTCGCCATCAACGCCTGCGTCAGCGAGGTCGCAAGTGGCCGCTGGGGAGCCGTGCAACAGCGACGCCGACTGCGCCGTCAAGGATATCGGCAGTTGCTGCGGCTACTACCCGCAATGCGTGAACGTCGCGCACCAATCCGACCCGGCTGCAGTCAAGGCGGCTTGTGCATCGGAAGGTCGCAGCAGCATCTGCGGTTTTCCGGACATCGCCGGCTGTCGCTGTGTCGACAAGCGCTGCACCGCGAGCGAAACGGCGGCGGATTCACAGTGACGCCCACCCGCAATCATCCAGACCCACATCCGCTCGGAAACACACCATGATCTACGCCCAAGTCCACCTCAATCTGCCGGCGTGGGTATCGTCGGATATCGACCCGCTCGCCGTGTTTGCCGACGATGTGGCACGCATGCGCTTTGTCGCCGGACTCGCAAGAAAGAATGTCGAACTCGGCACGGGTGGCCCGTTCGGTGCGGCGATCTTCGACCAGAACGGACGCCTCGTCAGCGTCGGCGTCAATCGCGTGATGCCGCAGAACTGCTCGCTGGCGCACGCCGAAATCATGGCCTTCATGACTGCGCAGCAACGTCTGCAGAAATTCCGTTTGAACGACGACGGCCATCGCTACAGTCTGGTCACCTCGGCGCAACCGTGTTGCCAGTGTTACGGCGCGAGTTTCTGGGCTGGCATCGACGAGATGCTGATCGGCGCGCGCTCGGAAGACGTCATGGAGCTCACTGAGTTCGACGAAGGCCCGCTACCCGCAGACTGGATCGGCGAACTGGAACGCCGCGGCATCACCGTCAAACGCGACATCCTGCGCGACGAATGCCGCGAGGTACTGGCGTTTTATGCGAGCAATGGTGGGGCGAGCTACTGAACACGTTCGCTTGAGCGCTCATCGACGCCTCGAGCTTCGACTTCGCCGCCGAATGATCGAAAAACGCCAGCGCTACGACGAAGCTGGCGTGCGCGAACTCTGGCTGATCGATATTCCCTCAGGCGTCATCACCCTCTACCGCCAAGACGCCACCCAAGACCCACCCCGCTTCGCCCGCGCCGAAGGCAACATCCCCCTCACCGCCCTCGAAGGCTTGAGCCTTGATCTCGATTTCATTGCGGCCTTGCGGGTGCAGGAGGAAGCATAGGAATTGGCATATACACAGATGGAATTACAGTCCACGGGTTCATGAGAAGCCAATAATTGGCCTTGCGCACCGTAGCTGAGATTCGACATCAATCAGGTCGAGAATTCGAACTGGATCCAGCTAATCTGATTCTGCCCACTAGAGGCAACCAGATCGCGAATGCCGCCGCAACTCCAATCGTTAACCAAATCAGAAAACCTTGATCCATCCCTTCGCCAATGAATCGGGCCACACCCTCTAACAGGATAAACGTAGACACACTAGAAGCCAAAGCAATGCCCATTACAGTCACCAGCATCCTGTCAGTAAAAAAACTTGCTACAACCGCCATTGCATACAAAACGCCTGCCGCAAAGGCAACGTACCGAAAAGCGGATGAGATCGGGTCATCTAGCTCGCTCGCTCCCGACACCCCCAAGATCGCGAAGATCAACGAGAGTAACGCAGCAACAATTGAATAAAGAAAGTTCTTCATGATTCCTACCGATATGGATCAAACGCAGGTGGAAGGAAGTTAGCGAAGCCAGCCTTAGCACCATAAAAGACATTGCTCTTTCCATCTCTGATCACGTGGTAAGCGTCTGGCGCAAGCTTGAACGAATTGAACGCATCTTTGGGTGAGGGACCTTCCATTGCCTCAAAACCACGAATGCAGATCAATTGGCACTGGGAGTAGGGATGCGTGTGAAAGACCATCTTTAGCTCGAATCCAGCAGGAATAGATACGTTTCCAATGGCAGGCAATGATCCTCCCTTCACGCCATTCGCTCCAGCCACAGCTGAAGGCATATCGATCATGAGTACGGCCGACGACTTCGCGTTTTCAAATACATACATGCCCTTCTCTTCGTTCACAAACCAACCATCAGAGTCCGCATAGAGCTCACTCATCCTTCTGTCGATCTCCGGATACTTGCCAATGAGCTCGTCAAACCCCATCGGGGCGGCTCGCTTGTACCAAGCGGCGCGGTTCTTCTTGTCCATCTTGTCCCAGTGACTCAGCTCGTCGTTGAATGCCCTAGAAAACGCCCCAGTCAGAGCGCCATTCGCGAACTTTCCGCCTGTAAGTGCTGAGGTTGTACCACCAACGAGGGCTGCGACGGCGACGCGGCCGGCGTTGAAGTCGGTGTCGTTGCTGTTGACGGTGCTGATGACTGGGGACAGCAGTTGCGTGACGGCGGCGCTGGCGAAGCCGTGACCGAATTTGCCGCCTTGGAGTTCGCTCATGATGCCGCCGGCCATGCCGTGGGCGGCCGATTCGGCTGAGCAAGACGCGAGCAAAAAAAGGGCGCCTTGCGGCGCCCTTTTTGCATTGCTGTGTTGCGTCAGTTAGTTGGCGAGGTCTTCAAAGCCGTCCGTAAAGAGGCCCGCATTGCAGCCACCGACATGCGGCACGACGGCCGTGAACGGCAGATTGGTCACGCCGGACACGGTGACGTTATCGATTTCCCAGCCGTAGTCCGCGACACCTGGATCAGCAACCACACCGAAGCGCAGCTTGATCGTCTGACCTGAGACCGCCGAAGCTGCCGGGATATTGACCGACATGGTTTCGAAGTTCGGCCACGCCGCGTTCGTGGCCAAGTACGCCGGTCGCGCACCAATCACATTGCCCAAACTTAGCGCGCCATCGTAGGCCGGTACCACGGTCGCGCCAACCAGGGTCGTAATGTCCGCCCAAGTCGCCCCACCATTCGTCGAAAACTCGATCACGCCACCGTCATAGTTTGGCGATTCAAAGCTTTGCGCACTGTCGTAACTCATCACAAACGGGTCCGTCGCAGAGATAGTCAGTGCTGGCGAAACGAGCCAGGTTGCAAAGGAACTACCAATGTTCGGGCCGAGATAGGTGTGGTCGGTCGCGGCGTATTCGAGAGCTCCCCAATAAAAACTGTTGCTCATTGTTGTGCCGATCGGGATCGTCGCAAACAGGCTCTGAAGCGACTTCGTCCAACCGATATCCGCCTCGAATGTATCAACGAGCGACGTATTCGGGAGCACATCGGCATTCACACGCAAGTCGAACTGCCCGATCTCCGGCCCACCGCTGAGTGCAGGATCGTTCACCTCAACATCGAACACGGCGCTGGCGATTCCGGCAAATCCCGACGCGCTGACCGGAACAGAAATCGTTACCGAGGAGAGCGCCGATGAGGCTGGAACTGCGAACACATTTCCGGAGGGGAAAGTAATGCCGGGCGTCAACGACGTGACATTCACCGTCGTATTCAGCAGCGACTGGAATCCAGCGTTGCGGACGACAACGTTCAACGTGCCGGTTTCGCCATTGTCGAGTTCGCCGTCCGCATCACAGGCTGCGCCAGCGTCATCTACGGACGCGGAAACAACCTCAGCGGCAGTACCGAACGAGAAGCTCTGCACCGTGCCGTTATTGGTCGTCGAGAAACGATCTGAAGCGACCGCACCGGTACCTGCACCGCGACGGGCGAACGCCAGACCGCAGAGCTGGAAGTCCTGTGCATCTTCGGCAAGCATCGCCGACAGGATCGCATCGCGTGCTTCGAGCATGGTCGGTGCCGGCGGCGTCAGCTTGTAGCCGGCGATGACGTAGCGCTTCATGCGGTCCTGCGCTTCTTCAAACGTCAGGCGACCACTGTCCTTCAGCAACGACGCGTAGCATTCCCACAGCATCGAGGCCCAGACTTCGCCGGTGTTGTGCACCGCCGCGTTCTGGGGCGCACCGGCACCGGAGCGTGGGGCGGTCGATGGAATGACGACGCTGTCGTCGATATGGCCGAAGGTCAGCGGATTCTTGTTGAAATTCGTCGAATACGGATAACGGCGGATGCCGTAGTACGGACCATTGTTCAAGAAGTACGCGTTCGTCGGACCGGCCTGCGAATAAGACGCCACGCTGTAGGTACCGACAAAGTTGGGATTGCTCGGCATCAAAATGTCGACATTCTGAACCATCATCAACAACGCATGAAAGTCTGCCCAGCCTTCGCCCATGCCGCGCCCGACCTGATTGGTCAGACCGGCGGAGTTCTGCACCAAGCGATTGCTGATGTAGTGACCCCATTCATGCGCAACGACCGCGTTGTCGATTCCTCCGTCGCGACTCAACGCCGGTGCATCACGGCGCAGACGCAGAGTCACCGTAGCCGGCGACGCGATTGCCGCCTTGATCGCATTGCCTTCAGTCTCCGAAATCGAAAACATCGGAATGGTCAGCGTAGGCAGCGATCCGGAAACCGTCACACCACTTGCGGTGCTCGGGGTGTTTATCAGCAAGATCGCGATTGCACCGTTGGCCTGAACATTCAAGAAACGAGTGCCGAGACCGCACGGACTGGCGGGGGCAGTTCGGTCAATCAAAGCAATCTTGCCGGCAATCGCAGCAGCGTTTACGAATGGCGTCTGGCAGGCATCACTGGTGCTTCCGTTTGCTCCGGCGGTACTGCCGTCATTGACGACCACGACGTCGTTGGTCAGGTCGGCGACCGATCCTGCCGCAGACGGCGTCAGCAAGGTGCCGACGCTATCCGTCACTTGCGGCCGAACGACGCCAGCGATGTAGTCGACTCGGCGTGGTGCGATTCCAGTCCACGTGAACATCTGCATGCGTGGACGGCCACCATCGGCCGGTGTCGACATGTTGGCGTTGTTTAAACCGCTGGAATCCTGAGCTTCGGCGCGAATATTGTCGCCGGCAATACCGAAGCCGCTGTAGTTCACGGTCTGCGCATTGCCCGAAGCTTCATCGAAGCCGGCGTCGTAATAGAAATCATGCAGCCAGTTGTTGATGTAGAACAGGTTGGCGATCGACGCCTGGATCTGGTTCGCGTTGGCTGCGGGGGCGAGCGCGGTGTCGTAGGTGTAGTTGAAGGCGTCCGGCCCGTTGGTCGCACCACGCACGTCCGGAATGCCGGGTGGTTCGGTGTCAAAACCATCCGGCAAGCCGAGATCGGCGTAAGCATCTGCGTTATTGCCCGTAGACGCGGTTGCGCCCGGCGCGAGCCAGATATGCGCCGGGTCCGCGATCGGACCCCGCTCCAGCGTAACCACGTTCGGCGAAACAAACGGCGGCTGGAAGCCATTCGGGAATGCGGCCGGATGCGGAATCGCACCGCGGCCATCGGGACCCGGAAGCGGCAGGTTGATGCCACCGGTTTCGCCAAACACCGTGTAGGAATGGTTTGCCGTCTGGTTGTGACGGAACAACGTCTCACCGGACTTCGCGTTGATCACGTACGCGTAGAAATCGGTACCCGATTCCGGCGTTTCGGCCACTTCCACTTCGACGTAATAAGCCGGCGTCAAGCCGGTGCCAAGTCGGAACCACACCGGCTTCACGCGCGCCGGTGCCGAGAGTGATGCACCTGCCGCAGTCTTCGGCAATGCGACACGCTGATAACCGCCTTCACCCTCGGTGACCGACGACTGCGCTGCCGCAGAAGCTTCGAATCCGTAGTCGGCCAGTGCACGTGCGGTGGCATCGGCTGCGCTCAAACGGAACATCGCCGCGAGTCCGCCCGGGGCGCGCATTGCTGCGCCTGCGCCGCCATCGGAACTGATGAGGCCGCCGACCGAGACCAGACGCGACTGCGCATCGATCAGCACCGCGACACGTTCGCGGAACACTTCAATGCCTTCCACGACATTCTGCAACTGCACGATCTTCGAGCCCTGCTTGAGCACAGAAGTGTTCACCGGCATCAGCCCGTCGATATCCGACGCAGTGAGCTTGTAGGCCCCGGCGATCGCTTTCAGATGCGCACGTGCTGCGGCTTCCGGCGATGCGGCATCCGAACCACGCAACTGCGGCGTGGCGTTTTCGCCGGCCCACAGGAACGATGGCACGCCAATGCGCGCATCGATATGGCCATTGAATCGAGCCAACTGGCCGCGTCCGAGTTGCGGCAATTTTGCGGCCGACATCGGTTTGGCTGTCGCCCACGCATCGACCGGAGCGAGATCCTTGCCCGCTACTACGCTCGAAAACGCCAGCGTTGCGCTGACAACACTCGCCAACACACCCAGACTTGGCGACACTCGCCCGGTCGGGCGCGTCGTACCCTTGACTGTTGATACCATTTTGGACACCTCAGGAAAAAATTGTTGCGATGCAAAACATTCAGACTCGCTTCACCGAGCGCCGGGATTCTGGCCCGCGCGCCACCAACCCGCAACAATTTTTTCCACAATTTTTTCCAACCCTCGCATCGACGCCTATGCAAAGCCGATCGCCATGAGCGCCATTCTCCTCGCCCTCACCCGCGCAGGCTTCGAACCCGAGTGCGCTCAGGAACTGGAATTTCACCTCGGTGAAGGCGGTGGATCGGGCTATGCGCAGACCGAACGCGACAGCGGATTCGTGACCTTGCATGTGCACGACCAGCCTACACAGGCTCTGCGCGCACATCGACTGATCTTCGCGCGCCAGTTGCTGCCGGTGCGCGCATCGTTCGCAGGCCTGGATACGAAAGACCGGGTGACGCCGATCCTCACGGAAGTGAAGGCGTCGGGCGTCAAGGTTTCCGATGTCTGGGTGGAGACACCGGACAGCCCGGCCGGCGAGCAGTTGATGGCGTTCGCGCGCAGTTTCGAGTCGGCGATGGCAGCTGCGCTGAAACGCGAGAAGCGCATCGACACTGCGAGCAAGCATCGTCTGCATCTGTTCGTGCACAGCGGCACACACCTCGATATGAGTATCGCCACGCATGCGGAAACGGCGCCGTGGAAGGGCGGCATCGTGCGCCTGCGATTTCCGTCCGATGCACCGAGCCGGTCGACACTCAAACTCGAAGAAGCCTTCATGGTGCTGCTCGATGAGGAGGAGCGCGCGCGCTGGTTGCAGTCGGAAATGAACGCCGTCGACCTCGGCGCTTGCCCCGGCGGCTGGACGTATCAATTTACGCGCCGTGCGATGCGTGTGCTCGCGGTCGACAACGGCGCGATGGATGCGAAGTTGATGGACGGCGGATTGGTCGAACACATCCGCGCCGACGGCTTCCGCTTCGAACCGAAGAAGCCGGTCGAGTGGATGGTCTGCGACATGGTCGAGCAGCCGATCAAGGTCGCCGAACGCATGGCCACCTGGCTGCGCGAAGGCTGGTGCCGACGCACCGTGTTCAATCTGAAATTGCCGATGAAGAAACGCTGGCCGGAAGTGCAACGCTGTTTCGCAGCAATGCGCGAAGCAGTGCCGTTCGATCTCGATATCCGCGCCAAGCAGCTCTATCACGACCGCGAAGAGATCACGGTGTTTGCGGCGCGGGCTTGATGCCGTCGGAAAGCCGACGCCGCACACGGCTGAATGCAACAAAAGCTGATGTCGCGGCGTGTCATGTCATGGGAACACGGCGCTGTTAGTCTGCCCGCCCATTTGATCGATCAACAATCCAGTTTCGGCGGAGAATCTATGCGTATTCGTGGTTTAGGTGTTGCCGTAGCGGCAGCAGCCGCCCTTGTGTCCATTACGGCAAGCGCCGGTGGTCCGATCTTCACACCCGGAAATATCGTTGTCTTCCGCGCTGGCAACGGCGTCGCGTTGAGCAACCTGGGCAACCCGATTTTTCTTGACGAGTACACGACAGCCGGCAGCCTGGTTCAGAGCGTCTCGCTGCCGACGACGACATCCGGCGCAAACCGCCAGTGCGTCACTGCCGGCACCGCAACGTCGGAGGGACTGATCTCGCTGAGCACCGACGGTCAGTACATCGTTGGCGCATGTTACGCGAGCGATATCCCGGCAGCATCCAGCCTGACAGCGGCGACATCGGCGTCGGTTCCGCGAGTGCTTTTTCGTGTAAGCAACGACGGCAGTATCAACACGACGACGGCACTCACGGATTTCGGAAGTACTGGTAACCCAAGAAGTGCCGTGAGTACAAATGGAACGGACTTGTGGGGAACGAGCTCAAACACTGGCGTTCACTACGCCGCCATCGGAAGCACAACAAGTACCCAGCTCGCTGTGACACCGACCAACTTGCGACAGATGGGCATTGCCGGCGGCCAATTGCTGGTCTCAGCCAACACCGGAGCATTTCGGCTGGCGTCCATCGGCAGCGGGACACCCACGACGAATGGACAAACGATTACCAATCTGACCGGACTGCCAACTGCGACGGTTTCTCCGTATGGATTCGTCGGGCTCGATCGCTCTGCCTCGGTAGCTGGCATTGACACGATTTACTTCGCTGACGATCGTGCCGCACCAAACGGCGGTGTCTACAAGTATTCGTTCGACGGTGCGACATGGACGGCCCGCGGATTCATCGCTGGCTCATTGCGTGGATTGACAGGAAAGATCAATGGCGCAAATGTCGTGATGTACGCGACCGGTACAGCGGCAACTGCGAACACGCTGGTAACGGCTAATGACACGGCCCTGTTTGACGCAACGATTTCGGGAACCATTACAACGATCGGAACCGGCGCGCCTGTTGCGACAGCCTTCCGCGGTGTGGCATTCGTTCCGCAGCCCGCGGCAGTCTCGCCCACCCTAACCATCGCCGCAGTCTCGGTTGCCGAAGGCAATGTCGGTTGCGCGGGCGGAACTACGGCGCTGAACTTCACGGTGACGAGTTCGTCCGCGGCTCCGGTCGGTGGCATCAATTTCACGTTCAGCACCACCGACGGCACAGCTGCCGCGGCAAGCGATTTTTCGACGACGGGCGCGGGCACGATTGCGGCGGCAGCGACCACCGGCACGGCGAGCGTGCTGGTCAATTGCGATAACGATTACGAAGAAAGCGAAACGTTTACGGTCACGCTGATCGACGGCGCGACATACGACCTCGGCGCGACTTTCAGCAACACCGGCACCATCATCAACGATGATCCGACGCCTTATGTAGTGGCGGTTTCATCGCTGTCTGTGCAGGAACTCAATGGGCTCGCGGCCACCGGCACCTCAAGCAGCCTGCCGACCGGCTATGTGTTCAGCGAGACCGGTGGCAATGCGACCTACAGCGCCGATGACGGCTCTTCCGCTGCGGGTGGCGTGTACAGCTACGGCACTGGCAGCGACCGCGCCCTCGGCACGCTGCGTGATGGCACCGTCACCCCCTTCATCGGCGTGCGTCTGCAAAACGGCACCGGCGATGTCATCAAGTATTTGTGGGTGCAATACGCCGGCGAACAATGGCGTCGTGACAGCGCGACCGCCACACCCGACCGCCTCGATTTCCAATACAGCACGAACGCCACGTCGCTCGCTGACCCTGCGGCCACGTGGACCGATGTCGATGCGCTCGATTTCGCTTCGCCGATCACGTCCGCTGCGAGCACTGCGCTCGACGGCAATGCGGCTGCCAACCGCACCTCGATCAACAGTTTTATCGAAACCCTGAACGTCGCCAACAACGCCACCTTCTGGATTCGCTGGGCCGACGCCGATGCCGCGGGCAACGATGACGGCCTCGCGATCGATTCGGTGACGATCATGGTGCCGACGCTTGACATCGACGCAGCGGAATCACTGACCGAAGGCAATATCGCAGGCTGTCCAGTACCCAACAATCTGCGCTTCCTTGTCAGCCGCGGCGGCAGCGTGCCCAGCACCGGCATTCCCTACACGTTCACGACCACCGCCGTGAGCGCCGCGCAGAATATCGATTACACCGGCTTCACCAATGAACCGAAGACACTGAACTTCGGCGGCACCGTCTCGTTCATCGATGTGCCCATTACATGCGACGACACCGACGAATCCGACGAAACCTTCACAGTCACCATCGCGACCGTGGCGGGCAGCGGCTACTTTGTGTTGCCGGGCAGCAGCGTCGGCACGGCGACGATTGTCGACGACGATGTTTCGGGAACCAACCCCAACATCGCCATCGGCGACGTGATCGCGGTTGAAACAAATACCGCCACGACGAGCTTCAGCTTTCCGGTCACGCTTTCTGCGCCGGCCGTGTCGAACGTGACGTTTACGGCGTCGACCAGCGACGGTTCGGCGACAACCGCAAACAACGATTACATCGCGCTCGTGGCGGTGGCCGGCTCAATCCCGGCAACGCAGACGTCCACCACCGTGACGGTAACCGTCAATGGCGATTCCGCCATCGAAGGCAACGAGAACTTCACGGTGACATTGGCCGCCGTCACCAACGTCGCCGCATCCGGCAACGACCTGAGCGCGACTGGCACCATCTCCAACGATGACATACCGACCTTTTCGATCGACAATGTCAGCCTGTCCGAAGGCAATGGCGGCACGACGCCATTCATCTTCACGGTGACCTTGAGCGAACCACCGGCAAGCGGTTCCGTGACCGTCGATTACCAAACCGCAAATAGCAGCGCGACGACCCCCGCAGACTACGCCACCACTTCGGGAACACTGTCGTTCGACGCCGCCAACCTCACGCGCACGATCACGGTGCTCGTCGCAGGCGAAACCGCGGTCGAGTCGGATGAATCCTTTTTCGTGAATCTGTCGAACGCGGTAGGCGCCACGATCTTCGATGCACAGGGCATCGGCACGATCGTCGACGACGACCTCACGACCTACCGCATCCACGAGATCCAGGGCGCCGGCGCGTTCTCGACGTTTGACCCGAATCCAGCCGACACGAACCCTGGCCAGATCGTACGTGTCGCGGATGCCGTGGTGACGGCCGTCACCAAGGTTCTGGCTGTCGACGGTTCGCCAGCGGATGGCAATGCGTTCTTCATGCAGTCGACCAACGCCCATGCCGATGCCAATGCATTGACCTCGGAAGGCATATACGTCTTCACGAATACGGCACCAACGGTGCAGATCGGTGACATCGTTACCGTGATCGGGCAGGTACAAGAACGATTCGGCCAGACGCAACTGACCAACCTGACGTCGGTCACGATCACCGGCACGACGCTCACGCTGCCGAACGCCGTCGAGTTCAGTGCAGGCAGCGGCATTCCGTCGACCAACCCCAGCGTGTTGAGCTGCCTAGGCACGGGTCCCGGTGGGGCCAACAATAGCGACACAAACTTCGAATGCTTCGAAGGTATGCGTGTGTCGATGCCGGATGCCGTCGTCACTCGCGCCAACCAGCGCAGAGCAGCCGATGTCTACGGCGAAGTCTTCGTGATGCCCACTGCTGAGCGGGCACGTCGCGAGCGGGGTGTGTTGTGGCCGAGCGTCACAGGCGCGGGCAACGCTACAGCGGGCCAGTTCGACGGCAATCCGGAACTGCTGGAAATGGATGCCGATGAAGCCGGACTGACGGTCGCTGAAATCACCGCAGGGACCATGTTCAATGCCGTAGGCGTGATCGGCTACAGCTTCGGTGACTACGAGTTCTATCCGACCGAACTCAACATCGTTCAAGCACAACCTGTGCCGGAAGCAGTCATGGCAACCGCCGGCGGCAACGAACTTACGATCGCATCGTTCAACGCCCAACATCTTTGCGACGCCGCTGCTTCGACGCCACAGTGCAACCGTGACACAACGGGCGCAGGTGGGTCAGTCCTCAGCTATGCCGATAAGTTGGTCAAGGTGTCTTCCTATGTCCGCACTGTGCTCGGGTCTCCTGATGTCATTGGCTTGCAGGAAGTCGACCGACTGACGACGCTTCAAGACCTTGCCGCACGCATCACCACCGACGGCGGCCCGACCTACAGCTCGTTCCTGATTGAAGGTAACGATCCGGGCGATATCGATGTCGGCTTCATGGTGCGCAATGATCGGGTCAGCGTCAGCCCCACGGATGTCGTGCAATTCCACAAGAACGATATGTGGGCCGACCCGAACGGCTCCGACATCTTGCACGACCGTCCGCCACTGTTGATGCGCGCCATGTTCAACGCCCCCGGAGGATCGTATCCGTTCGCTGTCATGAACAACCACACCAAGGCCCGAACCACCGTCGACAACAACAATCCCGCCGCCGAGCGTGACCGCGCCAAGCGCTTCCTGCAGGCCCGCGACATCGCGAACCTGACTCAGGAGTTCCAGACGGCCACCGGTCGATTCGCTGGCCAAGGTACCAACACGGTGCCGCTGATTCTGGTCGGCGATTACAATGCCTTCGAACACACGGACGGCTATGTGGACGTGGTCGGTCTCATTGCTGGCACATACGACGATGCAGCGAATGAATGCAATGCGATCTTGTCGGACATGGGCAGCACGGTGATCAACTGCAATCTCGGGGCGAACATCGTGGTTCCGTCGTTGTTCAACACCGCGCTCTCGGTACCGAAGGACGAGCGCATCTCGTACCTGTTCACGCAAAATTTCGGCGATGTGCAGGGGTACCAACGTCCTAACACCAGCAACCCGCCAGGGCCGTTCAACGCCGCGCGCGACGTGCCGGCCGTGCAGGTCATCGACCACATCCTGCTAGCCAGAAATGCGCAAGGCTTCTTTGTCGGCACCGATTTCGGCGTCGCGAATAACGCTTCATCCGACGAAGCGACCCGTACCAATACTGGTCCGATCAACAGCTCGGACCACGACGGCCTCGTCACCTATCTCGACTTCAACTGCGCCAGCAATCCCAGTTTGAATCCGGACGGTGACCAGATCTGCGGCATGTTGGACAACTGTCCGAATGTTGCGAACAACGGTCAGGCCGATTTGGATGGTGACGGCGAGGGTGATGCTTGCGACAACGATATTGACGGCGACGGCGATCTCAACATCAGCGATAACTGCCCACTGATCGTCAATTCGGACCAAGCTGATGCTGACGGCGACGGCGTCGGCGATGTCTGCGACCCGTTCCCGAATGACAGCCAGTTGCTGTTCCGCGACGGCTTCGAATAAGCCGTCACAACCAGGCACTAAACTCACGGCCCGCACCTCGCGGGCCGTTTTTTATGCGCCATGACGACAGCGGATACCGAACCGCAGGACATGGCTGCAAAGCAAGCGACCTGGTTCGGGCATTTCGGTCGCTGTTGATCGCCCTCATCCCCGCCCGAGAAAGTCTCCGGCACCATGTTCACCGAACCGAGATTCCTGCTGCCGCTGCTCGCGCTGGCCTTGTTGGCGTTGCTGCCAGTGATGTTGGGGTTGCGGGGCAAGCGCGCTCAACGAACTTGGGCGACGCTCGCAGGTTCATTGCATTCCCGTTCGGGAATATTCAAAGGATCGGCCGAGTTTTCTGATCATTTTTCCTGATCGGGATAATCGATGCTATCTTCCCCGCAGATTCTCAAATTGCTCCCGAACGGGAATACAGATGACCACGTACGCCAATACACACCAACAACTTGCCGACGCGGTGCGCGCCGCACGCCGCCGCCACGGCTTGAAGCAGTCGGATCTCGCGGGCTTGTCGGGCACCGGGCTGCGCTTCATCAGTGAACTCGAAAACGCCAAACCGACCTTGGCATTGAACAAGGTACTGGCCGTCCTTGCGGCGCTCGGTCTGCACCTGTCCGTCAGTGACACCCGGCCATCATGAGCCGTCTCGACGTCCACCTGTATGGCGAAATCGCCGGACATCTGAGCATCGCGAGCGGCGGCAATCCGGTCATCCCGGAAGATTGGCAATTCCAGTACCTGACCGGCTACGTCGAACAAGGACGACCCGCACTGTCCGTCAGCTTGCCATTGCAGGTCACGCCGCACGCAGGCGCGGCCGCCTGCAACTGGTTTTCGAATCTGTTGCCTGAAGGCCGCGTACGCGACGCGATCGGACATCGACTGCGTCTTCCCGCCCGCGACGATTTCGCCTTGCTCGCCGCAATCGGCGGCGAATGTGCCGGCGCAGTCTCGATCGTCGATGCGGCCGTGCCGAAAGTCGACGGCGTATACGCCGCCGGCGTACTGGTTGAAGACGCATTGCGCGAATTTGGCGGCAGCCCAGAAGATGGACCGTGGGCATTGCTCGGCGGTCCGCTGCGTCTGTCCCTTGCGGGCGCGCAGGACAAACTCGCGGTCGTCCGCGCTGCGCGTGGATTGCGCTTGCCGGCGGCCAACGAACCGAGCACACATATCGTCAAGCCCGACAGTCCACGCATGTGCGGCTTTTGCGACTACGAACTGCTGGGCTTGAAACTCGCCGCCGCGCTGAAGCTGCCGGTCGCCCGTGCAGAATTGGTGACCATTGCCGGCACGCGCGCATTGCTGGTCGAACGCTACGATCGCGTTCGTGATGACGGACAGGTGCTGCGCCTGCACCAGGAAGATTTCTGTCAGGCGCTCGGGCTGCATGCCGAACTGAAGTATCAAAGCCACGGCGGCCCGACGCTCGCGGCCTGCGCGCACTTGATCCGTGAGCAACTGCGCCTGGGTCCGGTCGCGCTGCAGGCATTTCTCGACTGGGTGATCTTCATCGCGCTGATCGGCAACGCCGATGCCCACGGCAAGAATCTCGCGCTGTTACGGCCACGTGGCGAACGCATCCAACTGGCGCCGTTCTACGATCTGGTGCCGACCATCCTCTGGCCCGAACGCCAACTCGACCGCACGCCCGCAATGTCGATCGGCCACGCGCCGCGCATCGACGCGATCGAGCACTCCCACTGGGAAGCCTTCGCCCGCGATTGCGGCTACGCCCCGAAATTCGTCCTGCGCCGGGTACGCACGCAACTCGACGCCGCACGCGCGGCATTGCCCACGGTCATCCGCGACATCACCACGCACGGCGCCAGCCCGGAACACCTGCAACACGCCGAAGTTTCGCTGCATGCGCAATGGCAGAGACTCGACGACGGCCTCGCCCAACCGGCGAATGCTCCCGCACGGGCCAACACCGATCGACACGCAAGCTAAGATCGCCCAACCAACGCGCGAGGACTCGCAACCATGGTCAAGCTTATGACCAAATCCGGTGAATTCACCTACGCCGATTACCTGCGCTGGCCCGAAACCGAACGCTGGCAGTTGCTCGACGACCGCGCCCATGCCATGGCACCGCCGAGCCTGAATCATCAGCGTGTGGTTACCGGGCTGATCAGTCAACTTGTTCAACAGTTGCGTGAGAAATCTTGCGAAGCCTTGGTGGCACCAGTCGGCGTGCGCTTGCCGGAACGCGGCATCGCCGACGCATTCACGCGGACTGTGTTCGAGCCGGACATCGTGGTGGTCTGTGATCCCACAAAACTCGACGCACGCGGCGTACGCGGCGCCCCGGATTTCATTATCGAAGTGCTGTCGCCAAGCACCGCCAGTTTCGATCTGATCGAGAAACGCCAGCGCTATGACGAAGCCGGCGTGCGCGAACTCTGGCTGATCGATATTCCCTCAGGCGTCATCACCCTCTACCGCCAAGACGCCACCCAAGACCCACCCCGCTTCGCCCCCGCCGAAATCCTCCGCACCGAAGCCCAAATCCCCGTCGCCGCCCTCGAAGGCTTGAGCCTTGATCTCGATTTCATTGCGGCCTTGCGGGTGCAGGAAGAAACGTGAAGCCCGTCGCCGATGTGGCACATTGAATTTTCATGAAACCAACCGTCTATATCGAAACATCCGTCATCAGTTACCTTACGGCAAGGCGAAGCAACGATGTTCGGGCGTTGGCCAATCAAAGCGTCACGATAGAGTGGTGGGAAGTGCAGCGCCCGAATTTTGAGCTATTCATCTCGGAATTCGTGGTCTCGGAGGCCGGCTTGGGTCACTCAGAGGCAGCGCAACGCCGCTTAACGGCTTTGGAAGGAATCGCCAAACTTGGATCATCGCCAGAGGTTGATGCTTTGAGTTTGGCGTTGATTCAACACCATGCGCTGCCAGCAAAAGCTGAAATGGATGTGACCTGCTGGCCGATTTTCGGACGAGCTGAAAGTTGAGAGGATAGCTCCCGCCCCATAGCGAGGAGCGTATGCGAAAGTCCCGATTTACCGAAGACC